>NZ_JBEZFV010000010.1:0-219792 GCF_040649655.1 Micromonospora sp. NPDC048905 | reverse complement strand
TGATGTCCATGCCGAGGATGTCGGTGGCACGGGCCACCGTCTCCTCGGCGCCCTCGGCCAGCTTGACGCCGATGGGTGGCCCGCCGATGGTCGGCCCGCCGATGGCTGGCCCGCCCGGCAGCGATCTCTACCGGGTCGACCCCGTGGTGATCACCGGCCGAGGTGTTGCTGGGTCACATCTTTCCCGCCCACCCTGCGGGCTTCCCCACGGCTGGGCCTGCCCCTACGCCCGACCGACGGACCGCCGAGCAGACGTTCGCCGGCACTGACCTCACTTCCTTGGGTTGACAGCGCCAGAGCTGTCCGTGTCCAACTCGCCGAACCAGCGACGATCGCGGCGGAACACCTCGCGGACAGTGAGCCCGGCGGCAGCGGCCACGCCGGTGACCGCCATGGTGTCGAGCCGGGCCCACCGAAACGGTGGCCCGAGGCGCGAACTACCGCAGGCGGCCTGAATGGCCAGTTGGGCCTGACCGCGCCACAATCCGGGACCTGGTGGTTCGAGTTCGACGAGCACGGTGCCGCCGGGGCGCAGCAGGTCGTGGCACCGGCCGAGGAGGGTGACGGGGTCACCGCCGATGCCGATGTTTCCGTCTATCAGGAGCACATGCGCCCAGCGCCCTTCTGCGGGCAGTGGGGCGAAGATGTCCCGCTGGAGGGCGATCGCGCCTCGGGCTCGGGTCAGGTGGACCGCGTGCGCGGAGATGTCGACTCCGACCGATGTCAGTCCGGCCCGGGTGAGGGCCAGTGTGAGTCGGCCTGGACCGCAGCCCAGGTCGAGGGTCGGCCCGGTGCACCGGGCGACGAGTGCGGCCACCGCCGGCTCGGCGGGGCCGTGCCACCGGCGTACCGGTAGGCGGCTGCGCCAGCCGTTGTCGCCGTGCACCAGCCAGTGGTCGTCGGTGCGGCACCGCAACGCGCTGGCGAACGCGTCGGCCGGTCTGGTGCGTACGCTGCGGTTCACCGTGGGATTCCGAGCGTCAGGCTGCGCCGGACCGCCGCGACCTGACGCGCGAAGCGGCCGCCGTTACCGTGCTGCTCCGGTCGGGCCTCCGGGTGGACCGCGTCTTCGCCCTCGGACCGCCCGGGCAGGACTGCCGCGGCCCGCCCAGGACAACCGTCCGCAATCACGTCGGTGGACCACCCCGACGCATCGCCGGAAGTCGACGCGGCCACCGCCAGGGCGTCAGCCCACTCGTCGACGTCTTGAAGCAGGGGTAGGGATTCGACGCGCAGACCGCGCTGGCGTAAGGCCGCGATGGTGTGGCGTCCGGTCGATGCGGTGGACATCGGCACGGTCGCCAGCACGGCGGCGTGCCGGGGGTTGTGCAGACCCAGCGCCCACCACCCGCCGTCGACGGCGGGGCCGAGCACGGCGTCGCTCAGGGTGAGGCGGTGGACAGCGTCGTCGAGGTGCGCCGGCGTGAGCTGTGGCGTGTCCATGCCGATCTGGAGTACCGGTCGACCCGGGTAGGCGTCCGCCACGTCGGCGTGGGCGTTGGCGAGACGGTTGCCGAGGTTGGTGCCGCGCTGCGGCAGGATCTGCCAGCCGTCGATCGCGGCGGTCAGCTCGGCGGCTTCCTCGGCGTCGGCCAGCCGACCGTCAAGGGCGAGGACGGGTGTCACGCCGGGTGTGGCGCGTACGGTGTCCAGACTGTCCAGCAGTGCCGCGGCGGCGATCCGGGCCGCCTGGACGTGGCTGGCCGGTGGGCAGAGACGGGTCTTCACCGTCCCGGGCACGGGTGCCTTCGCCATCACCAGCAGGACGGTCACCGCGATCGCTCCACAGTGCGCAGGACCCCGGCGAAGTCGCGGGTCGCGCGGAGCGTGCCGCGTACCGAGCCGGAGACCTTCGACCGGGTGCCGGCGGCGCGGTGGGAGTACCGCACGTCGAGTTCCCGGATCCGCCAGCCCGCGGCGGCGGCGCGGATGAGTAGTTCCAACGGGTATCCGAAGGCGCGGTCGGTGACTCCGAGGCCGAGCAGCGCGTCGCGGCGGGCCACCCGGATCGGGCTGAGGTCGCGCAGCGGTATGCCCCGGTGCCGCAGCAGCGCCGCGACAAGCGCGGTGCCGGCGCGGGCATGCCACGGCCAGACGCCGGCGGTGACGGGCCGACGACGACCGACCACCAGATCGGCCGATCCGCTGGCCACCGGCTCGACCAGCTCCGGGAGTTGTGTCGGGTCGAAGGAGCCGTCGGCGTCGAGCACACAGACCAGTTCGGCCTCGGCAGCCTCGAGGCCGGCGTGTACGGCCGCGCCGTAGCCCCGGCGCGCTTCGTGGACGACCCGGGCGCCGTGCCGGGCCGCGACCTCCGGTGAACCGTCCCGGGAGCCGTTGTCCACCACGATCGCCCGGTAACCGGGTGGCAGGGCGGTCAGGACGCCGGGTAGTGCCGCGGCTTCGTCGAGGCACGGCAGTACCACGTCGATCGGTGATGGCATACCGGAAACGCTAGGACGCCAAGCCGCCCGAGATGGGCTAAATCGGACCATCAGCATCCTTGCCAGCGTCGCTCCCGCACCGAACGGTGGTGTCCTGCCCGTTCCCGCAGCACCGGGCCAGCGATGGCCGTACCGTCCGGTGGTCATGAAAGTGCTCGCGCCCCAGCGGCGGGGACCGGAAGTGCCCGCCCGACGCGTCGACGCCGACCTGGTGGTGCTCGGCGTCGAGGTCGCGTTGGTCGCCGCCGCGGTGGCGGTGGGGCTGCTGCTCAACGCGCGCGGTGTCGGTCTGCACGCCGACGCCGCGCCGCTCTACGCCACCTGGCGTCCGCACCTGGGCTGGGGCACGCCGGCCGCGCTTCTGGTCGCCGCCGGGGTGCTCGGCTGGGGCGTGCGGTGGGCGCGGACCGCCGGGTGGGGGCGGCTGCTGGTCGCGGCCTACCTTGCGGCGGTCGCCTGGACGATGTCGTTGGCGCTGGTGGACGGCTGGTCGGCCGGTTTCACCCGGCGACTCACCCCGCAGGCTGAATACCTGCACGAGGTGCCCCGGGTCACCGACGTCAAGGCCATGCTGGCCGGCTTCAGCGCCCGGATTCTCGACTTCCAGCCGGAGGCGTGGTCCACCCACACCGCCGGCCATCCACCGGGGGCTCTGCTGGTCTTCGTCGGGTTGGACCGGATCGGCCTCGGCGGTTCCACCGCCGCCGCCCTGGCATGCGTGCTGGTGGGAGCGACGGTGACCGTGTCGGTGCCGGTGACGCTGCGGGCGCTCGGTGCGGGGCAGGCGGCCCGTGACGTGCTGCCGTTCCTGGTACTGCTGCCCGGCGCGATCTGGGTGGGAGTCTCAGCCGACGGCATCTTCACCGGGGTGGTCGCGGCGGGCCTGGCCCTGCTGGCGGTGCGCGGACTGGTCGCCGCCGCGGTCGGGGGCCTGTTGCTCGGCTTCGCCCTCTACCTGTCGTACGGCTTCGTGCTGGCCGGGGCCCTGGCCCTGGCGGTGGTGGCGCTGCGCCTGCGGGACCGGTGGTCGGCGTTGCTCGTGGCAGTGGCCGGGGTCGGCACGGTGGTGGCCGCGTTCACCCTGGCCGGCTTCTGGTGGCTGGACGGCTACCACCTGGTGGTCGAGCGGTATCACCAGGGCTGGGCCGCAGAACGCCCGTACGGCTACTGGGTGTGGGCGAACCTGGCGGCGCTTCTGCTCTGCGCCGGCCCGGTGCTCGGGCCCGCGCTGCGCCGGAGCGCGCTCGCGTCGGCCGGTCCGGCGCGGACCGTTGCGATGCGATGGCGCGCGCCGGACCGAGCCGGGATGATCGCCCTGCGGGAAGCTGGGCCCACGGTGCTGCTGCCGCTGGCCGCCGTGCTGGCGGTCGGCGCGGCTGACCTGTCCGGGCTGAGCAAGGCGGAGGTGGAACGGATCTGGCTACCGTTCGTGGTCTGGCTGCTGGTGGCCGCCGCCCACCTGCCACCGCCCGCCCGACGGGTCTGCCTGGCCGGGCAGGTGGTCACCGCCCTCGCGGTCAACCACCTGCTGTGGACGGTCTCCTGATCCGCAGGGCGACGGTCTCAGACGGTGAGGGCGGCCGGTTCCCGGAGCGGATCCGTGGCGAAGGCGGCCACGCCCTCGGCGAACCCGACCCGGGCGGTGTAGCCGAGCAGTTCCGCCGCCCGTCGGGGGTCGGCGACCACGTGTCGGACGTCGGCCGCCCGGCCGCCACCGGCGATCAGCGGCGCCGGCCCGGCCATCGCCTCGGCGAGGGCGACGGCCAGCTCACCGACCGTGTGCGGTTCGCCGGAGCAGACGTTGACCGGCACGAGGCCGCGCGGTGGCGCCGCGGTCAACGCCAGCAGGTTGGCCCGGGCGACGTCGGTGACGTGGACGAAGTCGCGGCGCTGCCGTCCGTCCTCCAGCACCCTCGGCGGCAGACCCGCCGCCAGCGCGGACCGGAAAATCGAGGCAACCCCCGCGTACGGGGTGTCCCGGGGCATCCGGGGGCCGTAGACGTTGTGATAGCGCAACGCCCAGACGCTCCCGCCGGTCTGCCGCGCCCACGCGGCAGCGAGGTGTTCCTGGGCAAGCTTGGTGGCCGCGTACGTGCTTCTCGGCTCGAGTAGCGCGTCCTCAGGCACCAGAGCGGGCGAGAGGGTGCCCGCGCAGCCTGGGCAGGTTGGCTCGTACCGGCCGGCGGCCAGGTCGGCGACGCTGCGAGCGGCGGGCCGCACGGCGCCGTGCGTCGCGCAGACGTACCGACCTTCGCCGTAGACGACCATCGAGCTCGCCAGCACCAGCCGGGTCACGCCGGCGCGGTGCATCGCGGCGAGCAGCACCGCCGTGGCGTAGTCGTTGTGGCTGACGTAGTCGGGGGCGTCGGACGGATCCAGCCCGTGCCCCACCATCGCCGCCTGGTGACACACCGCGTCCACACCGGCCAGAAGCCGGTCCAGCAGGCGGGCGTCCCGGACGTCACCGACCACCGGGTCGTGCCGCCGGGACCACTCGGGGAGTTCCCCGCCGTGTGCCTGCGGCAGCAACGCGTCGAGCGCCACCAGGTCATGACCCTCGGCGACGAGCAGGTCGGCGATCTGCGATCCGATGAAACCGGCCGCGCCGGTGAGCAGTACCCGCATCCCGGTGACCGTAGACGGCACTCGGCCGGGGCGCGGTCATTTCACCCGCCTTGCCAGGCGATCGGTATCGCCGGAATGCACCAGATCGGGCACCTGTGGCGTCTAGCGTCCCGTGGTATGGGTGTGACGGACCGGCCGACGGGTTTCCCGCAGCGGTGGTGGCGTGCCCTTGAACGGCACCCTCCACCAGTCCGCGGCCTGGCCGGGGACCGCTGGCGCAGCCCGCTGCGCGGTCCGTGGCTCACCGCCGTCTACGGCGCCGTGCTCCTCCTCGGGCTGCCGCTGGTGATCATCACCGGGCTGCTCGACTACGCCGCCTACGGCCCCCAGTTCGGCCAGGCCCTCCCCCGCGAGGTGGGCTGGTTACGGCTGCCGCCATTCGACTGGCCGACTCGGCCGTCCTGGCTGTTCCGGGTCACCCAGGGGTTGCACGTGACGCTCGGCATCATCCTGATTCCCGTGGTGCTGGGGAAGCTGTGGTCGGTGATCCCGAAACTCTTCAGCTGGCCACCGGCCCGCTCCCTGGCCCAGGTGCTCGAACGGCTGTCCCTCCTCCTGCTGGTTGGTGGCATCCTCTTCGAGATTGCGACCGGCCTACTCAACATCCAGTACGCCTACCTGTTCGGCTTCGACTTCTACACCGCGCACTACTTCGGAGCCTGGGTCTTCATCGCCGCGTTCGTGGCACACGTGACGCTGAAGCTGCCCCGGATGGTCAGCGCACTCCGATCCCGGCCGGCCCTGCGGGACCGCAACCGACCCGGGCAGCACGAGCCCCTGCAAGCTGAGCTGCGTACCCCGCTGGCCGCGACCCGACCCGAGCCACCCGATCCGGACGACCTAGTGGCCACCGCACCCGGCGCGCCGACGATGAGCCGACGCGGCACGATAGCCCTGGTCGGTGGTCTGTCCCTGCTGCTCGGCGCCCTCACGATCGGGCAGACCCTCGACGGACCCTGGCGCCGCACCGCGCTGCTACTGCCCCGCGGACGTCAGCCCGGCACCGGCCCGAACGGCTTCCCGATCAACCGCACCGCCGCCGCGGCAGGCATCCCCAAGGACGAGACCGGGCACCGCTGGCGGTTGACCGTGCGGAGCGGCGATCGCCTCGTCACCCTCGACCGTCCCCGCCTGCTCGCCATGGGCCAGCACACCGCCCGCCTGCCGATCGCCTGCGTGGAGGGGTGGTCGACCCGACAAACCTGGTCAGGCGTACGACTGCGTGACCTCGCCGCCCTGGTCGGTGTGGACGATCCGGCGTCGGCGCAGGTGCGATCACTGGAGAAGGCCGGGTTGTTCAACCAGGCGATCCTCCAGGCCAACCAGGTCCTCGACGGCGACTCCCTACTCGCTCTACGGGTCAACGGTGCCGACCTCTCGGCCGACCACGGCTTCCCCGCCCGGGTGATCGTCCCCGCCCTGCCCGGCGTGCACTGCACGAAATGGGTCACCGAGATCACCTTCCGGACCAGCGTCGATGGCTGAGCCTCTCCCCCGATTCCGAGCGGCCTACGGATCGTCCCTCCAGCACCTGGTCCTCCTGATCGCCTGCTTCACCCTCACCGGCTGGGTCGCGCTCCGACTCGCCGACGAGGCCACGGCTGGCCGGATGCTGCTCTGGTTCGTCGGGGCGGCCGTCGCCCACGACCTCGTCCTCTTTCCGATCTACGCGTCAGCCGACCGGGTGCTGCGCGGCGCGCTCGGGCGCTCCGGCCCCGCCGGCCCGGATGGCCGATCGCCCGCTGCACACCACTTGATACCGGGCCGCGCGGGGCAGCCGTCACCGTTGAACCACATCCGGGTGCCGGCACTCGCCACCGGGCTGCTGTTCCTGGTGTATCTCCCCGGCATCCTGCGGCAGGGCCAGGAAACCTATCTCGCCGCCACCGGTCAGAACCAGCATCCGTACCTGGCCCGCTGGCTGGTAGTCACCGCCGCGCTGTTCCTGGTCAGCGGCGTCTGGTACCTCGTGCGGCAGATCCGCTGGCGACGGGTCGACGGGTCCGCGCGTTGAACGGGTGATCCCCGGCCGCTGTCCGCAGGAAGGCACGAGCATGACCAGGTACGCGGAACTGCCCCAAGCCGAGGTGGGGGTGATCGGTGGCAGTGGCCTCTACCACCTGGTAGCCGGCGGCACGGCGGTCGAGGTTTCCACCCCGTACGGCCGCCCGTCCGACCCGGTCACCGTCGGCACCGTCGGTGGCCGCTCGGTGGCGTTCCTGCCGCGGCACGGCACCGACCACCGGTTCCCCCCGCACCGCATCAACTACCGAGCCAACCTCTGGGCACTGCGCGCGCTCGGGGTACGCCAGATCCTCGCACCCTGCGCCGTCGGATCCCTCACCACGGCACTGGCCCCCGGGGCGCTGGTCCTCCCCGACCAGATGGTCGACCGGACCAGCGGACGAGCCTGCACCTACTTCGACGACGGTGCGGTCCACACGTCGTTCGCCGACCCGTACTGCCCGAACGGGCGCGCCACGGTCGCCGCCAACTCCCGCAAGATCGGGGTCGAACCCGTCGTCGGCGCCACGATGGTGGTGGTGGAAGGGCCACGCTTTTCCACCCGAGCGGAGTCACAGTGGTACGCCCGCCAGGGCTGGCAGCTGATCAACATGACCGGGCACCCGGAAGCGATCCTCGCCCGTGAACTCGAGCTGTGCTACACCCCCATCGCCCTGGTCACCGACCTCGACGCCGGACTCGACGCGGCCAATGCAGTCAGCCACGCCGAGGTGCTGCGCATCTTCGCCGCAAACGTCGAGCGACTACGTGAGGTGCTCTACCAGGCCATTCCGGCACTGCCGCCCGACCCGTCCACCTGCGCCTGCGGGCGAGGCCACGAGGGCGTCCCGCTTCCGATCACCCTGCCCTGACACACGGTGAAGGACGGGTGAAGGACAAACAGCTCGCAGCCTGTCGCCAGCGCGGTGGCTGGCTAACGCGCTGAACGCGGGGAAAGGCTGGCACCACCGGCCCTTCCCGCGCCGTTCGCAGCAGCTGTTCGCCCCGGGAGCTGCCACGAACGTGCCGTGCTGGCGAGAGGCGACGGCAACCTGCCGCTGCACGCGTCGCCGTGAGGCGCCGCCGCCTCGTCACCACACACCCAAAGGGCAGATGGCGGGAAGGCTCGACCTGCCGCGCTTCAGCCCCATGGGTGAACGCGTGGGCACCAAGCGGGTGATGCGAGTGTCGGTCAGTCCGGCGGCGTCTCGGGCCGCCGACAAACGATGCCGGTCTTGGTCGCTGCGACTTCACCCATGCGTTACGGGTATAGGTTGACGGGATGGACATCGTCGCCGGCGAGGGTGCGGTCGGTCGCGATTCACCTAGACCCTCGCCAGCGCGAGGGCGAGGGTCTCAGCGCAGGTGGCACCGGCTCCCTGGAGTCGGTGCGCACATATGAGTCGTCGCGGCTCGCGTCCCCACGCGAGAGGAAGTTGATCTCGCGTGGATATCCATGAACTCTGGTGTCCGAGGGGGGATTCGAACTCTTGTACGCACCATATGTGCACCATTCTGGGGTGCACATGCTCATAGGTTACGGCATGGCCAGGATTGGTTCCATCCCCAAATCCACATCACTGCGCGTGAGCATGAATGGTAGCTCGGACACATTGGGCCACATGCCTTGCGCAGCGGCTCGCCCCGTCATCGACTGGCCAAGATGAATGTGCAGCTATCCCCTATGACCGCTCAATCAGGCGTCGGCGAGCCGCCGCTAAGCATTTCTGCCTTTGGCGCGCTTCAGCCGGTCGACGTGCCGGCAGCCGTAGCGGTCGGATTCTTCGGCGCTCAGTGCACGAGGTTCACCGCCCTCGTTCGATGTCTGCGCTGGTCAGCCGGCCGACGAGGGCTGGGGCCCGCTGGCGCACGGGATCTCTTGAGGCATGTCGAGTACGTCAAGCGGCCAGCCGCAGCCTCGGTGTCATGTTGCGGTGGCCGCCAAGTCGTTAAGGGCTGCGTTGATCACGGGCCAACACATGCTGAGAGTATCGCGGTCTGGAGCATGGCCGATCTTCACCTGGGCGTTGGGATGCACGAGGTTGCGGTATTCGCGGAGTTTTCCAGCGAAACCGCGGACGTCGGCTTGTATCCACTTTTCATGGTGGGCGGTCTCGATCAGCTCGTGCAGGGTCCACTTGTCGAGAGGCTTTTGTGCGTTGGGCGTGCGGGCCTTGACGGCGTCGAGGAGAACGCCTTCCAGAAGGCTGCCGAGCATGATGATCGCGCTGGCGTAGGCACCGTTGCGGTCGCAGATACGTGCCTCGTTGAGCCGACTTTCAAGGACGATCGCGAGGTCGGCGTCGCGGACGATGTCTGCCATGGCCACGTGGAGCATGACGTCTGGTGACTGTTGCTCTTGGTCCTCTGGCTGCTTGTAGGGCCGAATGACGGGTCGCCCCTGGCTGTGTGCGATCTCGAAGCCTTCGATGGCGAGGATGCTGTTGAGTAGCTCGGTGACCTCGGCGGCGGCCAAGGGCTCGTTGCGATGAACGTACTCACGTCGGTCAGCAAGGCGGCAGACGAGCGCGTCGATGGCCCCGGGTGTGTCTCGACGTTGACGGAGCTGGTTGGTGAGCCAGCTTCGGCGCTGTTCGCCGTTGTAGGGCGCGACGTTCTCCCAGCCGGCTTGTTGGAGAAGCTTGGGCAGCTCGGCCCCACGCCGATACACGGGAAAGTCGTCGCCGCCACAAGCGATTCGGGCGATCTCATCGAGGGTGTTGTCGTCGATACTCTCGAGCACGCGGGTCTCCTAGAGGTCGTCTTCGTCATCGGACAGCGTTGTGGGTCTCCAACGTGGCTGCTGGCGTGGTGCTGCGGGCAGTGAACGGGGTTCGATGCCTCGTTGCTGTAGTTGCTGCCAGAGTGGTTCGAGGGCGGCAGCGGGGTCGTACAGGTATTCGCTGTCCCGGATACGAATGAACTGCCAACCGGCTCGGCGTAGTTCTCGCTCGCGGTGTAGTTCCTGCTGGACCTGCTCGGGTTGTCGGTACCGCGACGGTGTGTCGCACTCGACGGCCAGCCGGCCGTTGTCGCCGACGACGACAAGATCGATGGCTCGGTGGTCGACGGGGTAGTGCGGGACTACGGCGTAGCCGCGGCGCCGCAGCTCCAGGAAGACGCGTTGCTGCAGCAGGCAGGCGAAGGGTTCGGTGCGGGTGTCGGGGGTGACGTCATCGAGCTCGGGATCGACCGTGAAGGTCGCCGGAGGGTGGAGCATGTAGGTCAGCAGGGAGTGGCGAAGGTCGGTGGGATTCAGGCTGTTAGGGGGCACCGAGGTGAACAGCCAGAGTTGGTCACGGGCGCGACTGGCGGCGACGTTGTACCGACGCTGCTCGGTGCGGCCGGTGAGAGCCGTTCTGGCCTTCGTCACGACCATGGACAGCAGGACGATGTCGCGTTCGTCGCCTTGGAAGTCGGGTGGTTGGCCAACTCGAATTTGTCGGTGGCGTATGTCGGCCGGGTCGATGCGCTCGTAGAGCAGCTTCTCAAGGATCTGAGTCTGTTTGCCGCTCTGCAGCGCGATGATACCGATGGTCTTGTTGCGGCACATCGGGTCGTCGATGATCTTTTGAACGTGATCGATGATGGCGCTGGCTTCGACCTGATTGCGCAGGGTTGCCCGTTGTCCCTCTTCCATGGCGTCGTTGACCTGCACGACTCTGAGGGGGTCGAGGCGGTCGGCCCCGAACTGACGGAGTGGGATAAGTCTGCCGTCGTAGAACTGCGCAGACGACCATCCGATGATTTCGGGCATGCATCGGAAGTGTTCGGAGAGTCGAACGACATCGGAGAAGCGGGTGGCTAGGAGTTCGTAGAGATTCGAGGTGGGGAGGAAACCGTTGCGCAGGTTCAAGGCCATGTCGGCTAGGTGCCGGTCTAGGCTCTCTTGCACGGCCTCGGAGTCGTTGTTTCGGTAGTTGGCACCGGGTGCGCACTGCTTCTCGTCGCCGACGACGATGACTCGTGGTGCCAGCCACAGAAGGAAGAGGTTGTCGACGCTGGCTTGGCTGGCTTCATCGACGATGACGACGTCAAAGGCGTTGGGTCGTGGCGTGATGGTGTCGATCACGGCTGATAGGGGCATGACCCAGGCAGGGACGGCCTGCTGGGCGTTCTTCATCGCCTCGAACGCTGCGGTGAGGTACCGGTCCTTGTTCTTGCCCTGCCCTCGGCCGTAGGCGCCCATGTTGGTCTTGTAGGACTGGAGAGCTTGACGCTGTTCTTCCGTTATATGTTCCAGGCAGTGTTGCAGAGCCTGTTTACCAGCTAGCTCTGCGGTCACGCGGTTGAGTTCTAGTTCAACATCGCCGATGCGCTGCTCGTGGATCTGCTCGGTATCTGTTGGCCGGATCATCTGGTGGTAGGCCGCTGCTGCGCTCCAGGCCCACGACGCTTCGAGGTCGTTGAGGCGGTGTCCCCAGGTTGGATCGTTGAGGTTCTCACTGATCTGGGTGGCGAGTGCCGGGTGGGCGGCGGCGAGTCTCTGGAGCAGCTGTTCGCAGCGCTGTTGTGAGTCCTTGTCGCTCCTGGCCAGATCAAGCTGTCGGCGGGCCGCCGCGTAACGGTCGATGTCGCTGCTTCCAAGAGCAACGCTGAGCTCGGCGGCTTCGGGGGCGACGTCTGGGTTCCGGCGCCATGTCTGCATTCTGTTGGTGAGCTCAGTGATGGCTTCGGACGCCTGCCGTGCCCCGGTGATAGTCGTTCGGTTGCGGCCAATGCGGACGAGGAGGTCCCAATCTTGCGGGCTGCGGACTGCGAAGCGGATTCCGTGGCTGCGTAGAAGGCGCTCCACTGTGTCCCGCGCTGCGGCGAGCGTGCGCAGGGCCGAGGCGTTGTGTGAGATGTCGTGGAGATGTGCGACTCGACGGCGTAGCGGCCCGTGGAACGTCGGAACGCCGACCTGGGCCCATGCTTCCAGAGCCGTGGTGACGGCTGTTTCGGCCTGAAGGAAGGTGGACAGTGCGGTCAGTTCTGAGGTGGTGGCGGGCGGGGCGCCGTCAACCGTGCAGCTTTGCAGCAGGTCGGTGGCGTCGAGCTGGGCGCGTGGGGGCAGGTAGCGGCGTAGGCGTCGGCCATTGGCCAGGTGCCTACGCAGGCGCTTGGCCTGGCCCGAGAGGCGGCTGAGGTGGGCTGCGGTGAGGGGTGTGGTGCCCAGGTCGATGTCGCAGTCGTTGAGCGCCGTGAGGGCACGTACGTGGGGCTCCACCTCTCGCAGTTCGGCGAATAGGGCCTCCCAGTAGGCCGGGCTTTGCCGGGTTAGGAGCGCTTCGGCGGCTCTGCGTCGCCAGTCTGCGGGGTCCCAGTCAGTGATCGCGTCGGGTAGGCCGCAGGATGCCAGGGCATCGGTGGCAACCGCGACGTGGCGCTGAATTTCAGCAAGGGTGGCGTCGTCGAGGGTGGTGAGTGACCAGGCGGTGGCGGTGTGGTCGGCGCCGAGGATCCGCTCAGCGTGAGCGATGGTGGCGATCGTGGCGGCGACGTCCGCGGCGTGTGGAACCTGGTCGGGGTCGGGAATGAACTGCTGGGTTCGTGCGGCGCGTTCTGGTGTGGCGGAGGTGAGAAGCTGCCACAACTGTTGGGCCTGGTCGTTCGACAGGGGCGCATCCCCGCAGGCGCCGGTGGGTAGGGGTTCGATCCAGCCGTGCTGATCGCGGCCGGCGTTGATTTGTTCGACGATTTGCGCGAGCGTGCCGCCATAGCCAGCGGCGATCGGCGGGTGAATCGTGTACTCCTGTTCGCGGATCACGCCCAAACCCCGGATCGTCTGCTCGAGCTGAGCGCTCAGGCTGGTGCGCTGTTGCCGAAGTTGGGTGATGTCGCTACGTAGCTCGTCGACGGTGATCGTGGAGGACAGCTCCGACAGCGCGGTGATGCTGCGGTCGAGTTCGTCTGTTCCTGTCCGTTGCATGCCCGTCATGAGTACACACAGTTGCCGCACCGACTCGGGTAACTTCTCGCGGAGCACGCGCAGCGCTTGGTCCTTCTGGCTCGTGATGAGCAGCCTCTGGCCGTCGGCGAGCAGCGCGCAGATGAGGTTGGCGATCGTGTGTGTCTTGCCCGTGCCTGGTGGGCCCTGCACGACGACGGTCGTGTCGTCGCTGAGCTTGGCCAGCACCCTGCGCTGCTCTCGGTTACTGGCGAGAGGAAACAGCGGGTCGTCGCTGTTGACCGGGCGATCCCGTCCCGCGCCCTTGAGCCAATTGCAGCGTTCCGTTGCCTCGATCGGGGTCACGAGTTGCGCCAGCCCGAGGGGGGTAGGAGATTCCGCGTCCTCAAGGCTGTCAGCGATGGTGCGGTAGACCCGCTCCAGTCCCTTCCGGTCACGGCGGCGGAGGAACAGGGCTGGGGCGAGGGTCAGCCGTGTCGTGTCGGCCTCGTCGAGGAGCGGAGGTTCCCACCGGTCGTCAGCAAGGTGGAGAGCACGGTCCCAGCAACGGCGCCGCCAGAGTTGCAGTAGGCGCACCACCTCCGGCGAAAAGGGGTGCAGCTGCGCTCCCGTATCGAACCAAGGAGATTCGAAGGGTTTGGCGCGGTATCCGTCCTGTGACGTGAGAAAGTCTTGGTCCTCGATCTTCATCCGCCGGTCGAGGGACAAGGCGACCTGCAGGCTGTCGGTCGCCGGGTCCTCAACGATAGCGGCGTTCCAGACCAGCAGGTGCCGCCGAACAGCCCAGCGGCCAGCGACGCTGGAGGTAAGGAGACCGACACCCAGCACAAGCTCCTCGGCATCGCCGCGTTGCTGTGCCAGGCGCTGAAGTCGCTCCAGGTAGGTGTAGGTCGCGCGCTGCTCCCCCACGCGGCGCTCCTGCTCGGCCCACGTCGTCCACACGGCGAGCCAGTCCTCGTACTCCCGCCGAAGGGAATCGGAAATTGCCGGACCTGTCGCTGCGCGCCCACTGTCGTTCGTCACGAGCTGGAGTGGCGGACCTTCGGCATTGCCGTACTCCGTACCGTCTAGCAGGTCACGAAGCGCTGTTGGGGGTACAGGTGGTTCCGGTGGCGGAGGGTAGGCGACCTGCATGATGACCGGTCCGCGGGAACGCGCGTTGTCTTGGGGCAGCCTACGAAACCAGTAGGTGTTGGCCTCGTCGATCGCGTCGCGATTCGGCCGCTCGCTGCTCTTGACCTGCGCGAGCAGGTGTGCCACGAGACCTTGGGTCAGACGTCTGACGGTAGGACTTGTCGGGGACACGGGGTCCGGCACTCTGCCTCCTCGGGCTCGCCCAGCCCAACAGGATGCACGCAATCAACTACTGAAGGCAACCATCTGCCAGAAGGGCGACATCTAGCGACTCCACCAGTGGACAGGGCGCAAGTCGTCGACGGCTGGCCCCACTTTGCCCGGGGAGGCCGGCCGGGACCCGATGGGTACGGCGCCCCTCATGCGGACTGCGGTGGTGATGAGGTCGGATTGCCCGACTTCCTTCGTGCGGTTCCGTCACGGTCCACCCCGAGGCAGTGTAGTAGAGCAGATTCGACGCTGTGTTCAGTAGAGCGTGCCTTGCGGGGCCTCGCCGCGTGCGGTGACCCCGGAGCCGTCTGGCCCGGAGCGCCGCACGCGGCCCCCATCCCTTACTCGGTCGTGGGTGAGACGGCGCCGCTCGCCTGCGACCACCGGTCGGTGTGATCTGCCAGACGGGCCAGCGGATGGGGTTGGCCGGTCATGGCCGACAGTGCGTTGGCCACGTCGTGCAGATCAGCCTTGATGTAGGTGGTGGTGGAGGATCCAGGGCTATCGGTGTGACCGGCGTAGGCGCGGGCGATGCCGTAGCCGAAGTGGCGTTCCACCCAGGTGAGCGTGGTGTGGCGCAGCCAGTGTGTGGACACCCCGTGCACGGCGACCCACGGCAGGCGCTCGCCGAGGCGTTTCCACAGGTGGTCGTAGCGGCGGCTCGTGATCGGTTGGCCGGCACGGGTGCGTAGGAGCGCGTCGGTGAGCAGGACCGCGCCGCGGGCGCGGGCGTGCTCGTGCAGGTGTTCGGCGAGGTCGAGGGTGATCGGTTGCCACCGGATGGTGGCGCCCTTCTCGGTCAGGCGGACGAGTCCGTTAATGGTGTCCAGGTCGACCAGGCGCAGGGCCAGTGCGCCGCCGCGGCGGCAGGCGGTTTCGGTGTGCAGGCGCAGGACCAGTGCGTCGAGGATGACGTCGTTGCCGCCGGTACGAGCCTCGATATTGATTTCTTCCAGCTCGTGTGGGGTCAGGGCGCGGCGAGTGCTGGGCAGGCGTCGGGGTTTCGCGACCCGGTGGGCGGGGCTGGCGGAGGCGTCGATCAGACCATCGGCGATGGCCCGGGTGTAGAAGGCGCGGGCGGCGGCGACGACGTGCTCGCCGGCGTGCCGGCCGTTGCGGCTGTTGCGCCGCGACACCGCGCTGGCAATCATCACCTGTTTCAAGGCCTCGATGTCGCTGGCGGCGACGCCGTCCAACGGTCGGTCGGGCCAGGTAGCGGCCATTCGTTCCCAGTAGGTGCCGTACGTGCGGCGTGCTCCAGGCCCGGCTGCGGCGAGAACGCGCGGCAGGTACTCCGCGACCGTGGGTAGGGCGGCCCGGGCGCTGGGGTGGGCTTGGAGGTCGGCCACGGTGACGCCCAGGTGGGCCAGGACCTGGTGTGCGGCGGCGACAGCAGACGGGTCAGCGGTCACTGTCGCCTCCTGCCAGCTGGTGGTGCAGGTCGGTGAGGAGGCGGGCGACGGTGCTGACGGGATGCACGACGAGCAGGTCATGCGTGATGAAGGCGGCCAGGAGTACAGGCTGGCCGGGCTCGATCTGGCACATCTGCCGGGCACTCGCCGGCAGGGGCAGCTCGCCTCGGCTGCCCACCTGATACCGGCCGTCGTCAGCAGGGGCGACGATGATCGTTGCCTGGTGGGACTGAATGTCGAGGCGGTGCTCCGGGTCCCAGTTCAGTGCGCGCAGGAGGTGCTGCGCGGTCACGCGGCCGCAGCGTGCGGGAAGAGCCATCCACAGCAGCAACTCGGAGGGGCCGGTGGGTGCCGACGGGGAGACCCGGTCAGGTAGCGCGGGCATCGGCACCGGGAATGGGGTTGGGCTGGCGGGCAGGGACTTAGGGACCAGCGGACGGACGAGTTGCTCAACTACTCGGGTAAGGCGTGTCATGACGGGACAACCGCCGGCCTACCCGACCCAGTGGTGGCTTTGCACAAGTTGCTCCTTGCCTACACTCCCCCGTCCGGGAAGCCGAGCTTGCCGGCTATGTGGGCGAGGGACGCGGCGATGGTCTCGGGGTCGTGCGCTAGACGGTCGTGCCCTTGCCTTCGCGTACCTGCCGCTCCCCCAGCTCCACAACGACGCCCTAGGTCTGCTGGCGTACCAGCTCGCATCGACCAAAATGTGGTTCCAGATCGGGGTATCAAAGTCCGGTCGGAGGGAACAACGGCGCTACGGAGCTCGAAAGGGCATGGTCCCGGGCGTGGACTGTGATGGAGTCACAGCGACTGGAGGCACTGCGGCCTGAGGTGCGACCCGCCCGGACCGAGGAAGCACGGCCCGCCGTAGCCAATCACCCGCGTCACGGTCCGAACCTAGTTGGTTGCCTGCTGTAGATTGCAGTGTCGTGCTTCTCCTGGCAGCGAACTCGGAGCCCGTCGCGCAGCCCACCTTCTGGGAGAACGTCGTCTGCATCCTGTTCTGCTCGGCGGGTCTCTTTCTGTACGTGTGCTACTACTTCGGCTTCAGGATCGAAGCCAAGTGCCTCGTCCTGACCAAGACCACCAGGAAGCCGTGCACGAAGGACGGCAAGATTCTCGTCGGCTGCCGGAAACACAAGCGGCAGAAGTTGGTGGCATGGGTTCGCCACCTGGGTGCGGCTAGCTGGCTCGATCCGTGGCTCTACCGGTTGCACATCGTCCCGCCGTCGTTCGCGCCCCTGCCGCTATACCCGGCGCAGGCAGCTGCTCACAGCGTCGCGCTACCACTGGTAGCTGAGACGCCTGGCAAGCGCATGACGCTTGAAGCCCGGATCGCCTTGTGTGCGTTGGCCCTCGCCATCCTCCAAACAATCACAGCCCTCCTCGCCCTCGCCGTTGACATCGCCGCTGGCACGTAAGACCGGCTCACCCCGAGGACTCCTCGCCCTCGCGCAATCCCCTATCGAGCTGGTGCAGCTGAACCTGGCCCGGATCTGCGCACTGGCGTCGGCCCGCCAGCCAAACGTCTACTGGCTCAGACGAGACAGCGTGATGAGCTACGAACAGCGCCTAGCCAAGATCCGCCGCCGCCCTTGAGAACCTAACCGTTATAGGTGAGGCGACGACAACATGCCCGCGTTCCTGTCGACCGGACGTGCGCCAGGCTGCTATTACGGCGACGGGGCTGGTTGGGGCGCCACGACGACTTTGTCGGGCCCGCCGGGCGTTGGGCTTGCATCCGGTACCCGGGTACAGGCTTACCGTCATCGGTATGACCACCGATGAACAGACGTGGGCACCCGAAGCGTGCACCTTGCCGAGCCTGCAACGGCCACTGCGGCTGGCCGAATTCGACGACCTGTTCACCACCGCCCTGCTCGAGCAGCAGCGGCTGTCCCCCACCGAACTGCGGTGGCGCCTCGACCTGACCGCCGAGGCGAGCGCCCGGGACCTGACCGACCGGGAAAGCTCGTGCTGCTCGTTCTTCACCTTCACCATCAACCGCGACGCCGACGCGCTACGCCTGGCCGTGCAGGTGCCGGCCGCGCACGTCGACATCCTCGACGCGCTCGCGCACCGGGCCGCCGCCAGGATGACGGCGTGAACGGGCTGCGCAGCAGCCAGGTAGCCGCAGCAGCCGGAGTGAACCCGCAGACACTGCGCTACTACGAGCGCCGCGGCCTGCTCGCCGAACCAGAGCGCACCCTCGGTGGGCATCGCCTCTACCCGGCCGAAGCGGTCATCGTGCTGAGGGTTATCAAGGCGGCGCAGGGACTCGGATTCACCCTCGACGAGGTCGCCGACCTGCTCGACGCGGGCCGACACCGTCACGGTCGCCACCCCGACGCCGGCCTGCGCGTCCGCGCCCAAGCAAAGCTCGCCGAGGTCGAGGCGAAGATCGCCGACCTGCAGGTCATCGCCGGCACACTGCGGGCCGCGGTGGACGCTGGCTGCGACGACCTCGTCGCGTGCGCCGGACAGCCGTGCTGCCCCATCCCGTTCGCCACCATCGCCGTCGGAGGAGTCCCCGATGCCGAAGACCGTTGACCAGATCGCTGCCCGGGCCCGCCGAGGGCTGCCCTTCGGCCTGACCGGCCTGGCTGGGCTGGCCTGCGCGGCCTGCTGCGCCATCCGCTGCTGCTCGCCGCCGGGATCCGCTCCGGCGCCGGTTGGGCCGCCGCCGGCGCGTGGCTGCCCGGCGTCGCCGTGACTCTCGCCGCCCTCGCCGGCGGCGCCTGGTGGTGGGTGATTCGCCGCTCTTACCGCGGCGGCTGCGTCGGCGGAAGCGGCTGCGGCTGCGGATGCGGCTGCGGCTGCGGATGCGGATGCTCGGCCGAATCACCGGTATGACCGCGTGCCGCGGGCAGCCCGGTACGGTCCACCGATGACCGTCGTCCGCTCGATCCTGCTGTTCATCGTCGCCGCCCTGTTCGAGATCGGCGGGGCGTGGCTGGTCTGGCAGGGCTGGCGTGAGCACCGCGGCCTGTGGTGGATTGCCGCCGGAGTGATCGCCCTCGGTGCGTACGGATTCGTCGCCACCTTCCAGCCCGACCCGAACTTCGGGCGCATCCTCGCCGCCTACGGGGGCGTGTTCGTCGCCGGATCCCTCGCCTGGGGCGTGATCGTCGACAAGTTCCGGCCCGACCGATGGGACGTCATCGGCGCCGGCATCTGCCTGATCGGCGTCGCCCTGATCATGTACGCGCCACGGTCCGCAGGCGGGTCCTGACCAGGGCAACCATCGGCCCCGCACGACTGCAGCAGGCACTCACAGCAACACGTGCGCCCCTTCTTGAGTGAGAGACACGGGGCAACGCAGCCGGATCAGGCGTGGGTGTGTCGAGGTCGATCAGGGCCAGGAATCATCGTTCGGTCTTCGTATCCTCATTCGGCGTCGCGCGGCCGACGGTTTACCGCAACTCAGCGAAGATCTCCTGCAGCAGGCGTTCCTCGTACGTCTCCTCGTGATCGACGCCTCCCAGCATGTAGCCGCCGAACTTGATGTTCGCGCCCGCGTTGTCCAGCGAGATGACGCCGCGCCCGAGTTCGGCGAGGGCGGCTTCGACGTCCGCCAGCTCAACTTCGGTGTTCTCACGAATGTAGAGTTCGGAGAGCTTTCTGATGGGGATCATTTCGCCGTGCCATTCCCGGACGGCGGAGTGCTGCTTGAAGGCGTCCCGGTACATGCGAGACCCGGGGATGATCGCCGGCGCGGCCACGGAGATGGTCGTGATCGAGCCCGCGTAGGTCTCCGCGATGGAAAGCCAGTTCTCCACCTCCTCCTTGAGTTGCGTTAGGGTGGTGCCGGGCAGGCCGAGGATGCCGGAGAGGTACATCTTGTAGTCGAGACTCCTGGCCAACTCCAACGCTTCCAAGACTCTGTCCGGGCCCTTGTTGATGCCTTTCGAGTTGCCTTTCAGGAGCTTGGGGTCGAAGGCTTCGAGTCCGACGTTCCAGGTTTTCACGAATCCCTTGCAGAGCTCTGCCGACTGAAGGAACTCGTAGATCAGTCCGTAGGCGAGCATGAACCGCTGACCCCGCAGGACTTCCGACTCGGCGCAGGCAGCGGCCAGGTCGTCCAGAAACGAGGTGCCGCCGCCCCATTGGCTCTGCGACATCCCCATTGTCGAGTCGCCGGCCGCGTAGACGTTGGACTTCAACTGGCCGACCAGCACTTCGAGGGTCGACACCGCCGTGCTGACCGTGGTGGTCTTGGGAGTCAGACCTTGGATGGAGCAGTGCAGGCAGCGGCGTGTGGGGCGCCTGCCCCAGTTGCAGCCGCCGTCCAGCGGTAGGGTGACCATGCGCTTCAGGTCGTAGTGCGACGCGTACCAGACTTTGAACGCGTCGTCGTACTGGGATTCCAGCACGTCCTCGATGAGCCGGTAGTCGGGAAGCATCCGCTCGGACAGCGGGTAGGTGGGCGCGGGCTGGTTGCAGACCTCTCCGCTGGCGCCGCGGTATGCCAGGGACGGGATTCGCGCGATGTCCAGCTGCCCGTGCAGCCAGGACAGCAGTCCCATCATGGTGAAGGGGCCGTTGTTTCCCGTGCAGACGAAGTCCACCACCTTGGATCCGTAGGTCCCGGTGAGGACTTCGCGGTGCAGGATCCCGGCGTGGTCGTTGCCGAAGACGACCACGGCGTCGGGGTTCACTCGTTTGATCTCCGCGGCGACCACGTACGCCCACATCGCGGTTGACGAGTACACCGTGAACGCGGCGACATCAGGCGGATCCGCGTGGATCTTCGCGCGCATGTCCTCCCAGCCGAGGTGGCTCATGTCCAGGTACTGCCAGTCCAGGTCGGGGAAGCACCTGGCCTGATAGGTGATCATCTCGACCAGCGCCGAGTGCGGGTAGACCGTGCCTTCGTTCGCGTAGCGCGCCTGGTCCCCCGCACCGTCGATCAGGGCGCCGCCGCCTGAGTGGCTGCCTCGGTGCGCGGAGGTCAGCGGGAGCCCCACATACCAGACCGTCTGGAGTTTCTTCGTCCGCAGTTGCGAGACCGCACTGTCGACGGGGTAGGACCAGGTGTATCGAGTGTCGGTGGCGGTGACCAGCTCTTCGACTGGCTCAAGGCTCATCATGGCGAACTCTCAGATCTCTATGAGTGCTACGGGAAGCCGCTCGCGAATTCGCTGATTGGATGGCGGCCCTCACGTGGGAAGCTCCGGAATCAACAGGGCGGGGCGGCCACGCGCGGGCAGGCGCGGGCAGGCGCGGGCAGGCGGGTTGACGCGCTGAGCACCCGTACGGTGCAGGGTGCTCGACGAACAGCCAGTATGGGTCGGACGCACAACCAGCCGACCCGGAAACTACGCCTTCATAACGGTCGGCAGGCATTTCTTAACACGTTCTCAACGCGACCGAGCACTGATACTCGGCGGCAGATTCCTCGGGCATCGATGGCGGCGTTAACGCCCTGCCCGTGCCACCTGGAATTCTCACCGAGCGTGATACCGGGTCGAATCAGGCGACGAATCGGACGGCTGTCAGCGGCCGCACGCACCCTTGACGAACCCGCCGGGGCGGGCCGTGCAAATCGCGTTAAGAACGGCTCGCTGAACGTTAAGAACGCGTGGACATGGTGCTGGCAGATCGCGCTATCAGCCCATACTGACTCTGGCCTCGCCGAACACACCACCCATGAGCGGCCACCATTCAGCCAATACCGATCGATGTGCACAAAGGATCGAGTGTGACCACGTCCGACCCCCCGACACCTCGCCGTATCTCGATATTCGACACGACCCTGCGCGACGGCGAACAGGCGCCGCGCAACGCCATGACCGCGGAGCAGAAGCTCGACCTCGCCCTGCGGCTCCAGACGCTCGGCGCGGACGTCATCGAGGCCGGCTTTCCCGCATCGTCGCCGACGGACTTCCGCGCGGCGCGCCTGATCGCCAGGAACCTCACGACCGCCCAGGTCGCGACGTTCTGCCGGGCCACCCGCGCCGACGTCGAGGTCGCGGTCGAGGCCGCCGGCACCCAGAACCACCAGATCCAGGTGCTCGCCACCGGCAGTGAGATCCACCTTGAGCACAAGCGCGGGATCACCCGGGAGACCGCGTTGCGCGAGCTTCGGGACACTGTCGACTTCGCGCTGTCCCTGGGCGTCCGGCATGTCTCGGTGGCGGTCGAGGACGCCACCCGCGGCTCCCGTGATCTCCTCGCCGACACGGTGGCGACCAGCCTGGAGGCCGGCGCCGAGTGCGTGGCGATCGGCGACACGACGGGCTGCGCGACCCCGCAGGAGTTCGGCAACCTCATTGCCGCCGTCCGGAACTGGGTGCCGGCACCCAGGAAGGTCTCGGTGCACTGTCACAACGACTTCGGGCTGGCGCTGGCGAACACCGTCGCCGGTATCGAGGCGGGAGCCGACGAGGTTCAGGTCACCCTGGGCGGCATCGGTGAACGGGCGGGCAACACCGCGCTGGAGGAGGTCGTCGCGCTCCTCGCGTACAAGAGCGACCAGGTGGGCGCCTACACGGACGTCAAAACCGAGGCGCTGCATGACGCCTACTCGGCGCTGCGGCGGGCCATCGGGCTTGAGGAACCCCGCAACAAGGCAATCGTCGGCGCGTTCGCCTTCGCCACCGCAGCCGGGATCCACCAGCAGGGCATCCTGCAGAACCCGACAACCTACGAGTACGTGCGGCCGGCCCGATTCGGCCGCCAGACGTCCCTGCTCGTGGCCCGCCACTCCGGGCGCGCCATCGTGCGTCACGTGCTGTCTGAGGCCGGGCTCGTCATGGACGAGGCCACGGTCACCGCGCTGTTCGAGACATACGTCAACGGCCGGGCCGGTGGCGACTGCGTCGAGTTGGACGTCCTGCGCGAGGAGATTTTCGACGCGCTCGCCCTGACTGCCGCCGACGCGCTGAGCGCCCGATGAGCGGCCTGACGTTGGCCGAGAAGCTGTGGCAGCGCCACGTCGTCCGCGCCGTGGACGAGCGAACGGACCTGCTCTACATCGACCTGCACCTCACGCACGAGGTGACGTCACCGCAGGCCTTCGAGAGCCTGCGTCTGTCGGGGCGCCGGGTGCGCCGCCCGGATCTGACCCTGGCGGTCGAGGACCACAACGTCCCCACCCATTCGCTGCTGCTCGCCGACGACGGCGGACAGTCGCAGCTCGCGGCCCTTCGCCGCAACTGCGCCGAGCACGGCATCGAGCTGTACTCGCTCGGCGACGGCCGGCAGGGCATCGTCCACGTCGTCGGTCCCGAGTTGGGCCTGGTACAGCCGGGCATGCTGATCGTCTGCGGCGACAGCCACACGTCGACCCATGGTGCGCTCGGCACCCTGGCGTTCGGCGTGGGCACCAGTGACGTCGAGCATGTTTTCGCCACCCAGACGCTCGCGGTCCCCCGGCCCAGGACGATGGCGGTCGAGTTCGTGGGGCTGCCGCCGGTGGGCACGACGGCGAAGGACATCGCCCTGGCGATGATCGCCCAGATCGGCACGAACGGCGCTCAGGGCTTCCTCATCGAGTATCGGGGCGCCGCGGTCCGCTCGTTGTCGATGGAAGCCCGGATGACGTTGTGCAACATGAGCATCGAGGCCGGAGCCCGCGCCGGGATGATCTCACCGGACGAGGTCACGCTCGCGTACCTGACCGGCCGGCCGTACGCACCGTCGGGGAACGCCTGGGACGACGCGGTGTCGGACTGGCGGTCGCTGGTGACCGACGCTACGGCGGTCTTCGACCGGGTCGTCGAGATCGACCTTGCCACGTTGGCGCCGCAGGTGACGTGGGGTACGAATCCCGGGCACACGGTCTCCCTCGACGGTTGTGTGCCCGCGCCGGAGTCGTTCGGTGATCCGGCGGAGCGGGCCTCTGCCGAGCGGGCGCTGGAGTACATGGACCTGCGGCCCGGGCGGCGGATGCGGGACATCGACGTCGACACGGTGTTCGTCGGGTCGTGCACCAACGGCAGGATCGAGGATCTTCGGGCCGCCGCAGCGGTCCTGCAAGGCCGGCGTATCAGCGGCGGTGTGCGGATGCTCGTCGTGCCGGGCTCCGGTCCCGTCCGGGCGCAGGCCGAGCAGGAGGGCCTGCACGAAATCTTCCTGAACGCGGGCGCCGAGTGGCGGCTACCGGGCTGCTCGATGTGCCTGGGCATGAACGCCGACCGCCTCGACGGCACCGAGCGGGTCGCATCCACCTCGAACCGCAACTTCGAGGGACGCCAGGGCAACCGCGCGCGTACCCATCTCGTCTCGCCGGCCGTCGCGGCGGCGACCGCCGTGGTCGGCCGATTCGCCACTCCGAACGACCTAGCGTGAGAGACCAATGACGCCATTCACGTCGCACACCGGCCGCGCCGTACCGCTGCGCCGCAGCAACGTCGACACCGACCAGATCATCCCCGCCGAGTTCTGCAAACGCATCACCCGCGACGGCCTCGCCGAGGGCCTGTTCGCGCGGTGGCGCGCAGATCCCGACTTCATCCTCAACCGACACGAGTACGTGGCGGGGACGATCCTGGTGGCCGACACGAACTTCGGCACGGGCAGTTCCCGGGAACACGCGGTCTGGGCACTACGCGACTGGGGGTTCGTCGCCGTCATCTCCTCCCGGTTCGGCGACATCTTCACCCGCAACGCACTCCGGAACGGGCTGCTCCCGGTGGTGCTACCGGCCGACACCGTCGAGCTGCTGCTGAATCGCAGCGAGGCCGATCCCGGTTTTCACATCGGCATCGACCTGGACGACTGCGAGGTGACCGCCGGGGCGGCCACGTGGTCGTTCACCGTCGACGAGCGGGCGCGTTGGCTGCTGCGCAACGGCCTCGACGACATCGAGGTCACCCTGCAGAGCGACGCCGACATCGCCGTCTACGAGCGGGCCCGGTCGCACTGGCTGCCGCAGATCCCGCGCGGCCGTCGTCCGGTGAGCGAAAAGAGCGCACAGTGACATTCGCGGGGTCTCGTCGGCTGCGGCACATTCCCGTCAGCGGCCTGGGCAAGCTGACCGAGGCCGCTCCGGGCGGTGCCGCCGTCAACCTGGCGGTGGGAACCCCCGGCTGGCCACGACCGCCGCAGGCCATCATCGAGCAGGCCGGTGTCGCCGCCGGCGAGGGGCACAACCAGTACGCCGATCCGCGCGGCAACGCCGACCTGCGTGTAGCGCTCGCGCGGTCGTTCGCGACACCCGCCGACCCGCAGACCGAAATCACGGTCACCGTGGGAGCGTCCGAAGGGCTCAGCGTGGCGACGCTGACCCTGCTCGACCCGGGCGACGAGATCGTCGTCATCGAACCCTTCTACGAGAACTTCGTCAGCGCGATCGCGATGGCGTCGGCGACACCGAGGTTCGTGCGCGTCCACGCGCCCGAGTGGCGTTGGGACGTCGCGGAACTCGAGGCCGCGATCGGGCCTCGTACCAGGGCGATCCTGCTCAACTCTCCGAACAACCCGACCGGCCGCGTCCTCGACGAGCAGGAGTGGGCGCAGGTCGCGCACCTGTGTGAGCGCCACAACCTCTTCGTCATCTCCGACGAGGCGTACGCGGCGTACGTCTTCGACGGTCGGAGGCACATCTCCGCCGCTGACGTGCCGGGCCTGCGGGAGCGCAGCATCGTCGTGGGTAGCCTGTCGAAGACGTACGCCATCAGCGGCTGGCGGCTCGGTTTCCTGCGCGCCGCGCCAGCTGTCACGCAGGCGCTGCGCAAGGTGCACATGGGTTTGACCGGCGGCACCGCCGCGCCTCTGCAGCAGGCCGTCGCACGGTCAGGACTGCTCGGTGGAGCAGGCTGGAACCCCCGGCCCGAGATGCAGGCGCTGCGGGACAGGGCGGTGCGCATCTTCCGCCGCGCCGGGCTGGACTGCCACTCGCCGCAGGGCGGCTGCTACGTGACCGCCGAGCTGGGTCCGTACGGGCGTGCGGACTGTCAGACGTTCGTGCACCGGCTCGCGGCCGAATACGGCGTACTCGTCGCTCCCGGTCGTTTGTTCCTCCACGACCGGGACGCGGATTCCGGGTTCGTCCGGATCGCCTTCAACAAGCCGGCCGCCCAGTTGGACGCCGCCGAGCACCGCCTCACCGGGCTGAGCCCCGATTTCGCCTGGAGTAGTCGATGACCACGATCGCCGTCATACCTGGCGATGGCATCGGGCCCGAGGTGACCGCAGAGGCCGTCACGCTGCTCGACGACATGCAGCTCGGTCTCGACTTCGACGTCCTCGACCACGTCAACGCCGACACGTACCTGGCGACCGGCCGGGGCATGTCGGAGCAGGACGTCGAACGGGTACGGAACGCCACGTCGGCGCTGTTCGGCGCCATCGGCGACCCCCGGGTGCGGACGCCGGACTACGGTCGCGACGTCCTCCTGCGGATGCGTTTCGAGCTGGACCTGTACGTGAACCACCGGCCCGCGTACCTGTGGGATCCGCGGTTGAGCCCGCTGCGCGACGAGCGGCGCCGCCAGGTGGACTGCGTGATCGTCCGGGAGAACTCCGAGGGCCTGTACTCCGGGTTCGGCGGCACACTGCGCCGCGGCACCCCCGACGAGATGGCCATCGACGACGAGGTCAGCACCCACCTCGGCATCTCTCGGGTGCTCGACTACGCGTTCTCCATCGCCCGTGAGTCGGTCTGCATGGTCGACAAGTCGAACGCGGTGCGCCACGGCGGGCAGCTCTGGCAGCGGTGCTGGCAGGAAGCGGCCCAGCGGCATCCGGACATCAGACGCTCGCACCTGTACGTGGACGTGGCAGCGATGAACCTCGTCACCGACCCGTCGGCCTTCGACGTCATCGTCACCAACAACTCGTACGGCGACATCCTCAGCGACCTCGCTGCGGGGCTCGTCGGCGGGCTCGGCATGGCCGCCTCAGCAAATCTGAACCCGCAGAACGGGTTCGGTCTGTACGAACCCGTGCACGGCAGCGCACCGGACCTCGCCGGGCAAGGGCGGGCCAACCCGATCGGCGCGATCCTCAGCGCGGCGCTGCTCTGCGACGGTCTCAACCTGCCGAGGCAGGCGTCCGCGATCCGAGCGGCAGTCTCGACAGCGGTGACAGCCGGCCGCTGTACCCCGGACATCGGAGGGTCCCTGAGCACCCGGCAGGCCGGGGCGGCGATCCGCGCCGCACTGACGTAACCGGCCGCCACACGTTCTTCCGCACCCCGGGCATCCACAGTGAAAGAGCACCAACGCAATGAGCAACGAGTTCCGCCAGCACGACCAGTCCCCCACACCTGACCCTCTCGCGGGGGCGTCGTGCGTCCACGAGGCGTTCGAGCGGCAGGCGCGGCGCACACCAGACCGCACGGCGGTCGTGGTCGGCGTGACGCGGCTCAGTTACGCCGAGGTCGACCAGCGGGCCAACGGCATCGCCCGCCGGCTGCACGAGCAAGGGGTACGGCGCGGCACGTTGGTCGGGGTGTGCGTCGACCGGGACGAGTGGCTGGTGCCGACCCTGCTCGGGGTGCTCAAGACCGGGGCCGCCTACGTGCCGCTGGACCCGGCGTACCCGGTGCAACGGACCCGGTTCATCGCCGAGGACGCAGCGCTCACGGTCATCGTGGCGTCCACCGGCGCGCAGCGGATCCCGCCACCGACCACCACGGTGGTCCGGGTCGAGGACGTACGGCCGACCGCCAGCTTCGACCCAGACGCCACGGTGACCGGCGACGACGCGGCCTATGTCATCTACACCTCTGGATCGACCGGAACACCCAAGGGCGTCGTCGTCGAGCACCGCAACGTGGTCAACTTCCTGCGCTGGGCAGCGCGGGCGTTCACACCCGCCGAGGTCCGCGGCGTCCTGGCGGCCTCGTCGGTGTGTTTCGACGCCTCGGTCTGGGAGATCTTCATTCCGCTCGTGTCCGGCGGCACGGTGATCCTCGCCGACAACCTGCTCGCCGTCCCGACCCTGCCGGCACGGTCGGAGGTCACCATGCTGGCGGTCGTACCGTCGGCGCTCTCGGTGCTGCTGCGCGAGCCCCTGCCGCCGAACGTGCGGATCGTGATCACCGGCGGCGAGGCGTCGACCCGAGCGCTGTGCGACCGGATCTTCGGCAACCCCCAGGTCCGGCGGGTCCTCAACGCCTACGGGCCGACCGAGTGCACGGTCATCTGCGTAGTGGCCGAGGTGGACCGGTCCGGCAGCGAAGCGCCGCCGATCGGTCAGGGCATCGCCGGGGCGCACCTGTCCGTGCGGGGCCCCGACGGCACGGAAGTGCCCGAGGGTGACGTCGGGGAGCTGTGGGTGGCCGGCCCCGGTGTCGCACGCGGCTACCTCGGGCGGCCGGAGGCGAACGCGCGCAGCTTCGGCCCGTTCGGCTACCGCACCGGTGACCTGGTCCGCCGCGAGGGAACCACGTTCCACTTCGCCGGGCGAGCCGACGACCAGGTCAAGATCCGCGGCTACCGGGTCGAGCCCGGGGAGGTCGAGGCCGCGCTCGCCGCGTACCCGGGTGTGCGGCACGCCGTCGTGCTCGCCGACTCCGACCGGCTGGTCGGCTACGTCGAATCGGACACGGTCACCGAAGCCGAGCTGCGGGTCTGGCTGGGCTCCCGGCTGCCGGACTATCTGGTGCCGTGGCGCATCGCGGTGTTGCCGAGCATTCCGGTCGCCGCGAGCGGCAAGGCGGACCGGTCTGCCCTGCCCACGATCGCGGTCGGCCGCGACCCGAACGCCCCGTACACCGCCCCCCGCGACGCGGCCGAACAGCAGATCGCGGACGTGATCGCCGAGGTGCTCGGCATCGCGCAGGTCAGCGTCGACGACCGGTTCGCCGACCTCGGCGGGCACTCGCTGGCCGCCGCGCGGGTGGTCAGCGAACTCGGCCGCCGGCGAGGCACCGCCGTACCGTTGGCGGCGTTCCTGAGCCACCCGACGGTCGAAGGACTGGCCCGAGCCCTCACCACGATCGAGCCGGAACCACCGCTACGCCAGCGACCCGGCCTCGACCGCTATCCCCTCACCTCCGCGCAGCGCGAGTTCTGGCTCCTGCGGCAACTCGACCCGACAAGCCCGGTCACCACGCTCGCGATGTCCATCGGCGTCCACGGCCCGGTCTCCGCCGCGGCGTTGCGGGTCGCGCTGAACGAGATCGTCCGGCGGCACGAGGTTCTGCGCAGCGTGGTGGTCGACGACGGCGACGAGCCGTGGCTGGTTGTCCGTCCGCCGGTCCAGGTGCCGGTGGACGAGGTCGACCTGCGCAGGCTGTCCCCGCTGGCCCAGCAGGAACGACTGGCCGACGTCCACCGGGTCGCCGCCGGGTACGCGTTCGACCTGCACGGCGACGTGCCGCTCCTGCGGGCCACCATGGCGCACCTGGCCGACGAGGTCGCCGAGGTGATCGTGGTCGTCGACCACCTCGCGTTCGACGGCGGCTCGGTCGCGCCGTTCCTGCGGGAGCTGGCCGCCGAACTGGCCGATGAGCCGGTGGCCGACCCGTCGGTGCAGGTCGGTGACGTCGCACTGCACGAGTGGGAGCTCGACGCGTTACCGCAGCGGCGGGAACGGCTCGACACCTACTGGGGTACGGAGTTGGCCGGCGCCGTCCTCCCCGACGACCTGCCCGGTCGCGCCGAGCCGCCCGGCCACGCCAGCGCCAGGCTCACCGTCGCCCTGGACCGGGGACTGGTGACGCGGCTGCACCGACTCGCGACCGCGAGCGGGAGCACACCGTTCGCCGGGTACCTCGCCGCGCTGGGGCTCGTCGTCGGCGGTCTCACCGGTCGTACCGACGTGGTGATCGGCGCGGCGGCCGCGCGTCGCCACCGTCCCGGTACGCGGGCACTGCTCGGTCCGCTTGTCGACGTGCTGCCGCTACGACTGCGAATGAACGCCGACCTGACCTTCCGGGCCCTGGTGCGCCAGTGCACCGCCACCACCTCGGCCGCTCTCGCCCACCAGGAACTGCCCGCCGTCAACCTTCTCGGGCACCTGCCGGCCCACCGCGTCGCCGGCGCCTCCCGCACACCGGTGATCCTGAGCATGCAGCCGATCGACGAACCCGCGACGGTGTCCCGCCACGGCGTCCGGCTGGACCTGCACAGCGACCGCGGCACGGGCGCCGCCGCGAACGAACTCACCGTGTTCGTGGCGCGCACCGCCGACCAGGTGGAGTTGCAGGTCGAGTACGCCGTGGGGCGCTTCGACCGGACGGACATGGAGGCGTTCGCCGAACGTCTTCTCGGTGTCCTGCGCGCGGGGCTGGACGACCCCGACCAACCGCTGGCCGCTGTCGACCTGGTGAGTGCGAGCGAGCGTGCCTCGCTGCTGATCAGGGGAGAGGGACCGGCGTTACCCGAAATCCGCCCGACAACGGTGGTCGAGGCGGTCCTGGCCCAGGCTGCTTCCCGTCCAGACGCGGTGGCCGTCAGCGATCCCGACGGCAACCTCACCTACGCCGAACTGGAGACGTGGTCCCGCCGAGTCGCGGAGGGCCTGGTGGCATCAGGAGTACGACCCGGAGACATCGTCGGCCTGAGCCTGCCCCGCGACCGTCTGCTGCCGGCCGCGGTTCTGGCCTTATGGCGGGCCGGGGCCGCCTACCTGCCACTGGATGTCGACTACCCCGACGACCGCCTGGCCTGGATGGCCGCGGACAGCAGTGCCCGCGTCGTGCTGGCCCGCGGACCGGCCCCGGCCGGACTGCCCGGGCTCGACATCGACGAGCTCGGCCGATACCGGGCAGAGCGCAGCCTTCCCACGCTCACCGGCGAGCACCTCGCCTATCTCATCTACACCTCGGGATCGACCGGACGGCCCAAGGGTGTGGAGGTGACCCACGCCAACGTGGCGGCCTGCATCACCGGACAGGCCGCCATTCTCCGGCCGGGCCCCGCAGACTCCATGCCCGTCATCGCACCGCTGTCCTTCGACATGTCCGTTCAGGAGATGTGGACCCCGCTGGCTGCCGGGGGACGTTGCGTGGTCGTGGAACGGGCCTGCACAACGGACGGACACGCGCTTGTCGAAAGACTCATCTCCAGTGGCGTGACCATGCTCGACCTCACCGTCACGACCCTGCGCATGCTGATGGCCGCGAACCTGCCGGTGATGCCGACGTTACGAGTCATGGCGGGGGCCGAGGTGCTGGACCCGGCGCTCGCCGAACAGGTACTCGGGCGGGTCGGGCAGCTGTGGCACCAGTACGGCCCGACCGAGACGACGGTGACATCCCACCTGCACCGGGTGCGTTCCGTGGACGGTGGGAAGATCCCGCTCGGCCTGCCCAACCCGGGCTACCGCTGCTACGTGATGGATCCCCTCGGCCGGCTTGTGCCCCCGGGCGTGGTGGGCGAGCTCTGGATCGGGGGCGCCGGAGTCGCGCGCGGCTACCGCAACCTGCCCACCCGGGCCTTCGTCGCCGACCCGTTCGTCCCAGGCGAGCGGTGTTACCGGACCCGCGACAAGGCCCGGTGGCGCGCCGACGGGCTCCTGGAATTCCACGGCCGGTTCGACGACCAGGCGAAGGTACGCGGATACCGCATCGAACTGGGTGAGGTGGAGACGGCCTTACGCGCGGACCCGCAGGTCACCGGAGCCGCCGTCACCGTGAGCGGTTCGGGCGGCGACGCCCACCTGGTGGGCTATCTGGTACCCGAGGACGTGGACGCCGACGTTGTCCAGGCTCGGCTCCGCGCCCGGCTGCCGGACCACATGGTGCCGAGACGGTGGATGACTCTCGCGGACCTGCCGACGACGACCGGCGGCAAACTCGACCGTGCGGCCCTGCCGGAGCCCCTGCACCCCGGGAGCAGCCGGGTGTCACCAAGGACAGAAGCGGAGCACCTCGTCGCGACCGTGTGGGGTGAGGTGCTGAACCGGCCGGAGATATGGGCCGACGACGACTTCTTCGCGCTCGGCGGCCACTCCCTCGCCGCCACCCGCGTCGTGGGCCGGCTGCGGGACGCACTGCACCTCGCCATCCCGGTGCAGACGCTGTTCGACCGGCCGGTCCTCGCCGACTTCGCGACCGCGGTCGAACACCTGCTCCTCGACGAGCTGGCGCACACGAATCCAAGGAACAGGTAGATGAGCAACCCCTCCGACGACCTGCACGACCGGCTGAAGGCGCGTTTCGCCGCCGCCCACGACGCCATGGTCGGCGAAACCGGCCGGCCCGCCCTCACCAGTGCGGACGGCCCTATGCCGCTGTCGGCCGCGCAGCGCAGGCTGTGGTTCCTCGCCCAACTGGAGCCGGACAGCCCGGCGTACAACGTGCCCCTGGTCCTTCGGCTCACCGGCATCCTGGACGAGGCGGCCCTGCTCGGCGCATTGCGTGACCTGGCGCAGCGGCACCGAGTGCTGCGCGGCGTCATCGACGCGGACGGCCCGGAGCCGGTCATCCGCACCCGCCCGGCCGAGGATGTGCCGGTGTCGGTCACCGACGTGGACGGGGACGAGTTGGCCGCAGCGCTGGCCGCGGAGACCGGCCGACCGTTCCGGCTCACCGCCGAACCGCCGATGCGGGCGACGGTGTTCCGTACTCCCGGCTTCTGGGTGCTCGCCCTGACCGTGCACCACATCGCCACCGACGGCTGGTCGCAGCGGATCGTCCTCGCGGACCTGGCATCGCTCTACGCCGCGCGACGCGGCGACGGCGAGGCGCTGCCACCAGCGACGCAGTACGCGGACGTGGTGACCGAGGACGTCGACGACCCGGCCGGGCTCGACTGGTGGACCGAATACCTCGCCGGGCTGCCTCCCGTACTCGATCTGCCCACCGACCGGCCGCGGCGGTTGGCGTCGGCCTGGCCGGGCGCGGCCACGACGATCGCGGTGCCCCCCGCGACGGCGGCCCTCGTCCGCGCGGTCGCCGCGGAGGCGGGGGCGTCCCCATTCATGGTGCTCATGGCCGCGTGGCAGGCGTTGCTCGGCCGGCTCGCGGACGTCGACGACGTCGTCGTGGGGGTGCCACACGCCGGACGGCACTCAGCGAGGGATGAGGCGGCGGTCGGCTGTTTCCTGGACACCATCGTGGTACGCACCGACCTCACCGGCGAACCGTCCGGACGCGACCTGATCGCCCAGGTCCGCGCCGGCGCGCTGGACGCGTTCGCCCGCGCGCGCACGCCCTTCGACCGGGTGGTGGAACGGCTACGCCCGGAGCGCACCCTGTCGGCCACGCCGGTGTTCCAGGTGCTGCTCAACGTGTACGACAAGGCGGACCCGCCCGCGCTGCCCGGTGTGCACGCGCAGTGGCGGTACGTGCCGCCCCGGACGGCCAAGTTCGACCTGAGCATGGAGTTGACCGATGGCGGGCCCGGCTGCGGGCTGGACGGCTGGCTGGAATATCGGCGTGACCTGTTCGACACGCAGACGGCGGAGAACCTGGTGCGGTGGTTCCTCGCGCTGCTAGCGGGGATGGTCGCCGATCCGGGGCGGCCGGTCGGAGAGATCCCGTTGGAAACCGCCGCCGCCCCCGCGCTCACCGGCGCCGTCACCCCGCCCGCGACGGTGCCCGTGCACGCGTTGATCGAACGGTGGGTCGACGAGCGGCCCGACGAGACGGCCGTGGTCGGCGCCGACGGCCAGCTCACGTACCGCGAGTTGGAGATGCGCGCCAACCGGTTGGCGCACCGGCTCGTCGCGCTGGGCGTGGTCCCGGACCAGCCGGTCGGCATCCTGCTGGAACCGGGCGTTGACTTCGCCACGGCGGTGTTCGGCATCCTCAAAGCCGGCGGCGCGTACCTGCCGATGGACACGACCTACCCGGCCTCCCGCATCCAGGACATGCTCCGGACTGCCGGCGCGCGGCTGGTGGTGACGACGGGCGAACCGGCCGACCGCGTACGCGGGTTCGCGGACGTCGTCGAGCCGGCAGCCATCCAGGACCCGGACTGGCGGCCGGCCGTGCCGATCGTCGCGGGCAACCTGGCGCACGTCATCTTCACCTCCGGCTCAACCGGGGCACCCAAGGGTGTCGGGGTGGAGCACGGCAACCTGGCGCACTGCGTCACCGGTCTGGTCGACCGGATGCCCCAGGTGGCAGGCGGGTCCTTCGCGGTGGTGTCCACCGTCGCGGCCGACCTGGGCCTCGCCTGCCTCTACGGCGCCTGGCTCACCGGCGGCACCCTGCACCTCGTCGACCGGGAAACCGCGACCGACCCGCAGGCGCTCGCCGGCTACCTCGGCCGGCACCAGGTGGACGTGGTCAAACTGGTGCCGAGCCACCTCACGATGCTCGCCGCTCACGGGGACCTGGCCACCGTCCTACCCGGCAAACTGCTGATCCTCGGCGGGGAGGGCTGCCCGTGGTCTCTCGTGGACGCGGTGCGACGGCTCCGGCCGGACCTCGCCGTGCACACCCACTACGGGCCGACCGAAGCCACGATGATGTCGCTGATCTGCGACGTCGACGACGTCCCCGAGTCCGCCCGAACCGGGCTCGTGCCGCTGGGTCGCCCGCTGCCCAACGTGACCGCCCTGGTGGTGGACCACGCTGGCCGGCCGCAGCCGGCCGGCGTCCCCGGTGAGCTGCTGCTCGGCGGGCCGGGCGTCACCCGCGGCTACGTGGGCCGGCCAGACCTGACCGCACAGCGGTTCATCGACGATCCCGCCGGCGGACGCTGGTACCACACCGGCGACCGGGTACGGCTACGCGACCACGACGCGGTGCAGTTCCTCGGCCGGACCGACGACCAGGTCAAGGTGCGCGGCTACCGGGTCGAACTCGGCGAGGTGACCGCCGCGCTGCGGGCGCTGTCCGAGGTGGCCGACGCCGTCGTACTGCCCGAGGGTGAGGCGCACCAGCGGCGTCTCGCCTGCTGGGTCGTACCCGCTGCCGGCCACACCCTGCGGCCGGACGCGATCCGCGCCCGGTTGCGGGAGTCGCTGGCCGACTACCTGGTGCCGGCCGACGTGGTCGTGCTGGAGCGGATTCCGCTCACCCCGAACGGCAAACCCGACCGGGTCGCCCTACGACGCGCGCCGAGGCCCACGGAGCCGGGGGTCACCGCGGTCGCACCGGACACACCCGCCGAGAAGGCGGTGGCCCAGGCGTGGACGCAGATCCTCGGTGCGCGGCGGATCGGCGCGGGCGACGACTTCTTCGCCCTCGGCGGACACTCCTTCGCCGCCACCCGGATGGTCGGCGTGCTGGCCGAGATCACCGGCTGCGCGCTACCGGTACGGGTGGTCTTCGAACGGCCGGTGCTGCGTGACCTGGCCGCCGAACTGGAACGCCGCATGGCAGGACCGGACGTCGCCGGGCCCATCCCCCGGCGCGAGAACCCCGCGACCCCGGTGCGGTTGTCGCCGGCGCAGGAGCGACTGTGGTTCCTGTGGCGGCTCCGCCCGGACAGCGACGCCTACAACACCAGCGTGGCGCTGCGGTTGACCGGTCCACTCGACGTGGACGCCCTGCGTGCCGCGGTCGGTGACGTCGGCGTCCGGCATGAGGTGCTGCGGACCATCGTGGCCGACGGTGACAGTGGGCTGGTGGCCGTACCGGTCGCCGACCCCATCCCCGTGTCCGTCATGGAGGTGGACGCCGACCAGGTCGCCGCCGCGCTGTGCGCCGAGACCACCCGCCCGTTCGCCCTGGACCGGGAACCACCCCTGCGAGGGCTGGTGCTGCGGACCTCCGCGACCGACCACGTGCTCGTGCTCACGGTGCACCACATCGCCGTCGACGCCTGGTCCTGGACGACGATCCTGGACGACCTCTCCGCCCTGTACCAGGCGCGTCGCGGCACCGACCGCCCGTTGCCGCCGCTCGACGTCCAGTACGCCGACGTGGCCGAGTGGCAGCGCGAGCGCGCCAGCGCGGACGAGCACCTGGACTGGTGGGCGGCGCACCTGCACGGCGTCACCCCGCTCGGGCTTCCGGTGGACCGGCCGCGCGGCCCGGGGACCGGCTGGGCGGGCGCGTCCGAACCGCTGGTACTGCCCGCCGGTCTGGCCGCCCGGCTCCGGACCGTCGCGGCGGAGCTGGACTGCACCCCGTTCATGGTGCTGCTCACCGCGTGGCAGGCGCTGCTGACCCGCCTCGCCGACACCGAGGACGTCGCGGTCGGCGTACCCGTATCGGGTCGTACGCGGCCCGGCACCGAACGGATGGTGGGCTGCTTCGCGAACACCCTGGTGCTGCGCGGCGACCTGGCCGGCGACCCGACGCTGCGGCAGGCGCTGGCCCGGACACGGACCCAGGTGCTGAACGCCCTCGATCACGGTGAGACGCCGTTCGAGCAGGTCGTGCAACGGCTGCGCCCCGACCGCGACCCGGACTCCACGCCCCTGTTCCAGGCCATGCTCAACGTCATCGGCCTACCCGCCGCCCCGAACCGCTTTGCCGACCTGGCTGCGGCGCAGATCGACACGCCGCGCGGGGCAGCGCAGATCGACCTGTCGCTGGCGCTGATCGACGACGGCACAGGCTTCGCGGGCACGTTGACCTACCGGACCGGCCTGTTCGACCAGGCGACCGTGCGGCGGTGGGCGCGGTGGTTCGTCGCGCTGCTCGACGCCGCGCTCAGCGAACCGGACCGGCCGATCCTCAGGCTTGACCCGCTCTCCGACGCAGAACGTAACGACCTGTGTTCCGCTACGACCGGAGCGCCGCTGCCGCAGGACCGCCCCGCCACGGTCGTCGCCGCCGTCCTCGACCAGGCGCGCCACAGGCCGGACGCCGTCGCGGTGCTCGCCGCCGACGGCGCGATGAGCTATGCCGAACTGGCCGACTGGTCGGCCCGGGTGGCGTCCGCCCTGACGGCGTACGGTGTCCGGCCCGGTGAACCGGTCGGGGTCTGCCTGACGCGCGGCCGGCTGCTGCCCGCAGCGCTGCTCGCCGTGCTGCGGGCGGGCGCGGCGTACCTGCCACTGGACCCGGAACACCCGTCCGATCGGCTGGCCAGGCTGGCCGCGGACGCGGGCGTACGCGTGATCCTCTCCGCCGGCCCGGCCCTCGCGGCGGCCCGCGCGGTGCCGCAGGCGACTGTGCTCGACGTGCAGCTGGCTGCCACCGACAACCATCCCGTCGACCTGCCGGAGCTGGATCCGCAGGAGGTGGCGTACGTCCTGTTCACCTCCGGCTCGACCGGGCGGCCGAAGGGCGTCCAGGTCACCCACGCGAACCTGGCCGCGTTCGTCGCCGCCCTGTCCGCCGTCCCCGGCATGGGACCGGACGACGTCACCCTCGGCGTGGTGCCGTTCACCTTCGACGTGTTCGGCTACGAGCTGTGGGTGACCCTTGCCTCGGGTGCCCGCCTGGCGCTCGCCGACCGGGACACCGCGGCGGACGGCCACGCGCTGACCCGGTGGATCCAGCGGACCGGCGTGACCGTCGCGACGGCGACACCGACGACGCTGCGCATCCTCATGGCCGCCGACTGGCCCGACCGTCGCGCACTCCGGGTGATCAGCATCGGCGAGGTGCTCGACCCGCCGCTGGCCAGGGGCCTCGCCCAGCGGATCGGCGAGCTGTGGAACGCCTACGGCCCCACCGAGACCACCATCTACTCGACGATCGTGCGGGTGGACGAGCCGGTCGGTGACGGCCCGGTGCCGATCGGCGGGCCGATCGCCGGCACCCGGGTGCACGTGATGGACCGGCGGGGACGGCCCACGCTGCCCGGTGCGACCGGTGAGCTGTGGATTGCCGGTGCGGGCGTGGCGCGGGGCTACCTCGACCGGCCGGAGCTGACCGCGGACCGGTTCGTCGTCGGGCCGGACGGCGAGCGGTGCTACCGGACCGGTGACCTCGTGCGGTGGCACCGCCGGACCCTGGAGTACGTGGGCCGGACCGACCACCAGGTCAAGGTGCGCGGACACCGGATCGAACCAGGTGAGATCGAGGCCGTGCTGCGCGAGCATCCCGACGTCGCCGACGCGGTGGTCACGGTGGCCGGCCCGGCCACCGAGCAACACCTGGTGGGGTACGTGGTCGCCCGGCGCGACGGCCGCGAGGCAGCGCCGTTCGAGGCGTACCTGCGTGACCGGCTGCCCGACTACCTGGTTCCACGCCGGTGGGTCGTCCTCGACGCGTTCCCCACCACGGCGAACGGAAAGGTCGACCGCGCCGCGCTGCCCGAACCTGGGGAGGCCGAACCGACGGCCACCGCGCCCGCGTCAATGATGCAGCAGCTGGTGGCGAAACTCTGGACCGAACTGCTGCACGTCGACGGGCTCGGGCTGGAGAGCAACTTCTTCGCCCTGGGCGGCAACTCGCTGGCCGCCACCCGGATGGTGGGCCGGTTGCGCGAGGCGCTCGGCCAGCGAGTGCCGGTACGGGCGCTGTTCGACCGGCCGGTCCTAGCGGACTTCGCCGATCACGTGGAGCTGATGATGCTGGAGCGCCTGTCCGCGGAGCCGAGCGGAGAGCCGGCATGACCGCACCCGTGATCATGGTGGGACTGACCTGGGGGTCGGTGGCGGCCATCGGCGTCTTCCAGCCCGACGATTCGGTGATCGTCATCGAGGAGCCCGACGTGGTCCGCAAGCGCGGGCTGCGTTCCAAGGTGCGAGACGCGGCGGTGATCCGCGAGCTGGTCGAGTGGGAGTACCAGCTCGCGGGCGCCGCGGATGCGTTCTACAAAGCCCACCCGGATCTCGCGCCCGCCGCAATCGCCCCGCTGGTGGAGGACGCCACCGTGTTCGCGGCGCGACTCGCCGAACGCTACGGGCTTCCGGGCGCCTCCATGGGGGCCGCACAGTTGCTGCACGACAAGTCGTTCCTGCGCCTGGTCACCCGGTCGGCCGGCATCCCCAACCCGGCATCGCAGGCCGTCGCAGACCCGGAGCAGGTGAGGGCTTTCATGACCGCCCAGCCAGGTCCGGCGATCCTCAAACCAGCCGACCGGCAGGGGTCTGTCGGCGTTCGCATCGTGCGATCCGTGGACGAGGTGGACGACGCGTGGGCCGAGTGCGTCACCGAGTGCCTCGCCCTGACCGGCCGGGCCGAGGTGCCCGACCGGCCGATCCCGGTGCGGATGTTGGTGGAGCGATACGTGTGCGGCCGCGAGTACAGCGTGGAGATGTTGGTGTCGACCGGCCGGCCCGTCTTCGCCAACGTCACCGACAAAAACCTCTATCCCGGGCCCCGGCCCGTCGAGCGCGGCCACCTCGTGCCCGCCGACATTCCCGCCGACCTCGAAGCGCTCCTGCGCGAGCAGACCGAACGGGTGATCCGCGCGGTGGGCTTCGACACGGGCGTGGTGCACTGCGAATGGATCGTCGAGAACGGCAGGCCCTACCTCATCGAGTGCGCCGGACGTTTCCCCGGCGACGAGATCGTGGACCTCATCGAGTGGGCGTACGACGTGGAACTCGTCCGCGCCTACTGGACCCTGCTCAGGGGTCAGCCGCTCGCGCGCCCCCTGCCGCGGCGTGCCGGTCAGTACGCCGCGGTCCGCTTCCTGCACGCCCGCCCCGGTGTGGTGGAGAGCGTCGGCGACCTGGACGCGGCGTACGCGGTGCCTGCGGTCGTCACCTGCGGCTATCTGGTCGAACCCGGCGCGCGCACCCGCGAGCCCCGCAATTCCCTGGACCGTGTCGGATTCGCCGCCACCTGCGCCATGACACCCGCCGAAGCCGTACGCCGGGCCACCGAGGCGGTTCGACGACTGCGGATCACGATTTCCGACCTCAGCATGGAGTTTGAGCACAATGGAAACTGAGGTTCCCGGGGGCACCTCGCGGCCAACCACGACCGCATCTCGATCGCGGGCGCTGCTGGAGCAACGCCTGGCCGCGGCTCTCGCGACACCCACCGACACCATCTCGCGCCGCGCCGACCCGTCCGCGCCGATCCCGCTCACCGACGCGCAGTCCAGGCTGTGGTTCCTCGACCAACTCGGCACCAGCGGTCCCGCCTACCACGTCCGCCTCGCCCTTCGGCTGCGCGGCCCATTGGACAGATCGGCCCTGCTCGGCGCCGTTCGCGACCTGGCGCAGCGTCACGAGGTGCTCCGCAGCCGCATCGAGGTACGCGGCGAAGCCCCCGTCACGATCGTCGGCTCAGCCGACGACGTACCCCTGGCCACCAGGGAGGTCGCCCCCGATCAGGTGGAGGCGGCGCTGGCAGCGGAGTCGGCGCAACCCTTCGACCTGTCAACCCAGCCGCCCATGCGCGCGGTGCTGCTGCACAGCGGTGACGAGGCTGTCCTCTGCCTGACGTTTCACCACGTGGCGGCCGACGGCTGGTCCCTGGGGCTCATCCGCACCGAACTCGCGGCACTGTACGCCGCACGGCTCGGGCTCGGCGAGGCCCCACCGCCCGCCGCCCAGCACACCGACTACGCCACGTGGTTGGCTACCCGCGCGGCCCAGCCCGCCGAGGTCAACTGGTGGGAGGATCGGCTGGCCGGGCTCGCCCCGCTGCTGGACCTGCCCACCGACCGGCCCCGACCCGCAGTCGCCGACCCGGCGGGCGGCGAGGTCGCCGTGGCGATCCTCGGCCCGCTCGCCAACCAGGTCCACGCGGTGGCCGAGCGAACCGGGTGCACACCGTTCATGGTGTTCCTCGCAGCCTGGCAAGCGCTGCTCGCCCGACTGTGCGCCACCACAGACGTACCGGTGGGCGTGGTGGAGGCCGGACGCCGCCACGCCAGCACGGACGCCATGGTGGGCTGCTTCGTGAACACCGTCGTCATGCGTACCGACCTGTCCGGCGACCCGACCGGGGCGGAGCTTCTGGGGCGGGTGCGTGGGGTGGCACTGGACGCGTTCGCGCACGCCGACGTGCCGTTCGAGCAGGTGGTGGCACGTCTGCGGCCCGACCGCAGCGCCACGTCAGCCCCGATCGTGCAGACCCTGCTCAACTTCCTCGTCATGGACCAGGACGCCCCGACCTTCCCGGGACTTGAGCTGTCCCCGATCAGCAGCCCGGTCTCGTCGGCCAAATCCGACCTGCACCTCACCCTGGCGCAGGGGCCGGGCGGCTTCACCGGCAGTCTCAACTACCGCAGCGACCTCTTCGACGAGGAGACGGTGCAGCGCATCGTCTGCTGGTACCGCAACCTGCTGCACGGGATGCTCGACGACCTCGACGCGCCGGTGGGAGCGGTGCGACTGGAGCCGTCCGCCGAGCCGGCGATCCTCGGTCCGGTCCGTCCGGGAACGGCCGGCACGGTGCACCCGCTGATCGAGCGGTGGGCCGATCGCACCCCCGACGCGCCCGCCGTCGTGGCGCCGGACGGTCGGCTCAGCTACGGCGAGTTGGAGCGGCTGGCCAACCGCATCGCCCATGCCCTGATCGCCGCCGGAGTCGCCCCGGACGAACCCGTCGGTGTCCTCCTGGAACACTCGGTGGCCCTGCCCGCCACCCTGCTCGGCGTCCTCAAGGCCGGCGGCGGTTACGTCCCCCTCGACGCCTCGTTCCCCGCGAACCGGATCGCCTCGATCCTGAAGACCGCCGGCGTCCGCACCGTCGTGACCGTCGGAGAGCTCACCGACCTGGTCGGCGACGACGACAGACGCATCCTTGTCCTCGACGACCCCGCCACGCTGAAGGAAAGCCCCGAACACCGGCCCCACCTTCCGGTACGCCCCGACCACCTGCTGCATGTCATCTTCACCTCCGGATCCACCGGCGCCCCCAAGGGTGTCGCCGTCGAACACGGCAGCGCGACCGACTACCTCGACGGCGTCCTGCAACGGTTGGGCAGCGACGTCAACGGCGGCACCTACGCCATCATGTCGACAATCGCTGCCGACTTCGCCCACACCTGCCTGCACGCGGCGCTCACCACCGGGGGCACCCTGCACTTCGTGGCCCGCGAGACAGCCCTGGACCCCGAGGCGTTGGCCGGTTACCTCGCCGACAATCCCGTCGATGTCATCAAGCTCGTGCCGAGTCACTTCGAACTGCTCGCGGCGCGCGGCGACCTGGCCGCCGTACTCCCCCGCAAGCTGCTGTTCTTCGCCGGCGAGGCCCTACCGTGGTCGATCGTCGAACGGGCCCGAGCGGCCCGACCTGGGCTGCGGGTGCAGAACCACTACGGTCAGACCGAGTCGACAATGGTCAAGATGGTGTGCGACGTCGACGACGTGCCGGTGCACCTGCGCACCGGAATCGTCCCGGTGGGCAGCCCGCTGCCCAACACCGTCGGTCTCCTGGTCGACCGGGCCAACCGTCCCCTACCGGCGGGCATACCGGGCGAGCTCCTCATGGGTGGGCCCGGCGTCGCCCGCGGCTACATCGGAGCTCCCGAGCTGACCGCCCAACAGTTCATCACCGTCAACGGGCAACGGCTGTACCGCACCGGCGACGTCCTGCGGATGCGCCGCGACGGCTGGGTGGAGTACCGCGGCCGGGTCGACGACCAGGTCAAGGTACGCGGCTACCGGGTGGAGCCGGGCGAGGTCGCCGAGGCCCTGCGGCAGGTGCCGGGCGTCGCCGAGGCGGTCGTCCTGCCCGTCGGTGAGGGACTCGCCGCTTGGCTGGTGGCGGAGCCCCCTGCCCGGCTCGACAAGCGCCAGGTCCGCGCCGAGCTGCGGGAACGCCTTCCGGAGTACATGGTGCCGGCCTCGCTCCTGGTAATCGACCGGCTGCCCCTCACCCCGAACGGCAAGGTCGACAGGGCCGCTCTGCCCCGGCCCGAAGCCGCGCAGACCTCGATCGTCGACGACCGCACGCTGCCGCGAACACCGACCGAGCATCGCCTGGCGCAGGTGTGGTCACAGGTCCTCGGGCTCGCCGAGGTTGGGATCGACGACGACTTCTTCGCCCTCGGCGGGGACTCGTTCGCCGCGGTACGCGCCGTCCGCGCCTGCGACCCCGGCCTGCGGGTGATCGACATGTTCACCCGCCCCACCGTTCGCGAACTGGCCGCGCACCTCGACACCTCCGACACCGGGCACGGGCGTCTCCTGCACCGGCTCAGCGGGACACGCGACGCCACGGCGACGGTGGTCTGCGTCCCGTACGGCGGCGGTTCGGCGGCCGTCTACCAGCCACTCGCCGCAGCACTGCCGGACGACCTGGCCGTCCTCGCCGTCGAGCTGCCAGGACACGACCCGGCCCGGCCGGACGAGGAGTTCCTATCGCTCGACGACGTGACCGAGCGGCTCGCCGACGAGATCACCGAGACCGTGACCGGGCCCGTCGCCGTCTACGGACACTCGGTGGGATCGGCCGCCGCCGTCGCGCTGGCCCGCCGGCTGGAGGCCCGTGGGCGCGTCGTGCTCGGGGTGACCGTGGCGGGCAACTTCCCCTCGGCGCGGCTGCCGGGACGGGCGGCCGCCTGGGTCAACCGTGTCCTACCGCTGGACCGCTGGGCGTCGAACCGCCACTACCGCGACATCCTCCGCACCACCGGTGGCCTGCTGGACGACATGAACGAGGCCGCCACCGAGACGGCACTGCGGGCCATGCGGCACGACTCCGCCGAGACCCGAGCGTGGTACGGCCGCGAACTGGCCGCACCGGGCGCCCGCCTGTCGGCGCCGATCCTGTGCGTGGTCGGCGAGGCGGACCACTCCACCGAGCTGTACCAGGAGCGGTACCGGGAGTGGGGGGTGTTCGCCGACCGAGTCGAGCTCGCCACCATCCCCCGGGCGGGCCATTACTTCGTCCGGCACCAGGCCACCGACCTCGCCGCCCTGCTGAGTGACCGGATCGCCGGCTGGATGGCAGGGCGCGTGCCCGAGCCGGTTGCCGCGCCCCCGGTGCGCCCCGCCGGCCTCCGGCCGTTCTACACCGTGGCAGCCGGGCAGTTCATGTCCATGCTGGGTGCCACCCTCAGCATGTTCGCCCTCGGTGTGTGGGCCTATCAACGCAGCGGCCGCGTCCTCGACCTGGCTCTCGTCACGATGCTCGCGACCCTGCCCGCTGTGCTGTTGACACCGCTCGGCGGCGCGGTAGCCGACCGGGTGGACCGCCGCCGCATCATGCTCACCGCGGACAGCACCAACGCCACGGCCATGGCGGTGCTCGCCGTCCTGCTGGCCGCCGGGCGGCTGTCACTGCCGGCTGTCTGCCTGATCGTGGCGGCCACCTCGATCGCGTCGGCCTTCCACCAACCCGCCTACCTGGCGGCGACCGCGCAACTCGTACCGAAGCCCTACCTACCGCAGGCCAACGCCCTGGTCGGGCTCGGCGCGGGATTCAGCACCGTTGTCGGACCGCTGCTCGGCGGCGCATTCGTCGCGTGGGTGGGCCTGTCCGGGGTGGTCGCCATGGGCGTCTGCGCGTTCGCCCTGGGCATCGGATCCCTGCTGGCCGTCCGCTTCCCCGACCGGCTGTTCCAGCGGCAGCGCGAATCCTTCGGCAGGGCGCTCACCGGCGGTTGGCGGTTCATCGCGCGCCGCAGACCGCTGATGCTGATGATCGGTTTCGCCGCCGTGCTGAACCTGTTCGCGTCGGTGATGTTCGTCGCGGTGCAACCGATCGTGCTGTCCTTCGCCGGAGTCACCCAGCTCGGCCTGGTGACGACTGTCGGAGGGCTGGGCGCGGCGGCCGGTGGACTACTCATGCTGCCGTGGGGTGGGACCCGACGCCGCGCGACCGGCATGATCGGCGCGGCCCTCGTGGTGGGCGCCGGCACCGTGTTGATGGGCCTGCACGCATCGATCCCCGTGGTGGCGGCCGGGCTGGCGCTGCGGATGGGCGCCATGGCCGTGCTGAACGCCCACTGGCTGTCGATCATCCAGGTCAAGGTCGGACAGGAGTTGCAGGGCCGGGTCCTGTCCACCAATCTGATGCTCGCGCTCGCCACCCAGCCGGTGGGCTTCCTCGTGGCCGGGCCCCTCGCCGACAACGTGTTCGCTCCGCTGCTGCGCGAGCATGCCGCACTGGGCGCCGCGCTGGGCAGCGGCCCGGGAAGGGGGATGGCCTTCCTGATGGTCGTGTGCGGGCTGTGCCTTGTCGTCTGGGCCACCATCGGGCTGTGCTACCGGCCGCTGCGCCGGCTGGAGGACGCATTGCCCGACGCGACACCCGAGGTGGAGGTCGCGGGGGATCTCGATGCGGTCCAGGAGCAGGCAGACCGTCGGTTCGCCGGCGCCGGCCACACCAGGTGACTACGGTCGAGCCACCGCCCGGTGGTACGCCTGCGGCGCCGACGCCCTGCCGACCAGTGAACGGTGTGCGGGGCGAGCCACCCACAGCAGCCATCCGGATCATCAGCTGCCGTCCGGTTCCGCGGACGGCTCAGCCGTGGGCAGGCTGAGCACCATCGTCAGGCCACCACCAGGTGTCTGCTCAGGTGTGAGCGTGCCCCTCATCGCCTTCGTGAGCCCACGGGACAACGCCAGACCAAGGCCCAGGTTGTCCCGGTCGTCGAGATGCTGAAACGGCCGGAACATCTGCGTCCACTGATCCTGCGGAACGCCCGGTCCCTGGTCCACGATCCGGAGGTCGACGCGCGCGCAGTTTTCAGTCGCCGAGACCGAAGGCGGCTGGTCGGCTGGGCTGAACCGCAGCGCGTTCGCGAGCAGGTTCACCAGCACGCGCTTCAGCAACGCGGGATCGGCGTGCACGGGTGGGAGGTTGACCGGCAGACGCACTCGGACCCGTTGTGCCGGTTCGTCAAGTTCGCCGGCAGCCTGTGCGACGACGCCCGACAGAACGACCGGTACCAGCGACAGCCCGAGCGTTCCAGTCAGCAAGCGGCTCATGTCCAACAGGTTCTCGACCTGAGCAGGCGGGCGTATCGTGCCCGCCTCCTCGGTGAGGCGCTCCTGGCGCAGCGCGACCGCCGCCTGGGCGGCGAACGCCTCGATGAGACGTCGATCGGCGGCGGCCAGAACCCGACCCCGGAGCACCATCGAAAGGTCGTCCTCGACTCCCACACTCGTATCGCCGTCGGCCGGGGTGGCGCACTGCTCGTCGCCGGCGGAGACGACAACCCGCCAGGCGCGGGGGTCGTGCTGGTGGCCGGGCGCGGGCGGGGTGTGCGAGGTGCGTTCGAGCAGGGTGACCGAGGTGAGCCCGAACGTCTCCCGTAGCTGTTCGAGGAGCGCGGTGAGCGGCCGGGCGCCGGGCAGCACGCTGCCGGCGACCGTGGACAGGATCTGGGCGTCGCTGCTGGCCCGTGCCGCGTCGCGGGCCCGTCGGGCGGCGAGGTCGACCACGGCGCTGACCGCCGCCGCGACGAGCAGGAAGACCACCAGCGCGAGCAGGTTCTCTCGGCGGGCGATGTCGAGGGTGCGCAGCGGCGGCGTGAAGAAGTAGTTGATCACCACCGAGCTGGCGAGTGCGGCGAGCAGTGCGGGCCACCAGCCGCCGAGCACCGCCACGCCGACCACTCCCGCGAGGAACAGCAGCATGTCACTGGCCAGGGAGAGCTGGTCGCCCGCCACCAGCAGCAGGCCTGTCAACAAAGGGATACCGGGCACGGTGACGGCGAAGCCGGCCAGCCGGCGGCGGCGCGACAGCGCGGTGATGGGGTGGGGTAGGCGTCGGCCTCGCCCGACCTGCTCGTGCGTGACCAGGTGCACGTCGACGCTGCCGGACTGGGCGGCGGTGCTGACGCCGATGCCGCGGGCGAGGAGTTGGGCGAAGCGACCGCGACGGCTCACGCCGAGCACGATCTGGGTGGCGTTGACCCCTCGGGCGAAGTCGAGCAGCGCTGCGGGGATGTCGGTGCCGACGACGCGGTGGTACGTGCCGCCGAGGCTGTCCACCAGTGCCTGTTGACGGGCGAGGTGGGTCGGGTCGGAGACGGCGAGCCCGTCGCTGCGGGTCACGTGGACGGCGAGGAGATCTGCGCCCTTCGGGGTGCGCGCGGCGATGCGGGAGGCCCTTCGGATCAGGGTTTCCCCTTCGGGGCCGCCGGTCAGCGCGACGACGACCCGCTCCCGGGCGCCCCAGGTTTCGCCGATGCCGTGCTCGGCGCGGTACGTGTCGAGCTGGTCGTCGACCTTGTCGGCGAGCCACAGCAGGGCGAGCTCCCGCAGGGCGGTGAGGTTCCCGACGCGGAAGTAGTGGGACAGGGCAGCGTCGATCTTGTCCGGTTGGTAGATGTTGCCGTGCGACATCCGTGCCCGCAGCGCCTCGGGTGTGATGTCCACCAGTTCGACCTGCTCGGCGTCTCGGACGACGCCATCCGGCACGGTCTCTCGCTGGGCGGTGCCGGTGACCTGCTGGACGACGTCGTTGAGCGACTCCAGGTGTTGGATGTTCACCGTGCTGAGCACGTCGATGCCGGCGTCGAGGATTTCCTGGATGTCCTGCCAGCGCTTGGCATGGCGCGAGCCGGGGACGTTGGTGTGGGCGAGTTCGTCAACGAGCGCGACCTCGGGCCGTCGGGTCAGGACGGCGTCGATGTCCAGTTCACCGAACTCAGCGTCCCGGTAGGTGATCGTCTGCCGGGGCACGATCTCCAGGTCGTCGAGCAGGCTGGCGGTCTGTTCGCGGCCGTGGGTCTCGATGAGTCCGACCACCACGTCGCTGCCCCGATCGGCCCTGCGGCGCGCCTCCTGCAACATCGCGTAGGTCTTGCCGACGCCCGGGGCGGCGCCGAGATAGACGCGTAGTCGGCCCCTGGTCACCGTGTGGTCCGGCCCTGTGGCATGGCGGCGAGGCGGTCAGCGGTTGGTGGGGAAGGTGCGGTCCAGCGCGAGGTTGAGCTGGAGCACGTTGACCGCCGGCTCCCCCATGAAGCCGAGCGCCCGCCCGTCGGTGTACCGGTCGATGAGGCGTTGGACCGAGTCGGGGTCGGTGTTGCGTTCTCGGGCCACCCGGGGTGCTTGCAGCCGGGCGTAGGCGGGGCTGATGTTCGGGTCGAGGCCACTGCCGCTGGCGGTGACCGCGTCGGGTGGGATGACCGGCTCAGCCGGGGCGTCTCCTCGTACCGGGGTGATCAGGCCCTGGCTGATGTCCTCGCCGATCGTGTTGCACTCGACGGCCACGTCCTGAAAGCGCGCGAGGAACGGGGTGGCCGGGCACGCTTGGTTGACACTGACCACTCGGGTGATCGGGCCGGTCAGCCCGTCGCGGCGGAAGACGGCCAGGACAGCGCCGACCCCGTCCGGGGTGCAGAACGGGCGACGGCCGTCGACTCCGTTCAGGTCCGCGATGTCCTTGCTTCGCTGGCACACCTCGGTGAGCAGGCTGGGTGTGGCGTCATCGGGGTTGGTGGCGAGGGTGTCGACGATGTTCTCCGGGCCGAGGTTGCTGGCGGCGGTCGACGTGGGGTCGTACCCGTCGCCGGCGGCGGAGGGCCGGGACTGGAAGTAGACGGGCAACGGGTTGCCCTCGCCGTCGACGAACTGCTGGCCGATCAGTCGGCTGCCGACTGTCGTGCCGCCGTCCTGAATCAGCGACCCCTTGGCCCGGTCGCGAAGGCCAGGAATGTGCCCGATCCCGACCATGACAAGGGGGTACGCCAACCCGAGCACGACGGTGGCGACCAGGAGAGCGCGCAGCGCGGCAAGATGTTGAGCGAGCCAGTTGGGTAGGCGCATCACGAGATCCCCGGGATGAACTGGACGATGAGGTCAATGATCTTGATGCCGACGAACGGGGCGACGAGGCCGCCCAGCCCATAGATCCACAGGTTCCGACCAAGCAGAGCGGACGCGCTGCTCGGCCGGTATCGCACACCCCGCAGCGCGAGGGGAACGAGCGCGATGATGATGAGGGCGTTGAAGATGACCGCGGAGAAGATCGCCGACTCCGGCCCGGACAACCGCATCACGTTGAGCGCGTCCAGGCTCGGGTAGACACCGGCGAACATGGCCGGGATGATCGCGAAGTACTTCGCGACGTCGTTGGCGATGCTGAACGTGGTCAGCGCGCCACGGGTGATCAGCAACTGCTTACCGATCTCCACGATCTCGATCAGCTTGGTCGGGTCGGAGTCGAGGTCGACCATGTTGCCGGCCTCCTTCGCGGCCGACGTACCGGTGTTCATCGCCACCCCGACGTCGGCCTGCGCGAGCGCCGGCGCGTCGTTGGTGCCGTCACCTGTCATCGCGACCAACCGGCCACCCTCCTGCTCCCGCCTGATCAGCGCGAGCTTGTCCTCCGGCGTCGCCTCGGCCAGGAAGTCGTCCACCCCGGCCTCGTCGGCGATCGCCTTCGCGGTACGCGGGTTGTCACCGGTGATCATCACGGTCCGGATGCCCATCCGGCGCATCTCGTCGAACCGCTCCCGCATCCCGGACTTGACCACGTCCTTGAGGTGGATCACCCCCAAGGCGCGCGCCGGCTGACCCGCGACAAACTCGGCGACGACAAGCGGCGTTCCACCGGTGCCGCTGATCCCGTCGACGATCTCGCCCACCTGCTCGGTCGGGTGCCCCCCGTTGTCGCGGACCCACTTCATCACCGCGGCGGCGGCGCCCTTGCGGATCTGTCGCGTGTCGCCGGCGCCCGCCCCGACGTCGGGGCCCAGGTCGACGCCGCTCATCCGGGTCTGCGCGGTGAACGGCACGAACGTCGCCTGCGGCATGACGCCGGGCTCACGCTCCCGCAGCCCGTAGGCGTCCTTCGCGAGGACAACCACCGACCGGCCCTCGGGCGTCTCGTCGGCGAGGCTGGACATCTGCGCCGCATCGGCGACGGTCGCGGCGTCCACCCCCTGGACCGGCACGAACTCCGCAGCCTGTCGATTGCCCAGCGTGATGGTGCCGGTCTTGTCCAGCAACAGGGTGTTCACGTCGCCCGCCGCCTCGACCGCACGACCGCTCACCGCGAGCACGTTGCGCTGCACCAACCGGTCCAAGCCGGCGATGCCGATCGCCGACAGCAACGCACCGATCGTGGTCGGAATCAGGCAGACCAGCAGGGAGATCAGCACGACGCCGTTGACACCGTCATCGGTGATGGACGCGGTGTCCGGGGCGGCGGCCTGGAACTGTTTCGAGAAGATCGCCAACGGCTGCAGCGTCACCACGGCGAGCAGGAAGATGATCGTCAGGGAGGCGAGCAGGATGTTCAGCGCGATCTCGTTCGGCGTCTTCTGCCGGTTCGCGCCCTCCACCAGAGCGATCATCCGGTCGATGAAGCTCTCCCCCGGCTTCTGGGTGATGCGCACGACGATCCGGTCGGACAGCACCTTCGTGCCACCGGTCACCGCGCTGCGATCGCCACCCGACTCCCGGATCACCGGCGCGGACTCGCCCGTGATCGCCGACTCGTCGACGCTCGCGATGCCCTCCACCACGTCGCCGTCGCCGGGGATGACCTGTCCGGCCTGCACCACCACGACGTCGTCGAGCCGCAACTGCGGCGCTGCCACGCTCTCCTCGCCGTACTGGCCGGGCTGCACGCCCGGCGACCAGCCGGTCAGCCGGGTCGCGACGATGTCCTGACGCGTCTGGCGCAGGGCGGCGGCCTGCGCCTTTCCGCGCCCCTCGGCGACCGCTTCGGCCACGTTGGCGAACACCACGGTCAGCCACAGCCAGACGGTGATCGACCAGGCGAAGAACGTCGGGTCGACGATCGCGAGCACGGTGGTGAACACCGCGCCGACCTCGACGATGAACATGACCGGGTTGTGCCACAGCGTCCTCGGGTCGAGCTTGCGCAGCGCGTCCGGCAACGAACGCAGCATCTGCCGGGGATCCAGCAGTCCCCCGCCGACCCGGCCGGGCGATTTGCCACCGGCGGGCCCGCCCGACGGGGCGGGCGCCAAGGGAGCGTCAGCCATCATCTACCTCGATACGTCTTTCACAGGCCCTCGGCGAGGGGGCCGAGCGCGAGGGCGGGCAGGAAACTCAACGCGACGAGGATCAGCAGCACGCCTACGACCAAGCCGACGAACAGCGGCTTGTGGGTGGGCAGGGTCCCCTCGGTGGCGGGTACGGGTCGCTGGCTGGCCAGCGCGCCGGCCAGGCCGAGCACGAACACGATCGGCACGAACCGGCCGAGCAACATGGCCAACCCCAACGCGGTGTCCCACCACGGCGTGTTGACGGTGATGCCGGCGAACGCCGACCCGTTGTTGTTGGCCGCCGAGGTGAACGCGTAGAGCACCTCCGAGAGGCCATGGGCACCGGGGTTCAGCGCGGTGGAGTTGTTTCCGGTGGCGAACGCTGCGGCGACACCGATCAGGATGATCGCCGGAGTGACCAGGAAGTACAGCGACGCGAATTTGATCTCCCGGGCGCCGATCCTCTTGTTCAGGAACTCCGGGGTCCGGCCGACCATGAGGCCGGCGATGAAGACCGTGATGACCGCGATGACCAGGATCCCGTAGAGGCCCGCGCCGACACCGCCTGGTGCGACCTCGCCGAGCATCATGTTGACGATCAGGACCATGCCGCCGAGGGCGGTGTAGGAGTCGTGGAACGAGTCCACCGCTCCGGTCGAGGTGAGCGTGGTGCCCGCCGCGAACGTCGCAGAGTCGGGGATCCCGAACCGAACCTCCTTGCCCTCCATGGCCGCGCCCACCGCCTGCGGCACCGTGCCGTCCCCAGCGACCTCGAAAGCGTTGGTGAACGCAACACTGGCGATCGCCAGGATCGCCATCACCGCGACGATCGCGTAGCCCTGGCGGGGCTGACCGATCATCCGGCCGAACACCCGGGGCATGCTGAACGGGATCAGGAAGATCAAAAAGATCTCCAACCAGTTCGTCCAGGTGGTCGGGTTCTCGAACGGGTGGGCGCTATTGACGTTGTAGAAGCCGCCGCCGTTCGTGCCGAGTTCTTTGATCACTTCCTGGCTGGCGACCGGTCCACCGGTGATGGTCTGCGCCGCACCCGTCACGGTGGTGACGTCCGTGCCGGCGGACAGGTTCTGCACCACACCGCCGGCGATCAGCACGACGGTTGCCACCACGGCAATGGGCAGCAGGATGCGGATACTCACCCGGGTCAGGTCGACCCAGAAGTTGCCCAGCTTGTTCGTCTGGCTACGGGCGAACCCCCGGACCAGGGCGACAGCGACCGCCATTCCCACCGCGGCGGAGACGAAGTTCTGCACCGCCAGCCCGGCCATCTGCACCAGATGCCCCATGGTCGACTCACCGGAGTACGCCTGCCAGTTCGTGTTCGTCACGAACGACACGGCGGTGTTCCAGGCGACGTGGTCGGTGACGGCGGGGAACCCGAGCGACAGCCACAGCTTGTCCTGCAGCCGCATGAACGCGTACAGGAACAACACCGAGACCAGAGAGAACGCCAGCACACTGCGGGCGTAGACCCCCCAGGACTGCTCCCCCTTGGGGTCGACACCGACGAGGCGGTAGACGACCCGCTCCACCCGGCTGTGCCGGTCACCGGAGAACACCCGGTACATGTAGTCGCCGAAGACGCGGTGGACCGCGGCGAGGGCGGCCACAAGCGCGACGACGAAGAGCACGCCCGCGGTGCTGGCACTCATCTAGAAACGCTCCGGAAACAGCAGGGCGAGAACCAGGAAGACCAGCAGGGCCGCGGCGACGATCAGCCCGGCCACGTTGACGGCGGTCACAACCGTTCCACCGCCCGTACGAGCAGGGCGAGGAGCAGAAACAGCGCCACCGTGACGAGTACAAAAACGATATCTACCACTGGAGCTCGCTCTGAGAGTTGGTCGCGTACCGAACTGGGCTGCATGGGTTAGCACCACCAGAGTCATAGAAACGCCTCCGCGTGGCCCGTGTGGTCGGTTTGGCCATTTCGCTGGCACCTTTATGGGCACCGGGACGCCCGCAGCGCGACCATCACCACCCGCGGAACCAGCACCGACCTCTGAGGATGGTGTGCGTCCGGAATCTCCGCGGTCGGGCCGACGACGTACCTGCGTCCTCGCGGCCCACAGCAGCCCAGCCCGCAGGTGAGCGACGCTCGCACCTCAGAGGCGAATGCCCTTCGACAGCGCGACCTGAGCCGGGCCGAAATGCCCATGGCGGGCGACTGTCCGGTCAGCGACCTGGAGATGCGGGGGTGGTTGAGCAGGGTGGGTAGGCTCTGCGCTGCTCGGGAACTGACCGGTGCGCAGGCTCGGCGAGATGCGGTGGCGACAGCCAGGCGCGGACGGGGATGGAGTCGGGATGGTCAACGGGCAGCAGGCCGGCACGGACGCACGTCGAGGCAGCGGCGAGCAGCGCGACACCGGCCAGGAATCGCGGGTGGACGGCCACGGATCCGATGAGGGTGGCCTGGTGATGCCCGCGTGTGTGGACACGGCGTCGGCGGCAACTGCGCCAGCGGGGACTCTGGTGCGGTGGCTGCTGAAGCATCAGGTGCAACCGGCGGGCCCCGAGGCCGGCGAGTCGCACGCCAAGCCGCACTCGTGGTGGAAGGTGATGTGCCTGACCGGGGTGGACTACTTCTCCACCCTGTCCTATCTGCCCGGCATCGCGGCCCTTGCCGCTGGCGCGCTGTCGCCGCTGGCGACACTGCTGATCGTCGCGCTGACCCTGTTCGGGGTGCTGCCGATGTACCGGCGGGTGGCCCGCGAGAGCCCCCACGGGCAGGGGTCGGTGGCGATGCTGGAGAAACTTCTGCCGTTCTGGCGGGGCAAGGTGTTCGTGCTGGTCCTGTTGGGCTTCGTGGCGACCTCATGGATCATCACGATCACCCTGTCGTCGGCGGACGCCACAGTGCACCTGCTGGAGAATCCGATCCTGCCGCAAGGGATCCCTCACGGGCAGGGCGCCGCGGTGCTCGTCACGGTGGTGCTGCTGCTCATCCTGGGCGCGGTGTTCCTGCTCGGCTTCAGCGAGGCAGTCGGAGTCGCGATCCCTCTGGTGGCGGTGTTCCTGCTGCTGAACGCGGTGATCGTGGCCGTCGGACTGATCGAGGTGATCGGCGACCCGGCGCTGCTCTCGGGCTGGACCAGCGCCCTGACCGCCGGCACCGGTGGCGTCGGCGACGTGCTCGGCCCCGCAGTGCTGGCGTTCCCGCTGCTGGTGCTGGGTCTGTCCGGCTTCGAGACCGGCGTGAGCATGATGCCGCTGGTCGACAGCGACGGCGGCGATGCCAAGGCCCGTCTCGACGCCCGGATCCGCAACACCCGCAAGCTGCTCACCACCGCCGCTCTGATCATGTCCGGCTATCTGCTGACCACGACGTTCGTCACGACGGTGCTGATCCCCGCCGAGGAGTTCAAGCCCGGCGGTGCCGCCAGCGGCCGAGCCTTGGCCTATGTCGCCCACGAGTACCTCGGTGAGGGCTTCGGCACCGTCTACGACGTCAGCAGCGTGCTGATACTGTGGTTCGCCGGCGCCTCCGCCATGGCCGGCCTGATCAACATCGTGCCGCGTTACCTGCCCGCCTACGGGATGGCACCCGAGTGGGGTCGGGCAGTGCGGCCAGTGGTGATCGTCTACACGATCATCAGCGTCGGCATCACCGTGGCGTTCGGGGCCGACGTCAACGCCCAGGCCGGCGCCTACGCCACCGGGATCCTGGCGATGATGGTGTCCGGTGCGGTCGCGGTGACGATCTCCGCGCTGCGCCGCCGCCAACGATGGGCCACCGCCGGGTTCGCCGCACTCACGCTGGTGCTGCTGTACGCGCTGGTCGAGAACGTGATCGAGAAGCCGGACGGCATCACCATCTCCGGCCTGTTCATCGCCGGCATCATCGCGGTGTCGCTGATCTCCCGCGTCTCGCGGACAACCGAGCTGCGGGCCGAGCGCATCGAGTTCGACGAACCCGCGCGCCGCTTCATCGTCGACTCCATCGAGTTCGACGGCCGCCTCGACGTTGTCGCGCACCGCCCGCACTTCGGTACGAGCGCCGAGTACCGCGCGAAGGAACGCGCGCAGCGCGGCATGAACCCGGTACCCGGTGCCGCCGACGTCATGTTCCTGGAGATTCAGGTCATCGACCCGTCTGAGTTCAGCGACGTGCTGCGGGTCCGCGGGGTCGAGGTGGACGGCTACCGGGTGCTGCGGGCGCAGAGCCCGGCAGCGCCGAACGCTATCGCGGCGATCCTGCTGGCCCTGCGCGACGCCACCGGCCTGCGCCCCCACGCGCATTTCGAGTGGTCCGAGGGCAATCCCATCGCGCATCTGCTGCGCTACCTCATCCTCGGCCGCGGAGACACCCCGCCGGTGGTGCGAGAGATCATCCGCAAGGCCGAACCCGACCCCGCTCGCCGTCCCGGCATCCACGTCGGCGGGTGACGAGGCGAACAGCGGTTAGTAAAGGCATCTGATCGAGCGCACAGGGTCATGGGCATCCCATGGCAGGGTGCCAACTGACGGTCGATGCCGCCAGTTGGCTCCCACTTCCACCGCAACGGGTGTTCCCAACCCAGGGACCGTCAAACGACCTCTCTGTTGTTTCGGGCGTTACCGAAGGCGGTAGGCGCGGCCGAGGCAGCGACCTCGCAGACGGCGTGAGCGACGATGTGGTGGACATGCGGTGGGCGGGGCAGTTCGCCTCGCCCACCGCATGTCGCGATCGTTCAGTGCGCTGCCGTGGCCGCCGACTCGGATGGGCTTGCCCCGGCCGGCGTTGCCGACGAGTCGGCGCGGGTGGCGTCGCCGTGCCCTGGCCACCAGGCGGCGTGGCCGAGGAGCGCGGTGATGCCGGGGACGAGGAACAGGGACATGATGAACGCGGACAGCACGATTCCCACCGAGACCGCGAAGCCCATCTCGGTCAGGAACGACACCCCGGCGAACAGCATCGAGGTGAACGTGCCGGCGAGAATCAGACCGGCAGCGGCCACCGACGGTCCAGCGTGGTGGATCGCCAGTGAGGCGGCGGTGCGCGGGTCGTTGCCGGCTCGCGCCTCTTCGCGAAGCCGGGCGATCATGAGGATGTTGTAGTCGGTGCCGATCGCCACCACGAACAGGTACAGGATGATCGGCAAGGAAAATGACAGGCCCGACCGGCCACCGATGCCCTGGAAGGCCAGGACGGTCGCGCCGAGCGTCGCCATGAAGCCGAGGCCGACTGCGATCATGAGATACACCGGGGCGACGATGCTGCGCAGGAGCAGACCCAGGATCACGGCGATCAGCACCCCGGCCACCGGGAAGATCACCCACAGGTCGCGATTGTTCGCGTCGCGGATGTCGGCGAAGACCGAGCTGACACCGCCGACCAGCGCGGTCGTTCCTGCCGGGGCCTGGTCGTGGGCCACCTGCCGAAGGTCGTCACCGGCCAGGTCGAGGGCCGCCGTCGAGTACGGGCTGGTGTTCAGCAGCAGGTTGATCTGGGCGACCGCGCCGTCCGAGCTGACGGCGGCAGGACTGCCGTCAGAGGCGGGCATCAGGCTGCCGACCCCGGGCACCTGGGCCAGTGCCTGCGCGTAGCCGGTGAGTGTCGCCGGGTCGAGACGCTGGCCGTTGTCCGCGCGGACGTAGACGGTGGTCGGATTGAGGGCACCAGCGGGAAAGCCGGTCTTCAGGTCGTCCAGGGCGCGTGCCGACTCGGTGTTGGCGGGCAGCTGCGCGACCTGGTCATAGTCGACCTTGAGACCGAACACGCCCAGCGCCAGTGCGACCATGACGCCGCCCGAGGCGAGGGCGACCACCGCCGGCCGACGTCCGGTGAGCCGGCCCAGGCGTTGGAAGACGCTGCCCCGAGGTGCGCGCTGCCAGGATTTCGACGGCCAGAACACCTTGGGGCCGATGAGCGAGACGATGGCCGGCACCAGCGTGACCGCGGCGATGGCCATGACGACCACCCCGATGGCAAGGCCCGGGCCGAGACTCCGGAAGCCGCCGAACACCGCGAGCAGGAGTGCGCCGAACGCGATCACGATCGCCGCGGCAGCCGACGCGATGACCTCGCCGACCCGGCTGACCGCCGTGGCGAGCGCGTTCTTCGGGGCGTCACCGGCGCGTAGCCGCTCCCGGTAGCGGAACAGCAGGAAGACGATGTAGTCGGTGCCGACGCCGTAGAGCACCACGGTGAGGATGGTCAGCAGTGACTGGTCCACCTGCATGCCGAACGCCTTGACGAACAGGGCGATGACCGCACTCGACACCGCGGAGACCACGCCGACGACCACGACCGGCAGGAGGGCCGCGACCGGGCTGCGGTAGATGATGAGCAGGAGGCCGACGACCAGGGCCAGGGTCACGATGCTGACCACCAGCAGAGCGGTGTCGAAGGCGTCCTGGTTGTCGACGAGCAGGGCGACATCTCCGGTCACCGCGTACGACAGGCCCGAGCCCTCCAGGGTGGATTTCGCCTTGTCGCGGATGGACACGACCGCGTCGCCGAGCACCGGATCAGCGGGTGGACCGGTGAGCGAGATGTTGACCAGTTGCACCAGCTTATTCGGCGAGACGGCCTGCGGCCCGGTGACCGCGGAGCCGATGCGGTCGATGCCGGCGCCTTGGATCGTCTGAGCGAGTTGACTGATCCGGTCGGTGTCGGCGGCGCCGAGGGGCTGGCCGTCGCCGCGCTTGACGACGATGGTGGCGCTCGCCCCGTCGCCCTGGCCGAACGCGCGTTCTGCCACCTCCTGCGCCTGCACCGACTCGTAGCGGGACGGCAGGAAGCTGGCCTGATCGGTGCTGACCTGATCAGCGAGGGACGGCGCGAAGAACGAGCCGACGAGCAGCACGAGCCATACCGCTATCACTTTCCATGGATTGAGGACGATCGCGCGTCCGAATCTGGCGAACATACGGGAGAACTCCTGTCATCGGTGATGAATTGCCGGCGATATCCACCCGCCACGCACTGCCAACCAGCGGCGGAGAACAGCGGACTGGGTTGCCATTCACGGAGTAAGTGCCTGGTCAACGACGTCGCCGCCTGCGGCCGGCACGGGAGACGTGTCCAGCGCGTCGTCTGATCGAAGCGTCGATGTGGCGACTTCCGCCGCCTCCAACTCTCGTGGTGCCATTTTGGCACCGAGTGGCTCAGAATGCAACCGCCATGGCTCAGGGTGGCACCACCCATCACCCCGCCGGATACTGACCTGACCACAGCCAGGATCGCCCCTGCCTGATCCCTAGCCTCCTGCCGACGCCAGGGGCCGACATCAAGGCGCGCCAAGCGGCGCCGGCAGGTCAGTCGGGCGGCGCCGCCAGCCGTTCCATCCGGTTCCAACCGGACCAGCCGCGCTCGCGCATCAGCTCCCGCAGCCGCCGTGCCCGCGGGTCGGCCTCGTCGGCGAGCGCGTCGATCAGGTCGTGCGGGAGGTCGTCCTCGACCTCCTCGGCGGGCGGGACCTCGCCGGCGGCGTATGCCTGCTCTGCCAGGCAGGCCATGATGTCGGCGGCCTCCGCCAGACGCGGGTCGTCGGCCTCGTCACCGTCGAAGATCTCCGAGAGCACCCGGTAGAGCCGGACGACCTGCGGATCGTCGAGAGCGGCGATCTTGCCGGGCATCCACTCGACGATGCGGTCGGGCCAGCGCGCCGCGACCAGGATCCACCCGTCGCGTTCTGCCTCCACCATCCGCGGGGACGCGCCGATGCCCCGGAGTCGGTCGAGATAGGCGGCCACCTCCGGTGGGAGCGCCAGGCTGTCCCCGGCGGTGAGCTGTGCGATGTGTCTGCGGCTGGTCTGCAGCCGTTGGATCTCGTCTTGCAGGTGGTCGTCGATGGTCCGGATCGCCTCGGCGAAGGCTGCTGCGTCGGCGTCGAGCATCCGGCTGATCTGCGACAGTGGCACGCCGGCGTCGGCGAGGGTGCGGATCTTGATGAGGGACACGACTGCCGTCGCGCCGTACCGCCGATAGCCCGAAGCGTCCCGCTCCGGCTCGGGCAGCAGGCCGATCTGGTGGTAGTGCCGCACCGCCCGCACCGTGACGCCCGCGTAGGCCGCGAGTTGACCGATCGTCAGCATGCTCTGATCCTGCCCTCAGTTCGCCCAGCTCTGGTCGACACCGGTTCAGGAGATCTTGCGACGGTAGGTGACGTTTGCGAACAGGTAGGCGAGGACGAGGATGCCGACGCACCAGGCGAGGGCGATCCAGATGTCGGTGCCGACCGGCTGTTGGGTGAACAGGTCCCGGATCGCGTTGACGATGGAGGTCACCGGCTGGTGCTCGGCGAAGGCGCGTACCGGGCCGGGCATGGACTGGGTGGGCACGAAGGCGGAGCTGACGAACGGCAGGAAGATGAGAGGGTAGGAGAACGCGCTCGCGCCGTCCAGCGTCTTCGCGGTGAGACCGGGGATCACGGCGATCCAGGTGAGCGCCAGGGTGAACAGGACGAGGATGCCGGCGACCGCGAGCCATCCCAACACGCTCGTGCCGGTGCGGAAGCCCATGATCAGGGCGACGCCGATGACGACGACGAGTGAGATCAGGTTGGCGACCAGCGAGGTCAGCACGTGCGCCCACAGCACTGACGAGCGGGCGATCGGCATGGACTGGAAACGTTCGAAGATGCCGCCCTTCATATCGAGGAAGAGCCGGAAGGCGGTGTAGGAGATGCCCGAGGCGATCGTGATGATCAGGATGCCGGGCAGCAGGTAGTTCACATACGAGTCGGTCCCGGTCTCGATCGCGCCGCCGAAGACGTAGACGAACAGCAGCATGAAGGCGATCGGCATGATCGCGGTGGTGATGATGGTGTCCGGGCTGCGGGCGATGTGGCGCAGCGAGCGTCCCAGGAGAACGGCGGTGTCGCCGAGGAAATGCTTGTTCATGACTGTTCCTTGTTCGTTCGGGCGCCGACGAGAGTGAGGAAGACGTCCTCCAGGCTGGGCTGCTTCTCGACGTACTCGATCTTCGCGGGTGGGAGGAGCTGCTTGAGCTCGTCGAGGGTGCCGTTCACGATGATCCGACCCTCGTGCAGAATCGCGATCCGGTCGGCGAGGTGCTCCGCCTCGTCGAGGTACTGAGTGGTGAGCAGTACGGTCGTACCGCCCTTGGCCAGGTCCATGACGGCCTGCCACACCTCGATGCGCGCCTCCGGGTCCAGCCCGGTTGTCGGCTCGTCAAGGAAGATCACCGGTGGGTTCCCGATGAGACTCATCGCGATGTCCAGCCGGCGGCGCATGCCACCGGAGTACGTCGCCACCCGCCGGCTGCCCGCCTCGGTCAGCGAAAAGCGCCTCAGCAGGTCGTCCGCGATCGCGCGCGGGTCCTTGAGGTGCCGGAGCTTGGCGACCAGGACGAGGTTCTCCCGCCCGCTGAGGATCTCGTCGACCGCCGCGAACTGCCCGGTGAGGCTTATCGACTCGCGCACCTCGGCAGCCTGTGCCGCGACGTCAAAGCCGTTGACCCGGGCGGTCCCCGCGTCGGCCCTGAGTAGCGTGGAGAGGATCTTGACCACCGTGGTCTTGCCCGCCCCGTTGGACCCGAGCAGAGCGAAGATGCTGCCCCGCGCGACGTCGATGTCCACGCCGCGCAGGACCTTCAGGTCCTTGAACGACTTCTCCAGGCCGTGCACGTGGATCGCGGATTGCTCGGCCTGAGCTGTTGTTGGCGAATTGCTCATGGCAGCCAGCATGAAGGGTTGACGCAGCGTCAGGGTCAAGCCCGCGGCGCGGATTCGATTGTTCGCCCGATGAGAGTTGTGTCATGACGCTCCCGACGAGAGCGGCTGATTCCTCTGGACGGCATTGACAACCTGAGCTCGGAGCCATGCGATTGGGAGTGGCCCAGCGGTCGCGGTCGTGACACCCGCCACCGGGGCGGTGGCGCCATGACCACCGAGGTGCGCAGGCTGGGATGCCCGGGGCGCGCATGCTGCCCACCGCGCAGCGACCAGTGACCGACGCGGCCGGCACGAACCGTCAGGCGCGGCGGTACTACGAGCGGCTCAAGCCGCGCGACGGCCGTCGAAGGCGTTGTCGGGCGGTGCGACAGCTACATCACGTTCATCAGGGAAAGAGTTGTCCGCCACCACCTGCAGCGGTTCTGAATGCGCGTGTCGTGTCTGCGGGACCTGCCGCATGAACCGGTAGCCGATCCCGAGGATCGCACCGAAGCCGATCACCACGGCGTACGACCAGGCCCCGTCGCCGCCGGTCAGCTCGCCGAACTGGTTCGCCAGGAACCCGACGAACGTGGCCATGGCCAAACCGGTAACCGCGGCCACAGCGCGCAGGTCAGGAACCAGCGCCGCAAAGGCACCGGCCGCCACAGCGACAACGAGCACCCGCCCCGGCATCTCCGAGCGCGAGAACAGCGCCGCCGCCACGAGGGACGCGGCGATCATCGCCGTCCAGCCGATCGCGACGCTGACGCCCGTCGGTGTCCGCTGCGCGCCCCGTGCTTCCCACAGGTTGCGATCCACCGCCATGGCAAACCTCCGGCAACCGTGCGGACCCGCGCATCGAGTCCACCTGGCACCATCTCAGTCCGCCGGGCCGGCCACCGTCGACAGCTTTCACGCACCCGTTACGACCACGGGCCGATTCTTGACACGGCCATAACGGCACCTACGCAGCCATACGAGCCGGTTGGTGCCGGCACCAAGATGCGCGCACCGGCCGACACGATCCGCCGCAGGCACGATTCGTTCGGAACCGGCAGTCCCCTTGCGGCGGGCTGGCGTATCGGCGGCGTCAATACCCAGCCGGGTTCCGTATCAGCGGTGTGAAGAGCCTTGTGGCGCACACCCCGTACGCGATGTGCTCGTCGTCGCAAGGACGAGGTGGAAGAAGCGACGGTAGTCAGATTGACGTGGCGCACCCCGGCCGGGCTTGTCCGAGCCCAGCCGTAGTGGACGGGCGACCGGTGCGGTCCAGACAGGGCATCGCCGTCCCCCACATCCGGGCGCGGCGCATGTCGCTGACTGCTCTCGACGCGCTGCACCCCGTCGCGCGGCGGGTTCGGGCCGGTTCGGCTTCGAACCCGCCGCAACCTCTTGCTTCCGACGAGAGCACAACCCGACAGCTGACAGCACACCGGCGTAAAGGAGCCAGATGGACGAGGTCTCCCGGACCGCTCTGGTCACCGGGGCCAGCAGCGGCATCGGTTTCGAGGTCGCCTGCGCCTTGGCGGCCCGCGGCTGGCACGTGCTGCTGCACGCCAAGACGGAGACCGAGGGGCATGACGCGACGCGGCGGCTCCTCGACACCGTCGCGGCGTCGGCACCGGTCCAGCCGATGATCGCGGACTTCGCGCAGCTGTCGCAGGTGCGTGCGCTCGCCGACGCGGTGGTTGCCCAGTCCTCGGGGCTGCAACTGCTCATCAACAACGCGGCAATGGTTGGCCCTGCGCGCAGGGCAGCGACGGTCGACGGCAACGAACTGTCGTGGCAGGTCAACTACCTCGCACCGTACCTGTTGACAACCTCGCTGCTGCCGGCGCTGCGCGGCAAGCGCGGCGCGCGAGTGGTCAACGTGTCGTCTTGCCTGCACCGGATGGGTGACCTGCCGTGGAGTGATCTGAACCGCATCGAGCGGTACGCGCCGGTGATCGCGTACGCGCAGGCCAAGCTGGCGTTGACCATGTTCGGGGTGGCGCTGGCTGACAGGTCCTGGACCGAGGTGACGGTCGCCAGTGTTCACCCGGGTGTGGTGGCAACGCGGCTCCTCAGTATCTATGGCCGCAGTGGTGTCCCAGTGATCGACGGGATGCAGGCGGTACTGCGCGCGGCCACCGGCGAGGTGCCGGTCAACGGTGCCTACTACGAGGGTTGCCTGCCAGCGGTGCCGGCGCCGCTCGTGGCTGACGCAGCGGCGGTGGAGCGCCTCTGGCAGCTCAGCGAGCGTACCGTCGGGGCGAGCGTGAGCCACCGTGCAGCGTGAGTCCAGTGACACGTAGCAGAACAGGAAGCGGCGGGTTGCGTCGCCCGCCGGGTTCCGCTGACTCGGCGGGACCCGGCGGACGGTCAGGCCGGCGGCGACTGGGCGGTGTCGGCCAGGAGCAGGGTCAGTTCCCGGACCAGGTCGTCCATCGACTGGCCGCTCTGCGCCTTGACCAGGCCTAGCGCGAGGTCGGCCAGCAGGTAGAAGCCGAGGGTACGGGCCTGCTCGGAGCTGAACGCCGACATCAGCGCCTCGGCGCCGACGAGGTCACCACGGTGTTTGGCCGCGATGACCCCGGCGGCGCGTTGCACGATCTCGGCGGCCTCGGGGGTGTACCCGCTCACGCCGGGTCAGATCTTCGGGATTGCGGCGCGGGCGGCGTCGAAACGGGCGGTGACGTCGGTCCAGTTGACCAGGTTCCACAGCCGGTCCACGTAGTCCGGGCGCACGTTGCGGTACTGCAGGTAGTAGGCGTGCTCCCAGGCGTCGAACACCAGGACCGGGGTGGAGCCCTGCCCGACGTTGCCGTGGTGGTCGTAGACCTGCTCCACGATCAACCGTTGGCTCAGCGGCTCCCACGCCAGGACACCCCACCCGGAGCCCTGCACCCCCTTCGTCGCCGCCGACAACTGACCGGCGAAACCGTCGAAGGAGCCGAAGTGCTCGTCGATCGCCGCCGCCAACTCACCGTCCGGTCGGTCACCGCCGTCCGGGGACAGGTTGTTCCAGAAGATCGAGTGCAACACGTGCCCGGACAGGTTGAACGCGAACGTCTTCTCCAACCCGACAAGCGTCGCGTAGTCGCCCTTGTCCCGAGCCTCGGCAAGCCGGTCGAGCCCATCGTTGGCGCCCTTGACGTACGCGGCGTGGTGCTTGTCGTGGTGCAGCTCCAAGATCTCCCCGGACATCGCGGGTTCGAGTGCCCCGTAGTCGTAGGGCAGGTCGGGCAGTTTGTACACGGCCATCAGGTACGTCCTCTCATTGCTGCCACAGTCTGGCTGTTGCCATTATCTTGCAACAAGAGGCGGGATGTCGTTAGGGGACGTGATTGATCACAGGGACGTCGCACCGGCTCGCGGTGAGCGACGAGGGACCCGGCAACAAGACGGGATGCCTGACACCTCGCTATGGGTCCTGCACTTAGAGTGATGCCGGAGTGTCCATCGTCAGATGAGTTGACAGCCGAGAGGGCGTGGGGGGTTCGGATGCTCGTTGGTGTCGTCGTGCACCCGACCAGGCCGCAGGCCGCTGAGACGGCGGAGGTGGTGTCGCGGATCTGCGCCGAGCACGGTGCGACGTCACTGACCCTGGACGTCTGGCAGGACGAGCAGAGCCCCGCCCAGGTGCTGGCCGCCATGGCGCAGCGACCACAGCTCGTCGTGACCATCGGCGGCGACGGAACCCTCCTACGCGGACTGGCCGTCGCCGTCGAGGCCGACGCGCCCGTTCTCGGGGTGAAGGCCGGCCGGGTCGGCTTCCTCACCCCGTTCGCCGCCGCGGACCTGCCGAGGGTGCTCGGCGCCGCCCTGACCGGACGCGCACCCATCCAGAAACGCATGCTGCTCACCCTGCGAGCGTCGCGACCGCTTCAGGTCCCACCGGAGCTGCGGACCCTGCTGCGCTACGGCCGCGGTCCCGATCCTGTCCCGCCCCTTCCCCGCCCGGCTACACCCGACCAGGTGGGTTGGGGTGTCCCGTTGGGCCTGAACGCCCTCAACGACGTCGTGTTCGAAAAACTCGGCCGGGACCGGCAGACCAGTGTCGCCGTGTACCTGTCCGGGCGGCTGTTCGCCACCTACTCCGCCGACGGCGTCATGGTCGCCTCACCGACCGGCTCCACCGCGTACTCCTTCGCCGCCGGCGGACCGGTCCTCTCGCCCCGCCTCAACGCCCTCGTGTTCACCCCGGTCGCCCCGCACATGGCGTTCAACCGCAGCATGGTCACCGCCCCGGACGAACCCGTCGGTGTCCAAGTGCTCCCGCGATCGGGTCAGGTCACCGTCGTCGTCGACGGACGCGTACACGGGATCCTCGACCCCGGCGACTGGGTCTCCGTCTACCCCGCCCGACGCCGCGCGAAGCTCATCGTCGCCGACGTCGACGACTTCTTCGGCCGCCTCCGGGACCAGTTCTCCCTCGCCGACGCTCCCGCCGCCCGCGCCGACACCGACAGTCAGCCACCGCTGCTGGTCTACCGACCGGACCTACCGGTGCCAGAGGACCTACACCACCTGCACCTGCCGACATAAGAACCCAACCCAGAACGAGCTCCGCAGCTCACATCCGCAACGGGGCGCACCCACAGACACCGCGGACCCCCAAGCCCCAGACCCTCCACCAACCGGGTCCCGCTCGTGGAAGGTCAGCGTGTCAAGGGCTCGTCCGGCTGCCATTCCCCGCGGTGCCACATCTTCGGCCAAGGAAACCCGACCCGTCACCCACGAGTTGCCGCGCGAGCCCGAATCGACCGTAAGCGCCGCCCGCAGGTTAGCCCCGGCTTAGCGCACGACCATCACGTTAAGAAGGCGTCAATATCGAGCCCATTGCGCCGCGTGTGTCTCATGCTGGCAGAGTGGACGTACGGATGATCACCAAGACAGGTCTTGAAAGCCACCGCGCGGACGACATCCCGGACCTACTCAACCGCACCGACGGTTTCCTGTGGGTCGACATCCCCGCTGGCCACGCCGGAGCTGCGCAGTTGCTGTCCGAGGTCTTCCACTTCCATCCGCTGGCTATCAAAGACACCCTCGAACGCAACCGCGTCCCCAAAATGCACGCCTACAGGGACTACATCTTCGTGATCCTGCACGCCCCGGAAAGAGGCGAGCGCGGCCACGTCCACTACCTCGAACTCGACCAGTTCATCGGCCGCAACTACCTCGTCACCGTGCACGGGCCGGTCAACCCCGCCGTAGCGGCAGCCACGGCAGAACGAGAAACGCGCGCGGTCCTCGCTCGCATCGCCAAGGGCCGACTGCAACCAGCCAGCCCATTCGCGTTGTCGCACGCCATCGTCGCCGCCCTGACCCGCAATCAGGAGGACTACGTCGAACAGGTCACCGCCGACGTGTGGCGCCTTGAACAACAGGTCACCGGCGGCAACGTCGGCGACCCGGAGTCCTTCCTCAACGAACTCTTCCGCGCCCGACACGGGCTGCTCGCCGTCCGCACCATGGGTGCGCTCGGCGGCGCCATCTACGGCCGCATGGCAACACTGGACGGCCTGCCCCGCGACGACAAGCCGCTTGTCGACGACAGCACCGACCAGTTCATCCGGGTGCGGCGCATCGCCGACGGTGAGCGTGAGTACCTGCAGGGTGTCATCGAGTTCTACCAGAGCATCCTGACCATCAAGGCCACCAACGCCGCCCAGATCCAGAACGAGAAGGTGCAGCGGCTCACCGAAGCCAACTACACCCAGAACGAGCAGGTCAAGAGGATCTCGGCTTGGGCCGCGATCTTCTTCGCACCATCACTGGTCGCCGCCGTCTACGGCATGAACTTCGATCACATGCCTGAACTCCACTGGCGCATCGGTTACCCGTTCGCCCTGGCCCTCATGATCGCCGCCGGTGTGGCACTGCATCGCGCGTTCAAGCAACGCGACTGGCTGTAACCCCAAAATGGCCCAGAGGCCCAGCCCCATTACAACCGGCTGTCGTGCACATCGTCGGCTGCACCACCTGGTCTGCGGCACGGCGTTCGCCCTGCGGATCGGTGACGAACCGAGGCCCAGGTGAGGGGCCGAGGAGTGCTCCGCCGGGTGATTCCTGTGGGATCGGTTCAGTGGCCTCTAAGCCTGGATGCCTATCGGGTCGACGTTGGTCAGTCGTGGCCGGTGCCGACCTGGCGCATGCGGTGGGCGGGTACCCCCGCCGTCACAGCACGCCTCACTTCGCGCCCCCGACGGGTCGTGGTGGTCCGCGTATCCGTGTTCCCAACGCTGGTCGGGTCACTCACGGCCATCGAGCACCGAGGGCGGCCAGCAGACAACCACGCCTCCCGCCCACGAGTCCGGAGACCTACCAGCGCTGCGCACACCTCCGGTATGCGCCGTCGGCGGCCTATCGAGAGCGCGGTGGCTTTCCCGGCCCCTCTAGCGATGGATTCACGGGTTTGTGGCCACCCCATCTCCTCCGCGTCCTCGGCGGGGGAACCGCTGCTCGCTATCGGCGGCGGCCAGCGGGTGGGGTTGGCCGGTGAGGGCGGCCAGCGCGGTGGCGACGGCGTGCAGGTCGGCTTTGATGTAGGTGGTGGTGGCGGGTCCGCGGCGGTCGGTGTGGCCGGCGTAGGCGCGGGCCACCCCGTAGCCGAAGTGCCGCTCCACCCAGGTCAGGGTGGTGTGGCGCAGCCAGTGCGTGGTGATGCCCTGGGCGGCGACCCACGGCAACTGTCGGCCGATGCGTTTCCACATCAGGTCGTAGCGCCGGTAGGTGGCGGGTTGGCCGTTGCGGTAGCGCAGCAGCGCATCGGTCGGTGCGACGGCGCCGCGGGCTCGGGCGTGGTCGTCCAGTCGGCTGGCGAGCATCGGGGTGATGGGCTGCCAGCGTTGCGTGCTGCCCTTCTCGGACAGGCGGATCAGCGCGTGGTCGGTGTCCAGGTCGATCAGGCGCAGCGCGAGAGCCCCGCTGCGTCGGCAGGCCGTTTCGGTGTGCAGGCGCAGCAGCAGCGCGTCGAGCACGATGTCGTTGCCGCCGCTGCGGGCGGCGGCGTTGATGTCGGACAGTTCGTCAGGGGTGAGGGCGCGGCGGGTGTTGGGCAGCCGGCGGGGTTTGCGGACCCGATGGGCGGGGCTGTCCGCGATGGTCAGGTAGCCGTCGGCGATGGCGCGGTTGTAGAAGGCGCGGGCGGCGGCGATGAGGTGCTCGCCGGCGTGCCGGCCGTTTCGGGAGTTGCGGCGAGGGCGGGCGCCTGCGGCGGCCTGTCGCATGAGGGCTTCGAGGTCGCTGGCGCGCACCGCGTCAATGCGCCGGTCGCCGTAGGCGGCGGCCATTCGTCTCCAGGAGCTGCCGTAGGTGCGTCGGGTGCCCGGGCTCGCCGCGGCGACCACAGCAGGAAGGTACTCGGCGACTGTCGGCACGGCGGGCCGGTTACTGCCGGTGAGGTCGGCGGCGGTGAGGCCGAGGTGCTCGAGCATCGCTCGGGCGGTGGCGACACGATCGGGATCCGTGGTCATGAGGGCTCTGCGAGGATGCGGGCGTGCAGGTCGGCCAGGACCGCCGTGATGGTGTTTGAGGGGTGCACGAGAATGCGGTTCTGGCGGGGCAGGGCAGCCAGGAGCACGGGTTCGCCGGTGGCGATGCCGCACAGGTGTCGGGCGGCGGCCGGTAGGGGCAGCTCCTCGCGGGTGCCCACGACGTGCGCGCCTTCGGCGGCCGGGGTGATCAGGATTGCGGCGGTCACGACGTCGACGTGCAGCGTGAGGCCCGGTGTCCAGCCCAACGCCCGCAGCAATGCACGAGCGGTGACGCGTCCGGCGGCGTCGGGTCGGGCCACGTCGAACAGCACGCCATCACTCGTGCGGGCGGCGGGCGCGGGCAAGGTCGGCAGCGGTGCCGGCTCCGGCGATACGACCGGCAGTGGGGTGGGTATGAGCGCCTCGACGAGCTGCTCGTCGGGCCGGCGAGGGCGCGGCCTGCCGGGGCTCACCTAGGCCCCCGCCAGCACGAGGGCGAGGGTGTCAGCGCAGGTGGCGCCGGCTCCCTGGGGTCGGTGCGCACATATGAGTCGTCGCGGCTCGCGTCCCCACGCGAGAGGAAGTTGATCTCGCGTGGATATCCACGAACTTTGGTGTCCGAGGGGGGACTTGAACCCCCACGCCCTATACGGGCACTAGCACCTCAAGCTAGCGCGTCTGCCATTCCGCCACCCGGACCTACACGTTCAGCCTACCTTGCCGACCAGATGATCTTGCCACCCGATGGTCGGTACGGCGGGCCGCACGGGGAGTTACTGTACACGCCGCCCGTGGATCATGCACATCGCCTTCCGACGCCTTTCTCCCGGCGCTTCCGTCGCTGCTCACAGGGCTGCGGACCCGCCGTCGACCCGCCGCCCAGGGCGTGTCTGGGTAGCGTCCGGTGGCCCTCTGCCGGCAGCATTGCCACGTGTCCCATCCCTCCCCCCTGGCAGCCGCCCAGCACCGGGCCCTCGCCGTGCGCGCCACAGGTGACCTCAAGGCCGCCCGGCAGTTGCTCGCGGAGGCCGTTGGATCCGCTCCCCCGCCGTACGGCGTGGATCATCCTGAGATGCTGCACACCGCTCACCTGCTGGCGCGACTGCACCGCGAGGCGGACGATCTACTCGCCTCCCGCCGCGTGCTGGAGGAGGCGTTCGCGGCGGGCGAGCGGCGTTGGGAGCATTCCAACCCGGTGATGCTCGCGCTCGCCTTCGAACTGGCCGAGGTCGCGGAGGAACTGGGCAACCGGCACGAGGCCCGTCGCAACTACACCCGCGTCGCCACCGCCGGGCCGGCCACCCTCGGGGAGCACCACCCGTCGGTACGCGCGGCCCGCGCCTACCTCGGCCCATCCGCGCCGACGCCGGCCGAGCAGGATGGGCCGGTCTCCGATCCGGCCCCGGTCGACGCGGCGGCGGAGTCCGGCGTCCGGTCGGCACTGTCCGGCCCGACCCTGTCCATGGCGACCCTGGCCGCGATGCGGCCCTCCGCCGATGGCCTGGCGCCCGCCAACTCGCCCTGGCCTCCGCCGGCCGCACCCCAGGCAACCCCTCCGGGGGTACACGGCCCCGCCGCACCCCAGTCACCCGGCAACGCCGCCGCACCCGGGGTGGCGCCCCGTCAACGCGCCGACGAGCAACCACCCGGGTCCGCCCGGCCGGCGGTCAGCCAGCCATCCCAGCCAGTGTCGGAGAGCCAGCCGCTCCGACTGGGGGCGGACGGCCACCCGACCCAGCCGAGCGCCCAGGGCCAAACACCCCGGCAACGGACTGAGAGCCAGCCACCACCGTCTGGTCAGCGGCCCCCACCGCCACCGACGGCCGGGCCGACCGCCCCGCCCCGTCAGCGGACGGGCGAGCAGTCGACCCACCCGGCGGTCGACGTGCCGCACCCGTCGTCGACCCCACCCGCCCCGGCGCCGGCCGTCCCGGCGCCAACGTCGGGGCCGCCGGCACCTCCGTGGGACAACCCCACGATCCAGGTACGACAGATCGAACCGCTCCTCGCCGAGGAGGCTGCCCGAGCCGCAGCTGGACCCGCCGGGGCGACCGGACCGGTCGTCGCGTCCGCCGTCGACGTGACAACGTCGGGCCGACCGTCCCCGGCGGCCGGGCAACCGGGGCCGGCGCATCCGGTCAGCGGACCACCAGGCGCTGCACCACCGGCCACGACGCCGCCCGGCCACCCCCACCCGGTCTCCGGGCCACCGGCACACCCGTCCCCGACGTCCGCACCACCAGCCCACCCCTACCCGGTCTCCGCACCGCCCGGACACGCCTACCCCGTCTCCGCACCACCCGGGCAGACCTACCCGGTCTCCGCACCGCCCAGGCACACCCAGCCCGTCTCCGCACCACCCGGGCAGACCTACCCGGTCTCCGCACCACCCGGGTACACCCAGCCCGTCTCCGCGAGGTTCGATCAGACCGAGGTGATCCCGGCCGTCCAGCCGGACAGCGATCCGACCAGGGGTGACGCCATGTCGGCCCCGTCCGTCGCCTTCCAGCCAGCGCCGACCGCCGCATGGTCGGGTGCCGTCGTGCCGTCCGCCGAGCCGACGCCGGCGGCCTGGTCGACGGACGCAGGCGTCGAGGCGGCGGGGTCGCGGCCGACCGCGCCGCGAGCGGCACCGCCGAACCACCACGACCAGTACCCAACGCACGACCAGTACCCGACGCAGGGCCAGTACCCGACGCACGACCAGTACCCGAGGCATGACCAGTACCCCAGGCAGGACCAGTACCCGCCGCAGGGCCAGTACCCGACGCACGATCGGTACCCCACGCACGACCCGTACCCACCCCGGGAGCACCAGCCGGCGCAGGTGCCGTACCCGGGTCAGCAGTACCACCCGGTGCACGACGGGCACCGGCCCTCGTACGCGGGTGAAGGCGGGTCGGCGGGGCGCAACCGGGCGACGCTGATCGGGGCGGCGGTGGCGGCCGGGGTGGCCGTCGTGGCGGTGGCCGGCCTGGGTGTGGTGGTGTTGACCCGCGACGATCCGCCGCCCGCGGGGACCTCGCCGACCGCTGCGGCGCAGGCGTCGGTCGGGCCACCCCCCGGCGATCTGCAGCTCCGCGACGACGCGACCACCATCACGCTGACCTGGACGGACCCGTCCGGCGGTGCGGTGCCGTTCATGGTCGCCGCCGGTCGGGCCGGGCAGCCCCTGGGGGTGATGGCCACCGTGGACCCGGGTGCGACGAGCTACACGGTCAACGGGTTGAACTCGCGGCTGGATCACTGTTTCACGGTGTTGGCGGTCTACTCCACCGACAGCTTCGCGACCTCCGGACAGGTCTGTACGACGCGGGAGCGCACCACCCCGTCGAGCGGCAGGCCGTCGGGCCGACCGTCGCCGAGCTGAGGCGTGCCGAGCTGAGGTGCGGGCTGAACCGAGCTGAGCTGGGCGTCCACTGCGCACACGCTCGGTATCCACAGGGGTGACGGTGCGGGTTCCCCCGTCACCAGCAGCGCCATATGATGGCACCCGGCTCAGGGGAGGGGTGGCCGCGATGCGCGTCACCTGCCATGACTTACGGGAGGCAGCCGGCTGTGGCCAGCATCGAGGACGCCGTACAGACCAACGCCCCCCGCTCCCGGCTGCGCGGCGGGCTGGTGACCGTCGGCACGGTGGCCGCGCTGCTGGCGGCCATGGGTCTGACCGTCCTCGGGCTCGGCGCGGCCGACAACGCGGTGGCCAACTACGACGCGAGTTCGTGGCTGTGGAGCGCGGCGCGCAGCGAGCTGGCCCGGGTCAACGGGGTCACCGCCAAGGTGGACACCCGCACCGAGATCCCCAACGCCGTCCGGCACCCGATGCAGATCACCCAGACCGACCGGCTGCTGGTCCTGCGTGACCTGCACACCGGGCAGGTCAGCTCACTGGACCTGGCCACGCTGCAGCTCACCGCGACCACCCGGACCACCCCTGGCCTCGGTGTGAGTGTCGCTCTGCACGAAGATTCGGCGTTCGTCGTCGACGCCGTGCAGGGCATCGTGCGGCAGCTCGACCCGCGGTCGCTGACCCCGGTCGGCGAGCCGGTGCACTATCCCCCGGGCATCACCGGCGGGACGTTCGACGGCGAGGGCCGGCTCTGGATCGCGGTGCCGAGCCAGGGCACCGTCTCGGCGATCACCGCCGCCACGTTGCCGTCCACGCCAGCCTCGGCCGCGCCCGCCGGCCCTGGGCTCAGCCCGAAGCAGGTCGAGTCCTACGACGTCGCCGAGGCGAGCCACGAGCTTGTGGTGTCCACCCTGGACGAGGGGGTGGCGGTGCTCGACCGCACAGCCGGGAAGCTGGTGCGGGTGCAGCAGGGCAAGGTTCACCCGACGCCGTTGACGCTGTCCGGTGCGGCGGCGATGCCCACGCGCACCAGCGGGCAGCGGGTTCCGGTCACCGTGCCCGCCGAACGGCGGGTGTTGGTGGTGGGTGACGGTGGGGAGGAGCAGGCGTTCACGGTGCCGGGCGAGGGCGACCGGCTCAGTCCGGCGGTGGCCTGGGCGGACCGGTTCTACTGCGCCGACGAGGCCACCGGCACGATCTACGCCTTCGACGCGGGTGGTCAGCTGGTCGAGACCATCAAGGGGCGGGCGAACGGGCCGCTGGAGCTTGAGGTGCGGGAGAATCGCCTGTTCATCAACTCTCCCGACGCGGCGACCGCCCGGGTGGTGGACGACAAGCACCAGGTGCGCGATGTCGACAAGTACGCCAACGACGTGCTCGGCGGCGACCCGCCACCGGTTGCCCCGCCGCCGCCCCCGCCGCCGCCGAAGAAGCCCCGCGTGAACAAGCCGAGCGCGCCGCGCAGTGTCACCGCCGCCGCCGGCAACGCGCAGGCGCGGGTGAGCTGGCGGCCGGCCGCCGCGAACGGCGCCGAGATCATCAAGTACGTGGTGGAGGGTGGCGGCCAGCGCCTGGAGGTGGGTGCCAACCAACGCGCGGTGGAGGTCACGGGTCTGACCAACGGCGAGACGTACCGCTTCGCGGTGCACGCTGTCAACGCCAAGGGCGACGGTCCGCCGCGCACCAGCAACCCGGTGATCCCGACGGCCGCGGTGCCCGACCCGCCGGCGAGCGCGACCGCCCAGGAGCGACCGGACGGCACGGTGCTGGTGACGTGGCCGGCGGCGAACGGCCAGGGCAACACCATCGCGCGGTACGCGGTGACGGCCAGTTCGGCGGGGACGAACGCGCCGGTCGGTGAGTCGACGAAGACCGAGCTGGTGGTGCCCGCCGGTGAGTTGGAGTTCGGCACCCAGTACGCGTTCACGGTTGTGGCGGTCAACGACAAGGGCGCCGGTTCGGCGGCGTCGCCGGTCAGCAACACGGTGGTGCCCTTCACGACGCCCGGTACGCCGCTCGACCTGCGGGCCGCCACGGTCGCCGACCAGCCGGGCGCGGTCACCGTGCAGTGGGCGCCCGCCGAGGCCAACGGCCGACCGGTGTCGAAATACCTGGTGGACGTCGGTGGACGGGCCAGCGAGGTGAACGACACCCGCACGACCGTCACCGGGCTGGGCAACGGCCAGAACGTGGTGGTGAAGGTGAAGGCGGTCAACGAGGCGGGTCCCGGCCCGGAGGCCACCGCCACCGCGCGTACGGTCGCCGAGCCACGGGTCACGGTGACCGGCTCGTCGTCGACGGCCACCGCGGCGACCGTGACGTTCACGGTGGACGCGGGCGGCGGTCAGGCCACCTGCGCGGTGAGCACGCCGGGTGAGCCGACGAAGGCCGGGGCGTGCTCCAGCATCACGATGACCGGACTGACGCCGGGCACGGCGTACGCGTTCACGGTGACGGCCACCAACGCCGCCGGTAAGGGCACGGCCACGAAGGGCGAGACCACCCAACCGCTGTACGGGATCGCGACCTGCCGCAATGGCGCTTCCGGGCCGGAGGCGAGCTACTGCACCCGGGAGGTTGCCGGCGCGCGCAACGGCAACGAGATCTTCAAGGTTACCGAGCAGGACAATGACCGGCAGGCAGGATGGGTGGCCAACGGGACCCGGCTGAAGGCGTTCTGCAAGAAGTCGGGCGAAGAGGTCTACGCGTACATCTACAACAACGACAAGCGCAGCACCTGGTGGGTGCAGGTCGAGTACGAGGGGAAGAACTACATTCCCTGGGCCTGGCTCAACCTGGAGGGCGGCGACAACATCAACGTCCTGCCCACCTGCTGAACCACCAGGCAAGGAGCACCGCCGACCGTGAACACCCACGAGCCGCTCACCCAGCCGGAGGTGCAGGGTTTCGCCGCCCTGGCCGCCCGGCTGGCCGAGAACGTCAACGCGGTGGTGCTCGGCAAACCGCAGGTGGTTCGGCTGGCGCTGACCGCGCTCTTCGCGCAGGGTCACGTGCTCCTGGAGGACGTGCCGGGCGTCGGTAAGACGACCCTGGCGCGGGCCATCGCCGCCACGGTGAAGGGGCAGTGGCGGCGCATCCAGTTCACGCCCGACCTGCTCCCGTCGGACGTGTCCGGGGTGACCATCTTCAACCAGGCGAGCCGGGACTTCGAGTTTCATCCGGGGCCGGTCTTCGCCAACATCGTCATCGCCGACGAGATCAACCGGGCGTCGCCGAAGACCCAGTCGGCGCTGCTGGAGGTGATGGAGGAACGCACCGTCACCGTGGACGGGGTCCGGCACCCGGTGCCGTCGCCGTTCCTGGTGGTGGCAACGCAGAACCCGGTGGAGATGGACGGCACCTACCGGCTCCCCGAGGCGCAGCTGGACCGTTTCCTGGTGAAGCTGTCCGTCGGCTACCCGGACGAGGCGGTCGAGGTGGAGGTGCTGCGCGGCGCGACCGTGCGCTCCCCCGAGGCGCTCGCCCCGGTCACCGACACGGCCACCGTCGGGGAGATGGTCCGGATGGCCCGTCGGGTGCACATCGCCGAGCCGCTCTACGCGTACGCGGTCCGGTTGGCCGCCGCGACCCGCACCCACCCGCAGGTGCGGGTCGGGGTCAGTCCCCGGGGCGTGATCGCGTTGACCCGCGCGGCGTGCTCGTACGCGCTCATCGACGGGCGAGGTTGGATCATGCCGGAGGATCTGAAGGCGCTCGTCGAGTCGGTGTTCGCGCATCGGCTGCTGCTGACGCCGGACGCCCAGGTGCGCGGGCTGACCGCCGCCGAGGTGCTGCGTCAGGCCGTCGCCTCGGTGCCGGTGCCACTGCCGTCGGGGCAGCCCGCTCCGGTGCAGGGCTGACCGGCACCAGCGCGATGGGGATCACCGCCCGTGGGATCGGGCTGCTCGTCGCCGCCGTGGTGCTGCTGGCTGTGGGTTTCCGGTTCGCGTACCCCGAGTTGACGTTGCTGGGCGCGGCGGCCGGCGCGGCCGTCGGCTACGCCGCGCTGGTCGCGGCCTGGCGGCCCCGGCTGACGGTGACCCGCCACGCCGATCCGGACCGGGTGGCCCGCGGCGAGCCGGCGAGCATGATGTTGACCGTGCGCAACGCGGGCCGGCTGCGGTCGGCGAACCTGCTGGCCGAGGACCGGTGCGGGGAACGCAGCGTGCCGGTGCCGGTGTTGCGCCTGCGGCCCGGTCGGGACACCGAGGTCCGCTACGACGTACCGACCCATCGGCGTGGGGTGGTGCCGGTGGGGCCGCTGCGGGTGACCCGACGCGATCCGCTGGGGTTGGTGGCGTTGGCCCGCCCGTACGGCGGGGCGGTGCCGGTCTGGGTCTACCCCCGGGTGCATCCGCTGACGGCGGTGCCGCGCGGTGCGGGGCGCAGCCTCGACGGCCGGGTGGACGGGGTGCCGCACGGGTCGATCACGTTCGACTCGTTGCGGGAGTACGTGGTGGGCGACGAGTTGCGTCGGGTGCACTGGCGGACCAGCGCCCGGGTGGGTGAGCTGATGGTGCGGGAGAACGTGGACACCAGCCTGCCGCACCTGATCGTGCTGCTGGACAATCGCGCCGTCGCGCACCCTCAGCGGGTGGGTGGGGTGGCGGAGTCGTTCGAGGCGGCGTGCGAGGCGGCGGCGTCGATCGTCACCGCCGCACACCGTGCCGACCTGCCGGTGGTGTTGTTGTTCGCCGGCGCGGAGCCGGCCGCGCCGGGTGGGACGCCGGACGTCGGCGCGGCGCTCGGTCCGCTGGACCGGCTCGCCGCCGCCGCGCTCTCGGATGCCGACGAGGCGGTCCGCGCGGCTGCCACCCGGCTGCGCCAGGACCGGCTCGGTGACACGTTGATCTTCCTGACCGGGCCGGGTGGGCGGGACGACCTGGGGCACGTCGGCGCGCTGCGTGGCGCGTACCCGTCGGTGGTGGTCGGGGTGTTCGGCGCGGCCGAGCCGACGCCGCCGGGCGCGGCCGGCCTGGTGGTGGTCGACGCTGCGGACGGCGCGCAGTTCGCCGCCGAGTGGGACGGGGTACGCCGGTGGTGACGCGTGCCGGACGGGTGCTGCGGGCGGCGGTCGTCCCGCTGGTGCTGATCGGGTTGATCGCGCTGGCCGGGGTGGTGCTGGGCCGGGTGTACGCGGGAAACCTGCTGATCGGGCTGGTCGTCGGTGCGGCGGCCGGTTCGGTGCTGGTCAGCGTGGCCGCCCGGCGGCTGCCGTCCTGGTTGGTGGCGCCGGTGTCGGTGGCCGTGATGGCCGGCTGGACACTGTGGTCGCTGCGGCTGGCCGCCGATCGGGCCGAGCTTCCGGGTGGTCTGCTGGAGATCACCGCTGACGCCGCGCGCAACGGTATTCCGCGGCTGCTGACCGCGATGATCCCGGTGGAGCCCACTCCGGACACGGTGCTGGTGCCCGTGGTGGCGGCCTGGCTGGCCGGGCTGGCCGGTGCGGAGGTCGCCTTGCGCACCGGTCGGGTGCTGCTGGGCTACCTGCCGGCGGCGGGGCTCTACGCCGCCGCCCTCTACGTGGTGGGTCCGAATGCCGCCCCGGCGGTCGGGGTGACGGTGGCGTTCGTCGCGGTCGCGGCGGCTGGTCTGGCGGTCCCCACCGGTACCGCGTCGGCCGCCGCCGACCCCACTGCCGAGCTGGCTCCCCGGGTACGCGCGGCGGTGCGGCTGCGGCTGGCCACCAGCGCGGCACTCGGGGTGGCGCTGGTGGTCGGGCTGGTCGCGCTGCTCGCACCGGTCGTCGCCGACCAGGTCGACGGGCGGCCGGTGGACCCCCGCCGGTACGTGGAGCCGCCGCAGGTGCAGACGCTCGACGAGAACCCGTTGATTCGGATCTCCGGCTGGGCGCTGCGCCCGGAGCAGAAGCTCCTCGACGTGAGCACGGAGCGGACCGGTGTCGCACCTCCCGCGTCCGGTAGCGCCCCACCGGGGGACGAGCCGGCCGGCGACGCCGGTCGCGGTGTGCGGATGCGGTTGGCGGTGCTCAGCGACTACGACGGGGTGACCTGGCGGGTCGGTGCGACGTACCGCAACGCGGGGCGGATCCTGCCGGCCCCCGCCCCGTCCCGGGACAGCACGGTGGAGACCGTCCGCCAGCAGATCACCGTGGCGGAGCTGAGCGGTCGGCTGCTGCCCGCTGTGGCGACGCCCCGGGAGGTCAGCGGCGCACGGGTGGCGTACGACCCGGCGAGCGGGACGCTGATCCGGCCGGAGGGGTTGACGCCGGGGCTGCGGTACGCGGTGACCTCCGCCGAGGAACAGCCGGACTCGAACCTGTTGGCCACTGCGAACGTGCCCGCCGGCGAGGAGGTGGCCCGGGTGCTGCGGGTGGCCGACGGGGTGCCCGACCCGATGCGCCGGCTGGCCACGCAGCTCGCCGAGGACAACGGCGCCCCGTTCGCGCGGGCTCTGGCGATCGAGCAGTTCCTGGCCGAGCACTACCGGGTGGTGGCGGACGCGCCGAGCGGGCACGCGTACCCGAATCTGGGTTTCTTTCTCTTCGGGCCCCGCGCCGGCGGTGGGCAGGAGGGCACCTCGGAGCAGTTCGCGGCGGCGTTCGCGGTGCTCGGCCGGTTGTCCGGGCTGCCGACCCGGGTGGTGGTGGGTTTCCGGGCCGGCGGGCAGGGGCCGGTGCTTGCCGGTGACGCGTTCGCCTGGCCGGAGGTGCTGTTCGACGGGCTGGGTTGGGTGCCGTTCGATCCGCTGCCCCGCCCGAACGAGCAGCCGAGGCCGGTGGAGGAGGATTTCCGTCCGACACCGGAGGATCCGCCACCGTCGGAGGCGCCGGCGCCCACCGTGGAGCCCACCGCGTCACCGGAGCCGGTCGCCGCTGGTGACGGTCCGCCCGGCCGGGGCGGCGTGTCCACTCCGCTGCTGGTCGCCGGCGGCAGCGGCGGTCTGCTGCTGCTGGTCGGGGCGCTGCTGCTCACCCTGCTGGCGATGCGCCGTTCACTCACCCGCGCCCGGCTGGTCCGGGGTGACCCCGGTCAGCGCATCGCCGGCGCCTGGCGGGAGGTCACCGACGCGCTCCGGCTGGCCGGCCGCCCGGTCGGCGACGACCTGGCCGCCACCGAGGTGGCCGGACACGCCCGCCAGGCCCTCGCCTCCGCCCGAGCGGAGACGACCGCCGACAGCACGACCCCCGACGGTACGACCGACGGCCCGGCCGTCGACGATCTGGCGGCCCTGCTCAACCAGGTGGGCTTCGCCCCGGGCGCCGCGACACCCGACCAGGCCGCCCGCGCCGCCGAGGTGGCGATGGCCTATGTGCACAGCCTGCGCTCCGCGCGTCCCTGGTGGCGGCGCCTCCTCTGGTCGGTGCACCCCACTCCCCTGCGCCGCGCCCGCCGGTCCCCGCGGTGATGACGAGCTTCGCGTCGACCGCGGCCCGCTCCGGACGCGAACCTCTTGATCACCGGCGCATCTCCGGTGGCCGAAACACGGTGGCGGTCTGGTGCCGCAGCGATGACCATCAGAGGGTGGATCAGCACACGAGCGACATCGTCGACTACTACACGGTGCGCTACCGCGAGGACCAACGTCTGTCCGCCCGGCCACAGGCCCGACTGGAGTGGATCCGCACGAGCGAGCTGCTGCGGGCTCTCCTGCCCGGCCCGGGCGCCCGGGTGCTGGACATCGGTGGGGGCACCGGCGAGTACGCGCGGATGCTTGTGGACGCCGGCTACGAGGTCCGCCTGGTCGACCTGGTGCCGAGTCACGTGGCGCAGGCCCGCGCCGGACAGCCTCCGGTCGAGGCGGAGGTCGGCGACGCTCGTGCGCTGCCCGATGCCGACGGGAGGTACGACGCCGCGCTGCTCCTGGGTCCCCTCTACCACCTGGTGCGCCGCGTCGATCGGATCCAGGCTCTGCGGGAGGCCGTGCGGGTCACGCGTCCCGGCGGTCACGTCGTGGCCGCTGTCATCTCACGCTTCGCCGGCCCGCTGGACTTCGCCGCCACCGGGCGACTGGACGGGAGGCTGCTCGACGAGGCCGGGGCGCTGCTCACCAACGGCGTCAACGACGCACGGATCGGTTTCACCCATGCCTACTTCCATCGGGTCGAGGAACTGACCGACGAGTGTTTCGCCGCCGGGCTGACCGACGTCGTCGTACACGGGGTGGAAGGCCCGGCCTGGACCGCGGCGGAGGCGGCGGTACAGGGGCCGACACCGGACGCGGTCTTCGCCGCGGCGTTGGACCTCGCCCGGCTCTACAGCAGCGAACCGGCGCTGATCGGTTCGAGTGCCCATCTCCTGGCCGCCGGACGCGTCCCGCTGCCCTAACGGGTCAGGCGGCGGACGAGTTTGCGCATGCCGGCCTGCCAACCGTCCGGGTCCTCGGCGCGGCGACGGGCGTAGTCGGCGACCTCCGGGTGCGGCAGGATCAGGAACCGTTCCTCGGCCAGCCCGGCGACGGCTGCCTCGGCGACCTGGTCCGGGGTGAGCACCGCACCGGACGCGGCGACCACCCGCGCGCCGAGATGCCCCTCGGCGAGCCCTTCGGTGAGCATCGGGGTGTCCACCCCCTGCGGGCAGAGCGCGCTGACCCGGATGCCCCGGTCCCGGTAGGTGATGGCGAGCCACTCCGCGAACCCCACCGAGGCGTGCTTCGTCGCGGTGTACGCGGCGTCGCCCACCGCGGTCAGCACGCCCGCCGCCGAGCAGGTGTGCAGCAGGTGCCCGCCACCCCGGGCGAGCATGCCGGGCAGCACCGCGCGGGACGAGTAGACGTGAGCGAGCACGTTGACCCGCCACGCCCGGTCCCAGCCGGCGTCGTCGACCTCCACTCCCCCGCCGGTGGTCACTCCCGCGTTGGCGCAGAACAGGTCGATCCGGCCGTAGCGCTCCTCGGTGTCGGCGACCAGGTCGCGTACCTGCTCCTCGTCGGTGACGTCGAGGGCGATGGCGTGCGCGACCGGGCCGATCCCCTCGGCCACCGCGTCCGCCGCTTCGGGGTCCAGGTCGGCGACCACCACGGCGGCGGCACCCTCCGCGGCGAAGCGGCGGGACAGCGCGGCCCCGATGCCGCCGGCCCCGCCGGTGACCACCACGATCCGGTCGGTGAGGTTCACGCGGACGCTCCTACGGGGTCGGCGCCCAACTGGGCGATGAGGCTGAGCAACGCGGCCGCGCCGCCGGCGGTGACCTCCGGGGTGGGCAGCAGCGCCATGATCGGCACGTCGACACCGGCGTCGGCGTAGCGGCGCACCTCGGCGCGGCACCGCTGCGGTGCGCCGTGCAGCACCAACGCGTCGACCACGTCGTCGGGCACCGCCGCGCTGGCGCCGCGTCGGTCACCGGCGGCCCAGGCCGCCCACATGGGCGCGAGCGTCTCGTCCCGGCCGAGCCAGCGGTGGAACTCGGCGTACGCGGGAACGGTGAGGTAGCTGGTGATGAGCCGGCGGCCCAGTGCTCGGGCGTACGCGGCGTCCTCGGTGGGGCAGACGAAGATCCGGGCGGCGACCTCGAAGCCGGTACGCCGTTCGCCCAGCTCGGCGAGGGCACGTGGCACGTCGTCGGCGCTGAGCCAGTTGAGGATGACACCGTCGGCCTCGGCACCGGCCAGCCGGAGCATCCCCGGGCGCAGCGCGGCCAGCAGGATCGGTGGCGGCACCGCCGGTGGTTGTTCCAGCGTGAACCGGCGGATGGTGAATGTGTCGTAGGCCTGGTCGACGGTTTGGCCGCCCAGCGCGGCGCGCAGGAAGCGCAGCATGTCGCGGGTGCGGCGGAACGGCTCGTCGAACGGCATGGCGTTCCAGTCCCGGACGAGCACGGGTGAGGACGCGCCGATGCCGAGGGTGAACCGGCCCGGCGCGGCCTCGGCCATCGCCGCCGCGCTCATCGCCAACAGGCCGGGACCCCGGGTGAAGACCGGCGCGATCGCGGTGCCCAGCCGCAGCCCCGGTTCCCAGGCCGCGGCGAGCGCCAACGGGGTGAACGCGTCGGTCCCGGCGACCTCGGACGACCAGACGTCGGTGAACCCGGCCCGCTCGAGGGCCGCGTAGGCCGCGTCGTGGTGCGCCAGCGCGATCCCGCCCAACGGCACCGTCATGCCCCATCGATTCGTCACCGATCGATCGTGCCCGTTGACGGGGGTACGGGCAAGATCCCCGGGTTGGGCAGAATCGCCGGTTTCCGGCCGAGCGTACCGGCGCGGATGCTACGACTTCGAGGTGAACCGGACCAACGGCGCAGGCCGCTGACCATGGATTCCAGGGCAGCGGGGCACCTGGAGCCGGCCAAGCGCGACCCGGGCCGGGCGACCTTCCTGGAGCTTTTCTTCGACCTGGTGTTCGTCTTCGCGCTCACCCGGATCTCCGCGCGCGCGTTCGAGGACCTGACCGACGGGCCGGCTCGGGAGCATGGCTGGGCGGCGGTTACCGGGAGCGGCAAGACGTTGCTGCTGCTGCTCGCACTCTGGTCGGTCTGGCAGGGCACCGCGTGGACGACCAGCCGCTACGACCCGTACCGGGTGCCGCTGCAGACCGTGGTGATCACCGCGTTGGTGTGCAGCATGGTGCTCGGGGTGGCGATCCCCCGGGCGTTCAGCGACACCGCGCTGATGTTCGCGGTGGCGTACGTGGTCGCGCAGGTGACCCGACCGGTGATCCTGTCGCTCGCGCTGGGCGCCCACCCGTACCGCCGGCTGAAGGTACGCATGGCTGTGGTGTTCGCCGTCAGCGGGGTGTTCTGGATAACCGGGGCGCTGCTGAGCACCAACGCGCAGGTCACGCTCTGGACGGCGGCGCTGGCCATCGAGTACCTGGCTGCCCGGTGCGGCTGGCCGGTGCCGTGGCTGGGTCGCTCGACGGTCTCCAAGTGGGAGATCGCCGGGGAACACCTGGCGGAGCGCTACCAGCAGTTCTTCCTCGTCGCGCTGGGCGAGACGATTCTGGTGGCGGGTTTCGCGTACAGCGAGGGACCGTACGAGTCGGGGCACGTGTGGGCGTTCGCACTCGCGTTGGCCACGTCGATCATGCTGTGGCGGATCTACGTCCAGCGGGCCGGGCGGATCCTGGGCGAGGCGGTGGTGAAGGCCCGGCACCCCGCCTCCATCGGCCGGTCGGCCGCCGACACCCACCTGGTGATGGTGGTCGGTCTCGCGGCCACCGCGATCGGTTACGAGCTGATCATCCATAATCCGCTGGAACAGATCCCGGGGGCGTGGCTGGCCATGGCGCTCGGTGGGCCGGCCCTGTTCCTGGCCGGGCGGGCCCGTCTGGAGTACGAGGTGTTCGCGCGGGTGTCGCCGTCCCGGTGGATCGCCCTGCTGGTGTTGGCGGCGTCGGCGGTGCCACTGCTGTTCCTGCCCGGTGTGGCCGCCAGCGCGGTCGGGGTGTTCGTGTTGGCCGCCGTCGCGGTCGTCGACGCCCGCCGGGCGCGCGGTGCCCCACCGGAGGCCGCCACGCCGCCCTTCTGAGCCGGCACGGTACGACGACGTCCGGCGCTAGTCTCGGCGGGTGACCTTCTCGCTCGTCGCCCGCTCCGCCGACGGTCGCCGGCACGGCGTCGTCGTCGCCAGCAAGTTCCTCGCCGCCGGGGCGCTGGTGCCGGCCGCCGCCGCCGAGGTCGGCGCGCTGGCCACCCAGGCGCACGTCAACCTCGCCTACCGTCCGCAGGGCCTCACCCTGCTGCGCACCGGGGTGGCCCCGGCCGACGTGGTGGCCGGGCTGATCGCCGCGGACCCCGAGCGGGAGCACCGCCAACTCGGCGTGGTGGGCGTCGACGGAACGGGTGCCACCTGGACCGGACCGGCCTGCCACCCGTGGGCGGGCGGACGGGCCGGCGACGGCTGGGCCGCGCAGGGCAACGTGCTCACCGGCCCGGAGGTCGTCGACGCGCTGGCCGGCGCCTGGCTGACCGGGTCGGCGCTGCCGTTCGCCGAGCGGTTGGTCGCCGCGTTGCGGGCCGGCGACGAGGCCGGCGGCGACCGGCGGGGTCGGCAGAGCGCCGGCCTGCTGGTGGTCGAGCGCGGCGGCGGGTACGGCGGCACGAGCGACGTGCTCGTCGACCTCCGGGTGGACGATCACCCGGACCCGGTCGCCGAGCTGGGCCGGCTGCTCGCCGTGCACACCATGCTGTTCAGCCGGCCCGACCCGACCACCCTGCTGGACCTGAGCGGCGCGGTCGCCGACGAGGTGGCGGCGTTGCTCGCCGCGCTGGGCCATCCGGTGGCCGACGGTGGCACGGAAGCGGCGTTGGTCTCCTGGGCGGGGCTGGAGAACCTCGAGGAGCGGCTGGTGCCGGGCCGGATCGACCCGGTGGTGCTGACGCACCTGCGCGGCGTCGCCCCGCACGTCCCCGCACCCCGCGCCGCGAGCTGACCTCGACCGTCCAGCAGCGTCCGAAGCCGGCGCGCGGGGCAGCCAGCAGCGTCCGAAGCCGGCGCGCGGGGCAGCCAGCAGCGCGCGGGTCAGCGGCCGAAGGCGAGCCAGCGGAAGCCGGCGGCGTCGATCGCGGCCCGTTCCGGGACGGTCAGCGCCGCCCGTCCGGTGGTCTTACGGATCAGGGTCAGCTGGTCCCAGCGCAATCCCGCCGGTGTCGGTCGGCCCCCGGTGAGCAGGTCGGCGATCACCTCGGCCGCCGGAGGAGTGAGCCAGGGCGGCCGGCCCAGCGCGGCGGCCAGGTCCAGACCGTGCACGCCCACCTCGACGACCCGGGTCCGCAGGAACTCGGTGACGCCCATCGCGTCGCCGTGCCGGGTCCGTACGACGCGATCGGGCGGCGCGGCGGCGACCGCGGCATCGGTGGCCCGCCAAGCGCGGTCCATCGCGGTCGCCAACGTCGCGCGGTCCACCCGCGACGCGTCGCGGCGGCCTCCGGCGATCCGGTCGGCGTCGACAGACGGGGTGAACTTCGCCCTGCCGAAGTAGCCGGCGGCGTCGACCTCGGCGCGGGGCGGGGCGGGCGCGGCGAGCATGTCGGTCAGCCGACCGACTCCGGTCCGCACGTGCGCGATCAACTCCCGGACCGTCCACGGTACGCAGTTGGTGGGCCGGTCCAGGTCGGCGTCGACCAGCTCGGCGAGGATCTCGGTGAGCTGCGCGCACTCCGCGGAGAACGCCACGCGGACCCGGTCCATCGGTCCGCTCAGCCCTTGACCCTGGGCACCAGCCGGTGCACGACGGTGAGCACCAACGCCATCACCACCGCCATCGTGCCGGCGATCCCGGCGGCGCTGCCCGAATACCCGACGAACAGGGGCTGGCGGCTCAGCTCGTCCGGGCCGGTGTCGCGCAGGCCGACCAGCCAGCTGAGGGACAGCCCGCAGGCGACCAGGCCGAGCACCCCGGCCGCCCCGAGCACCAGCACGGCCGTGCGGTGCGCGTCGCCGGGAGCGACCTCGGCCTGCTCCCGCTGGGTGATCAGCAGGACCAGCCCGGCCAGCGCCGCCCAGACACCCACCACCAGGTACGCGGCGATCGCGTCGCTGGGCCGGTGCCAGCCGGCGGAGAGGGTGGCGACGCCCGCGATGGCGGCATAGGCCGCGGCGAGGAAGGCGCCGACCGCCCGCACCTTGGCCGGCAACACGAGCACGAGCGCGACCGCCACCGCCGCGGCGACCGTGGTGTGCCCGCTGGGCAGGCTGTTGCCCACCGCCGAGCGCTCCGGGTCGACGCCGTAGTCGGGCCGGTTCAGCCCGTACTTCAACAGCTGGGTCGAGACGTTCGCCCCGGCGATCAGGAGGGTCGCGGTGATCGCCAGGGCGAACCGTCCCCGGATCAGCGCGATGAACCCGATCATCGCGGTGGCGGCCACGAGGGAGACCACCGACATCGCGTTGAGGATCCGGTCGACAGGACCTTCGATGGTGTCCTGCCCGATCCGGTTGCCGGTGAGAGCGACGGTGTCGACCCACTGGCCGATCTCGGTGTGCACGGCGACCCGCCACACGGCGAGGAAGGCAGCCGTCTGGACGAGGGCCAGTACGACCAACCAGACCGCGGTCCAACCCCGTGCCGTCGCGCGCATCCGCACACCGTAGCGGCAGGTGTCGGCCAGCCGACCGGTGGCCCGCCGCCCGCCGGTGGTTAGGTTGTGCCAGAGCGAGGAGGCGGCGATGGGCGGACCAGCGGAGCACGACAGTGGCCCGGCCGCACCCGACCCGGACCAGCGGTCGGGCTCCGGTGGGCGGGCGCGGGCCGAGTCGCTCGCGGACCTGCTGGGCGGGCGTGGCGGCGCCGTCGACGCCACCCTGCCACCGCTCGCATTCGCGGCGGGTTGGTTGCTGGGCGGCGAGTCGCTGTGGGGTGGGATCGGCGCGGCGCTGGCGGTGGGCGCGGTGGTGGCCGGCGTACGGCTGCGCCGGGGTGACCGGCCGCGCTCGGTGCTGGTCGGTCTGCTGGCCGTCTGCGTCGCGGCGCTGATCGCGGTGCGCACCGGCCGAGCCGAGGACTTCTTTCTCATTCAGGTGCTGTCCAACGCCGTAAGCGCTCTCGCCTGGGCGGTCAGCATCGTGGTGCGCTGGCCGCTGCTCGGTGTGTTGGTCGGCGGTGTGCTGGGCCAGCGCACCCGGTGGCGGCGCGACCGGGCGCTGCTGCGCGGCTACGGCCGGGCGAGTTGGGTGTGGACGGCGACCTACCTGGTGCGGCTGGCGGTGTTCGTGCCGCTGTATCTGGGTGGGCAGGTCCTCGCACTGGTGGTGGCCCGGGTGGCTCTGACCTGGCCGCTGGTGGCCGCGGCGCTGGCACTGAGCTGGGTGGTGCTGCGGCGGTCGTTGCCGGCCGGGCACCCCGGTCTGCGTCATCCGGTGGGTGGAGAGCCGTCGGCACCGCCGAGCTGACCAGGGGCGGGGCGGGGGCGGGACGGGCAAAAAAAGTGGAGAGGCCGCCACGGGGGGAGCGGCCTCTCCGGTGACGTACGTTACTCCGTTGCGGACCTCGGCGTGATCCCGTGACGGCCCGAATTTCTGGGCTTTTTCGCGGTTGGCTCCAGTCCGGGCGGTGGGGTGGGCCAGCCGATCCGCTGCGTCGGCCAGATGGCTGGCCCACCCCGGCCTGACCGTGGGTGTCAGGCCGTCCGCCGGCCGGGGTCCGTCGTTCCTCGGACCCCGGCCGAATCCCGGGGTGGGCGGTCCACGCCACCCACCCCGGGTCGTCGTCAGCCGTTCGGGAACAGGCTGCCGTAGTCGGCGTACGCCATGGCGACGTCCGCCTGTGCCCAGAACCGGTGGTAGTTGAAGCTGGGCTCCGCGCCACCGTCCAGGTACGCCTGCACCTTCGGCCAGTCCGGGTCGTTCTTGTAGAAGGACCGGAGGTCCAGGAAACTCTTGCCGGCGGCGATGGTGTCGCCGTTCGGCATCTTCCCGGTCCAGCCCGGCGGGACGTAGACGCCCTGCCCGGTGGAGGCGTTGTAGGTGTCGTCGAAGCGCCGGTAGTCGCCACGCTTCTCCGTGGTGGAGACACCCTTGGCGTCGGCGGCGGCGGACAGCCCGTCGAGCAGCCCCTTGGCGGTCGTCTTGGCCGCCGCGTCACCCGACTTGGCCGCGTACGCGATCAGGATCCGGGCGTAGGCGGCGGCGACGCCGACGTCCTGGCCCTTGCTGATCACCTCGACGTGCAGGCCGGTGTTGGGCTGCGGGTTGGACGGGTTCCAGGTGGTCGGCTGACCGGTCCACGCCATGTCCGACGGGATCGACCAGTTGGTGCCCAGGGTGGTGTTGGCGATCGCCCACGGCACCCACTTGTCCAGCAGCGCCTTGGCCTTCGCGTTGCCGGTCTGCAGGTACAGCTCGGCGATGCGCTGCATCGACCAGGCCTGCATGCCGAACCACTGGTTGGACGGCGGGTCGTTGTAGACCGGGTCGACGTCGTAGAACATGCCGTAGAAGGTGCTGGTGCCGGCCGGCGGCTGGGCGTAACTGCCGTCCCAGCTGTTGGTGGCGCCACCAGCGATGCCGCCCTCGGCGGACTGGAGCCAGGTGTAGAACTCCAGCTGCCGTTCGAAGCTCTTGGTCCAGTCGGCGACCGCGGTCGACGACTGCGGCTTGAGCTCCGGGGTGTTGGTCAGCGCCCAGGCCGCGAACGGGTTCTGGTAGCCGAAGTGGTTGTGGCTGGAGCCGATCCGCCAGGACCAGTTCTGGCTGGTGTCGTACGCGCCGCCCCAGGCGTAGTACCAGGACAGCAGGTAGTGCGCCGAATCCCTGCCGGTGCCGGCGGGGCAGGTGCTGGCCCCGACGCAGTTGCCGATCTTCTTGAAGTACTTGTCGAACATCGCGTACCGCAGGTAGTCGCCCATCTTGGCGGCCTTGGTGATGGTGGCCGCGACGTCGGCCTGCTTGTTCTGCGCCTTGGCCCAGGTCAGCGCCCAGTACGCGGCCTGCACCGCGCGGGCGTCGGCGTCCGGGGCGTTCGTGTACTTCCACTGCTTGGCGGGGGCACCGGTGTCCTTGACGAACAGGTCGAGGTAGCCGTACTGACCGCCGTGCTTGAAGGTGTCGCAGGACGGCTGCGGGATGGTCTCCCACACCGACTCCTGGGTGCCCCGCTGGAAGGTGTTGATGTACGCCGGCTTGGTGGTGCCGTCACCGCAGCGACCGAAGCCGTAGGTGTTGTCGACGTCCATCAGCCAGTGCATGCCGTAGATGTCGCCGGTGCCGTAGGTGGACTGCAGCTCCGCACGCAGCGGGTCCTGCCCGACCGGGATGTTCGCGTTCAACGCCGACGGGTACTGGCTGGGCAGGTTGTACTCCGCGGCGTACTGCGGAGTCCCGGCGGACCCAGCAGTTGGCTGGTCTGAATGATTCGGAATTATATATTTTTCCATCACCGTCCAGGCGTTGTTGAACGGCGCCCAGTTCTGGGTGACGCGTCCGTAGTTCGCCTCCAGCCACAGCCAGAAGCTGAACGCCTCCGAGGTCGTCTCGTGCCCGTGGTCGGGCGCCTCGACGATGAGCGTCTCCACCGAGTGGTACGGCACGCCCTCGGGGCTGAAGTAGCCCGAGTTCTTGATCTTGCCGTACTGCTCGAGGAACTTCGCGATGTAGGTGTTGTCGCCGCCGGGGGTGTCGTTGTCGATCTCGGTGGCGGTGACCGCCAGCGAGGCGAGACCGGTGGCGGACGCGGTGATGGTGGCGGCGCCACCGAGGGTGTCGGTGTCCTCCGCCGCGGCGACCGTGACGGTGACCCCGGTGTTCCAGTTGCTCGGGGTCAGCGTGGCGGTGCTCGGCGAGACCGTGACGTCGGTGTCGCCGGTGCGGGTGAGGGTGACCGGCACGTTGGCCGTCGGCGCGGCGCTGAGCTTCAGGTTGAAGGTGGAGGTGCCACCCTCGCTGACGCTCACCGCGGACGGCGTGGCGACGAGTGTCGGGCCGTTGGCGGCACCGACGGTGAACGCCTTCTCGTCGACCCCGATGCCGTTGGCGTTGTCGTACGCCTTGGCCTGGACGGTGTAGCTGCCGGCCGGCAGGTCCTCCTGCGTGTAGGCGTACGGCGCGGAGGTGTCGGTGTTGATCAGCAGGCCGTTGCGGTAGAACTCGACCTTGCTGATCGTCCCGTCCGGGTCACTGGCGGTGGCGGTCAGCGGCACGTCGGCCGGCGCGGTGAACGGCCCGGTCGGCAGGCCGAGCGAGACCGTCGGCGGCAGGTTGGCCGGGGTGCCGTTGCACGGGGTGCCGTTGAGCGTGAACGAGGTGGGCTTCGGGTTGCTGCCCGAGTGGGCGCCGTTGAAGCCGATCGTGGTGGAGGCCCCGGCGGCGAGGTTGCCGTTGTACGACTCGTTCGTCGCGGTGACCTCGCTGCCGGTCTGGCTGTATTTGGCCGACCAACCCTGGACGACCCGTTGGCCGCTGTTCGGGAAGGTCCACTTGAGCGTCCAGTTGCTGATCGGATCGCCCAGGTTCTTGATCGTCACGTTCGCGGTGAAGCCGGTGTTCCAGTCGTTGGTCGCGTAGACCACGTCGCAGGCGGGCGCGGCCTGTGCGGCGCCGGCGGGCAGGGTCACCCCGCCGGCGGCGAGCGCGGCGGCAGCGATGATCGCCACTCGACGGCGTCTTGCCAGTTGTCTCATGTGCGCGGTGTCTCCTCGGACCAGGCCGGGACGGTCCCCGGCGAAGGCGCCTGCCCGCGAGGGTGGTGGTCCGCGGGAGATTCGAGGCGCCGGGAAGGTGGTCTCCCCCGGGCCCGGCCGGGGTAGGGCGGTGCGGCCCGCACGGGAGGGGGTCCCGCCGGCTGCGATCGGGTGACCGTGACCGGGATCGTGCTGCCGGCTGCCCTCGGTGAACCCGCGCTCACGCGATGTGGCTCCTGTCGCGTTGAATCGACAGTCTGCCATGGAAGCGCTCCCACAACAAGCGCACACGCCACTCGTTCAGCCCGTTGTTTCGATCTCGTTTTGGGTCTTTCACAAAGCGGTGACGGGCGTTACAGTCGCAACATCGGTCGATGGGAGCGCTTCCATCGACAAGGTTCCAACAAGAAGATCGCTGGGGTCGTTTCTGACGGGCCCGGCGAACCAACCCGAGGGCCGACGACGGGCCAGCCCGGACGCCGTCGTCAGCCATCGTCCCGCCTTACGGAGGGAGGTGGAACCAGAGCCACTCGCGTGGCCCGGCTCCCGCGCGACACGCACGGCAGGACCCAAATTCCGCCCGTGTGTGTGCAGTTACGGTGGGGACGGGGGTTGCCCTCCCCCGTCCCCACACTAAACCCCCGTACACGATGGGAAAAGAGGCCGACGGGACAGGCGCGCCGCGCCGCCCGGCGGCCTTGTTCGCTGTCTGGGGCCTCCAACCGCCTCGACCCGCCACCGCCGGCCGCCATGACGGCCAGCTGACCGGGCCGGCCGCCCCTGGCCTATTCTGGGAGCGCTCCCGAATCTCGGCGGTGGCCCCGTATCCACGAGGAGAATCCATGTCGATACCTACCGGGCCCGCCGGCCCACTGCGCTTCCCCGACAACTTCGGTTGGGGCGCGGCCACCTCGGCGTACCAGATCGAGGGCGCCGCGAAGGAGGACGGGCGCGGAGAGTCCGTCTGGGACACCTTCAGCCGCGTCCCGGGCAGCACCCGTAACGGCGACACCGGCGACGTGGCCGCCGACCACTACCACCGGTACGCCGAGGACCTCGACCTCATGCGCGACCTCGGGCTGCGCAGCTACCGCTTCTCCATCTCCTGGCCACGGATCCAGCCCGACGGCAGCGGCCTGCCCAACCAGCGCGGGCTCGACTTCTACCGCCGGCTCATCGACGGCCTGCACGAGCGGGGCATCGCCCCGATGGCCACCCTGTTCCACTGGGACCTCCCGCAGGCACTGCAGGACGCCGGCGGCTGGGAGTCACGCGACACCGCCCACCGCTTCGCCGACTACGCCGACGTGCTCTTCCGCGCCCTGGGCGACCGGGTGCCGGCGTGGCTCACCATCAACGAGCCCAAGACCGTGGTGCAGAACGGCTACCTCACCGGTCACCACGCCCCCGGCCGACAGGACCCGGACGCCGCCTACCTGGTCGCCCACCACCTGCAACTCGCGCACGGTCTCGCCGTCGGCACGCTGCGGGCCAGCGGCAGCGACAGCCGGATCGGCCCCGCGCTCAACCTGCACCCCTGCTACCCCGCCGACGACTCCCCGCAGGCAGCCGCCGCCGCCCACCTCTACGACGGCTACGAGAACCGCCTCTACCTCGACTCCCTGCTCAAGGGCAGCTACCCGGAGGACCTGCTGGCCGACCTGGGTCCGCAGAGCCGGATGGTCCAGGGCATCCGCGACGGCGACCTGAAGATCATCTCGGCGCCGATCGACCTGCTGGCCGTTCAGTACTACACGCCGATCTACGTCACCGGCGACGGCGGCACCGTACGACGCTGGTCGACCTCGGTGGCCGAGTGGCAGCAGATCTACCCCGACGGGATGTACGACCTGCTGACCCGGGTCACCCGTGACTACGGCCCGATTCCCCTCACCATCACCGAGAACGGCCTGCCCACGGCGGACACGCTGGGGGCGGACGACACCGTCCAGGACACCGGCCGGATCAGCTTCCTGCGCGACCACCTCACCGCCGTGCACCGGGCCATCGCCGCCGGGGTGCCACTGGAGAGCTTCCACGTCTGGTCGCTGCTCGACAACTTCGAGTGGGACGCCGGATACGACCAGCGCTGGGGGCTTGTCTACGTGGACTACCCGACCCAGCGGCGGGTGCTCAAGAGCAGCGCCACCTGGTACCGCTCCGTCATCACCGACGGCGGCTTCTGAGCGGGCCGCCACCCGGAGTGCCGGGCCCGGACGGCTCGGCTCGGGTGAGCCGGTGACCGTCCGGGTCCCGGACCGGCCGCTCAGCGGGGCAGCGCCTGCTGCAACTCCGCTCGCAGCGCCGGGGTGAGCATCTCCCCCGCCTGCTTGGCCAGCCGGGCCATCTCGTAACCCACCACACCGATGTCCGCGTCCCCGGCGGCCAGGGTGGCCAGGATCGAACCGTCGCGGATCTGCATCACCAGGAAGTAGCCGCGGCCCATCTCGACCACCGTCTGCTTGACGATATCGCCGTCGAACATCTGCGCCGCGCCCGCCGTGATGCTCATCAGCCCGGAGGTCACCGCCGCGAGCTTGTCCGCGTTGTCGCGCGGCAGATGATCGGAGATCGCCACCAGCAACCCGTCCGAGGAGACCACCACCGCGTGCGCCACGCCCGGCACCCGGTCCGCGAACGCGCTCACCAGCCAACTCAGGTCACGCGCCTCCTGGCTCAACGTCGTCACTGTCGTCGTCCCCCTTCGTCGTGCGCCCCGGGCGGTGGCCCGGAAATCTCGGTGGTGGCCTCGGCCTCGGCGCGCCGCACCCCGCTGTAGAGCCGGGAGAGCATGCCACCGACCGCTTCCGGGTCCAGGTCGACGCGGTTCGGCGCCGAGGTCGGTTGTGCCGTACGGGTGACCGCGCTCAACTGCGCCATCGGCACCCGCACCGGAAGTCCGCGCTCGTTGGTGCCGGCGGTCACCGGGATGGCCGGCGGCACCGCCGCGGCGGGCACCGCCGGAGCGGACGGACCCTGTCGCGACCACCAGCCCGCCCCTGCGCCGGGATCGCCGGCCGGGGTCAGCACGTCCTCGGAACGCACCGGCACCGGACGGGCCTGACGCGGCACGGCCGCCCCCGGCCGCCGGCCGGCCACCGGCAGGTCCCGGGCACCGAAGCCCACTCCCGGGGCGTCTGCCTCCCGGGCGCCCCCGGGCGGCGCCACCATCTCCCGCGCAGCGCTCGTCGCCAGCATCCGCGCCGGCGCGGGTGGATCCAGCTCCGCCGGACCCTCCGGCGCCAACAGCACCGCGGGCAGCACGAGCCGGGCGACCAGGCCGTCCTGGCCCCCGTCGAGGCGCACGCTGACGCCCAGCCGGGCGGCCAGGTGGCTGACCACGAACAGACCCATCCGCTCCACCGCCGCGACATCCGCGGCCGGAGGGCTGGCCAGCACCGCGTTCGCCTCGGCCAGCGCGGCCGGGCTCATGCCGAGACCACTGTCGACTATCTCGATCAGCGCGGTCGCGGCCTCGACCCTGGCGGTCACCACCACGAGGGTGTCCGGGCGGGAGAAGGCGGTGGCGTTCTCCAGCAACTCGGCCAACATGTGCACCAGCTCGCCGACGGCGTGCCCGACCACATACCCGTCGGACACCGACTCGATGCGGACCCGCTGGTACTGCTCGATCTCCGCGGCGGCGGCCAGCAACATCGAACCGATCCCGACCGGCCGGTTCCACCGTCGGGTCGAGTCGGTGCCGGCGAGCACCAGCAGGCTCTCGTCGTTGCGGCGCATGCGCGCGGCCAGGTGATCGAGCTTGAACAGGTTCTCCAACTGGTCCGGGTCGCTCTCCTCACGCTCCAGGTCGTCCAGCAGCTCCAGTTGGCGTTCCACGAGCACCTGGCTGCGGCGGGCCAGGTTGACGAACATCGCGTTGACGTTGCGCCGCATGAGCGCCTGCTCGACGGCGACGGTGACGGCGCTGCGGTGCACCGCCACGAACGCCTCGGCCAGCTCGCCGATCTCGTCGAGCGAGCGGACCACCGCGGGCGCGACGTCGATGGCGGGCACCCCGCCGGTGACGGTCTTGAGGCGGTCCAGCGCGTCCGGCAGCTCGACCTGCGCGATCCGGAGCGCCTGACTCCGCAACAGCCGCATCGAACGGGCCACCGACCGTCCGATGAGCAACGAGATCAGCAGGGCGACCAGCAGGACCACGACGATGCCGCCGACGACCAGCAGGGTGGTCCGAAGCTGACCGCTGCTGGCATCGTCGGCCTGCCGCACCGCGTCGTCCAGCACCCCCGCCTCGAGCTGGCGCAACAGGTCCTGGCGCTGCTGGCTGGCCGCCCACCACTGCTCCGACGGCAGCACCTTCGGCGGCGCGTCGCTGGCCGGCAGGCTGCGTTCCTCCAGCCGTGTGGCGACCTGGAACTCCGGGGTCACCGTGGTCTCGTCGTAGCGGCGGATCTGGTCGTCGGTCGCGGCCACCCGGAACGCGCCGAGCGCGGTCAACTGCTGGCCGCGCAGGTCCGCGAGGAGCACCCGGTCCTCGGTGCCGTACCCGCCGGCGCGGGAGGCGGCGTAGAGCTGGGCGCGCAGCCGGGAGGAGAGTTCCTTGACCCGGGCCAGCTGCACGTAGCGCAGGACCGCGTTGTTCAACGCGGGCTGGTCCTGACCAGGGGTCGGCTCGGCCAGCAGGTCGAGCATCGCGCTGATCGCCCGGTGGTAGTTGCTCAGGATCGTGTCGCTGCTGAGCACCGCCGGCGGGATCGCCGGCCGGATGTCGACAACCTGGTCGTACGCCTCCATCGCCTCGGAGTAGGCGACCCGCCAGGACGCGTCGGCGTCCGCGAGCGGCTCGGCGGCCCGACGCAGGTCCACGATCGCCCGGTCGGTCACCGTCTGCAACGGCTTCAGGTTGGACGCCGCGTTGTCCCGGTCGCCGCCCCCGCGCCGCTCACCCAGCTCCCCGGCCGAGCGGTCGCGCTCCTGCTGGAGCTGGTGCACCGCGGTGGTGATCTGCCGGCCGATCCCGACCTGGCGGGAGAAGTCGTTCAACGCCGTCGTCCGCCCGACCAGCGCGCTGGTCTGCACCCCGGCGAGCACCAGGAACGCCATCGACGGCACCATCAGCACGGTCGCGAGCTTCGTGCTCATCCGCCAGTCCCGCAGCCGGAACGGTGACCGACGCCGATGCGGCACGACTCGGACGTCGAAACGGCGTCGGCGGTGGCTCGACACCGTGCCGCTCGCCGGGTCGGAACCCACCGCCACCCTGCCTCCTCGGTCCTACCGCGTCCACCGCGGTCCGGGGAGCGCAGTCCATCCAACCAGGCTCGGGAGCGCTGTCAACGGCCCGGGCGACGCGGAGGTTCAGGAAGGATACTGCGGGTGGGAACGTCCTGCCGTGGTCGGTAAGACCAGCTCGTCCGTCCGGCCGATGTCGGCGAGCCCGATCGCGTCTCCGAACCGGCCCAGCGCCACAAGTGCCGCCCCGGTGGCACCGATCTCCGGGTTCCGCTGGTGCGACACCGGTCGCGGTGCCAGCGCCGCGGCGAAGGCCTGCCGCCACCACACCGAGGCGGCCACCGCGCCGCCGCCCAGCACCACGCCCACCGGTTTGTCGATGGTGGATTCCAGCACCGCGAGATCCTCCGCGACCAGGTCACACAGGCCCTGCATCAGCCCGGCCAGGATGTCCACCGAGGTGGTGCTGAAGCTGAGGTCGCGGAGCTGCCCGCTGCCCGCCGGCAGCAGACCGGGCGGCCGGTCGCCACCGAAGCGCGGGTCGGCCGGTCGGCCACCGCCCACCGGCACCAGCGCCAGCGCCGCGTCCAGCTCAGCGCCCTGGGGCAACCGCAGCTCCCGGTTCGCCCAGGCGAACAGGTTGCCGCCGCAGGCGTACGCCGCGCCGGTGACCACGTGGTCGTGGTCGACCCGGTAGCGCCACAGACGCTCGGGGAGACGGGGCATCGGCTCGCCGGCCGGGATGCGCTGCATCAGCCGTACGGCCGCCGAGGTGCCCACGGTGACCGCGGCCCGGCTCGGGTCGACGCAGCCCGAGCCGACGTTCGACGCCCCACCGTCGCCCACCGGCGGTGACCACCGGGCCTGCGCCAGCTGCGGCCACCGGCGGGCCCTCTCGGCCCGGAGCCGGCCGTGCCAGTCCAACCCGCCGAGGGCCGGCAGGTCCCCCGGCCGCGCCCCGGCCAGCGTCAGCGCCTCCTCGTCCCAGCGCAGGGTGCGCAGGTCGAGCAGACCGGTCCCGGACGCCTGGGACACCGACATGGGCGCGTCGTCGAGCAGCTCGCCCAGCACGTACTCGGGCAGGCCGACGAACCGGGCGATCGGGCTGCCGGACTGCTCGCGCAGCCAGGGCAGGCGCATCGACCAGTACGAGCGGTGCCACCAGCAGCCGGTGCGCTGATGGAAGCCGTCCGGGTCGGAAGGTCCCGCCGTACCGCCGACCGGCGCGGGCCGGGTGTCCAGCCAGGTGACCACCGGACCCATCGGGGTGCCGTCGCGGTCCAGCGGCAGCACCGAGTGCCACTGGGCGGAGACCGCCACCAGGTCCACGTCGTGCAGGTGCCCCGCGTCGGCCAACTCGTCGAGGCACTCGATCAGGCAGGCGAGGTAGCCGGGGCCGGACAGCGTGCCGGTGCCGTCGTCGCCGATGGCGAGGTCGACCTTGCGCCGGGCCAGGGCACCGGGCAGCGGACGGCTGTCGGGGTCCAGCACGAGCCCGCGTACCGAGGAGGTACCCAGGTCGAGCGCGAGAATGTTCATCGCCGGTCAAGTTACCCGGTGCCGGGCGGGCGCCGGGCGCGTAGGGTGGATCACATGCTCGCGCATCCGACCTGCTGGTGGCCCGCCGACCCGGCGGCCACCCTCCGCGCGTAGCTCCATCCACGCGGCCGCCATCGAGGCGGCCGCCGGATCTCCCCGGCCCGGATGGCCGCCTCGACCGGCGGCGCCCGGCCCCACGGAGACACTCGATGACCCACCTGACCGACCTGCTCACCGCCGTGACCAGCGGCGCCGACCCGGGACCCTTCGCGTTGCTGCGTCGGGAGGGCGCGGACGAGTTGGAGTTGTTCACCGGCCCGGTCGACACCGTCGAGCGCCTGGCCGACATCCCGCTGCCGCCGGGCACGCCCGGAGCGCGGACGCTGGCCCTGGTGCCGTACCGCCAGATCACCGAACGCGGCTTCGCCTGCGTCGACGACGGCGCTCCGCTGGAGTGCCTCCAGGTCCGCGAGCATCGGCGGATCGCGCTGGCCGACGCCCTGGCCACGCTGCCCGACGAACCGGTCCGCACCAGCGACGCCGCCTTCGACGTCACCGACGAGGAGTACGCCCGGACCGTGCAACGGGTGCTCGCCGAGGAGATCGGCCGCGGCGAGGGCGCGAACTTCGTCATCCACCGCACCCTGCACGCCACCGTGCAGGGCCGACCGCTGGTGGCCGCGCTGGCCGCGCTACGCCGGTTGCTGATGGCCGAACGTGGCGCGTACTGGACGTTCGTCGTGCACACCGGCACCCGGACGCTTGTCGGTGCCAGCCCGGAGCGGCACGTGAGCGTCGACGACGGGCTGGTCATGATGAACCCGATCAGCGGCACCTTCCGGTCCGGCGGCGGCACCGCGGACCGGGCGGCGCTGCTGCGCTTCCTCGCCGACCCGAAGGAGGTCGAGGAGCTGTACATGGTGCTCGACGAGGAACTGAAGATGATGGCCACCGTCGCCGAGGACGGCGGCCAGGTGATCGGCCCGTACCTGAAGGAGATGTCGCACCTGGCGCACACCGAGTACCTGCTGGCCGGGCGGGGCACCCGCGACGTCCGGGAGGTGCTTCGGGAGACGATGTTCGCCCCGACCGTGACCGGCAGCCCGATGGAGAACGCCTGCCGGGTGATCGCCCGGCACGAGGGCCGCGGCCGGAGCTACTACGCCGGGGTGCTGGCGCTGCTCGGTCACGACGAGGCCGGTCGGCAGACGCTGGACGCACCGATCCTGATCCGTACCGCCGAGATCTCCCCCACCGGCCACCTGCGGGTGCCGGTGGGCGCCACCCTGGTCCGACACTCGACGGCGGCGGGTGAGGTGGCGGAGACGCACGCCAAGGCCGCCGGTGTGCTGGCCGCGCTCGGCCTCGGGCCGGCGGCGTCCGCCGGCGGCGGCGCGGTCGCCCGGCTGGCCGACGACCCGGAGGTACGCGACGCGCTGGCCGCGCGCAACGCGCCGCTGGCACGGTTCTGGCTGGACCAGCGGGCGCCGGACGCGTCCGGGTTGCCCGGACTGGTCGGCCGCCGAGTGTTGATCGTGGACGCCGAGGACACCTTCACCGGGATGCTGGCCCACCAACTGGGCGCGCTGGGCCTCGCGGTGAGCCTGCGGCCGTGGCACGCGGGTGGGCCCGTCGACGGCTACGACCTGGTGGTGGTCGGCCCCGGGCCGGGTGACCCGGGCAGCCTGGACGAGCCGAAGATGGTGGCGCTGCGGGAGTTGCTGACCGAGTTGCTGGCGACCGGGCGGCCCACCCTCGCGGTCTGCCTCGGCCACCAGGTGCTGGCCGGGCTGCTGGGGCTGGCTCTGCATCGCCGGGAGGCGCCCTACCAGGGGACGCAGCGGGAGGTGTCGCTGTTCGGGCGGGACCGCCGGGTGGGGTTCTACTCCACGTTCACGGCGCGCGCGGACGAGGACCGGGTGGCCAGCGCGTACGGGCCGGTGGACCTCGCCCGGGACGCGGGCGACGGCGCCGTGCACGCCCTGCGGGGGCGTGGCTTCGCCGGGGTGCAGTTCCACCCGGAGTCGGTGCTCAGCCCGGACGGGCTCGCGGTGCTCAGCGAGCTGTTGACTGATCTGCTGCCGGCACCGAGCGCCGACGAGCTGTCCGCCACGGGCGGGCGCGCATAGCCGTCCCGCCGCCGGGTAGTGCGGGATGCGACCGGTGGCGTGGACGGGCCGAGAGCCCCCGCCCGCGCCACCGGTCGCCTCCGTCGTCAGCCGGCCATGCCCGCCTTCAGCGCGGTGCCGAGCAGCACCGCACGTCGGGCGGTCAGCGCGCAGGCCCCGAGTGCCACGGCGTCCGGGGCGATCTCCCCGTTGTTGCTCGTGTGCGAGGCACCGTACGGGTTGCCGGCGATGAACTGGCTGGTGTCGGTGTAGCCGGGGGCGACCACGACGCCACCCCAGTGGTAGAAGACGTTGAAGAGCGAGGTCAGCGTGGTCTCCTGCCCGCCGTGCGAGGTCGCCGTCGAGGTGAAGGCGGCGTAGACCTTGTTGGCCAGCGCACCCTGTGCCCACAGCGGACCGGTGGTGTCGATGAACTGCTTCAACTGGGCCGCGATCATGCCGTACCGGGTCGGAGCACCCATGATCACCACATCGGCCCAGGCCAGGTCGTCGACCATCGCCTCGGGAACGTCCTGGGTCTCCAGGTGATGCGCCTGCCAGCCGGAGTTGGAGCGGATCGCCTCGTCCGGCGCCAGCTCGCGGACCTTACGCAGGCGTACGTCGGCGCCGGCATCTCCGGCAGCCTCGCAGACAGCCTGCGCCATCTGGTACGTGATGCTGGTGGCGCTGTAGTAGATCACCGCTACCTTGGTCTGGGCAGCCATCGGATGTCCCCTTCTCGTCTCGGGTCAGCTCCCGCGACTACCCGCTGGGGGCGACCTCTAACGGCAGGGCACGCGGACCCCTGTTCCGGTCCGCCGGCTCAAGTTTTCCGCAACTTCCCGACTGTTTCGACCCCGCGCCCCGTACGGACCGCGATCCTGATGTCACCGGTGCCGGCGGGAACCAACCGCCGCCCCGCACCGAGCACCTGAACGGGGGATCGCGCTTCGCCAGCAACGGAGCTGGCGCAGCGCGATCAGGGGCCGAGCCCGGGCCGCCGCCGCTCAGTGGACCAGGGCCGCCATCAACCGTTCCAGCTCGGCCGCCGGATCGGCGGTGAGCCCGGTGTGCACCGGCCCGGTCTGGATCATCGTGCTGCGCGGAGCGGCCAGCCAGTGGAACCGCTCACCGAGCCGCATCCGGGTCGCCGGCCCGTCGCCGGAGCAGGTCCGGTCGAGGGACGAGAGCACGGCGGCCACCGCCGGCAGGTCGACGTCCGGCGCCAGCGCGCGGACCCGGTCGGCGTCCAGGTGCGTACGCGCGGCCAGGAAGTCGCGCTGTTGGCAGTAGAGCAGCACCCCGACGTTGATCTGTTCGCCGCGCTCGATGCGGGGCACCAGCCGGATCAGCGCGTACTCGAAGGGGTGCCTCATGCCGCACTCCCCTGCGGCAGCCAGTCGGCGGTGCGGGCGACCCGGCGGGACAGATGTGCCAGGTACGCGGCGCGAGCGGCGTCGGCCGTCTCGAAGTCGGCGGCGGTCAGCCACTCCCCCGGCACCAGCGCCAGCACCTCGGTGAGCAACTCCGGGGTGACCCGGGGCGCCAACTCGGCGTCGGCGTCGGCCAGCCGGGAGGCGTACGGCGCGAGCACGTGGTCGTCAGCCCGGTAGGCACGGTGCACGGCCGCCTCGGCCCGCGGCCAGTTGTGGTGGAAGTACAGCGAGGCCCCGTGGTCGATCAGCCACAACTCCCGGTGCCAGACCAGCAGGTTGGGGTTGCGCCAACTCCGGTCGACGTTCTCCACGTAGGCGTCGAACCAGAGCACCCGGGAGGCCAGCACCGGGTCGACGGGGTGCGCCAGCGGGTCGAAGCCCAGCGCCCCGGGCAGGAAGTCCATCCCCAGGTTGGCCCCGCCGCTGTTGCGCAGCAACTCCTGCACCTCCTGGTCGGGCTCGGCTCGCCCGATGACCGGGTCGATGTCGAGCACGACCAGCGGGGGCACCCGCAGCTCCAGGCGGCGGGCCAACTCGCCGCAGATCACCTCGGCGATCAGCGCCTTGGGTCCCTGACCGGCGCCGCGGAACTTCGCCACGTACGTGCCCAGGTCGTCGGCCTCCACCACGCCCGGCAGCGACCCACCCTCGCGCAGCGGGGTGACGTAGCGGATGGCGGTGACCTGGCGGAGCACGCCGCCCACCCTACTGGGACCGGCCGGGACGGGTGGCGGGCCGCCCCAGACCGGGACGCGCGGTCAGTCGATCTTGTCGCGCAGCTTGTCGACCTGGGTCTGCAGGCGGTCCACCGCGTTCTCGTTGTTGACGAAGGTGGTGATGCCCGCGGCGAGGCCCAGACCGATCAGCACCGCCAGGATGCTGAGCACCAGACCACCGATCGACACGCCACGGCCGGTCACCCCAGGTCGGCGTGCCATCTTGAGGCCGACGATGCCGAGGATGATCCCGATGATGCCGAGCACCAGCCCCAGCCAGGCGAGGATCGCGGTCAACACACTGAACAGGCCGGCCACCCCGAAGACCAGTGCGAAGGTGGCGGCCGCGCTGGTCTTGGCGTCGGTGGACGCCCGGTGTGCCCGGGACCCGGCCGATACGCCGCCACCCCGTGCCGGTTCGCTTGCGGCAGTCATGAGACTCCCCTTTCGTACGCGCGGCTCGCGTACTTCCGGTCGGCCGCCTTCCCTCTGGACCTGCGGTTATGCCACCCGAGGTGGTGCTGTCGGTGGGGTGGCCTACCCTGACGCGGCAACCTCCGGGGAAGGAGCCCGATGACCGGGGAGCTCACCGCATCCGAGGCGCTCGGTCTGCGGATGACAAGCCTGCTGCTGCGCCCGCATCCGAGCACCCGACCCGCTGGTGTCGCCGATGTCGTCGAGTGGTTCGGCGCGATGCAGGCACAGGACCTGGCCAGTGGGCTGTGGTCACTGGGCGCGCGGCTGGCTGGCCGGACCGTCGCGGACGTGCAGGCGGCCCTGGAGCGGCGCGAGGCGCTGCGCACCTGGCCGATGCGGGGCACCGTGCACCTCGTCCCACCCGCCGACGCCCGCTGGATGCTGGAGCTGACCGGCGTTCGTTCGCTGGCCGGAGCGGCGACCCGCCGGGCACAGCTCGGGCTCACCGAGGCCGACGCGGATCGGGCGGTGGATGTCCTCGGCACCGCGTTGACCGGCGGCGGCCGGCTCACCCGTACACAGTGCCTGGCGACCCTACGCGAGGCCGGCCTGGGCACCGACGGACAACGCGGCTACCACCTGCTCTGGTACGCGAGTGTGCGCGGAGTGACCTGTGTGGCACCGAACGTCGGCACCGACCAGACCTTCGCCCTGCTCGACGAGTGGGCGCCGGAGCAACGTCGGCTGGAGCGGGACGAGGCGCTGGCCCTGCTCGCCCACCGCTACGTCCGGGGGCACGGGCCGGTCACCGACCGCGAGTTCGCCGGCTGGACCGGCCTCACCCTGACCGACGCCCGGCGCGGCCTGGCCGCGGCCGGCGACCTGCTGAGCACGGTACGAATCGACGGCGCACCGATGCACATCGACGCGGCGCTGGCCGGTGCGCCGCGCACCCCACCCGATGACGTGCTGGCGCTGCCGGGCTTCGACGAGTACCTGCTCGGCTACCGGGATCGCACGCTGATGCTCGACCCGGCGCACCAGGCGGCCGTGGTGCCGGGCAACAACGGCATCTTCCAGGCGACCGTGGTCCGCGCCGGCCGGGTGGTGGGCGTGTGGAAGCGCAAGGTGGGCCGGGCCGCCGTCACCATCACGGTCCAGCCGCTGACCCCGATGGCGGCCGACGAGCGGGCACGCGTCGAGCAGGCACTACAGCGGTACGCCGACTACCTCGGGCTGCCGCCCCGCTTCGACTGGCCGACCTGAGCACTGCTCACCCCGGTCCGTCTGGCCGGCTTTGCCTGGTCCGGCCTGGTCCGGTCCGGTCGGGGGGCGTCAGTCCTCGGCCGGGCGCGCCGACCGCTTGTCACCCGATGGTGGGCGTGCCGACCGCGCGTCACCCGATCGTGGACGTGCCGCATTGAGCAGGTCGACGACCCGGGCCACCCGGGGGTCCGCGCGGATCTGCGCCACGCCGGAGGGCAACGGCAACCGCCAGTTCGGGTATTCGTCGACAGTGCCCGGCAGGTTGGGCTGGCGTACCTCGCCCAGCACGTCGTAGAGGGAGACGCCGAGCAGCCGGGACGGGCTTGCCGCGAGCGCGGCGTGCATCGCCACCACCACCTCGCCGTCGTGGGCTGTCGGGGCCGGCCGGTCCAGCGCCGGATCGGGTGCCGTGGCCGGGTCGGGTGCCGTGGCCGGGTCGGGTGCCGTGGCCGGGTCGGGTGCCGTGGCCGGGTCGGGCAGGAGGCGCTCGGTCCGCAGCATCGTGAGCAGGCGCTCCCGGTCGGCGACGGCGCGAGCCCGCTCCACCGCCACGTCGGTGTCGAGCAGCTTCAAGTCGTCGCGTACCCGCACGTGCTCGCCGGTGAGGAAGCCCGGCGCGGTCGGCAGGTCGTGGGTGGAGATCGTGGCGAGAGCGTTGCGCGGCCACCGGGCCGGTGGGACGAAGTCACCCTGGTCGTCGCGGGCGAACCACAGCACCGTCGAGCCGAGCATGTTGCGCCCGCGCAGACCACGGGTCACCGCCGGTTGGACCGTACCCAGATCCTCGCCGACCACCACGGCGCCGGCACGGTGCGCCTCCAGCGCGAGGATGCCGAGCATGGCCTCGGCGTCGTAGCGCACGTAGGTGCCCTCGGCGGCCCCGCCGCCCGGCGGCACCCACCACAGCCGCCACAGGCCGGCGACATGGTCGACCCGCAGGCCGCCCGCGTGTCGCAGGGTCCGGCGCAACATGTCCCGGTACGCGGCGTACCCGGTCGCGGCGAGCCGGTCCGGGCGCCACGCGGCGAGCCCCCAGTCCTGGCCGAGCTGGTTGAAGTCGTCCGGCGGCGCGCCGACCCGGACGCCCTGGGCCAGCACATCGGCGAGCTGCCAGCCGTCCGCGCCGCCCGGGTCGATGCCGACGGCCAGGTCGTGCACCACGCCGACCGGCATCCCGGCGGCGCGAGCCGCCGCCGTGACGGCGTCGAGCTGCTCGTCGCACAGGTGTTGCAGCCAGGCGTGGAAGGCCACCCGGTCGGCGAGCTGGCGGCGCTGCTCGGCGACCGCCGGGGCGTCCGGGTGGTGCAGCTCCGCCGGCCAGGCCCGCCAGTCGTTGCCGTGCCGCTCGGCCAGGGCGCACCAGGTGGCGAAGCTCGCCAGCGCCGGGTCCGCGTCGAGGTCGACCGGCTGGGCGTACGGGTGCAGCAGCTCCAGGGCGTGCCGCTTGGCCGTCCACACCTGGTCGTAGTCGATCAGGTCCCCACGGTCGGGGCGCAGGGCGTCGACCACGGCCCGGGTCGCCGGGTCCGCCGTGGTGTACGCGGCGGTGTCGCTGACGCGCAGGTAGAGCGGGTTGACGAAGCGGCGGCTGGCCGGCGAGTAGGGGGATGCGGCGACCGGGTGCGCCGGCCCGACCGCGTGCAGGGGGTTGAGCAGCACCAGCCCGGCGCCGGTGGCCCCGGCCCAGCCGGTGAAGTCGGCGAGGTCGCCGAGGTCGCCCATGCCCCAGGAGCGTTCCGAGCTGAGCGCGTAGAGCTGGAGCATCCAACCCCAGGTGCGCGGCGGTACGGGCAGCCGACGGGGCACCACGACCAGCGTCACCTCCCGGCCGGCGCAGCTCAACCGGTGCCAGCCCAGCGGCAGGTCCCCCGGCAGCTCACTGTCGACGGCACGCCGGCCGCCGTCCTCCAGGGTCACCACACCCGGGCCGGGCAGCGCCCGGGTCGCGCCGTGGGTGAGCACCACGGTCGCCGGCAGCGCGCTCCGGTCGACCGCGCGGGCGGCGGCGAGCGCGTCGGCCACCGCGGTCGGGCTGGTGGCGTCCACGCCGAGCAGTCCGAGCACGCCCACGACGGTTTCCGGTGCGACCTCGACGCGACGGTGTCGCCAGTCCTCGTACCAGGTGGACACGCCGTGCGCCTTGGCCAGCGCGGTCAATCGTCGGTCCATTCCGCCCCCGCCTCACAAAGCGACCCAAACACCTTCCCACGACCGGCGGCGCGGCGCAGGGCGGGCGGGACCACCCCCGCCGCCAGCCGCGCCGCCTAGCCTCGCCTCGCCTCGCCTCGCCTCGCCTCGCCGATCATGGAGTTGTGGTGGGTAACAAAACGCCCGTAAGCTCCCGGACCCGGCACCACAACTCCATGATCGACACGTCCGGCCTGCCCCGGGCCGGACGGGCCTACACGCAGAGGACCTTGTCAGTCGGCGAGCGCGCCGGCTGCTCGGCCCTCGTGGAGGGTCAGGTTGCGGCCGGTCGCCGGGTCGAACAGGTGGATCTTCTCCAGGTTGAACCAGACCCGGCGGGACTGTCCCTCGGCCACCGGTGACTCCGCGGACAGCCGGGTCACCAGGTTGCCACCCGCACCGGCGAAGTCGGCGGCACCCGCGTCGGCGGCCAACTCCTCCAGCTCGGCGGCGCTGGCCTTCTCGCCCTCCACGGTGAAGTAGACGTACTTGTCCGAGCCCATCGACTCGACGATGTCGACAGGCGCCTCGAACTCCATGCCCCGGCGGCGGGTGTCGTCGTCGACAAGTTCGGCGTCCTCGAAGTGCTCGGGGCGGATGCCGAGGATCAGCTCCCGAGGTGCGTCGGCCGCCTCCAGCTCGCGGCGGACCCGGTCGCCGAGCGGCACGTCACCCAGGGCCGTGTGCAGGCTGCCGTCCTGTACGGCGGCGTGCAGGAAGTTCATCGACGGAGAGCCGATGAAGCCGGCCACGAAGAGGTTGCGCGGGTGGTCGTACAGCTCCTGGGGAGGGCCGACCTGCTGCACCGCGCCGCCGCGCATGATCACCACGCGGTCGCCGAGGGTCATCGCCTCGGTCTGGTCGTGCGTCACGTAGACGGTGGTCGTGCCGAGCTGCTTCTGCAACCGGGACACCACCGTGCGCATCTGCACCCGCAGCTTGGCGTCGAGGTTGGACAGCGGCTCGTCCATCAGGAACGCCTTCGGCTGGCGGACGATCGCCCGGCCCATCGCCACCCGCTGCCGCTGCCCGCCGGAGAGGTTGGCCGGTTTGCGGTCCAGCAGGGTGGTCAGCTCCAGCACCTTGGCCGCCTCGTCGACCTTCTGGTTGATGGTCTCCTTGTCCAGCTTCGCCAGCCGCAGCGGGAACGCCATGTTCTCCCGCACCGTCATGTTCGGGTACAGGGCGTACGACTGGAAGACCATGGCGATGTCCCGGTCCCGGGGAGCCTTGTCGTTGACCCGCTGGCCGCCGATGCGCAGCTCGCCGGAGCTGATGTCCTCCAGGCCGGCGATCATGTTGAGGGTGGTGGACTTGCCGCAGCCCGAGGGGCCGACCAGGATCACGAACTCGCCGTCGGCGATCTCCAGATCGACGTCCTGCACGGCGACGGTCCCGTCCGGGAAACTCTTGCTCACCTTGTCGAGCACGATGTCAGCCATGACTACTCACCTATCCCTTGACTGCGCCGGAGGTCAGGCCGGACACGATGCGGCGCTGGAAGAAGAGGACGAACAGGATGATCGGAACGGTGATCACGACGGCGGCGGCGCAGATCGCCCCGGTGGGGTCCTCGAACTGCGACGCGCCGGTGAAGAACGACAGCGCGGCCGGCACCGTTCGGGACCGCTCGGTGGAGGTCAGCGAGATGGCGAACAGGAAGTCGTTCCAGCAGAAGATGAACACCAGGATCGCCGTGGTGAACAACCCGGGCGCGGCCAGCGGGGCGATCACCCGGCGGAACGCCTGGGCCTGCGTGGCGCCGTCCATCTTCGCCGCCTTCTCCAGGTCCCACGGGATCTGCTTGAAGAACGCCGACAGCGTGTAGATCGCCAGCGGCAGCGCGAAGGTGATGTACGGCGTGATCAGCCCGAGCCAGGTGTCGAAGATGCCGATCGTCCGCTCGATCTCGAACAGCGGTGACACCAGCGACACCTGCGGGAACATCGCGATCAGCAGGGAGACGCCGACCAGCACCTTCTTGCCGGGGAAGTCCAGCCGACTGATCGCGTACGCGGCCATCGCGCCGAGCACCACCGCGATCAGCGTGGCGATCAGGGCGATGCCGATCGAGTTGACGAGTGCCCGGACGAACTGGTCGGTGTCGAAGATCGTCTTGTAGTTGTCGAGCGTCCACTCCCGAGGGATGAAGTTCCCGTCGGTGAGGGTGGCCGGCGTCTTGAACGACAGCGACGCGATCCACAGCACCGGGACGAGCGCGAAGACGACCACGACGACGTCCAGCAGACCCCAGCGCAGCTTCGCTCGGGTGGTGGTTTCGACGGCCATGTCAGCGCCTCTCCCCGTCGTCGCTGCCGGGGGCAGCGGTGCCGAACAGCTTCACGAAGACGAACGCGATGATCGCCACGGCGATGAAGATCAGCACCGACATCGTCGAGCCGATGCCGAGGTTCAGGCCCCGGATCAGGTTGTTGTAGGCGAGCATCGACACCGACGAGGTCTCGTTGCCCCCGGCGGTCAACACGAAGATGTTGTCGAAGACGCGGAACGCGTCCAGGGTGCGGAACAGCAGCGCGACCAGGATCGCCGGCTTCATCACCGGCAGCATCACCTTGGTGAACTTCTGCCAGGCGGTGGCACCGTCGGTGGAGGCCGCCTTGAGCAGGTCCTCCGGCACCAGCGCCAGCCCGGCCATCAGCAGCAGCGCCATGAACGGGGTGGTCTTCCAGATCTCCGCGAGCATGATGATCGCCAGCGAGCTGGCCCGCTCGGTGAGGGGTGCGCCGTCACTGAAAACGTCGGCCAGGTAGCCGGTGCCGGGCGTCCAGGCGTACCGCCAGGAGAACGCCGCGACCACCGTGACGATCCCGTACGGGATGAGCGCGGAGGTGCGGACGATGCCCCGCCCGACAAGCGTGCGGTGCATGATGATCGCCAGACCCATGCCGAGCACCAGCTCGACGGCCACGGTGACCACCGTGATCAGCGCGGTCACCCCGAACGCGGTCCACCAGAACTCGTTGGTGAGCACCGTGACGTAGTTTTCCAGGCCGATGAACTCACGCTGGTCGGGGAAGCGCAGGTCGTAGCGCTGCAACGACAGCCAGACCGAGTAGAGGATCGGGTACGCGGTCACCAGGATCATGACCAGGGCGGCGGGGGCGCAGAGCAACCAGCCCAGCCTGCGCTCGGATTTCTTGTTCGCGCTCAACGGCGGCTTACGGCCACCGCCGCGTTGGGTGGGCACGGCGGCGGGCGCACGGGTCTCCTCCGCGGCGACGTCCGCGCCGGTCGGCGTGGCGTTGATGCTCACGGTGCCACCTTCTTTCGCGACTGCGGGGCTCGCAGGAACGGCTCACTCCTCGCGCTCACGGCAGGACCCCCTTGGATTGGAGGGCGTCGGCGATGGCACCGCGCAACTCGTCGGCGGTCTGCTGTGGACGGATCGCCGACGGCGGCGACAGGATCGCCGACATCACGGTGGAGATGCTCTGGTAGGCCGGCGTCAGGGGACGGGTCGCCGGTTCCTTCAGCTCTTCCAGGATGGTGTCCTTCATCGGGTACGCCTCGGTCATCTCCGGGTCGTCGAAGACCGCCTCGATGGTGGGTGGCACGCCGTCGTTGATGGCGGAGAACTTCTGGTGCTCGGCGCTGCGGATGCACCGGGCCGCCTCGAAGGACAGCTCCGGGTGCTTGGAGTAGGAGCTGACGGCCAGGTTGACCCCGCCGATGGTGACCTTGCTGGGGGTGCCCTCGTCGACGCCGGGGATCCGGGCCCAGCCGACCTGCTTGGCCAGGTCCGGGTTGGCCTCCTGAAGGGCCGGGTAGACGAACGGCCAGTTCACCTGGAACGCGCCCGAGCCGGACTGGAACTCCAGCCGGACCGGGTCCTCGGTGGCGTTGCTGAACGACGGCGAGGTCACGCCCGACGTGGCGAACTTCTTGAGCTGCTCCAGCGCCCGGACCGTGCCGTCGTCCATCACGGCCTGGGTGCCGTCGTCGTTGAGGATCTTGCCTCCGGCGCTCTCGGCCAGGGTGTTGTAGAGGACGACCAGGCCCTCGTACTGGGCGCCCATGGTGAGCACCTGGTACGGCTTTCCCTGGTCCTTGAGCTGCTGGGCCGCGCTGATCATCTGGTCCCAGGTGGTCGGCGGCTGCGGCACCAGGTCCTTGCGGTACCAGAGCAACTGGACGTTCGTGTTCTTCGGCGCCGCGTACAGCTTGTCCTCGTAGCGGGCGGTGGACAGCGGCCCGGCGAGGGTGCCCTGCTCGACCTCGGCCTTGTCCTGGCCGGTCCACTCGCGGATCCAGTCGGCGCTGGCGAATTCCTGGGTCCAGGTCACGTCCAGCCCGAGCAGGTCCATTCCGCTGTCCTGGGCGGCCAGCCGGCGCACCATCTGCACCCGCTGGTCGTCGGCCTGCCGGGGCAGCACCTGGTAGGCGATCTCGTACCGTCCCTGCGCCTGCGCGTTGCAGTCGTCGACGACCTTTTGCAGGTTCTGCTCGGGCGGGTAGTACAGGTTGATCGTCGGTGGGCCGCCATCGTCGTCCGCGCCGCACGCGGCGAGCGGTGCGACAAGCGCCAACGCGGCCGCCGCCGCGCCCAGCCGCACAATCGGCCGGCGTCGGTGTCGAGCCGTTTCGGGGTCCGTCATCGCCCTCCCCCTCTCCTCGGCGAAAGACCGGGGAGGGCATCCGTGCCCCGGCGCACGGCGAGTCGTGTCCAGGTCTGACGAGCTGCGAAAACGCCCGGCCCGGATGCTCTGTGCGGCTACTCTGCCCCACCCGCGAAGTCGTGAAACCTGGCCGTCACAGCGGAAGTTCGTTTCGGTATATCGCGAGACCAACTAGCAAGGTAGTATGTGTCGCATGGTAGCGCCGGAGAGCCAGTCCGCTGACGACAACGACCGGCAGACCCAACTCCTGCGAGGCGCGCTGGACATGTGCCTGCTGGCGCTGCTGGCACGCGAGCCGGCGCACGGCTACGAGCTGGTGCGGCGGATGGAGACGGCCGGCTTCGGTGCCATCAGCTACGGCACCATCTATCCGCTGCTGACGCGGATGCGCCGACTCGGCCTCGTCGCCGACGAGCAGCAGTTCAGCCCAAGCGGCCCGCCCCGAAAGGTCTACGCGCTGACCGGGTCCGGTCGGACCCACCTGGACGCCTGGCAGAAACAGTGGGACCGCTTCACCGACACCGTCGACGCCGTTCTCAGCCCGCTCGACCAGCACCCCACGAGGAGTTGACCCATGGACACCATCGACCGCCTTCTGGGCGAAGCCGACCAGGCGTGGCGCGGGTACGGGGTCGGCACCGCCGATCGGGCGACACTCGCCGCTGACCTGCGCCTCGACCTGCGGGCCGCGGCCTCCGACGGGGGCGACCCCGCGCAGTTGCTCGGCGGAGACGTGGCCGGCTTCGCACGGCGGCTCGCCGACGAGGCCGGCGTCCGACGGGTGCGCGAAGACTACGGCCGGGTGGTCAACACCGCACTGGTCGGCGCGGTGCTCGGTGCCGTGGTCGGCTACGCCATCCTGATGGCTGTCTATCCGGTGTTCGTCCACCTGCTCGACATCCGCCGCTCGATCGACGTACCGATCCAGCTCGCCGTCGCCGTCGCCTACGGCGTACCGGCCGCGGTGGTCGCCGCGGGAGCGGTCATCGCGGTGCGGATCCGGCTCCGCCACCTCCCCGAGATCCGGCGGACGGCTCGGCTGATGAGTGTCCTCGTGCCGGCGGCCGGCATCGTCGTCACGCCGATCACCGTCGGCTTCGCCTGGGCCACCGACTACAGCACCGCACCGACAGTGGTGATCACGGAGATCGCCATGGTCCTGGCCGCGATCGCGGGTGCCACGATGGTGGCCCGTCGCCTGTCGCTGCGCGGGCGCCGGCCCGCCTCCGACACCTCGCGCCCGGACGCCACCACGGTCAAACCCGCCTGACGGTACGAGCACACCCGCCCAAACACTCGCCCACTCGGGGAGGCCGCCTCGCGGTATTAAGCGGTCAGCCCCGGGCTCTCGCCCAGGAGAGGAAGCGCTCGGTCATCCGAGCCGGCGGGTGGTCCGGGTGGAGTTGGGTGAGCTGGCCCGTCGCCTCGTTCATGAGGGTGCCGAGGTAGATGAGCAGCGCGACCCTGTTGGTCCGGTACTCCGACAGCAGGGCGAGCTTGGCCGGCTGGCAGGGCCAGTTCCGGCCACAGTTGCGGCACCGCCACAGGGGACGCATGGCGACGTGCGGGACGGGCGGCCGGACCACCATCACCGCCACCGCGTTTCGTCGTGGTGCTCTGTCGGGCTCAGCACAGTGACCTCCTCGGGGCGGGGAAGGGGGCCGCTCCCGCAAGGGGGGAGACGGGAGCGACCCCGGGGCAGGGCCCGCCGCCGCCATTCCGGCCACCAGCGAGCCCGCCACTGGTGACAGTTTGCGAGGACCCGACTACGGTCGATACGTGCTCGCGCCATCCGTGCAGCTCAGCGGCCTGGTCGAGCAGCTGCGAAGGACACGCCGGTGCAGGTTGGGCAGGGATTGGGGATTCGATGGGCAACGTCACCGACTACGTGTTGGAGGAGCTGCGCCTGTTCCGTACGGGGCTCGGGCTCAGTCAGGACGACTTCGGCCGGGGCATCGGCTATTCGGGCTCACACGTCAGCTCGGTGGAGACCGGCGGACGGGCGCCCACCAAGGAGTACATGCGGGCCATCGACACCCATCACCCGACCGCTGGACGCTTCCAGCGGATGTTGGAGAGGCTGGCCCGGCTCGACGCCGAGCCGGCCTGGCTGCGCGAGTGGATCGAGTTCGAGCGGGAGGCGACCACGCTGCGCTGGTTCGAGTTGGCGTACGTGCCGGGTCTGCTCCAGACCGAGCGGTACGCGCGGGCCACACTGGCTGGTGGTCGGTTCGACGCCGAGGACGTGGACCGGATCGTCGCCTCCCGACTGGAGCGGCAGGCGATCCTGCAACGCCCGCGCCCGCCGCAGCTCATCGCCGTCCTGGACGAGGCGGTGCTGCGCCGGCCGGTGCTCGACCAGCCAGGGCTCATGGTCGAGCAGTGCGAGCACCTGGTGCAGTTGGCGACAGCGGAGCACATCCAGGTGCACGTCGTGCCGGTGGACGCGGGGATGTATCTGGGGTTGGCCGGGCAGTTCATCATCGCCGAGATGCCCGACGGTGAGCGGGTCGCTCACGCCGACAACCAGCTCACCGCGCAGTTCGTCGATGCGCCGACCGACGTCGCTAAGCTGGCAAAGACGTGGGAGATCGTGCGAAACGAGGCGCTCCCCCGCCGGCAGTCAACCGAGCTGATCAAGGAAGTGGCGAAGTCATGGACATGCTGACCCCACAGTGGCGCAAGTCGACCAGGTCCGGCGGCAACGGCGGTTCCTGCGTGGAGGTCGCCGACAACCTGCCGAGCGTGGTGCTGGTGCGCGACACCAAGGACCGCGACGGCGGCACCCTGCACGTCGACCCGACGGCCTGGAAGACCTTCGTCGCGTACGCCAAGCAACACTGAACCAGACCTCCTGGAGATCTTGGACAGTTACCGTCCGCGCAGAACGGAAACTGTCCAAGATCTACCCGGGCCGGCGGCAACGCGGCGGACACATCCGCCCCGAATCAGGCATGCTGGCACCGTGATCGCACGCTTCAAGGATCTCTGTCTCGACGCTGCGGACCCGCTCGCACTCGGTGCCTTCTGGGCACGGATGCTCGACGGTGACGTGGCCGATGCCGGCGACGACGACACCCGAGTGGACCCCCGCTCCGCGCGCTCGAACGCCGAGTCGATCTGGGTGAACAAGGTTCCCGAACCGCGGGTGGGCAAGACCCGCGTACACCTGGATCTGCGGTTGGCCGACGCCGACCCGGCGGCGCTGCTCGCGGCCGGCGCACGGCTGGTCCGCGAGCCGGCCGGCGAGGCCACCTGGTGGGTCCTCGTCGACCCGGAGGGCAACGAGTTCTGCGCCTTCCCGGCTCGCGAGGGCGCCCGGCCGGGACCGTTCGAGCTGGTCGTCGACTCGACCGACCCGCTCGCGCAGGCGACCTGGTGGGCCGGTGTGGTCGGCGGCACCGTCGAGGACGAGTCGACCCACGCGGGCATCGCCGGCGTGGCCGGGTTCCCCTGGGACCACTGGGTCTTCGCCGGGGTGCCCGAGCCCAAGACGGTCAAGAACCGGCTGCACTGGGACGTCGACCTGGTCGACCCGGAGCCGATGGCGCTGATCGCGGCCGGCGCGACGCTTGTGCGGGAGCCGCTCGACGCGACGCACTGGTGGTGGGTGCTGGCCGACCCGGAGGGCAACGAGTTCTGCGCCTTTCCGCCCCGCCCCATCGGGTGACTGGCCGACTACCGGGGGCGGGCGGCGTCGGCTAGCGTTTTCCTAGCGCCGCCGCCGGCGCGTTCGCCGCCGCCGTCGACACGCCTCCGGCCGCCCCCTGCCTGCCCGATCGGTTGGTAATCGCGGGAACGTCCCACCGCCGCTCCCCCGGTTCGGCAGGATCGTCCCAACGAGGAGGTGCCGTCGTGCAGGACACCCGCGCTCTCGCCCTGACGTTCGAGGTGAGCGGCCTGCCACCGGTCAAGACCGAAGCGTTGTCCATCTTCGCGGCCGGGCACCGGCAGGCGACGAGGGTCCGCACCCTGCTCCAGGCCGCCCTCGCGGCGGCTCAGCGCACCGGCTGGACGCCGTTGGCCGGACCCATCGAGGTGGAGCTGGTCCTGCGGTGTCCGCCCGGCCACCGCACAGGCGACGCCAGCACCCTGCTCGGCGGCGTCTGCGCCGTGTTGCAGGACAAGAAGCGGGTGTCATCCATCGGCCTCACCCACCTCGGTGTGCTTGTGGACGTCGCGCTCTACCACGACGACCGACAGATTCGCCGATTGTCGTACCAGGAGAAGCCGGCCGAGGAATTCTCGTACGAGGTGCGGGTCGCCGCCGTGCCGGACGGGGTTTGACGGACGACCGCGGTGGGGTATCGCGGACGCCGACGAAGGGAGCACCGATGTCGGAGCCACATGTCACGCTCGACCCACGCGGGCTCGACCCTGTGCAGCAGAAGCTGCGCGGCCCGCTGGAGGAGCAACTGACCTCGGCGCTTCAGGCTGCCACCGACCGGGTCCGCTCGCACTACGGTGGCGAGCCGGTCGAGCAGGTCTGCCAGCGACTGTTGGAGGAGACCCGCTCCGGGTTGCATCCCGACATCGCGGCCGGGTTCAACCCGGACATGGACGAGTTCTGCCGGGTGGCGGTGTCGATCGTCCGGGGCGGGGCCTCCTGAGCGGCAGTGTTTCTCAGTACCTGTCGAGCTGGGCGTACGGGCTGAGCACGATGCGCGGTGAGAGCGCCGGGTCCAGCCAGTTGAGTACGCGGACCAGGTGGTCGTGGGCGAGCGAGACACAGCCGGCCGTGGCGTTGCCGCCGCTGACCCTGAACTGGTGCAGGAAGATGCCGCTGCCCGCGTTGGGGATCGGGGTCGCCACGTTCGGTGGCATGTTGTAGGTGATCACCGCGAAGTGCGTGTACGAGGGGGTCTCCTGCCACAGCGCCTCGCTGGCCCCACCCGGGTTGGTCGCGCTCTGCTGGAAGGTGTTGTAGCGCGAAGACGACGGATTCTCGTTCCACCAGTCGCCGCTGACCAACCGGTGGTAGGGGTATCGCACTCCCGGGTTGGCGGCGATGCCGTACATGGTGGGGCCGATGGAGTAGACACCGGTGGGGGTGGTCGGCACGCCCTCCACGTGGTTGTCGCTGAATCCCTTGGAGCCGAGGCGGGCGGGCAACGCCGACGAGGCCGGCTGCCAGCGGCCCCTGATCCGCACGTACGCCTCAAGCGTGGCGTAGGTGGTCGTGTAGCTGGCGGCGCCGACGACGAGCACCTGCCGGGTCTGCGTCGGCAGGGTGGTCAACCGGGCGGCCAGGTTGCGGCGGGGGGTGCTCGATCCGGGGCGGCGGGGCCGCGGTGTGGTGCCCCAGGGCGGTGCCGGACGGGTCGCGCCGAGCGCGGGTGCCGTCGGGGCCAGCAGCGCCGGTGCCGCCAGACCCGCGGCAGCGCCGAACAGGAGGGCTCTGCGGTTCATCCCGTCATCCTGACAGTCCAACCGGCGTACGGTCTGCCCCGTTCGCCGGTGCGATCGATCGATCCGTGGTCGGGTCAGGGCCGGGTCCGCAACTACCCGGCCCTGACGCTCGGCCGTCCGGATGGGAGCGGACAGCTCCGGCACTCAGCTCCACGGTGCCAGCCGCCGAACGCCGACGCGCTCCCGGCCGACACCCCGAAGACCGTGAGCGCCGGGCCAGGTTAGGCCGGCCCGGACGGGGCGGACAAGCCGCGTCGGACGACCGACGGCGTGACTGATCTCAGGGTGAAAATCAGACAATGTGGCGTAACGCGACCATGATCGCGGACGCTGTTCGCTTTCGGCGCGCTCAGAAGTGCCGCAGCAGATCGGGGAACGCGGCGAGCCGCAGCACCCCCGAGTCGGTGGGGTCCAGTTCGTCGTGCTCCAGCACCCACGTGTTCTCGTTCGGGATGAAGACCGCGTTCAGTCCGGCCGCGCGGGCCGGCAGGATGTCCGACTTCAGGGAGTTGCCGATCATCCAGGCGCGGGCCGGGTCGAAGCGGTGTTGCCGAACCAACCACCGGTACGTCTCGACGTCCTTCTCCGCCACGATGTGCGCGGCCCCGAAGTGGTGCAGCAGCCCGCAGGCGTCCAGCTTGCGCTGCTGATCCGCCTGGTCGCCCTTGGTGAGCAGCAGAAGCTCGTGTCGGCCGGCCAGCTCGTCGAGCGCGTCGGCCACCCCGGGCATCAGCTCCACCTGGTGCTCGACGAGGGCGACCGCCAGGCGCTCGATCTCCTGGCGCTCGGAGTCGGTGGCCGGCCGTTCGCGCAGCCGCTCCAGGCACTCCGCCAGGCTGCGCAGGAAGACCTTGCTGCCGTACCCGTGCGCCACCGTGTTGGCCCGCTCGATGTCGTCGAGGATCGTCCGGATCTCGGTGCGGTCCATCGTGGGATGGTCGAGCCACTCGAGAAAGTCGTCGATCACCTGCTCGAAGACGACGTTGTTCTCCCACAACGTGTCGTCCGCATCGAAGATCAGCACCTGCGCCTGCCGCCGTGCCGCCGCCCCGTCCGTCATCCCGTCCCCTCCCCATGTCTTCGCCGCCCCCGTCGAAGGGACAGGATAGGCGGGAGATCCGCTCTGATTTTCGGACTTTTCCGTGAACCGTCTCGGCCTGGCGTTCGTCTGGGGGGTGGGAGAATTCCCGGCGGCCGAGAGGTCGGGACAGCTCATGAGGAGTACGACGTGATCACGATGAAGTGGGTTGCCGGCGCGGCACTGCTGGCGTGCACCGGCGCGCTTGTGGCGTGCGGGAGCGACGCCGACAAGGCGCCGACGCCCAAGGCGGGCACGCCGACGCCGTCGGGCGAAGTGGCGGCCCCGGCGGGAACGCCGTCACCGGGACTCGCGGCCGACCCCCTGCTGTCCGGCAAGCGCGAGGTCACGATTGCGCGGGTGCAGGGACCAGGGAACGCACTGGAACTCAGCGGTCGTCTCGAGGAGGGCGGCGACACCGGCGGACGCGTCCTGTTCGTTCCGACGCCGATCGGCGGCGACCAGTACGTGATCAAGGCTTTCGGCACGAAGGACGATCACCCCGCCAACGACGATCCGTCCTGCTGGCAGGTGAACGGTCTGGACATCGAGCCCGAGCTGACCGTCGAGGCCGCCGTCTGCGACGTGGACAACCCGATCCAGCGGTTCAGCATCACCGCCATGGGCCCCGACACGTACGCGATCGGCAGTGAGACCCGGTTCCTTCTGCACGCCGTCGGCAACGGCCTGATCCTCAAGGAGTTGAGCGACGCGCCGCTGGACAGCACGTTCCGGTTCGTCGACAAGGGGCCGTTCGACCGCGAGCCCCTCAACTGACCACGCCGCCTGTCACGGCCACCGGAGCAACCGCTGGGCGATCAACACCTCGCGTTCCTCCTGCCCCTCGGGTCGGAGCCGTCCGCCCCGGGTGAGCATCACCACGCCGTGCAGCAGGCTCCACCCCACCTCGGCGAGGGTGTCCGGGTCGCGCCCCTCGGCCAACGGGGTCAGGGCCGCGCGCAGTTCGGCGAACACCGCGCGCGGCGCGTCCGGGACGCCATCGACGCCGAGGGCCAGGTCGGGGGTCAGCGCGAGCATCGCGTCATAGACCTCCGGATTCGTGTACGCGAAGTCGAGGTACGCGCTGGCGACCGCCGGCCAGGCCCCCTCGGCGCTGCTGGTCGCCTCCGCGTGCGCCTCGGCCAGATCGGCGGCCAGGTCGGCGAAGGCGCAGACGGCCACGGCAGCGAGGAGTGCGTCCAGATCCGCGAAATGCCGGTAGAGGTCACCGACGTCGATCTCGGTCCGCTCGGCGAGCCGTCGGGTGCTCACCCCCGCCCAGCCCTCCGCCTCGGCCAGCTCGCGCGCGACCGTGACGATGAGGTCACGCCGGTCCTGTTCGGTGGCCTTCTCGGCAGGTCCGGGCACGCCGTTGAGCGTACGGGCGGCCACCGACCGCAGTCGCCCGGTGACGGATTGGCGACTGTCTGGGCCGGTCAGACCAGCAGTGCCAGCCGGCCGATGAGGGCCTCCCGCAGGTGGGGTGGCCAGGGAAAGAGTGGCGTCGCCACCCGGAGCTGGGCCAACCCGTGCAGCCCGACCCAGAGCGCCGTCGCGTCGGCGAAGGGATCCGCGCTGGTCGAGAGCCCCTTCGCGGCACACTCGGCGACGGTGCGATGGATGACCTCGAAGGCTCCCATGCCGAGCACGGCGAGATCGTCCGCCAGCGCCGGCGTCCGATCGCGGGCCTGGCTGGCATCCCAGACCGACCCGAACATCAACCGGTACCGGTGGGGCTGACGCTCGGCGAAGGTCAGGTAGGCCGCACTGATCGCCCGCAGCCGCTCGGCCGGATCCGGGTCGTCCGGCCCGGCCAACTCCTGCTCCAGGGCGGCGAACGCGCGCTGGGCGACCACCAGCAGAATCGAGTCCAGGTCCGGAAAGTGCGCGTAGATCGACGGTGCCGAGATGCCGGCCTCCCGCGCCACCGCCCGCAGCGTCACGCTCTGCGGGTCGCCACCGTCCAGCAGCGTGCCGGCGGCACTGACGATCTCCTCGCGCAACTGGGCACCTTCGCCGCGCTTGTTGCGAGCCCGCGCTCTCGGTGTGGTCACCTCATGACCTTACAGCCGTAAGGCGAACGAGTCCGTTCCTGCGTCCCCGCGTGCCACCGCCGACCGTCCGTCGTTAGGTGAGGGGATCACCACGACGGGAGGGCACGTGGTCGTTCGACGGCACCGGCCCGTGGCGGACGGATGAGCGAGCAGCGGCACGAAGGGCTGGTGCGCGACGCCGACAGTCGGCAACGAGCCACGTTTCTGGAACTCTTCCTCGACCTGGTCTTCGTCTTCGCCCTCACCCGGATCTCGGCACGGGTGATCAGTGACTTCACCGACGGTGGCCGCGGCGTGGTCGCGGGCCTCGGTCAGGCCCTCCTGCTGTTCCTGGCGCTCTGGGCGGTCTGGTCGTTGACCGTCTGGTCGACAAGTTGGCTGGATCCGGAGGCACCGATCGTCCAGATCGTCATCGTGATGACGGCGGTCGGCGCGATGACAATGGCGGTCGCGGTACCCGACGGATTCGGCGCGCGGGCACCCCTGTTCGCCATCACCTACGTGAGCCTGCAGATCGGCCGGGTGGTCTACTTCCACGTCGCGGGGCACGGCCGGCCCGATCCCCGGCAAACCCTCCGGGTCCTGGTCTGGTTCGGTCTGAGCGCACCGCTCTGGGTCATCGGTGGTCTGGCCGACGACGGCGCGATCAGAGGACCACTCTGGATCATCGCCGCGCTGATCGACTACACCGGGCTCTACCTCGGGTGGCCGACCCCCCGCATCGGCGCGCAACGCATCGGCGGCCGGGCAATCGCGGCCGGGCACCTGGCCGAGCGGTACCAACAGTTCCTCCTCATCGCCATCGGTGAGGCGATCTTCGTCATCGGGTTGGCGTTCAGCGGCAGCGACTTCCGGGCCGACCAGACGGCCGGCTTCGTCCTGGCACTGGCGACCACGGTCCTGCTCTGGCGGATCTACTTCCACCTCGCGGGGAAGGTGCTGGACACCGCCGTCAGCCGCTCGCGCCACGCCGATCGGCTCGCGACCGAGATGGCGTTCGCCCACCTGGTCATGATCGCCGGGATCGTCCTCACCGGCGTCGGTTTCGAACTGCTCATCACCGAGCCGCTCGGGCACCTGCCAGCGGCGTGGCTCATCGCCATCCTCGGCGGCCCCGTCGTCTTCCTCGCCGGACGATCGGCCCTCGAATACCAGGTCTTCGCCCGGGTCTCCCGCTCCCGGCTGGCGGGCCTACTGGCCCTCGGCCTCCTGGTGCCGGCGACGATGCGCCTCGATTCGCTCACCGCCGGTGCCGCCGCCGCCGTGGTGCTGCTCGCGGTGGCTGTCGCGGACTCCCGACGCTCACGTCGGCGTGGGCCGGAAAAGCCCACCCCGCCCTACTAGCGTGCGGCGCGGAGGTGTCGGCGGCCGGCGGTGACTGTCGGTCACCTCCGTGGGGGTGGATGCGGTAGCGGGCGGCAGTTGAGGGCCAGCGAGGACGGGGAGTCCATCTACCGGGCCGTGGGCTTCGCACCCACCGCCGCTCGGACGCTGCGACTGACCGTGGTCGACCGGGCCACGTCGATCGTGCGCGGGTCAGGGCTCGCTCAGCGCCTTGATGCCGTGTGTCTGGAGCAGCGCCGGCATCGGGTCGGCAAGGTGCGCGTGTCTCGGTTGCGAGATGCGTGCCACGGTGACCGACGCGTTGGGTCCTGGTACGTCGTAGGGGCCGCCGCGGGGATAGACCACGAGGGAATTCCCCTGCCAACCCATCCGCTCGATCTCCGACCACGCGTACGAGCGCCGCAAGCCGCCACGGTCGCGTACCAGCAGCCCGGTGTCGTCAGCCAACACCGCGTTCCGCCAGCGGACGAACGCGAGGACTATCGACGCGGCACCGAGCACCAACCCGAACCAGCTCACCCAGTCGAGCAGCACCGCGGTGACGATCAGGCCGACCACGATCGCGACCGGCACCGCGACGGCGGGCCAGACCCGCGACTGCCCGAGCACGAGCACCTCACCCACCGGATCCGCCCCCATGGACGATCAGGATAGTGAAGGATCGACACGTTAGCCGCCGTCGACGGAGCGCCGGGAGCCTGGGCAGCACACGCGTCAGTGGGCTACCGGCGATTCGAGGGCGAGGGTAGACAGAGGCCCGGTTCGCCGCCCTGCGGGACGTAGGACGGCATCGACGGCCCCAGGGCGCGGCCGCAGATCCCGCACCATTCGTCGCGCTCGCCGATCTCACTGAGCTGGTCGAGCACGCCGGACAACCCGGGTCTCGTTCGTGAGAAGCACCGCAACACCCAGCGGTCCCTCCCGGCGGGCCAGCCACGAAGCGAGAGGCACGCCGCCACCGCGCCGTCGTACCACCAACGATCGGCCGGGCCGGTGGCTTCGCGCACCTCCGGGACACCGCTCAGGGTGACCGTCGGCGACACCAGGGTCGCGGTCTCGTAGGTGAGCGTGACGTGCGGCCAGCGCTGCACCTCCGCCAGGAGCGCGTGTTTCTCGAGCCGCTGCTCGACGGTGCGGTCGATCAGCCGGTACGGCCAGTCGCCCGGGGCCATGGCGGTGCGCCCGTCGAGCAGGACATCGACGCCCCACGTCCAGGCCCCGTCGAGGGCTGCCGGGAACATCCACCCGAGGTCGGAGGTCCAGCGAAAGTACGCCGGGCCCTCCAGTCCGTACTCCATGTGGTTGCCGTCTGTCTTGAGCCGGTAGGCGAGCCCGCCGTAGCGCTCCTCGAACGCGACGGCGACCGCGACCAGCTCGTCGGGCACCACGGCCAGCGGCCCGTCGGGTCCGTCCGCACTCGCCGACCGCCGGATCCGCTCGGCCGACGTGCGCGGCCAGCGCTCCCCGTGCGTGCCAAGGAAACGAGCCACCCGGGCGGACACCGTCGGATCGTCAAGGACATGCACCCGCACACGGTACGCCGTCGCCCGTGTCCACAAGCGACGTCCGCGTCTATGCTCCACCGACAGCACGACCGTGACCGGGGGGCACAGTGATCAACGCGGTTTTCTTCGATGTCGGTGGGACGATTCTCGACGAGTCCCGTGAGTTCGCGACCTGGGCCGACTGGTTCGGCGTGCCACGGCACACGCTCTCGGCGGTTCTGGGTTCGGTGATCGCCAGGGGCCTGGACTACCAGGAGACGTTCCGGGCCTTCCGGCCCGACTTCGACCTCGACACCGAGCTGAAGCGCCGGGCCGCCGCGGGCAGGGCGGAGTCGTTCGGCGAGGAGGATCTCTACCCCGACGCGCGGGCCTGCCTGACCTCCCTGAAGGAACAGGGCCTGCTCGTGGGCCTGGCCGGCAACCAACCGGCGCACGCCGAGGCGACCCTGCACGCCCTCGACCTCCCCGTGGACGTGATCGGCACCTCGCACGGGTGGGGCGTGGCGAAGCCGTCACCGGCCTTCTTCGAGCGGGTCGTCGAGGCGGGTGGCGGCGACGCGTCGTCGATCCTGTACGTCGGTGACCGGCCCGACAACGACGTACGCCCGGCCCAGGAGGTCGGGATGCCGACGTGCCTGATCCGGCGCGGCCCGTGGGGTCACATCCTCGACCTGCCCGACGTGGCCGCGCAGTGCCTGTTCCGCATCGACTCGCTGGACGAACTGCCGAGCCTGGTCGCGAAGCACAACGCGGCGGGCGGTTAGCCCCCCCGACCGCTCGGTCCCGGACGCCGAGTGCGGCAGTTCGGCTCGTTAGGGACATTCTGTCGCGTCCGTAACAGCGATCCGTTCTACCCCGTGCCCCGCGTCACATCACTTGACTTGAAGCGCTTGAGGTTGGGGACGCTTCGGTCATGGCAGCGAAGAAGCCGGGTCAGGAACAGGCGCCCCTGACCATCCAGGAGATGGCCCAGCGGTCGGGCTTCAGCGAGCCCACGCTGCGGTACTACGAGAAGGTCGGCCTGCTCGGCGTGGTGGCGCGCGACGACAGCAGCGGCCACCGCAGGTACGACGCCGCGCTGGCCGAGCGGATCGACGCCCTGGCCTGCCTGCGATCGTCCGGGATGAGCGTCGCGGAGATGCGCCGATACCTGACGCTGCTCGACGAGGGCGACCGGGCAGCCGCCGCCGAGCAGCACGCCCTCTTCGCCCGGCACGCCGACCGGCTGTCCGGGGAGATCGAGCGCCTACGGGTACGCCAGGCGTACATGTGCGGCAAGGCAGACATGTGGGCCGCCCGGTACCGAGGCGACGCCGCTGCCGAGGCCCGCGCGGTCGAGCAGGTCGAGCGCGCTCTTCAGGATTTCTGAGCAACGATGGGAAAGATCATGCAGAACGACATCCCCCTGGGGGCGACCGACGACAGCCTCGTCCTCGTGACCGGCGCCACCGGGCACGTCGGCGGGTACTCCGTCGCGCGACTGCTGGACGAGGGTTACCGGGTGCGGGTCTCCGTGCGCGAGCCGGGCCAGGGCAACGACGTGCTCGACCGGATTCGGCAGGCCGGCACGAACCCGGACGGCCGGGTCGAGTTCCGGACCGCGGCCCTGTCCGCCGACGAGGGCTGGGCCGAGGCCGTCGACGGGGCGCGGTACGTGCTGCACCACGCATCACCGTTCCCGTTCACCCCGCCCAAGAACGACGACGAGGTGATCCGGCCGGCCCGCGACGGGGCGCTGCGCGTCCTACGGGCCGCCCGCGATTCCGGGGTGCGCAGGGTGGTGCTGACCTCGTCGTACGCGGCGGTGGGTTACACGGTCAAGCCCGACGGGCGGTACAGCGAGGCGGACTGGACGAACGTCGACGACGACATCCCGGCGTACCACCGCTCGAAGACGCTCGCCGAGCGTGCGGCCTGGGACTACGTCCGGGAAAACGGTGGAGTCGAGCTGAGCGTCGTCAATCCGACCGGCATCTTCGGGCCGCTGCTGGGGCCGCGGGTGTCCGCGTCGACCGGGCTGGTGCAGGCGTTCCTCCAGGGGGCGATGCCGGTCGTACCCCGGATGTACTTCGGGGTGGTCGACGTCCGGGACGTGGTCGACCTGCACCTACGCGCGATGCTGCACCCGGCCGCCGCCGGCGGGCGGTTCATCGGTGTCGGCGGCCCGTCGATCAGCTTCTTCGACATGGCGAAGATGTTGGCTCGGCACCTGCCCAGCCTGGCCGACCGCGTGCCGGCCCGGGAGTTGACCGACGAGGAGGTCCGGGAGGCCGCGAAGACCGAGCCCGCCCTACGCGACGCTGCCGCCCTGCGCGGACAGATTCCGGTGATCAGCAACGACAAGGCCCGCAACGTCCTCGGCTGGCGGCCTCGCCCGGTGGAGACGACCATCACCGACACCGCCGACAGCCTGATCAAGTTCGGCCTCGTCACCGGCTGAGGGCCCTGCCGGCCGCATGATCGTGCTCGATCCAGGATCGAGTGGCCTCCCAGTGCCAGGGATACCACTACGACATGGATCGAGCGCGATCATGCCGGAGGCGCCCCCGCGGGGAGGACGTCAGCGGCGCAGCGTGAGGATCAGATCGGCCACCAGGGCCGTCCAGCCGGTCTGGTGCCAGGCGCCCAGGCCGGCACCGTTGTCGCCGTGGAAGTACTCGGGGAAGGCCACCAGGTCTCGCCAGTCGGGGTGGGTCTGGAAGAGCTGACACGCGCCGTAGATGGGCCGCCGGCCCCAGTCGTCCTGGGTGAAGAGTGAGATCAGCCGAGCGGACAGATCGTCGGCGATCTCGTCGAGGCTGCGTTTCACCCCGGAGCGGGTCGGATATTCCACCTGGAGGTCGTCGCCGAAGAACGCGGCGTAGTCCCGCAGGGCGCTGATCAGGAGGAAGTTCGTCGGCATCCAGATCGGTCCGCGCCAGTTCGAGTTGCCGCCGAACAGGCCGCTCGTCGACTCGGCCGGCTCGTAGCCGACGGAGAACTCCAGCCCGCCGAGGGTGACCGAGAACGGCTTGTCCAGGTGCGCGCGGGACAGCGTCCGCAGGCCGAAGTCGGAGAGGAACTCGTCGGGGTCGAGCATCCGGGCGAGCAGCCGGACCACCTGCTCCTGGCCGACCATGGACAGCAGCCGCTGCTGCCGGCCGTCCGGGCCGAGGCGGCGGGTGCCGATCACCTGCGCGTACTCCGGGCGGTTGGTGAGGAACCAGCGCAACCGCGCGCCCAACTCCGGTAGGTGGTGCAGGGTCTTCGCGGTGAGCCGGGTGGTCGCGGCCAACGGCAGCAGCCCGACCACGGAACGGACCTTCAGCGGCACCTTCGTGCCGTCGGCGAGGCGCAGCACGTCGTAGAAGAACGCGTCCTCGTCGTCCCACAACCCCTGCTCGTACGCGGCGGCGGCGATGTAGAGGAAGTGTTCGAAGAACTTGGTGGCGGTGTCCACCCAGGTCCGGTCGTGCTCGGCGAGGACGACCGCCATGTCCAGCAGGTTGAGCGCGTACATGGCCATCCAGCCGGTGCCGTCGGACTGCTCCAGCACGCCCGCCACCGGCAGCGCCGCCGACCTGTCGAACGGTCCGACGTTGTCCAGCCCGAGGAAGCCGCCCTCGAAGACGTTGTTGCCGCCGGTGTCCTTGCGGTTGACCCACCAGGTGAAGTTGAGCAGCAGCTTGTGCATCACCCGGGCCAGGAACTCGTAGTCCCGCCCTCCGTCGATCTCGAACACCTTCAGCGCCGCCCAGGCGTGCACCGGCGGGTTCACGTCACCGAACGCCCACTCGTACGCCGGGATCTGCCCGTTGGGGTGCAGGTACCACTCGCGGAGCAGGAGCAGGATCTGCTCCTTGGCGAAGCCCGGGTCGACCCGGGCGATGCTCACGCAGTGGAAGGCCAGGTCCCAGGCCGCGTACCAGGGATATTCCCAGGGGTCGGGCATGGAGATGACGTCGAAGCTGGTCATGTGCCACCAGGCGCTGTTGCGCCCGTGTCGACGCCCGGCCGGCGGCGTCGAGCCCGGGTCGCCTTCGAGCCAGCGTTTGACGTCGAAGTGGTAGAACTGCTTGCCCCACATCAGCCCGGCGATCGCCTGCCGGGCCACCAGCGCCTCGTCGGCGGTGGCGGCCGGTGGGATCACCCCGGCGAAGAACCGGTTCGCCTCGGCCCGCCGCGCCCACACCACGGCCTCGAAGCCCTCGCTGAGGTCGGCCGGGGGCGGCGGCGCGGCGGCCGGCGGCGACGCGGTACGGGTCAGCCGCAGCCGGATCTGGCGCTGCCCACCGGCCGGCACGTCGAGTACGTAGTGCAGCGCGCCCTTGGTGCCCTCCCGCGCGGGGTTGACGGTGGCCGCGCCGTTGACCACGTGGTCGTTGATGCCGTCCTTCGGGTACGGCGAACGGCCGGGCAGGCCCCAGAGCCGCTCGGCGTTCGTGTCGTTGTCGCAGAGCAGCGGCACCGGGCCGCCGTCACCCTCCAGCAGTAGTTGGCCGAGCACGCGGTGCTCGCCGACGAGCCGGGTGCCCTGCCCGGTCAGGGTCGGGATGCGGTCACCACCGGGGAGGCCCCAGGCCCACGTGTTGCGGAACCACAGGGTGGGCAGCACGTGCAGGGTCGCCGCGCGGTCACCCCGGTTGGCCACGGTGATCACCATGCACAGGTCGGTCGGGGACGCCTTGGCGTAGTCGACGGTCACCGCCCAGTACCTGTCGTCGTCGAAGATCCCGGTGTCGACCAGCTCGTACTCGGTGTCGTCGCGGCCGCGCAACGCGTTCACCGCGACGAGTTCGTCGTACGGGAAGGCGGCCTGCGGGTAGTGGTAGCGCCAGCGCATCCAGGAGTGGGTGGGCGTGGAGTCCTCGTACCACCAATATTCTTTGACGTCCTCGCCGTGGTTGCCGGTGTCGCCGCCGAGGCCGAACATCCGTTCCTTGAGGATCGGGTCCTTGCCGTTCCACAGCGCGAGAGCGAACGCGAACGTCTGTCGTTCGTCGCAGACGCCCGCCATCCCGTCTTCGTTCCACCGGTAAGCTCTGGACCGCGCGTGGTCATGTGGGAAGTAGTCCCAGGCCGTTCCGTGCTCGCTGTAGTCCTCCCGTACCGTCCCCCACGCCCGTTCGGACAGATAGGGACCCCATGCGCGCCAGTCCTGCTCCCCCGAGTCCGCCTGGGCGAGCCGGAGCCGCTCGGCGTCGGGTGGCGAGGCGTCGGAGGACGATCGGTCAGTGATCACGTGCATATCTTTGACGTCGCCGCGGTACTTGACCACAGCGGCCATTCTCGTCGTGGCGTGTTACACCTTGCCGCCGGTGGAGGAAAGTTGATTGACATTCACTTCGGCCCGCAGGTCTGCGGCGATCTGACCAGCGCGGCCAGCCGGGAGTGGCTGGTTCCGGACGGTCTCGGCGGCTATGCGATGGGCACCGTCGCCGGGCTGCGGACCCGCCGCTACCACGGTCTGCTGGTGGTTCCCGGCGAAACCCCGGCGTCTCGTCAGGCGGGACTGGTGAGTCTCGATCCGGCGGTCACCCTGCCGTCCGGGGCGCGGGTCCGGCTCGGCGCGCACGAGTGGTCATCCGGCGACGTGGACCCGCGTGGCTTCGAGCTGTTGGAACGCTTCGACCTGGTCGACGGGCTGCCCCGGTGGCGGTGGCGGATCGGGTCGGTGGTGATCGAGCGGGAGGTGGCCATGCTGCCCGGCCGCTCCTGCGTCGCGGTGGTGCACCGGCTGGTCGCCGGCGGTCCCGTCCGGCTGGAGTTGTCCGCCGCCTGCACCTGGCGCGACGCGCACGGCGAGCGGCGGGCGGACGGCCCGATCCCGCAGGTCGAGTCGGTGGCCGGCGGCGCGGTGGTCGAGGGCGCGTACCGCCTGGCCGGGCCGGGCTGGACGCCCGAGGGGCAATGGTGGCTGGGCGTGCACCACCGCGAGGAGGCCAACCGGGGTCTGCACCCGGACGAGGATCTCTGGTACGCGGGGCGTTTCGTCGGCGAGTTGACGAGCCCCGGCGACACGGTGTCGGTGCGGGCCTGGGCCGATCCGCTCGACCTGGAGCCCATGGCGGCGGAGGACATCGTGGCGACGGCCCGGCGGCGCAACCGACACGTGGTGGCGGCGGCGAAGCCGGCCGACGACGTGGAGGCCACCCTGGTGCTGGCCGCCGACGCGTTCGTGGTGCGCACCAACGACGCGGCAGCGGACGTGGTCGCCGGCTACCCGTGGTTCGGGGCCTGGTCCCGGGACACGATGATCTCGTACGAGGGGTTGTTCCTCTGCACGGGCCGGGCCGCTGAGGGGCGCGAGCTGCTGCGGTCGTACGCGGCGACGCTGTCCGAGGGGATGCTGGCCAACACGGCCGACACCGGTCGGGTGGAGTACAACACCGTCGATGGCACGCTGTGGTTCCTGCACGCGGTGAGCCGGCACGTCACGGTCACCGGTGACACCGATCTCGGCGACGAGTTGCTGCCCGCGCTGCGCGGGGTGATCGACGCCCACGTGGCGGGCACCCGGTACGGGATCGCCGTCGACCCGGCCGACGGGCTGCTCAGACAGGGCGCCGCCGGCACCGCCCTGACCTGGATGGACGCCCGGGTGTACGGGGTGCCGGTCACCCCACGTACCGGCAAGCCGGTCGAGGTCAACGCGTTGTGGATCAACGGGCTGGCTGGGCTCGCGGAGCTGACCGAGCTGGCCGGGCAGGACGCGGACGAGCTGTGGCGACGGCACGGGCAGGCGACCGCCTCGTTCCGGGAGCGTTTCCCGTCGCCGACCGGCTGGTTGCACGACGTGCTGGACGCGCCCGCGCCGGCGTACCCGCTGGGTGGGGCCGCCCTGCACGACGACGACGCGCTGCGTCCCAACCAGTTGCTGGCCTGGTCGCTGCCGTTCGCGCCGTTGGAACCGGACGAGGCGACGTTGCGCCGCGTCGCGGACGGGCTACTCACCCCGCTCGGGCCGCGCAGCCTCGCCCCGGATTCGCCGGAGTTCGTGGGCCGGCACCGGGGTGGCCCCGCCGAGCGCGACGGGGGCTACCACCAGGGCACGGTGTGGCCGTGGCTGCTCGGCCCGTACGTCGACGCCGCCCGCCGGGGCAAGATGTCAGTCGATGACACGTTCGTTGGGATTGAGTCTCATCTGACCGAATATGGATTAGGCTCGGTAAGCGAGACGGCCGACGGCCTCGCGCCGCACGCCGCGACCGGCTGCCCATTCCAGGCGTGGTCGGTGGCCGAGCTGCTGCGGGTGCGCCGAAAGGGCCAGTAGCGCTTTACACGACCGCAACGGTGGTGTCGCCGCCGGTTATCTCGATCCCGGCAGGATTGGCCCCGATCCAGACGCGACGGCGACATCACTTCCGGTGTCGGTCGGCGCGCGCCCGGGGACAACTCAAAGGGGGCCGCATGTCACCCGACGCCCACGTGATCGACATTCACGCCGCCCGGCAACTCCGGGTGCTGATGCTGTCCTGGGAATACCCGCCGGTGCTCGTCGGCGGCCTCGGCCGCCACGTGCACGCCCTCTCCGTCGCCCTTGCCGCCGCCGGCCACGAGGTCACCGTCGTCACCCGCCACACCGACGGCGCACCCATGGAGGAGTACGCCGACGGCGTCCGCATCCTGCGCGCCCCCGAGGACCCGGTCGCCTTCCCCCTGGCCACCAGCTCCCTGCTGGCCTGGACCATGGCCTTCAACCACACCCTCACCCGCACCGCACTACGCGCCACCCAGGCCGGTTCGTACGACGTCATCCACGCCCACGACTGGCTCGTCGCCCACACCGCCGTCTCCCTGGCCGAGCACCTGGACCTGCCCCTGGTCACCACCATGCACGCCACCGAGGCCGGACGGCACCAGGGCTGGCTGCCGGAGGAGATGAACCGCACCATCCACGGCGTCGAGCAGTGGCTCAGCAACGAGTCCGGCCGGGTGATCGTCTGCTCCGGGTACATGCGTGAGCAGGTGAAGGCCCTGTTCGACGTCCCGGCCACCCAGGTCGACGTGGTGCCCAACGGGGTCGACGGCCGGGCCTGGCGGGCCCGCCCACGCGCGGTCGCGTCGGCCCGGGCACGGTTCGCCGGGGACGGCCCGTTGATCGGGTACGCCGGACGGCTGGTCTACGAGAAGGGCGTCCAGCATCTGGTGCACGCGGTGCCCCGGCTGCGCGAGCGGCACCCGGGTCTGCGCGTGGTGATCGCCGGTGACGGCCCGTACCGGCCCGAGCTGGAAGCCCAGGCTCGACGGCTGGCGCTCGGCTCGACCGTCCGGTTCACCGGTTTCCTCGACTCCACCCAACTGCCGGCGATGCTCGGCGCCACCGACGCGACAGTGGTGCCCAGCCTCTACGAGCCGTTCGGCATGGTGGCGCTGGAGGCGGCAGCCGCCGGGGCGCCACTGGCGGTGGCCCGTACCGGCGGCCTCGCCGAGATCGTGGAGTCCGGCGTGACCGGGGTGACGTTCCCGCACAGCGACCCCGATGCGCTCGCCGGCGCGGTCGGTCAACTGCTCGACGACGAGGTCTTCGCCCGGCGGGTGGCGCGCCGGGCCCGCACCATGGTCGGCGAACAGTACGGGTGGGCCACGATCGCCGCCCGCACGGCCGCCAGCTACGCCGCGGCCCGCCGCGAGCACGATCCGCTCCAGGCCCGGCGTGCCTCCGCCCGACTGGCTGGCGGACGTGCCCGGATCGCCATCCCGGAGGGCAATCTGCTGGCGCGCGTCGACCACGCCGCCTGCTGAGCCCAGTCGGACTACCGATAGGTGACTTCCGATCCGCTGGTTAGGGTGTAGCCCGGACAGCGGCTGAGGAGGAGCGTGCGCAGGTGCTGATCGCCGGTCGGTACCGGCTGCTCGACCTGGTGGGTCGCGGGGGCATGGGCCGGGTGTGGCTGGCCCGCGACGAGATGCTGCACCGCGAGGTCGCCGTCAAGGAGATCGTGCCGCCCACGTGGCTGGCCGACCACGAACGGGCCGAGGTGCGCTCGCGCACCCTGCGGGAGGCGCGCGCCGCAGCCCGGCTCAACCACCCCGCTGTGGTCCGGCTCTACGACGTCATCCCGGTCGACGACAACCCGTGGATCGTGATGGAGTACGTCCCGTCCCGCACACTCCAGGACGTGGTCGACGCCGAAGGGCCACTGGAGCCCTCCCGCGCCGCCCGGATCGGCCTCGCCGTCCTCGACGCGCTGCACGCCGCGCACACCGCCGGGGTGCTGCACCGCGACATCAAGCCCCAGAACGTGCTGGTGGCGCACGACGGACGGGTGATGCTCACCGACTTCGGGCTGGCCACCTTCGACGGCGGCGACGGCGTGACGACCCGCCCCGGCATGGTCCTCGGCTCCCCGCAGTACGTCGCCCCGGAGCGAGCCGCCGAGGGGGCGTCCACGGTCGCCGCCGACCTGTGGTCCCTCGGAGCGACCCTGCACGCCGCGGTTGAGGGCCGCTCCCCGTACGCCCGCAGCACCGCGATGGCGACCCTGAGCGCGCTGGCCGCCGGACCGCCGGACCCGGCCCCGCACGCCGGGGCGCTCGCGCCGGTACTCGCGGGGTTGTTGCGCCGCGACCCGCGCGATCGCCTCGACCACCAGGCGGCCCGCCGGTTGCTGGTCCGGGCGACGACCGGCAACCCCGATCCGCCGCCGGTGTCGGCCTCGGGGTCAAGGTCGGGGCTGGGTTCAGGGCCGGGGTCGGGGTCGGCGGCGGGGCCGGGGTCGGCGGGCCGGCTCGGGTCGCCGACGGGAGACCCGACCGCCGGGGCCGACGGGTCGGCCGATCAGGAGTCGACCAGCGCGCCACCCCAGCCCGGCCGGGCCGCGGATGATGCGGTTGCGGTGCCCGGCGGATCGAAGGGGCGCCGCACGTCACGGCGGGTCGCGCTGGTCGCCGTGTCACTCCTGGTGGCCGTGGCCGCCGGTGTCGGCACCGCGCTGGCCGTCACCGCTGACCAGCCCACCGACACCGTCGCCCGGCCCTCCGACCCACCGCCGTACGCCCCGCCGAACGGCGGCGGCCGGGACGGCCCGTACGGTCCCGGCCCCGACCGGCACCGACCGCCACCCGGCGGGCGCGACGTGGCCCCACCACCGTTCGCCTGCGTGCGCCCGGACATCGGCGGTGCGCCGGTGACGGCCCGCGCGCCGGCTCCCGGCGAACGGTTCCGCCCGCCGCCCGGCTGGGTCTGGCACGCCGACACCACCGGCTTCCGGGTCTTCGTGCCGGCGACCTGGCACTACTCCCGCGACGGTGAGGTGGCCTGCTTCCAGGACCCGGCGACCGGCCGGACGTTCAGCGTCGCCGCGGATGGTGCCGCCGATCCGCTGGCCGCGCTGCGGGCGGCCCGGGACGCGGCGGCCGGGGGCGGGGCACTACCGGAGTACGACGAGATCCTTCTCGCCCCGCGCGACGGTGGCGCCGAGTGGGAGTGCCGCTGGCGGGCACCTGACGGCCCACTGCTGCACGCCCGACAACTCGTCGTCGGCGCCGCCCCCTGGACGCTGGGCTGGATCACCGCCGACGAGGACTGGGCGGCGGGCGACACCGACTGGCCAGTGGTGCGAAAGAGTTTCCGACCACCCCGCTGACCTGCACCGTACGGCCATGATCCGGACCACCGTCCGGCGTGGATCGAGGCCGCTCAGCGGATGAGAATGCCGGCACCTGTGGCTATCGTGTAACCCGGGGTGACCAAGGGGGAGCGACCGTGCATCAGTTGCTGATCGCGGGTCGGTACCGGCTGCTCGACCTGGTCGGCACCGGCGGGATGGGTCGGGTGTGGCTTGCTCGCGACGAGATGCTGCACCGCGACGTCGCCGTGAAGGAGGTCGTGCCGCCGTCCTGGCTGGCCGAGGCCGAACGCGAGGAGTCGCGGCTGCGGACGCTGCGCGAGGCCCGCACCGCTGCCCGGCTCAATCACCCCAATGTGGTCCGGATCTACGACGTGGTGCACGACCGGGAGAGCCCCTGGATCGTGATGGAGTACGTGCCGTCCCGGTCGGTGCAGCAGATCATCAGCGACGAGGGACCCCTGAGCCCGCAACGCACCGCCCAGATCGGGTTGGCGGTGCTCGCCGCGCTGCGGGCCGCACACGCCGCCGGGGTGCTGCACCGCGACGTGAAACCCCACAACGTGCTGGTCGCCGACGACGGGCGGGTGGTGCTCACCGACTTCGGGCTGGCCACCTTCGACGGTGGCGAGGGCGCGATGACCGGGCCGGGCACGGTGCTCGGCTCACCGCAGTTCGTCGCGCCGGAGCGGGCCCGCGAAGGGGTGTCGGATCCGCGTACCGACCTGTGGTCGTTGGGCGCGACGCTCTACGCGACGGTCGAGGGGCAGTCGCCGTACGCCCGGTCCAGCGCGATGGCGACCCTCAGCGCGCTGGCCACCGACCCACCGGACCCGATGCGCCGCGCCGGCCCGCTGCGTCCCGCGCTCAACGGCCTGCTGCAACGTGACCCCTGGCGGCGGTTGACCGCCACCGAGGTGGAGCCGCTGCTCCGCAGCGCCGCGGCGGCCCACGACCGGCCGGTCGGGCCAACGCCGTCCTCGGCGGTGACCGCGGTACGCAGCGCGGGCCGGGCCGTCCTGCCCGACCGGGTCGACCCGGACTCCGCACCCGACGATGCGCCGACACCGACCCGCACGACGGGCACCCGCCCCGGGCGGCGGCGTCTGCTCGTCCTGGGCGGAGCGGCCACCGCCCTGCTCGTCGCCGCGGGTGTGACGCTGGCACTTGTCGACCACAACACCGAGCGCACACCACCGTCGGGGTCCGGAGGCGGCGCGCCGACCGCCCCGCCGACCCCCCGGCCGACCGCGTTCGCCTGCGCGACGCCACCGCCGACGGCCACTCCGGTGGCCTCGAAGTCACGCCCGGCGGACGCGCCGTACCAACTGCGCGTGGGCTGGACCTGGCACGACGACCCGGCCGGGTTTCGGATTGCCGTGCCGGTGGGCTGGACACGCTGGACCGAGGGGGCGGTGACCTGCTTCCGGGAGCACGACGGCGCCCGGGTGCTCAGCGTCGAGGCAGGGCCGGCGCGGGCCGACCCGGTGGCGTACTGGAAGGCCGAGGAGGCGCGACTCACCACCGGCGACGCGCTGCTGAACGGCTACGTCCGGGTGGACATCTCCGCGATGGACATCTTCGAGGGCGGGGCGGCCTGGGAGTGCGGCTGGAGGAACGCCGCAGGTGAACAGCTGCACAGTTTCCGGTTACTGGCCAACACCTCGGCCGACCGCTCCTACACCGTCTCGTGGATGACAAAAGAGTTCGACTGGCAGGTCAACGCGGCATACTTGCCGATGATCCGGCAGAGCTTCACCCCAGCTCTCTGACGTCGTCCGATGTGGACCCTCCGGGTGATGCCCCTGCGACGCCGACGCTGACTACAGTGGCGTAGTTTTGGGCGCTCAAGATCCCTGGGGAGGGTGAGCCGACATGATGGGACCACAGCACGCGTTGTCCGGCGCGGCGGCGTGGTTGGCGGGGTCCTGGGCACTGGACCAGTTCGCCGACTATCACCAGTCGCCGCTCGCGTTGGCGGTGGGCACCGCGGTGTGTGCCGGCGGCGCGCTCTTTCCCGACCTCGACATGTCCGGCAAGGTGACCAAGAACCAGGGTGGTGCCACAGTGGCTCGCACCTTCGGCGTCTTCTCGCTCTTCGCCGCCGAGGTGATGGAGAAGATCTCGCTCGGGGTCTACTACGCCACGAAGCTCAGCAGGGACCCCCGCCGCAACAACGGGCACCGGACGCTGACCCATACGCTGCCGTTCACCCTGCTGGTCGGCTGGGGCACCACCGCGCTCTGCGCCGCGTACGGCAAGTGGGCCGTCATCACCATCCTGTTCTTCATGTTCGGCCTGGCGCTACGTGGACTGTTCGACGAGTGGGCCGAACGCGCCGGATGGGTGATCATCACGCTCGCATCGGCCGGGGCCGCCTGGTTCACCTTCGCCAACCTGCCGGGAGGTCGCGGCTATCCGCTGATCGGCACGGCCCTGGGCGTGGGCTGCTTCGTGCACATCCTCGGTGACATGATCACCAGGGCGGGCGTGCCGATCCTCTGGCCGATCCCGATCAAGCGGCGGATGTGGATGATGGTCGGCCTACCGAACAGCATCGCCCTGCGGGTCGGCAGCAAGGCCGAGGTGGTCGGGATGCGCATCGCACTGACCGTCGTCTCGGCGCTCGCCACCGTCGGCCTGATCGCGCCCTCGGTGCTGAGCCGGTTCGACATCGATCTCTGACCAACCCGGCCCCGCACACTGCGCGGCGGTGATGCCGCGCCCTTGCCCTTGCCCTTGCCCTTGCCCTTGCCCTTGCCCTTGCCCTTGCAAGATCGTGCTCGATCCTTGTTGTAGTGGCCTCGGTGCGGGCTGAGGGGACTACAACCAGGATCGAGTGCGATCTTGAGGAGCGCGCCCTCCGGGACCCACCAGCGGGGCGTGCGGCGCGGTGGAGGGACGGGCGCGGGGACTCGCGTGACCGCTGAAGTCTTTTCGACATCCGCTATTGACGTCGCCGTAACAGGTGGCCTAGCGTCCTGTCGAACCGCTTCGTCGAACCGCTTCGACGCGCAGGTGGGAGCGATCCCAACCCCCGGCTGAGGAGGTACGCGTGGCCACCATGCACGACGTCGCCCGCCTCGCGCAGGTCTCGGTCAGCACCGTCTCGTACGTGCTCACCGGCGCCCGGCCGATCTCCCAGGCCACCCGGGACAGGGTGCTCGCCGCGATGGCGGAACTCGACTACCAGCCCAACGCGATGGCCCGTGGTCTGGCCAGCCGGCGCAGCCGGATCCTCGGCCTGCTGATGCCGATGGACGAGCGTGGCCTCGGCGCCACCGAAACCGCCTTCGTCACCGGCGCCGCCTCGGCGGCCAGCGCGGCCGGCTACCACCTCGTACTCTCGCCGGTCGGCGGTGGCGACCTCGACGACCTGCGGCGGCTGGCCACCCAGCGGATGCTCGACGGCGTCGTGCTGATGGAGGTCCAGCTCGCCGACGAGCGGGTCACCGTGCTTCAGGAGGCCGGCGTGCCGCTGGTGTTGATCGGTCGGACCGGCGACACCAGCGCGCTCTCCTACGTCGACATCGACTTCGACCAGACCGTCCGGGAGGCCGTCGCGCACCTGGTGGGTCTGGGGCACCGGCGGATCGTCTACGTCAACCACTCGGCCGCGACGCTGGCCAGCGGATACGGCCCCGCGCTGCGTACCCGGGATGCTTTTGTCGCGGCGATGACCGGACACGGTCTCGACCCGCTGATGATCACGGCCGAGGACAGCGCCGCCGGCGGTCGTGCGGCCCTGGCCGACGCGTTCGCGCAGGCCCCGGAGCTGACCGCCGTGCTCGCCATGAACGAGACCGCGATCTTCGGCATTCTCGGCGAGTTGACCGGTCGTGGGTTGTCGGTGCCCGACGACGTCTCCGTCGTCTCGATGGTCACCTCGCCGCAGGTGGCCGAACTGGCGACGCCGGCGCTGACCGCGATGACGTCGCCCGGTTCGGCGCTGGGCCGGATGGCGATCGAGGCGCTGGTGCGCCACCTGGACGGCGCTGGCAATCGGCTCCACCAACAACTGCTGCCGTGCTCGCTGGAGATCCGGGGTTCGACAGCCGCACCACGAAGCCGTCAACTCATGGGGGCTGACCAGTAGAAACGGCCCGCCGCCGCGCGGCAACGCGACGACGGGCCCGATGCAGTACCGCTAGATACTCAACGAGGAGGATAGTAATGCAGCGATTCCGCCGGATCGTCGCCGCGCTCGCCCTGGCGGCGACCGCGACGACCACCGTGGCCGCCTGCGGCGGTGGCGACAACGGGGACGACAGCGACGCCAAGGTTCTCAAGCTCTGGCACTACGAGAGCGAGAACAGCGCCATGGGCGTCGGTTGGAACCGGGCCATCGAACTCTTCAAGACCGAGCACCCGGGCGTCGAGGTGCGCTTCGAGCGTAAGGCGTTCGAGCAGATCCAGCAGAACGCCGGCATGATCATCAACTCGTCCGAGGGCCCGGACATCATGGAGTACAACAAGGGCAACGCGACCGCGGGCCTGCTCTCCACCCAGGGCCTCCTCACCGACCTGAGCGGCGAGGCCGACAAGCGCGGCTGGGCCGGCAAGCTCAGCCCCAGCCTGCAGACCACCGCCCGGTACAGCGACAAGGGTGTGATGGGCTCGGGCAAGTGGTTCGGTGTGCCGAACTACGGCGAGTACGTCACGGTCTACTACAACAAGGACCTGTTCCAGAGCAACGGCGTCAAGGTGCCGACCAGCATGGCCGAGATGACCGCCGCGATGGACACCTTCGTCGGCAAGGGCATCACCCCGCTGGGCATGGCCGGCGCGGAGTACCCGGCCGGGCAGCTCTTCTACCAGCTCGCCCTCTCCAAGGGCGACCGGCAGTTCGTCGACAACTACCAGCTCTACAAGAACCCGGTGGACTTCAAGGCCGACCCGCTCAAGTACGGCGCGGACACCTTCGCCCAGTGGGTGCAGAAGGGCTACGTCGCGAAGAACTCGGCAAGCCTCAAGGCCGAGGACATGGGCACCGCCTTCATCGGCGGCAAGGTTCCGATGATCGTCTCGGGTAGCTGGTGGTACGGCCGGTTCAAGACCGAGATGAAGGCCAACTGGGACACCTTCCTCTTCCCCGGCAACACCCTGCAGGCCGGCTCCTCCGGCAACCTCTGGGTCGTCCCGGAGAACAGCAAGGCCAAGAGCCTGGCGTACGACTTCATCGACATCACCCTGCGTCCGGAGATCCAGGACCTGATCGGCAACAACGGTGGTGTGCCGGTCGCCGCCGACGCGTCGAAGATCAGCGACCCGAAGGACCGCAAGCTGATCGAGGACTTCAACACGGTCAGCAAGGCCGACGGGCTCGCCTTCTACCCGGACTGGCCGGTCCCCGGCTACTACGACGTGCTGGTCTCCGGTTTCCAGGGCCTGATCAACGGGTCCAAGTCTCCCGACCAGCTCCTCGACACGATCGCCAAGCCGTACGCCGATGGCGTCAAGGAGATCACCGGCAAGTGACACGGCGAGCGGCGGGCGTGACCGGCACGACCGGCGCGCCCGCCCGCCCCGCCGGGAAGGATCTTCCATGGCAGTCTCCGAGACCGTCGCCGCCACACCACCGGCCGCGACGCCCACCCCGCCCGCGCCCAGCCGCAGACGCCGCGGCCGCAACGCGGCGTACTGGCTCTACCTGCTCCCCGGAGCGACGCTCTTCGTCCTGGTGATCGGCGCGCCGCTGATCGGCACCCTCTACCTGTCGCTGACCAAGTGGTCCGGCATCGGCGACCCCCGGTGGGTCGGCCTGGACAACTACCGGCAGTTGCTGCAGGACGACGTGTTCTGGGCGTCGTTCCGCAACACCGTCTGGATGCTCGTCGCGATGGTGGTGGTGCCCACCGTGCTCGGGCTGCTGCTCGCCGCGGTGCTCTTCGACGTCATCGGCCGCCGGTTCAAGCCGCGCACCGCCGCCGCGCTGCGGGCCGCGTTCTACCTTCCGCAGGTGCTGCCCGTCGTGGTGGCCGGCATCGTCTGGGGCTGGATCCTGCGCCCGGACGGGGCGTTCAACAGCCTGCTCGACGCGGTCGGTCTCGGCGCGCTGCGCCACGACTGGCTCGGTGACCCGGGCACCGCCCTGCCGGCCGTGATGGCGGTGATGATCTGGGTGCAGATCGGCTACCCGGTGGTCGTCTTCATGGCGGCGTTGCAGCGGGTCGACCCCGAGTTGTACGAGGCGGCCGAGGTCGACGGCGCGAACTGGCTGCACCGGTTCCGGGCGATCACCCTCCCGCAGATCCGGCCGGAGACGTTCGTGGTGGCGCTGACCTGCACCATCGCCGCGCTGAAGGTGTTCGGGCCGATCTTCGCCCTGACCCGGGGCGGCCCGGACAACGCGACGAACGTCCCGTCGTACTTCGCCTACTACACGTTCTTCAAGAAACTGCAGGTCGGCTACGGCTCCGCGATCTCCACGGTGCTGACGTTGATCATCGTCGTCGTGGCCGTGGTCTTCATCTGGATGCAGGCCCGCAGCGAGCGCCGGGACCGGGGGTTCTGAGATGGCCGTCATCACTCCGACCGTGGCCCCGGTGACGCCACGCCGACCCGTACCCGATCGCCACCACCGCGGCGTCAGCCGTTGGGTGGTGCTCGTCCTGGTCGTCGTCGGCGCGCTGGTCATGCTCGTTCCGTTCGCGTTCATGCTGCTCAACGCGTTCAAGTCGCCCGGTGACTACTCGTCGGGTGGCCCGCTGAGCTGGCCGAGCGAGTTCTACACCAGGGGCCTGCGCACGTACTGGACCGAGGTGAACTTCCCGCTCAAGCTCTGGAACTCGGCGCTCATCGCCGGTTCGGTGGCCGTGCTCGGCGTCGCCGTGTCACTGCTCAACGCGTACGCCCTGGGCATCGGCCGGGTCCGCGGCCGGCTCTGGATCGTCGGGTTGTTCCTGCTGGCCAACATGCTGCCGCAGGAGGCGTTGATCTACCCGCTGTACTACGCGGCCAAGGAGGTCGGGCTCTACAACACCCGACTCGCCGTGATCATCATCTTCACGGTGATCCAGAGCGCGTTCGGCACCTACCTGCTCGCCTCGGTGCTGGGGACGTTCCCCCGCTCGCTGTTGGAGGCGGCGGCGCTGGACGGCGCCGGCAAGTGGACGGTGCTGTGGCGGGTGGTCTTCCCCAACCTGCGCCCCACCCTCTCGGTGCTGCTCATCTTCTTCTTCATCTGGACCTGGAACGAGTTCCTCATCCCGCTGGTCATGCTGATCGACAACCAGACGCAGACCATCCCGGTGGCGCTCGCGTCGCTTCAGGGTGACCGGCTGATGGACGCTCCGACCACGAACGCCGGCGCCCTGATCAGCCTGGTGCCGGCCATCCTCTTCTTCCTCATCTTCCAGCGCACCCTGGCGCGCGGCATCACGGCAGGAGCCGAGAAGTGAAGTTCACCGACGGGTACTGGCAACTGCGCCCCGGTGTCAGCGTCCTACGCCCCGGCGTCGTCGAGTCGGTCGAGCCGGACCAGCGCGGCTTCACCGTCTTCGCGCCGACCGGCCAGGTCACCGGTCGCGGCGACACCCTGAACCGGCCCGTGGTCACCGTCCGGTTCTTCTCCCCCGCCCCCGGCGTCATCGGGGTGACCATCGCCCACCACACCGGTGGGCTGCCCCGCGAGCCGCACTTCGGGCTGAGCACCGACGAGACGCACCCGCTCACCGTCGACGTCACCGGGCTCAGCGCGACGCTGACCACCGGTGAGCTGACCGCGCGGGTCGCGCTCGTCGACGGGTGGCGGGTCGAGTTCCTGCACGGCGACCGGCTGGTCACCGCGTCCACCGCGCGCAGCATCGGCGTCGTCACCGACGCCGAGGGCCGCCGGCACGTGCACGAACGGCTCGCCCTCGGCGTCGGCGAGACGGTGTACGGGTTGGGTGAGCGCTTCGGCCCGTTCGTGAAGAACGGGCAGACCGTCGACATCTGGAACGCCGACGGCGGCACCGCCAGCGAGCAGGCGTACAAGAACGTGCCGTTCTATCTCAGCAGCGCCGGCTACGGGGTGTTCGTCGACCACCCGGAGCACGTGTCGTTCGAGGTCGGCTCCGAGGTGGTCACGCAGACCCAGTTCAGCGTCGAGGGGCAGTCGCTCACCTACTACGTCGTCGACGGCCCCACCCCGAAGGACGTGCTGCGCCGCTACACCGCGCTCACCGGCCGCCCGGCCCGGATCCCCGCCTGGTCGTACGGGTTGTGGCTGTCCACCTCGTTCACCACCTCGTACGACGAGAAGACGGTGACCGAGTTCGTCGATGGGATGGCCGAGCGCGGGCTGCCGCTGTCGGTGTTCCACTTCGACTGCTTCTGGATGCGCCAGTTCCACTGGGTCGACTTCGTCTGGGACCCGGCGACCTTCCCGGATCCGGAGGGGATGCTGCGCCGGCTGCACGAGCGTGACCTGAAGGTGTGCGTCTGGATCAACCCGTACATCGCGCAGCGGTCGTACCTCTTCGAGGAGGGCCGCGAGGCCGGCTACCTGGTCCGTAACCCGGACGGTTCGGTCTGGCAGTGGGACAGGTGGCAGGCCGGCATGGCGCTCGTCGACTTCACCAACCCGGACGCCGTGCGCTGGTTCACCGGCAAGCTCAAGGCGCTGCTGGACATGGGTGTCGACTGTTTCAAGACCGACTTCGGGGAGCGCATCCCGACCGACGTGGTGTGGCACGACGGTTCGGACCCGCAGCGGATGCACAACTACTACTCCTACCTCTACAACAAGGCGGTCTTCGAGCTGCTGGAGGCCGAACGGGGCAAGGGCGAGGCGGTGTTGTTCGCCCGCTCGGCCACCACCGGCGGGCAGCAGTTCCCGGTGCACTGGGGTGGCGACTGCGAGTCGACGTTCGTCGCGATGGCCGAGTCGCTGCGCGGGGGGCTGTCCCTGGCCGCGTCCGGCTTCGGCTACTGGAGCCACGACATCGGCGGCTTCGAGGGCACCCCCGATCCGGCGGTGTTCAAGCGGTGGGTCGCCTTCGGGCTGCTCTCCTCGCACTCGCGGCTGCACGGCTCCGGCTCGTACCGGGTGCCGTGGGCGTACGACGAGGAGTCCGTGGACGTGCTGCGGCACTTCACCCGGCTCAAGCTCGGCCTGATGCCGTACCTGGCGGCCGCCGCACAGGAGGCGCACCGCGACGGTACGCCGGTGATGCGCCCGATGTTCCTGGAGTTCCCGGACGACCCGGCCACGGCGCACCTGGACCGGCAGTACATGCTCGGCCCGGACGTGCTCGTCGCGCCGGTGTTCAGCGCCGACGGCACCGTCACCTACTACGTGCCCGCCGGCACCTGGACGCACCTGGTCAGCGGCGCTCAGGTCACCGGCCCGGCGTGGGTCACCGAGAAGCACGCGGTCGACAGCCTGCCGGTGTTGGCCCGGCCCGGCGCGGTCATCCCGTTCGGCTCCCGCACCGACCGACCGGACTACGAGTGGGCCGACGACGTACGGCTGCGGCTGTACGCACCGGCCGAGGGGCAGCGGACCCGGGTACGGGTACCGTCACCCGGGGACGGGCCGGGCGCCGAGTTCGACGTGCGCTACGAGGCCGCGACGGCCAGTGTCGAACTGGTCGCCGGTACCTCGACGGGCTACAGCTGCGAGATCCAGGGGACGGAACGATGACGCGACACCACTTCCCGGAGAGCTTCGTCTGGGGGTCGGCGACGGCGGCGTACCAGATCGAGGGTGCGGTCACGGAGGACGGCCGCGGACCGTCCATCTGGGACACCTACAGCCACACACCGGGTCGGACGTTGAACGGCGACACCGGCGACGTGGCCGCCGACCACTACCACAGGTGGGCCGACGACCTCGGTCACATCGCTGACCTGGGGCTCAGCGCGTACCGGTTCTCCGTCTCGTGGCCGCGGGTGCAGCCGGGCGGCTCGGGCCGCTTCAACCAGGCCGGCATCGACTTCTACGCGCGGCTGGTGGACGGTCTGCTGGAACGGGGCATCCGTCCGGTGGCCACCATGTACCACTGGGACCTGCCGCAGGAGCTGGAGGACGCCGGCGGCTGGGCGGCGCGGGAGACCGCGCTGCGCTTCCAGGAGTACGCGGCCGGCATCGTCGGTGCGCTGGGCGACCGGGTGCACACCTGGACGACGCTCAACGAGCCGTGGTGCTCGGCGTACCTGGGCTACGCCTCCGGCGTACACGCTCCGGGTCGCACGGAGCCGGCGGCGGCCCTGGCCGCGGTGCACCACCTCAACCTCGCGCACGGGCTGGCCGGTCGGGTGGTCCGGGAGCTGGCTCCCGCCGCCGAGCTGTCGGTGACGTTGAACCTGCACGTCATCCGGGGGGCGTCCGACTCGGAGGCGGACCGGGACGCGGTACGGCGGATCGACGCCCTGGCCAACCGCGCGTTCCTCGGCCCGATGCTGGACGGGGAGTACCCGGCCGACCTGCTGGCCGACACCGCGTCCGTCACCGACTGGTCGTTCGTCCGCGCGGGTGACGAGAAGCAGATCGCGGTGCCGCTGGACGTGCTCGGGGTCAACTACTACTCCAGCACCCTGGTCCGGGCCTGGGACGGCGTGTCGGCCCGCTCCGACGCCGACGGGCACGGTGCGTCGACCTCGACGCCGTGGGTCGCCGCCGACACCGTCGACTTCCTTCCGCAGCCCGGCCCGTACACGGCGATGGGTTGGAACATCGACCCGCCGGCCCTGACCGAGTTGCTGCTGCGCCTGCACCGCGAATACCCCAGCCAGCCGATGATGATCACCGAGAACGGCGCGGCGTTCGACGACGTGGTGTCGGCCGACGGCCGGATCCACGACGACCGCCGGATCGACTACCTCCGTCGGCACATCGGTGCCATGGCCGACGCCCGCGCCCAGGGCGCGGACGTACGCGGTTACTTCGTCTGGTCGCTGCTGGACAACTTCGAGTGGGGCTACGGCTACGACCGTCGCTTCGGGATCATCCGGGTCGACTACGACACCCAGGTCCGCACCTGGAAGGACAGCGCCCACTGGTACCAGCGGCTCGCCGCCACCGGCAAGCTGGACCAGGCGCAGGACTGACTCGACCGCACGTCGATGGTGGGCCCAGGGCCTTGCCCTGGACCCACCATCACCGGTCTCAGTTTTCGCTACGTCGCAGTCTCAGTCGGGCCAGCAGTAGCAGGGCCACACCGAGGCCGACTCCGGCGCTCCCTATCCCCAGCATCGGCCAGGTTGAGGTACCGGTGACCGGCAACGGGTGCTTGGTCGGGTAGCCCGTCGGGCTCACCGGCGGCTGGGTCGTCGGTGCCGAGGTCGGCCCGGTAGGTGTCGGCGTGGGCAGCGTCGGTGTCGGCGTCGGCCCCGTCGGTGTGGGTGTCGGTGTCGTCGGTGTGGGTGTCGGTGTCGACGCTGTGGGCGTCGGCGACGGCTGGGAGCAGTTCAGCAGCGACGAGAACGGGAAGTCGTGGATCTCCCCGCCGTCGTGCGTCAGAGTCCGACTGATGACGCTTCCCTCGATGTTGGCGTTCGTCGCGGCGTTCAGGGCGGCGTTGGGCGCGTAGATCGTGCCCTCGATCGTCGCGCTGTCGTCGGTGAGCGTGACCGAGGTGGCGGTCGGGAGGTTGAACAGGATGTATCTGGCCTGTTCTCCGCCGATTCCGGCGAAGTTCGGCGCCCGCCAGACGAACGCGTCACCGACTCCGCTGGTGTCCACGTTGACAAGCAGTGGCGTGTCGGCCGTGGGCTGGTCGGCGAAGGTGAGCACCGAGATGTTGGCAAGGTCGCTGGCCGACAGGTTGAGCACGTTCGTGACACCCGGGGCGAGGTTGACCACCGCGTTGCTGCCCGGGGGAACGGGCCGGGGCAACGGCGCACCCTCCGGGGTGGTCAGTACGACGTTCTGCTGACAGGTGGCCAGGCTGGTGGCGGTCGCGCGGAAACCCTCGAACGCGCCGACGAAATCCAGTGGCGAGGAGGGTCCGACACTCGCCACGGGTTGCCGGGTCACGAGCTCGACCCGGGGTGATGCCTCGTAGTCGTTAACCGGCAGGACCCGGGTGTTGACCGCTGCGGCGTTGTTGTCGGTGTCGCGGACGAACGTACCGGTCAGGTCGCCGATCTTCACGTAGCCGTTCTGCAACACCTGCAACCGCGACCCGGGGACGCTGGCGGCGAAGTCGACCCGGCCGCCCACCACGAGTGCCGTCGGATTGCTGTCCGGCGGCACCACGAAAGTCCCGGCGCTCTGCCCGGCGACCTGGTAGTTGCCGAAGCTGAGGTTGCCCCCGACCGCGATGGTCCCCTCGTTCTCGGCACCGAGCAGCCGCGCGTCTCCGGCGGTCATGACCAGGAAGCCCTGCGTGCCGGCCACCGGATCGACCGGTTGTCGGGGCTGAGCCTCGGAGGTGGTCGCCAGCAGGGCCAGGACGGCGACGGTCGCCCCTCCCACCACGGGCAGGAGCAGGCGTCGTACGCCCACGCTGGTACGCGATCCCACATGCACTGTCTCACCAATTGTCACGAACGGGTAACGAGCCGCACGACCGCAGGGGACGCCCGATCCACGAAATCCCCCAAAAGGTGCTTTATTGCCTAAATCACCTGCACCGGCGGCTCGTTTCTCACCGGCCGTCTCGATCGAGACGTCACGGGCCGTGTCATTTTCCGTGGGTACGGCGTCATGGCGCCACGACGACTCCGCCGACAGACTCAGGGCATGGTTGAGCGCGTCACCGTCGTCGCCTTCGCGGGCATGCAGTCCCTCGACGTCACCGGGCCGTGGGAGGTGCTGGCGGGGGCGAACCGGTACCGGACAGCACATGGTGAGCGCCACGCGTACGACCTGAGGCTGGCGGGCGCGGAGGCCGAGGTGGTGACCGAGAGCGGCCTCGTCCTGCTGGCCGACGCGCTTGGAGAGCCGGTCCGGGCCGGCACCCTCGTGGTGCCCGGCGGCCGAACGGCAGCCCGGGATGGGCACGCCGACCTCGTCGCCTGGTTGCGAGAGTGCCGCCCCACCCGATTGTTGTCGATCTGTTCCGGGGCGTTCCTGTGCGCGCGGGCCGGGTTGCTCAGCGGTCGTAGGGTGGCCACCCACTGGTCCCTGTCGGGGGACCTCGGTCAGCGATTCACCGACCTCACCGTCGACCACGACGCCCTCTACGTGCACGACGGCCCGGTCTGGACGTCGGGTGGTGTCACGTCCGGAATCGATCTGGCGCTGGCCGTCGTGGCGGCCGACCACGGAGCACGAGTCGCCCAGGAGATCGCCCGCTGGCTCGTGATGTTCCTGCACCGGCCCGGCCAACAGGCGCAGTTCTCCGGCCCGGTGTGGTTGGAACGTGCCACGGAGAAACGGGTGGCTGCCGTGCAGCGTGCCCTCGACGCCAACCCGGCCGCGAAACACCGCGTCGACGACCTTGCCGCGCGGCTCGCCCTGTCGCCCCGGCACTTTCAACGTCTCTTCGTCCGTGAGACCGGGCTCACCGTCGGGCGGTATCTCAGCGAGCTTCGCCTGGAGGCCGCCAAACGCCTTCTGGTGCAGTCCGATCTCGCCCTCGACGTGGTGGCGGCCAGGTCGGGGCTCGGGTCCGCCGAGTCGCTCCGACGTGTCTTCGGTGAACGGCTCGGCACGACCCCGGGCGCCTACCGCGCACGCTTCTCGATGCTCTGACCGCGTTCGACGGCCCAGCACTGTCAACCGAAGGGACCTCCGGTGACCCACGTCGTCATCCCTCTGTACGAGCGTTTCACCGCGCTGGACGTCATCGGCGTCTACCAACCACTGGCCCTCACCCCGGGCATCGACGTGGTCCTGGTCGCCGAACACCCCGGTCCCGTCAGGGACGACTGCGGGATGGTCTCCCTGGTGGCCGAGATCGCGCTCGAAGACGTGCGGGCGGCCGACGTTCTCGTCGTCCCGGGAGGACCAGGGACCGTTCAGGCTCTCAGCGGGCCGCTGCCGGGCTGGATCAGACGCATCCACGAGACGACGACGCTCACGACCTCCGTGTGCTCCGGATCGATCCTGCTGGGGGCCGCCGGGCTGCTTCGGGGTCGACGGGGCACCAGCCACTACCGCGCCGTCCAGGAGTTGGCCCGCTTCGGTGCCGAGCCGACGGACCAGCGAGTCGTCGAAGAACCGGACGCCCACATCATCACGGCGGCCGGTGTGTCGAGCGGCATCGACATGGGACTGAGACTCGTCGAACTCCTCACCGACCGGACGACCGCGGAGGCCATCCAGCTCTGGATGGAGTACGACCCACAACCGCCGTTCGACAGCGGCCACCCGTCCCGTGCGACCCCCGAGGTGCTCGCCCGAGCGGCGGCGTACGACAGCGCGGCCAGAATGGCCAGGTGACCGGTCGGGCGCGCGGGTTGTCGGGCGGCGGGCGTTCGACTCACGTGCTGGGGCGGCGGGCACGGAGCCCACCCCACAGCAGCAGCACGCAGCAGCCGATCAGCACCGGTTCCAGGGCGAAGGCGGTGACCAGCCCGTACCGGTCCGCCAGGCCGCCGAGCAGGAAGGGGGACACGCCGGCGACCACGCCGAGGATCAGTTGCGAACGGGCGTTGGCCCGGTCCTCCTGTCCGCCGGCCGCGCCGAGGGTGAGCGAGAGCGCGAGCGGATAGAGGTTGGCGACGCCCACCCCGCAGAGGAACAGCCCGAGGACGGCGAGGGCCGGCTTGTCGGTCAGCCAGAACAGCACGAAGCTGGGGCCGGTGACCGCCAGCGAGGCGTACAGCAGCACCACCGCGCGACCGGGGCGGCGGGTGAGCCGCGCGCCGAGCAGGCGTCCGATCAGGATGCCGAGGTAGTTGCTGCTCAGCGCGGTGCTGGCCGCAGCGGCGGACATGCCGGCGTGGATGAGCAACTGGGGACCGAAGTACACCAGGCAGAACTCGATCGCCGAACTGACAGCGGTCAGCATGGCGAACAGCCAGCAGGCCAGCGGCAGGCCCCCGGCCTTCTTCGCGGTGGCGGGTCGCGGCGCCGCCGGTAGCGGCTGGCGGCGGTAGCGCAGGTACAGCAGCACGAGGACGGCGGCCGGCAACACGAAGGTGGCGCGCCAGCCCAACGCGCTGGCCGCCAGGGCGCCGAGGACCAGCGGGGCGAACACCGCGGACGCGCCGGCGCCCACGTTGGCCTCGGTCAACGCCCGGTCGCGCCGGTCGCCGTGCCGGTCGGACAGCACCGCCTGGACCACGGTGAGCATCGTGGTCCCGGCCAGACCGAACACGACGGCTCCGAGCAGGGTGGCCGCTGTGCTGCCGCCCAGGGTGAACAGACCGGCACCGACCACGGTGGCGACGGCCGAGCACCACAGCAGCGCACCCCGGGCCAGGCGGCGTGCCGCCCACACGAACCCGACCGCGGACAGCGCCGCGCCCCCCGCCCACAACAGTTCGTAGACGCCGAGCAGCGTGTAGGAGAAGCCCAACTCCGCGCGGAGGAGGGTCAGCGCCGGGCCGAAGGCGTACAGCCAGAACGTCCAGCAGGCCAGGACGGCGTACGACAGCCTGGTCGGCGCGTCCCGGACGAAGGTCTCGATCTCGGTCTGCCGTCGTGACGGGGTCTGCCGCTGCCGCGTTGTGTATCGATACACAGATAGAGTCTGTGCCATGAACCGCCCCGCGGACAACCCCAAGCGGCCGACTCTGCGCCAGGTGGCCACCGCCGCCGGCGTCTCGCCGATGACGGTTTCCTACGCGTACTCCCAGCCCGGGAGGGTCTCCGCCGAGGCCGCGGCGAAGGTGCGCGCGGCGGCGCGGAAGCTGGGCTACCCCGGGCCGCACCCGGCCGCCCGCTCGCTGCGACGCGGGCGCGCGGGCACGCTCGGCGTCGTACTCGGTGAGAGGTTGAGCTACGCCTTCGACGACCCGCAGGCGGCGCGCTTCCTCGCCGGGGTCTCCGACGTGTGCGCGGCGGAGGGCGTCGGACTCACCCTGATACCGATCACCGGCGCACCCTCCGACGCCCAGCGCGTCGCGCAGGCGGCCGTGGACGGCTTCGTCGTCTGGACCACCAGCGACGACGATCCGGTCCTGGACGCCGTGGCCGACACCGGCCTGTCCGCGGTGGTCCACGCCGGCCCGCACCGACGGAACCTGCCGGTGATCGGCATCGACGACCGGGCCGCCGCCGCCGCGGTCGGACGGGTGGCGTTCGCCGAGGCGCGACGCCCGCTCGTGCTCGGCTTTCCGCTCGACCGCAGTCGCGCACGCCGACTGCTCACCGGCGACCAGGAGCCCGAGGTGAGGTTCCCGGTGACCCGGCACCGGTGGGAGGGATTCCGGGACGCCTGGACACACGCGGGTCAGCGAGCGGCGGACCTGCGACTGGCGGTCTGCCCGGTCAACCACGTCGCCGAGGGCGAGACCTTCGCCGCCGAACTGCTCCAGGGCACCGACCCGCCGGACGCCATCGCCGCGATGAGCGACGAACTCGCCCTGGGCGCCCTGCGCGCCGCGGCGAGCGCCCGGCTGCGCGTTCCCGAGGACGTCGCGGTGACGGGCTGGGACGACGCGGACGCGGCCGCGGACGCCGGCCTGACCACCCTGGCGCAGTCACTGCGCGAGCAGGGCGCGCACTGCGCCCGTGCGGCGCTCGGAGGCCCCGCCACGGCATCGACACGCCACGATTGGCGCGTGGTGGTGCGCGCGAGCACCCGTCGCCAGCCCTGATCCGGGCCGTGCCCGGACAGTGGTGGGGAGGGTGTTGGCCGATCGGCTCGGCCCGGAGTCACCGGAGAGGGACCGACCCCGATCACGGCCTGGGCAGGTCGGCGCAGAGCTTCCTCGGGAAGGCCGGCGCGGTGGTGTGGACGCGTCCGCAGCCGGCCTCTGTCGAGCTGGCGATCCTCTCCCAGCCGCCCGGGCCGGCCCACCGCAGAAAGTAGCGGCGCACGTTTACCGACGCGTCGCAACCGGGCCGAGCCTCGACGCCACACGGCACCGGATCGAACGGCACCGTCATGACCAACCAGGCGCCGTCGCAACCCTCGACCGAGCCGACCGAGTGCCGGGACACGTCCATGCCGCGGACCACGACATCGACCCACTTGTGGTCACAGTGGTCCTTCGGCATCGGACCGCAACCGAACGTCGGGTCGCAGCGGTGGTACTCCGCGCCGTCGAGTTTCCACGGCTCCTGGTTGAGCACGACGGTCCGGCCGGCGATCGGACCCGGCGCCGTCAACGTCGTCTCGCCCGGTGTGTGGGTGGGGCAGGCCCCGACCACCGCGGACAGGCGCGAATCCTGCACCACGTTGGCGTAGATGAGGTTGTTCTCCTCGACGAAGTATTCGACTCGTGGGTTCCGGGAGCAACCGTCCGCGTCACCCAGCAGCGCCACGGTCAGCACGAGCGAGCGCGGGTCCGTGCTGACCGTGACGGCCGTGACATCGGCCTGGTAGGTGCTCCAGTCGGTGTCCGCGGGAGGGCCGTCCCGCACGGGCGTCTCGCCCGGCCTGGCGCAGCCGACGAGCACGGCCAGGCACAGCAGGGCGGTGACGAGTCGACGCATGGCAACGAGTATCGCCGCTGCGCGGCCCGGCACATCCGTACGGATACTCAGTCCACCTCAGACCCCGACGCGCTGGGGCGGGACGGTCAGGCCGTACAGCGCCATCAGCTCGGGGGTGTCGACCCGGCTGCCGTCTGCCACCGAGTCGCAGGCGATGTCGACGATCTGGTCCTTGTGCGCCAGCAGGTACGGTCGGGCACCCACGTCCGCGCTGGCGAGGGTCGCGATGCCGGGCCAGTGCCGGCGGCCGAAGAGCATCGGGTACCCGCGCAGGCCGTCGTAGGTGGCGCAGACCAGCACGTCCGGGTACGGCAGCGCGGCCACCCGTCGGACCGCGACGGCGGTCAGGCCCGGCATGTCGACCGGGACCACCACCACCGCCTCGATCCCCTCGTCGCCCATGGCGGCCAGGCCGGCCCGGATGGACGAGCCGACCCCGGTGCCCCACGCCTTGTTGATCACGACGGTGGCCCGGCCCAGGTCGGCGGTTTCCCGGACCTGCTCGGCGGCGGCACCCAGCACGACCACGATCTGCTCGCAGCCCGCCTCGGTCATCGTGTCGATCATCTGGTTGACCAGCGGCTTCTCGCCGTGGTGCAGCAGCGCCTCGGGACCACCGATCCGTCGTCCCCCGCCCGCGGCGATGATCATTCCTGCGATCCCGTTCAGCTGCGCCCCCTCAAGCATGGGAGCGACCGCGACCGATCCGCCCCCTCCTACGGACACTGCAACGAGGACGGCAGGCCGGGAGTAGCGGGGCGAAAAGGAGAAATAGCACAACCGTTACACGCCCGGCAACTCTGCCAGCACCCCGACGCGGTCCTCCGCGACGGCGACGCCGAGCGCCGAGCGGCGGTCAACCCACCTCGGGAGACAGCGAGGCCGCCGAGCCGCCCCACCGCCGGGGCACCCGTCGAGCCACCCAGCCGACGCCGCGCGCGGTCAGCGCGTACGACACGACCGGAGCGACGACCACGAGCGCCGCGATCGCCGCGACCAGGGGCACATACCCGGCGGACACCTGCGTGGCAACCGCCCCGGCCACGGAGTACACGGCGGCCAGCACGACCGCGACGGGCACGGCCACCGCCACCACCCGGCCGGTCCCCCGCCGTCGACCGGCGGCCTCCCCGACCGCCACCGCCGGCAGGAAGAGCAGCGGAATCAGCGCCACGCCGAGCACCGCGGCGATCAACACGAGCACCGGCCCGGCCAGCGGACCACCCACGTCGGACCCGGTGGCCACCGCGTACGCCAGCAGACCGAGGTAGCCCACGACCGCCTCGGCGACGAAGACCAACCAGGCGACGGCCATCCCGGCCAGGTGACGGGCGATTCCGGCGACCATGGCACACCTCCCCGTTCCGACAACTACACGACGCGCGCCAGAGAGGCTAACCGAGCGGGTGCCCCGGCGCCGTCCCTTGTCGCGCGGTGCCCCGATCCGTCCGGAGGCGGCGGCCCGGACACCGCCGGCCCGCGCCCCCGCGGTCGGTCAGGTCGCGTCGGCGTAACAGTCCACGATGGACACATCAAGCGGAAAGCGGACCGGCGTCGCACCGAAGAGCAGTGCGGAGGCCTGCTCGCCACACCGGTTGACGGCCTCGGCGACCGCATCCGCCTGCGCGGCGGGCGCATGCACGACCACCTCGTCGTGCTGGAAGAAGACCAGCTCCGCGTCGGTGCCGGCCAACTCGGTCCGCAACGTGGCCAGCAACGTGGAAGCCCACTCGGCAGCTGTCGCCTGGATGACGAAGTTGCGCGTGAAACGACCCCTCGACCGCGCGGCCCGCGCCCGGGGACCCTGCGGATCGGCCGCCGCGTCCGGGTCGGAGGGCGCGTCGTCGGGATCACCGAACCCCACGGCACCGGGCGGACACGTCCGCCCCAGCCACGACCGCACCAGCCCACCCGCCTCGCCGGTACGCGCCGCCGCCTCGACGAAGGCGAACGCCGTCGGGTAGCTGCGCTTCAGCACCGCCAACGCGGGCACCGCCGCACCGCCGGTCTGCCCGTACATGGCACCGAGCAGGGCCACCTTGGCCTTGGCCCGGTCACCGCCGAACGAGTCGCGCGCCAGCGCGGCATAGAGGTCACCGGCCCCGCCCGCCGCCGCCAGCCGCGCGTCGCCGGACACCGCCGCCAGCACCCGCGGCTCCAACTGACCGGCGTCCGCGACCACCAACCGCCAGCCCGGATCTGCCACCACCGCCCGACGGATCACCTTGGGGATCTGCAACGCGCCACCACCCCGGGTCGCCCACCGGCCGGAGACGACACCGGCCGGCACGTACTCCGGTTGGAACCGGCCGCCCCGCACCCACTGATCGAGCCAGCCCCAACCGTGCGCCGTCCAGATCCGGTAGAGCTCCTTGTATTCCAACACCAGCGGCACCGCCGGATGGTCGACCCCGCGCAGCACCCAGGCCCGGGTGTTGGGCAGCTCCACCCCGACGCGGGCGAACGCCCTCAGCAGCTCCGTCGGGGAGTCGGTGTGCAGGCCGCGGACGCCGAGCGCGTCGGCGATCCGGGCGGCCAGCTCGGCGAGTCGGCGTGGCGGACCACCGACCGGGGACGCCTCGCCGAGCAGCTCGTGCAGGATCTCGTTGTGCACGTCGGCGCGCCAGGGCAGCCCGGCGGCACCCATCTCCGCCGCGATCAGCGCGCCGGCCGACTCGGCGGCCACCAGCAACCGGAACCGGCCGGGGTGCTCGGTCGCGGCGATGCGGGCGAGCTGGTCGGCGTACACCCGGATCAGTGCGTCGATGCCCGGCCCCGACGGGCCGGGCAGCGTGTCGAAGAGCGCGCCCTGGCCGTGCCCGGGGGGCGCGGCGGCGCGCGGCGGCGGGTCGGGCGGCACCGGCGCGCCGGTCAACCGTGCCCAGGCCGCGGCCAGCGAGCGGGGCTCACCCCAGCGGCCCGCCTGCCCCAGCAGCAACGCCTCGGTCAACTCCACGTCGTGACACCTGTCGACCCGGACGCCGGCACGCAGCAGCGGCGGGTAGACGGAGGTGGCCGTGGACCAGACCCAACGCGGGTGCTGGGCGGCCTCGCGGGCGGCGACCGCGGCGACCAGGTCGACGACGACCTCGGGCGGGCCGGCGGGCTGGCCGCCGGCACCCAGAGGGCACAGCACTCCCCCACCTCGCTCGTCGGACACCACCGCCACCAGCACGAACGTGATTCTGCCTCTCCCTTGCGACAAAACCGGAGGCGCACCTCACCGGTGTCGGGCCGGTCGGGCGTCGGAGGCGCTCGGTAGCGTGGTCGGGTGCCCCCACAGATCCCCCATCCCGATCCTGGCACCCCCGACACCCGGGGACCGATGCGATACCTGTGGTGGCTGGTCCGGTGCCAACCCTGGCGGGTGCTGCGCGGCAGTCTGCTCGGCACGGCCTGGATGGTCGGGCTCTCCGCCCGGCCCTACCTGATCTACCGCGCCGTCGACGACGGGCTGCGCACCGGCGACACGCGCGCCCTGGTGTTCTGGGTCGCGGCGATCGTCGTCGCGGGGGTGGCCCTGTCCTACCTCGGCATCATGCGGCACCGCACGATGACCTTCATCCGGGAGGACGCCAAGGCGCGCTCGGCGGAGGTGCTGCTGCGCCACCTGTCCCGGATCGGCGCGGTGCTGCCACGCCGGGTTGGCGCGGGCGAGGTGTCCACCATCGGCGGCTCCGACATCGACTGGGCCGCGCAGGTGCTGACGCTGACCGGGCCGGGCGTCGGCGCGGTCGTCGCGTACGTGATCATCGCCGTGGTGCTCTGGTCGATCTCCCCGCTGCTGGCACTCTGCGTGCTGTTGGGAGTGCCGGCGGTCGGCCTGGTCGTCGGGCCCCTGCTGCGCCGCCTGGAACGGGCCGAATCGGTCTACCGCCGGCAGCAGGGTGCGCTCACCGCCCGCTCCGGGGACATCGTGGCGGGGCTGCGGGTGCTCGCCGGCGTGGGTGGCCGGGACCTGTTCGCCCGGCGGTACGCGGCCAGATCCCAGGACCTGCGCGCCGAGGGCTACCGCGTCGGCGCGGTGAACAGCTGGATCGACGCGGCGACCGTCGCCATCCCCGGGTTGTTCCTGGCCGCCGTGGTGTGGCTGACCGCGCGGATGGCGGTGACCGGCGCCGTCACGATCGGCGAACTGGTCGCCGTCTACGGCTACGTGGCGACCCTGATCGTGCCGGTCTGGTTCCTGCTGGAGGGCAGCCACCAGCTGATCCGGGGACGCGTCGCCGCCCGACGGATCGCCGACCTGCTCACCGTGACCCCGGACGACGTCGGTGGCCCGGGTCGTCGGTGGTCGGGCTCGGTGCCCGTCGCCCGCCGGCCGGATGCCCTGGCCGCACCGGTCGGCCCCGCCGACCTGCACGACCCGGAGACCGGCCTGACCGTGCCCGCCGGGCGGCTGACCGGGGTGGCCGCCGACGACCCGGCGGCGGCTGTGGCGCTGGCCGACCGGCTCGGCCGGTACGCCGTCAGCGAGACCACCTGGGGTGGCGTGCCGTTGGCCGGTGTCGCCCTGGACGAGGTCCGCTCCCGGATCCTGGTCGCCGACCACGACTCGTACCTGTTCGCCGGGACACTGCGGGACGTGCTGTGCCCCGGGGGCGACGACCAACGGATCCGGGCGGCCCTGCGGACCGCCTCGGCTGACGACATCGTCGACGCCCTGCCCGGCGGGCTGGACACGCCGCTGGACGCCCGAGCCCGGACCCTCTCCGGCGGTCAGCGCCAACGGGTCCGACTGGCCCGGGCGCTCCTCGCCGAACCGGAGGTGCTGATCCTCGTCGACCCGACGTCGGCGGTGGACGCGCACACCGAGGCGCGGATCGCCGAGCGGCTGCGGACCGCCCGGGCCGGGCGGACCACCGTGCTGCTCGCCACGTCGCCGCTGCTGCTCGGCCGGGCCGACCTGGTCGCACACCTGAGCGCCGGCCGGATCACCGCCACCGGCAGCCATGCCGACCTGCTCGACTCCGACGCCGGCTACCGGCACCTGGTGGCCCGGGGCAGTGCGGATCTCGACAGGCCCACCGACACCGAGGAGATCTACCGGTGAGCCGGCTGCCGGTGGCCGACCGGAGCACCGTCCGTCGCGCCCTGCGGGCCATGATCAGCCGGCATCGCCGGGCCGTCGGTGTCGTGCTGGCGCTCAACGGCGCGGCCGCGATCGCCGGGCTCGCCCCGCCGTGGCTGCTGGGCACCATCATCGACCGGGTCACCGCCGGCGCCGGAGCGGCCACCGTGGACCGGCTGGCGCTGGCCATCGCCGGCTGCGTCCTGGTCAGCGCGCTGCTGTCCCGCTACGCCCAGTACGCCGGCCACCGCTTCGGTGAACGGGCCGTCGCCGAACTGCGGGAGGAGTTCGTCGACCGGACCCTCGGCCTGCCGGTCTCGGTCGTCGAGCGCGCCGGCTCGGGCGACCTGGCCACCCGCAGCTCGGTCGACGTGTCGACGGTCGGGACCACCGTGCGGGACGTGGTGCCCACGATCGTCATCGCCTCGGTGCAGTTGACCCTGCTGTTCGGGGCGATCTTCCTGTTGCATCCGCTGCTCGGCCTGGCGGCGCTGGCCGGGCTCCCGTCGATCGTGGGGACCACCCGCTGGTACCTGCGCCGGGCCAGTTCCGCCTACCTCACCGAGGGCGCGGCGGCAGCCGAGTTGACCGAGGCGCTGACCACCACCGCCGCGGGCGCCCGCACCGTGGAGGCGCTGCGGCTGACCGACGACCGGATCCGGCACGGCACCAACCGGATCGCCCGGCTGTGGCAGGCCCGACGGGCGACCCTGGCGCTGCGTACGGTGTACTTCTCCGTCGTCGAGGCCAGCTACCCGCTGCCGATCGCCCTGGTCCTGCTCGTCGGCGGCTACCTGCTCTCCCGGGACGTGGTCACCCTCGGCGCGGTGGTCGCCGCCGCGCTCTACCTGCAACAGGCGATCGACCCGATGGACCGGCTGTTGCAGTGGACCGAGCAGGCGCAGCGCGGTTTCGCGTCGTACGCCCGGGTGCTCGGCGTCGGCATGGTCCCGCCGGAGCCACCCGGTCGGGCGGCCACGTCCCGGGGCGAACGGGTCGTCGTCCGCGGGGCGCGGTTCTCCTACTCCGGTGGGCCGGACGTGCTGCACGGCATCGACCTCGAGGTGCAGCCGGGTGAGCGGCTGGCCGTCGTGGGTCCGTCGGGTGCCGGCAAGTCCACCCTGGCCCGGCTCCTGGCCGGGATCGACGCGCCACGCCAGGGCGTGGTCAGCATCGGCGGTTGCCCGGTCACCGACCTCGACCCCGCCGAACGTCGACGGCGGATCGCCCTGGTCACGCAGGAACACCACGTGTTCATCGGCTCGGTGCGCGACAACCTCTCCTTCGCCGCGCCGGACGCGTCGGACGAGCAGATGCGCGCCGCGCTGGCGAGCGTGGGCGCCGACTGGTGTGCCGCGCTGCCCGACGGGCTGGACACCCAGCTCGGCGACGGTGCCCGGCAGCTCGGCGCCGCCGAGGCACAGCAGCTCGCGCTGGCCCGGCTGGTGCTCGCCGACCCGCACACGCTGATCCTCGACGAGGCGACCGCCGCGCTCGACCCGAGCACGGCCCGCCGCACCGAACGGGCGCTGGCCGCCGTGCTGGTCGGGCGGACCGTCATCGCGATCGCGCACCGGCTCAACACCGCGCACGACGCCGACCGGGTCGCCGTGCTGGCCGACGGCCGGATCACCGAGATCGGCAGCCACGACGACCTCGTGGCTGCCGACGGGGCGTACGCGGCCCTCTGGCACTCCTGGCACAGTCCGGCCGACGAGCGCCCGAGGTGACCGGTTACTTGACGGCGCCTGCCGTGAGGCCGGCCTGGATCTGGCGTTGGAAGACCCCGTACACGATGATCATCGGAAGGATGGCGATGGTCAGCGCGGCGAACAGCCCGGACCAGTCCGCCTCGTAGCCGGCGTTCACCGAGATGTTCGCGATGCCCTGGGTCAGGACCCACTTGTCCTCGTAGCCGCTGGGCAGCAGCACCAGTGGTAGCTGGTACTGCGCCCACTGACCGATGATGTTGAAGATCGCCACGCTGATCAGGCCCGGCTTCGCCATCGGCATCATGACCTGGAAGAACAGTCGGGTGTGCCCGCAGCCGTCGATCATCCCGGCCTCGGCCACCGAGGTCGGCAACGTCTTGAAGAACGCGGCCAGGAAGAACACCGTGAACGGCAGCGAGTACGCGGTGTAGACCAGCACCAGCCCGGTGTGGGTGCCGAGCAGACCCAGGTTCTTCACCACGAAGAACAGCGGTACCAGGGCGAGGAAGACCGGGAAGGCCAGGCCGGAGACGAACAGGTAGTAGACGGCCCGGTTGCCGATGAACTTGTACCTTGCCAGCACGTACGCGGCCATCGAGCCGAAGAGCATGGTGCAGAAGGTGCTCGCCCCGACCACGAGCACGCTGTTGAGGAAGTACCGGCCGACGTGCGCCTTGGTCCAGGCCCGACCGAAGTTCTCCCAGCGCAGCTCGGCCGGCAGGGTCCACGGGCTGCTGAAGATCTCGGTGGTGTTCTTGAACGCGGCCAGGAAGGTCCACAGGATCGGCACGATGACGATCACGGCCCAGCAGACGAGGGCCAGGTGACCGAGGCCGGCGAAGAGGCGTACCTCGGACCGGGGTCCCTTCCCCGGACGGCCGCCGGCGGCCTTCGGACCCTTGGTCGGCGGGGGCGGTGTGGCCGCCGTCGGCGGCAGCGTCGTCTGCGGGTTCATCAGTACTCCACGCTTTCCCGCTTGGTGAGCCGCAGCGTCAGCGCCGCGAATGTGATGGTGAGGAAGAAGAGCGCCACACCCATCGCCGAGGCGTAGCCGTACTTCTGGTACGTGAACGCGTTGCGGTAGATCTCCACGGCCAGCACGGTGGTGGCGCCGTCCGGGCCGCCCTGGTCGATGGAGAGCACCGCCACGACGGCGAACGCGTCGAACGCCGCGATGCCGAGGTACACCCAGGCCACCTGGAGGGTGTCCCAGAGCAGCGGCAGGGTGACCCGGAAGAACAGGGTGACCCTGGTCGCCCCGTCCATCTCGGCGGCCTCGTAGATCTCGCCCGGAATGGAGGCCATCCCGGCCGAGAACAACACCACGTAGAAGCCGACGGCCTGCCAGACCAGCACCCCGATGATCGACCAGAGCGCCAGGTTCGGGCGGATCAGGAACAGCACCGGGTCCAGGCCGAACTTCATCAGCACGCCGTTGATCAGGCCGGACTCGTCCGGCCGGTAGACCGTCTGGAACAGCACCGCGATGATGGCCACCGCCAGGATCTGGGGGAAGAAGAACACCACCCGGTAGAACTTCGACCCCCAGACCCCCCGGCGTTGGCCGCCGCTGCTCTTGCCGCCCACGTTGAGCAGGAAGGCGAAGAACAGCGCGATGGCAATGGTGATCAGCGGCAGGGCAAGCAGCAGTACGCCGTGGTGCTGGACCGCCTTCCAGAAGGCGCCGTCGTCGAGCAACCTCCGGTAGTTGTCGAAGCCCACCCACCGCGGAGCCGACAGGCCCCGCCAGTTGGTCATCGAGATCTGGAACGCCTGCGCGTACGGCGCGATCACGAAGGTCACGTACAGCGCGACCGGGACGATCAGGAACCCGATCACGAATGGATACTTGCCGTGCCGCATGACCCCTACGCTCCGATCAGCGCTTGAACTTGGTGACGGAGGAATCCTTCTTGATCGCGTCGGCACGCTTCTGGATCCGCTCCACGAAGGCGTCCGCGTTGATCCGGCCGAACATCAGCTCGTTGGTGGCGGTCCGCGCCTCCGTGTCGAGCTCCTTGTACCAGCCGTCGAAGTACAGGTTGAACACGTCCTGGCCGGCCGCCTTGAGCGCGGCCTGCGAGCTGGCCACACCGGGCGGGAAGGAGAAGCCCTCCGAGCCGGCGGTGACCACGGTCGGGGCCTTGACCACCTCGGTGAAGCCCTTCGCGCCCGCCTTGGACAGCATCTGGCGCATGTACTCCAGGCCACCCTTGGGGTTCTTGCTCTTCGCCGAGACGAAGTAGCCCTCGCCCGCGGTGGCGCGCAGCGCCGTGGCCGGCAGCTTGTCCGACGCGGTCAGGCTCGGCACCGGCATGAGCTGGTAGTCGAAGCCGGCCGGGGTGTCCTGCTTCTGCTCACCCTCCAGCCAGTCACCGCTGGGGTACAGGGCCACCTTGTACTGGTTCTGCCGCAGCTGCACGTCGGTGTGCTTGAGCCCCTCGAAGCTCTTGTCGCTGAACTTCGCCCCGACCTCGGCCCACGCCGTGGCCGCCTGCTTGATCGCGTCCTGCTTCCAGGCGCCGTCCTCGAGGTTGTCGATGTTCTTGAGAACGTCGGTGCCGCCGATCTTGGCGGCCTGGGTGAGGATCACGTTCCACTGGTAGTAGGCCGCGTTCGCCCCGGCGTAGCCGTACGGGGTGATGCCCTTGGCCTTGATCTTGGTGAGCAGGGCGATGAAGTCGTCCCAGGTCTTCGCGGGCGCCCAGCCGTTGTCCTTGAACAGCTTGGCCGAGTACCAGATGCCGAAGACGGTGGAGACGTAGTACAGGACGTACGGCTTGCCGTTGAACGAACCTGCCTCGACGGTGCCCGGCACGACCGTGTCGCGGACCTTCTTCGCCGGGTCGTCGACCGACGGGGCGTCCCACAGCTCGGTGAGGTCCTGGAGCTGGCCGTCGGCCACCAACGCGCCGAAGTCCATCAGCTTCTCGCCCGAGTTGTTCACGAACTCCGGCGGGTTGCCGGACGCGAACCGCGGCTGGAGCACGGTGGAGACGGCCTGCGTGGCCTGGTGCTTGATCTCCGCCTTGGGGAACGCCGTCTTGTAGAGCGGCTCGTGCACGTCGGTGGCGTACTTCTCGCCGTAACCGCCGTTGAAGATGACCACCTCGATCGCGGCGTCGTCCTTGACGCCCAGCGGGTTCTTCTCGCTCTTGGTGCCACCGGCGACCTGCTCGTTCTCCTTGTCGCCGCCGCTCGTCGCGCAGGCGCTGAGCAGGCCGATGGCCGGAGTGGCGAGCATGCCCACGGCGGCGGCGCGACGCAGCACCGTGCGACGGTCGAGCGCGGCCGGGTGTTCGGGGGTAATCGACATCGTCGTCTCTCCTTGTGGAATTCGGGTCAGGCGGTACGCCGGAGACGCCCGGCGTACCGCGACTCGAGGGCGATGTTGTGCTCGTCCCCTCCGGGGACGTTGGCGGAGAGGTAGATAGGGGGCACCTCTCCGGCCTGGTGGAACCGTCGTACGACCTCCGCGGTCAGCAGCTGCGCCAGCAGCGCCGTGGTGACCGAGGAGACCGCACAGACCGCGCCGCCGCCCTCGAGCGGCAGCAGTGCATCGCCGTACGGCGCGCCGTTGTCCAGCACGACGTCGGCGAGGTCGGCGAGCCGCTGGCCGGACGGATGCCGTGGAGCGACCCGTGCCGTGTGCTCGACCGAGGTGACCGCGATCAACGGGTGACCGCGCTCGGTGACCAGCGCCGCCAGCTCTACCACCGAGCCGTTGATGCCGGATTGGGATGCCACCACGAACACGTCGCGCGGCTGGGGCGCCGCGAGCGCGTAGATCTGGTGGGCGATGGAGGGATCGCGTTCCAGCTTGGGGTCGGCGAGCACGTCACGCGGGGCGTCACCGTGCATCACCAGGTCCCGTACCGAGAGCCGGTTGGTGGGGACCAGTCCGCCGGCCCGGGCCACCAGTTCGGCGGCGAACGCCTCGGAGTGCCCGGCGCCGAACGCCTGGAGCACCCCGCCGTCGCGCAGGCTGTCGGCGATGAGATCGGCTGCCCGGGTGATCCCGTCGGCCTCCGAGTCGAGCAGTCGGTCGAGCACCGGGCGGACGGCGTCCGCGTACCCCTGGGCGCTGATCATGAGACGACACCTTTCGCTGCCTTGTGGCCGTCGACGGCCTGCGCGGTCCGCCGGAAGGCCGCGTGGGCGCGGTCGTGCGTGCGTTGGGCGACGGCGATGTAGAGCAGGTCGAGCACCACCAGTTGCGGGTGCCGGGCGGAGAGGGCGTCCGGCCGGAAGGTGGTGGCCTGGCTGGCGGTGAGCAGCACGATGTCGGCCAGTTCGGCCAACGGTGAGCGGGGGAAGCCGGTGAGCGCGATCGTGGTGGCGCCCCGGCTGCCCGCCTCGGCGAGCATCTCGATCGTCTCCCGGGTCTGCCCGGTGTGCGAGATGCCGAGCGCCACGTCTCCGCCGCGCAGCAACGCGGCGCTGGCCAGTCCCTCGTGCACGTCGTTCCACGCCCACGCGGCCACACCGATGCGGTGCAGGCTGAACTGCATCTCCTCGCCGACGAGCGCGCTGCCGCTGGCGCCGAAGATGTTCACCCGGTTGGCCCCGGCGATCGCCACGGCGGCCCGTTCCACCTCGCTCAGATCGAGCAGGGTGGCGGTGTCGTGCATGGCCCGGGTGTCGGCGGCCATGATCTGGTCGAGCACCCGGGCGAGCGGGTCGCTCGGCTGGATCTCGCGTCCGATGTCGACGGTCCAGCCGGCCGAGCGGGCCCGACCGGTCTCGGAGGCGATGCCCAGCCGTAGGTCGGCGTACCCCTCGAAGCCCATCGCCCGACAGAAGCGGGTGATGGTCGCCGGTGAGGTGCCGCTGCGCTCGGCCAGCTCGACGATCGTGGATCGGGCAGCGGCCTCCGGGTCGCTGAGCACGTGTTCGGCGACGCGGCGCAGCGCGTCGGTCAGCTCGTCGAGCCCGTTGCGGACGCGGGCCAGCACCCCGCCGGAGGCTGAGCTCCTTCGATCGATCGCGTCGGCGTCGACCACCGCGGTCCCCGCGGCGGTGTCCACCTCGTGATCAACCATGGGTCGCCTCACCTTTCCGAAAAGCTTGTTAACTGTTAGTGGTAAAAGTTCTTACTAACCGCCCCTCCGTGTCAAGACTGTGGGCGAAGTTTTCAAACTGTTACCTGGCGCACAGCCCGCCGCAGCCGCCGGAACTTGCCCCGCAAGACGTCGCCGACCAGCATGAACAGGCCCGATTCGCCGCACCGACCAAGGAGTCCCGTGCCGATGTCCGACGCCCTCGTGATCGGTCTCGATGTCGGAGGTACGTCCACCCGGGCGACCGCCCTGACCCTCACCGGGGACCGCGTCGGCACCGGCCGCGCCGGTGGTGGCAACCCCACCAGTCACGGCGCCGAACGGGCCGCCGCCGAGTTGTTGACCGCGCTCCGCGAGGCGCTCGCCGACCTCGACCCGGCACGGGTGGTCGCCGGCACCATCGGGCTGGCCGGGGCGGCCCGGTTGCTCGCCGACCCCGCCGGCCGGGCCGCCTTCGACCGGGCCTGGCACGACGCCGGCCTACGCTGCCCGTACGCGGTGTACGGCGACGCCCTGGTCGCCTACGCCTCCGGCAGCGCCGCAGCGGATGGAACCGTGCTCATCGCCGGCACCGGCGCGATCACCGCGCAGGTCCACGACCTGCGGCTCGACCGGATCGCCGACGGTCACGGCTGGCTCCTCGGCGACACCGGCTCCGGCTTCTGGCTCGGCCGCGAGTCGGTACGCCGGCTGCTCGCCGACCTCGACGCAGGGCGTGCACCCGGCGCGCTGGCCACCACGGTGCTCACCAAGCTGGTGGGCAGCCCCGAGATCGCCGCCCGCCCCCGGGACACCGTCGACGCCACCATCCAGGCGGTGACCCGTCGACCCCCCATCGAGCTGGCCCAGCTCGCGCCCCTCGTCGTCGACGCCGCCCACCACGGCGACCCGGTCGCGACCGCGCTGATCACCGAAGCCGCCGCGCACCTGGCCGAGAGCGTGAGCCGCATCCGCCCCGCCGGCGCGGTGACCCCACTCGTGCTCGGCGGCGGGCTGCTCACGGCGGACACCCCGCTCGCCGCCGCCGTCCGGGTCGAGATCACTCGACACTGGCCGGACGCGCCGCTGCGTACCGCCGGAGACGGGGCCGCCGCGGCGGCCTGGCTCGCCGCCCGCGACCTGCCCGAGGTGACCGACCCGGCCGCCCTGCACGCGCGCCTCTTCCCCACCCCCTGATCAATCTCGGTCGCGTCGACGCCCTGCGGCCGGGTCGGGGTGGGCCGCGCCCTGGCCGGGCACGGCTACCCTGGGTCGGTCCCCTGGCGCCGAGGAGGCCCACGGTGCACATCGAACAGACGATCGCCGAGCTGGAACGCGTCGCCGCGCGCGAGGTGGGCCGGGGCAGCGAGGCGCTGGCCGCGCCCGTCGCCGGCGGACTGCTGGCCGCCGCCCGGTCGCTCGCCTGCGCTGCCGCGCCGGACGCCGCGGTGTTCACCGGGTTCTTCATCCCCGGCGCCGAACCGCCCGCCGCGGAGACCGACGGCCCGCTCGGCGCGGTCCAGATCGCCGCCGCGGTACGCCTTCTCGGCGGCCGGTGCCGGCTCGTCACCGACGAGCCGTGCGCCCCGGTGGTCGAGGCGGCCGTCGCCGCGGCCGCGCCGGGTCTGCCGGTGGACGTCGCGCCACTGCGGGGGTACGAGGAGTGGGCCGCCGCCCTGCTCCCCCGGTACTCCCGACTGACGCACCTCATCGCCTGTGAGCGCGTCGGCCCCGGGGTGGACGGTCGGCCCCGCAACATGCGTGGCGAGGACATCAGCGCGCACACCGCACCCCTGGACCGGCTCTACGCCTCCGGGTCGGCCTTCCGCATCGGCATCGGCGACGGCGGCAACGAACTGGGCATGGGCCGACTGCCGGCGGAACTGGTCGGACGGGTGGTCGCCTCGGGCGAGCGGATCCGGTGTGTGGTGGGCGCGGACGCGCTGCTCGTCGGCGGCACCTCGAACTGGGCCGCCGCCGCCCTCGTCGGCGCGTTGTCGCTGCTCCGGCCCGAGGTGCCCGCGCTTCGTACGCTGCTGGAGCCCACCTGGTCGTACGACCTGCTGGCCGCGATCGTGCGCGCGGGCGCGGTGGACGGGGTCCGCCGCCGCGCCACGCTCAGCGTGGACGGTCTCGACTGGCCCGCGTACGCCGAACCCCTCGCCCGCGTCGCCGAACTGGTCAGGGCAGGCCGGTAGGTGTGGGTGGCTCGGCCGCCGGCCGCAGTGACCTCGGCGGACGGCTCGCCGGGCGGGCCTGCGCGGCACCGCGGGCGCGCGACGGCAGGTGCAGGGCGACCGCGACCACCGCGAAGGCCGCCCAGCCGGCGCCGAGTGCCACGGTCGGCGAGATGTCCTGAACGTAGTGGTACGCGGTGAGGAAGCCGACGAGCCCGAGGCTGTTGCGGGCGAAGTGCCAGCTGAACTCCGGCAGCTGACGACGAGCCTCGACGGCGACCAGCACCCCCGAGTACGGGAACGTCACCACCATGCCGCGCAACACGGCGCCGAGCAGCGTGGTGAGGATCGCCCCGACGAAGATCACTACCAACTTGAGCAGCACCGGCAGCCCGTCCGAACGCGCCTCGGCACCGGCGACCGGATCCGCGGCGGCGTCGGTGTCGGCGTCGGCGCGCGGGCGGGCGGCACGACGGCGTAGCAGCAGCATGGCCGCCAGCCACAGTGCGAGCGTGCCGGCGAGGGCCGCCTCGAACGGGACACGGACGGCCAACAGCCCGGCGCTGAGCGCCACGTAGACGGCGATCCCCGCGGCGTCGGCGAGCAGGATCGGCCAGCGCAACCGGTGATGGGTCACCGCCACCGTGACGAAGAAGAGGTTGAGCCCGAGCACACCGAGCAACTGCGCGCCGTCGACCCGGTGGTCGGTGCTGACCAGGGCGAGCGTCATCGGCAACGGCAGGCTGTAGACCAGCGCCCGGAGCCGGACCGAGCGGATCACGCTGACGGCCCAGACCACGGCCGTCACCAGCAGGACCCCGCTCACCGTCATGGCTCACCCGTCTCCGCCCCGGGGTGGGGCCGTCAGTCCTGGAAGGTCGCGGCGTTCGCGCAGAGGTCGAACACGCGGGTGAGCCGGGCGACGTCCGTACGGTTGACCGAGAACTGGTTCTCGCCGATCTCGCCGTGCGCGGTCATGTGGGCCTCCCAACAGCTCGACCCGTCCCACAGTGCCAAATTGACGTGCAGGTGTGGACTGACCACACCGAGGGGCAGCAGACCCACCCGCGCACCGGCGGCGCGCTGCTGCCGCACGAGTGCGGTCAGCTCGTCGCTCAGCGTGGCGTAGACGAAGACCCTGGTGATCTGGACACCCCGCTCCAGCGCCTCCAGGTTGGCCGCCCAGTAGCGCCGGCCGATCTCGCTGCGCCACCAACTGAGCTCCCCGCTCACCCGGGGCATCACGTTGGTCAGGGCGTCCAGTCGTCGCACGCAGGTGCGGGTCGCGCCGACCAGGTCCTCGTCCTCGTCGCCGCGCCGGATGATCCGACCGTCCGCGAGCTGCTCGGCCTCCAGCCGGAACTGCTCGTACCGCCGCTCCGCCTCCACCGCGACCCGGGTGCCGGCGTGCTGCTCGGCCGCTGCCCGCATGGCCCCGGCCAGCTCCGTGGTGGAGCGGACCAGCCAGGGCGGGCCGTCCAGCAGGGTGCGCAGGTGAAAGCGGCGCTCCGCGCGGGCCAGTGAGTCGACCAACAGCGAGATGGTGATGCCCATCAGGCCGGCCAGCAGCGACTCCACCCCGGAGGCGGCGTCGCTGAGGTCGAGCGCGATGCTGAGGGTGATCGACAGCGTGATGCCGACAAGTGCCACCGGGTCGGTGTGCGCCACCAGGCGAAGGAAGCCGCCGCCCTGGTCCCGTAACCGCTGACGGGCCACGTCACGGGTCATCGAGATCCCCCAATCAGCCGCTCCCGCCAGCGTAGACAGCAGCCACAACCGGCGGCCACGCCGCACCGGGCCGGTAGCATCCGGCGGGTGCAGAGAGCCGACGCGGCCCGGTCGACCGGAGCGGACGCCGAACGGATCGCGGCGGAGATCCGGGCCTGGGTGTGCTCCGTCCCGCTCCGCGACCTGGTCCGCCGGTTCGGCGGCGACTGGCCGGCCGGTGACCTCGACGAGGTGCTGCGGTTCCTGGACGACTTCTCCGCCCGACACTGGGACTTCCGGGGCGGGCGGGAGCGACCCGACGCCCGGGAACCCGACCTCGACCCGGCCACCGCGGCGTTGGTCCTGGACGCGGCTGCCGCGCTCGGGTTGATCCACCCGATGCCGCCGACCCGGCCGGCGTACGCCCACCTGGTGGTGCTCGGTGGCCTGGCGCACGCCTGCGTACGACGCGTCGGGTACGCCGCGCACCTGCTCCGCGCCGGCCTTCCGGTGACTGGCGAGGTCGCCGTCCTGGGCAGCTTCCGGCCGTTGTCGGAGTGGGAACGCCGGACGCTCGCCGACGCGGGCCTCCCGCCCGACGACACCGAGGTGGACGTGCTGGACACCGCCGTCCGGCGGGTGTTCGGGGTGGCCGACCCGGCGGAGCAGGCCGGCGTCGACGCCGGCCACCCACACCACTCCTGGTCGTCGCGGACCTACCGGACGGACGGGCTGCCGCCGATCCGGGTGCTGGCGGCGCCGTCCAGCGAGCCGGACCGGCGGCGGGCACACACCGCCGACACCCAGCGGTTCTGGGCCGGCCACGTCCGGCTCGCCCCGGGTGATGAGGTGCTGATGGTCACCGCGCCGATCTACGTGCCGTTCCAGCACTCCGACGCGCTGCGCACCCTGGCCCTGCCCTACGGATGCGGCATCGAGACGGTGGGGGTGGACCCGACGCTCGCCGACCTGGCGGTGCTGCCCGAGCAGACGCTCACGCCCGGCCGCTACCTGCAGGAGATCCGCTCGGCGATCCGCTCGATGCGCGCCCTGCGCACCGCCTGAGTCTCACTCAGCCGGCGGTGTCGGCGACCGCCTGCGCGAAGACCTCGGAACGGTGCTCGAAGTTGCGGAACCGGCCGTAGCTGGGCGCGGCCGGCGACAGCAGCACCACCCCGCCGGCCGGGGTCACCTCGCGGGACAGCCGGACCGCGTCCACCAGGTCGTCGACCAGTTCGGTACGCACCTTCGGCAGTCCGGCGAGCACCTCGACGATGCGGGTGCCGCTGTCCGGGATCCCGATGACCGTCAACTCCCGTTCGGCCAGGTGCTCGGCCAACGGGGTGTAGTCCAGACCCCGGTCGTTGCCCCCGACGATCACCGTCAACGGCCGCCCGTCGTACGCGTCGATGGCGTGCATCGCCGCGTACGGGCTGGTGGCCAGGGTGTCGTCGACGAACGTCAACCCGGACGGGTCGGTGATCTCGGTGAGCCGGTGGGCCAGCCCCTGGAACTCGGCGACCGCGACGGCGAGGTGATCCTTCTCGGTCACCACGTCCATGCCGAGCGCGTCGAGCACGGCGAGCGCGACGCACAGGTTGCCCTCGTTGTGCCGACCCACCAGCGGCAGCACGGCACGCGGGAACAGCGGCTGGTCGCCGAGGTGGAACCACGGCGTACCGTCACCGCCGGCGGCGACGTGGACGCTGTCGGGACGGCCGGCGCGGATGGCCGGCAGGTCCCCCAGCTCGGCGGCGAGTCGCGGGTCCCCGCCGTTGACGACGATCGTCTGCGGGTCGTGGGCGAGCAGGTTGAGCTTGTCCCGGTAGTACTCCCGCTCCCCACCGTGCGCGTCCAGGTGCTCGGGGAAGAGCGCGGTGACGACCGCCACGCGGGGCGAGTCGGTGAGATCGCTGCACTGGTAGCTGGACAGCTCCAGCACGTACAGCTCCGCCTCCGGCAGGTCCAGGGTCGGCACCCCGATGTTGCCGCCGAAGACGTTCGGCCGGCCCGTCGCGGTGAGCAGGTGGCTGATCAGGCTGGAGGTGGTGCTCTTGCCCTTGCTGCCGGTGACCCCGACGGTGCGCGCGGCGTGGTCGGCCATCCACAGCGCGGTGCCCTGGGTGACCAGGCCGCCGCGTCGGCGCAGCTCGACGAGCCACGGGTGGGTCTGCGGCACACCCGGAGAGCGGACCACCACGTCGGCGGCGGCCAGCCGCTCGAAGCCCGCCTCGCCGGTGACCAGCGGCGCCGCCTCGGCCAGCGGGCCGTCCCAGGGCAGTGACAGGAAGTTCGCGCTGTCGTCGACGGCGACCAACTCGGCCGGGCCGTGCGCGGCGATGGCGGTCACAGCGGCCCGGCCCTCCCGGCCGGTGCCCCAGACGGCGACGGTACGTCCGCGCAGGTCAGACAGGCGCACAGGGCTCTCCTCGGGGATCGCGGCGGCGGCAGGACGGGGCCGGTCCGGACACGGCCGGACGAACCAGGGCCTAGTATGGCGTGTGCCCAACGAGCAGCTCCGGCGGATGGACGCCTTCACCTTCCCGTCCTACTCGATCGACTTCGCCACTGGCGAGGTGTTGTTCGACTACGCCCTGACCGGTCCGGCCGGTGAGCAGCGGTTCACCGAGGTGATCACCCTCCCGCTACCGGCCGAGCCGCCGTCGGACGAGACGGTGGCGACCCTCGGCCGGGTGCTGGAGGTGCTGCACCTCGTCGCCGGGGTCAGCTACTACAAGACCGCCGCACCGCCCCGGCTCGTACTGCCGGCGCCGCTGGGCGCGGCCACCGTCGACTACGTCACGGCCGTCTACACCAAGGGCCTCGCCGAGTACGCGTACCGCAACCAACTGCCGCACGTGCTCCATCTACGCCCGGAGGTGCCGGCCGGCTCGCCGGAGCCTCCGCGCGTGTACGACGACTCCGACCGTCGTCCGCTCTCGGCGGTGGGTGGTGGCAAGGACTCGATCGTCAGCCTGGAGGCGCTGCGCCAGGCCGAGTTCGACCCGGTGCCGTTCTCGGTCAACCCGAACCACGTGATCGTCTCGGTGAACGAGGCGTCCGGGCTGATCCCGCTGGCCGCCCGCCGGCGGATCGACCCGGTGCTGTTCGACCTGAACGCGGCCGGCGCGCTGAACGGGCACATCCCGGTGACCGCGATCAACTCGCTGATCGCGGTGGCGACCGCGGTGCTGCACGGGCTGGGACCGGTGGTGATGTCGAACGAGCGCTCCGCGTCCGACCCGAACCTGGTCTGGGACGGCCACGAGATCAACCACCAGTGGTCCAAGGGTGTCGAGGCGGAGGGGCTCCTGCGGGCGTCGTTGGCCGAGCACGCCGGCCTGACCGAACCGTACTTCTCGCTGCTGCGCTCGCTGTCCGAGCTGCACATCGCCCGGCTGTTCGCCGAGTTCACCAGGTATGACGACGTGGTGACCAGCTGCAACGCCGCGTTCAAGCTGCGGAACGCGAGCGAGCGCTGGTGCCGGGACTGCCCGAAGTGCCGGTTCGTCTTCCTGGCCATGGCACCGTTCATGCCGCGTGAGCGGATCACCCACATCTTCGGCGGCGACCTGCTCGCCGACGAGTCGCAGATCCCCGGCTACCGCGAACTGCTGGGCGTGGACGGGCACAAGCCGTTCGAGTGCGTGGGCGAGGTCGAGGAGTCGGTGGTGGCCCTCGGCCTGCTCGCCGAACAGGACCAGTGGCGCGACGCCCCGGTGATCCGAGCCCTGGTCGACGCCGTCCCCGAGACAGCCTGGTCCGCGGTGGCCCACTCGGACGTCTTCACCCCCGGCGGACCCAACCACATCCCCCCCACCTACGCCAAAGCCCTAACCCCCCTCCTCTAACCCCACCCACCCACCCCACCCCCGCCACCCCCCCGCCCCCAGCCCGCCCCGCCTCGCACCGGTGATCAAGAGGTTTGCGTCAACAGGACTGGGATTTCTGACGCGAACCTCTTGATCACCGAGGCTGGTCAGGGGGTTCGGACTGCTTTTAGGGCCAGTAGGGCTACGTGTAGGGAGAGGGTGGCCTCTACCGAGTCGAGGTCCACGTCGAGGATGCGGGCGATGCGGGCCAGGCGCTCGTAGAACGCCGGCCGGGACAGGTGGGCGGCAGCGGCGCCCGCGGTCTTGTTGCGCCCCTGCTCCAGGTACGCGCGCAGGGTGTCGAGCAACTGCTCCCGGGGGTGGCGGGCGTCGTACTCCAGCAGAGCGCCGAGTTCGCGTTCCACGAAGGTCTGCAACCGGGGCTCGTCGCGCAGCAGGTGCAGCAGCCCGGCCAGCCCGACGTGCGGTAGCCGGAAGATCGGCAGGTCCCGCCGGTCCTGCCGGGCCGCCTCGGCGATCTGCCGCGCCTCGACCAACGACCGTCGGGCCTCGCGCAGGCTCCCCACCCCGGAGCCGGCGGCCACGATCACGGCACCCGGACCAGCAACCCGGTGCGGATCGACAGCGAGCGGTTCGGCAGTGGCCGCCGACCGGGGCGCGTCGCCACCGGAGGTCACCCGCCCCGCGCCGGAGTCGAGGCGTACCCGACGCAGTGCGCTGGCGAACGCGGACAGCGCGCGGTCCTCGGCGGCCGGGTCGGTCAGGGCCAGCAGCACACCCACCGAGTTGTCGTCGACCGCGCTGGTGAGCCCGGTCAGCTTCGCCTCGCGCAGCGTCTGGCCGACCGCCTCGGACAGGTCCCGCAGCCGGGCCTGCGCGGCCTCCGGGCCGCTCTCCCCGCCCGGGTCCTCAGCCCGGTGTCGGACCATCACGCCCACCAGGTGCCGACGGTCGAGCACCACGCCGAGCGCCTTGGCCCGCAGCGCGATCTCGTCCACCGGTCGGGAGTGGTCGAGGAGCGCGGTGAGCAGGGTGCGGTGGATCTGCCGTTCCAGCCCTTCGGCGTCGCGGCGGATCAACCGGCCCAGCGCGAGGGTGGACGCGGCCCGCTCGATCAGGATGGTCAACCGGGTGGGCGGGCCGGCGATCGGCTCGCTGGACTGGGCGCTGGGCACGTCGCCGCTGGCCGGCCAGCGCAGCAGCAGCCGCCCCCAGTCCTGCCCCCGGGCGCCGACGACGGTCACCAGCCAGCCGCTGTCCGGGTCGTACGCGGTCCGACCGGCCGGTCGGATCCGCCGCGAGTGCTGCTCCCAGCCGTCCAACAGCAGTTCGGCGCTCTCCCCCGCCGGGTCGTAACCCAGCACCTGGCGGGACAGGTTCTCCAACACCACCGGGCAACCGGACAGCTCGGCGGCCTGCCGGATCACCTCGGCGGCGTCGGCGCCCTCGACGGACAGGTCGTTGAAGCGCTGGTGGATCTCCTCGGTGGCGCGCAGCTCGGTGAGCTGCGCGTCGACGATCAGGGCGTGTACCGCCTCGGTGATCCGCACGAACGGGGTGGCGCGGCGCAGCTCCACCAGGGGCAGCCCGCGCCGCTCGGCGGCGGCGACCATCACCCGGGGCACCCCGCTGACGTAGCGGCGGCCCAACTCGACGACGAGCCCGGAGACGCCGACGTCGGCCAGGTCCCCGATGAACGCGCGGAGCCCGGCGTCGTCGCCGGGCAGGCCGATGCCGGTGGTGAGCACCAACTCGCCGCCGCCGAGCAGGGTGGCGATGTCCGGCACCTCGGCGACGTGCACCCAGCGGACCGGCCGGTCCAGCCCGGCGTCCCCGGCGACCACGCGCGGTGCGCCGTGGCGGACCGGGTCCAGGGCGAGGACCTCACGCACGGTAGGGAACACGGCCGACACGCTACCCTCCGTGACGCCGGATCTCGACATTCGTCGGGCGACGTCACGGAGGGTCAGCGCGGTTTCGCTCAGTCGACGCCGAACTCCATGGCGGCCCGGTCAAGTGCCTCGTCGTCGGCAGAGGCGACGCCCCGGGAGGCGATCGCTTCCGCGCCGCCCTCCGGCATCGCGCCGATCAGCCCGGTCGAGGCCGCCTGCGCGGCGCCGACCATCCGCTGCGGGGTCCCCCCGCCGACCATGCCGAGGTTGGCGTACTGCTCCAGCTTCGCCCGCGAGTCGGCGATGTCCAGGTTGCGCATGGTGAGCTGGCCGATCCGGTCCGACGGGCCGAACGCCGAATCCTCGGTACGCTCCATCGACAGTTTGTCCGGGTGGTAGCTGAAGGCCGGGCCGGTGGTGTCCAGGATCGAGTAGTCCTCGCCCCGGCGCAGCCGCAGGGTCACCTCGCCGGTGACCGCCGTGCCGACCCAGCGCTGCAACGACTCGCGCAGCATCAGCGCCTGCGGGTCCAGCCAGCGGCCCTCGTACATCAGCCGGCCCAGGCGACGGCCCTCGTTGTGGTAGTTCGCCAGGGTGTCCTCGTTGTGGATGGCGTTGACCAGCCGTTCGTACGCGTAGTGCAGCAGCGCCATGCCGGGCGCCTCGTAGATGCCGCGGCTCTTGGCCTCGATGATCCGGTTCTCGATCTGGTCCGACATGCCCAGGCCGTGCCGGCCGCCGATGGCGTTGGCCTCCAGCACCAGGTCGACGGCGTTGCCGAACTCCTTGCCGTTGATCGTCACCGGGCGGCCCTGGTCGAAGCCGATGGTGACGTCCTCGGTCGGGATCTCCACCGCCGGGTCCCAGAACCGGACGCCCATGATCGGGTTGACCGTCTCGATGCCGGTGTCGAGGTGCTCAAGGGTCTTCGCCTCGTGCGTGGCGCCCCAGATGTTGGCGTCGGTGGAGTACGCCTTCTCGGTGCTGTCCCGGTAGGGCAGGCCGCGTTCGAGCAGCCACTCCGACATCTCCTTGCGCCCACCCAGTTCGGTGACGAAGGCGGTGTCGAGCCACGGCTTGTAGATGCGCAGCATCGGGTTGGCCAGCAGGCCGTACCTGTAGAAGCGCTCGATGTCGTTGCCCTTGAACGTCGAGCCGTCGCCCCAGATCTGGACGTCGTCGGAGATCATCGCCCGGACCAGCAGGGTCCCGGTCACGGCCCGACCGAGCGGGGTGGTGTTGAAGTACGCCCGGCCGCCCGAGCGGATGTGGAAGGCCCCGCAGGTCAATGCTGCCAGGCCCTCCTCGACGAGGGCGGCGCGGCAGTCGACGAGTCGGGCGACCTCGGCGCCGTAGCTGAGCGCGCGGCCGGGCACCGAGGCGATGTCAAGCTCGTCGTACTGGCCGATGTCGGCGGTGTAGGCGCAGGGCACGGCGCCCTTGTCGCGCATCCACGCGACCGCGACCGAGGTGTCGAGGCCGCCGGAGAAGGCGATGCCGACACGTTCGCCGGAGGGCAGGGAGGTGAGAACCTTGGACACGGGGAAAATTATGCAACAGAGCGCATGGACATGCAAGCCGGAGTGAATTAATCGTTCTCGTCCAGCGGGTCGTCGCGACCCAGCTCCCAGAAGGCGACCGCCGCGGCGGCAGCGACGTTCAACGAATCCACCCCGCGTCGCATCGGGAGCCGCACCCGAACGTCACTGGCGCTCTGCGCCGCGCCGGTCAACCCCGGCCCCTCGGCACCGAACAGCAACGCCGCCCGCGCCCGCTGGTCCGGAGAGAGCCGCTGCATCGGCAGCGCCTCCGCCGCCGGGGTCAACGCCAGCACCGTGAAGCCGGCCTCCCGCACCTGGTCCAGGCCCGCCGGCCAGCGGCTGAACTTGGCGTACGGCACCGCGAAGACCTCGCCCATGCTGACCCGGACGCTGCGCCGGTAGAGCGGATCGGCGCAGGTCGGCGACAACAACACCCCGTCGATGCCGAGTGCGGCGGCGCCCCGGAAGACGGCACCCAGGTTGGTGTGGTTGTTGATGTCCTCGAGGATCACCACCCGGCGCGCGGCGGCCAGCACCTCGTCCGCCGTCGGCAGCGGCCGGCGGTGGAACGACGCCAGCACCCCCCGGTGTACGTGGAAACCGGTGGCCCGTTCCAGCACGTCAGGCGTCGCGGCGTAGACCGGCGCGTCGCCGGTGTCCAGGTCGGCGAGCTGGTCGACCCGCTTGGCGTCGACCAGGTACGACCGGGCCGGGTAGCCGGCCCGCAACGCCCGGCGCAGCACCAGCTCCCCCTCGGCGATGAACAGGCCGTGCGGCGGCTCCCAGCGGGTGCGCAGTTCGAGGTCGGTGAGCGCGCGGTAGTCGGCGATCCGGTCGTCGTCAGGATCGGTGATCTCGTGGACGGGCACCCGACGATTCTGCCGGACGGCGAGCCTCGCCCTCCGACGCCCGCCCGCCGGAGTGGTTTGTCCGGAGAAGAAGGGCAATGACCGGCGCAGCATCGGGCCGGCCGGGAGGATCAGCCAGGTGAGCGCAGACCACACCACCGCAGGTGCGGCGGGGGCCCTGCCCCGGCACCCGACCGTCGCGGACCACATCGTGTCCCGGCTGGCCAGCTGGGGCGTGCACCGCTACTTCGGCTACCCCGGCGACGGCATCAACGGCCTCACGTCCGCGCTGCAACGCACAGGTGGTCGCGCCCAGTTCATCCAGGTCCGCCACGAGGAGACCGCCGGCTTCGCCGCGTCGGCACACGTCAAGTACGGCGGCGGACCGCTTGGCTGCGCCCTGGTGACCAGCGGCCCGGGCGCCATCCACCTGCTCAACGGCCTGTATGACGCCAAGCTCGACCACCAACCGGTGATCGCCCTGGTGGGGCACACCGCGACCACCGCGGAGGGCGGCGGCTACTACCAGGAGGTCGACCTGCTCTCCCTCTACAAGGACGTGGCAGCGGCATTCCTCGCCCAGCTCGACCACCCGGCGCAGGTACGCCACCTGGTCGACCGGGCGTGCCGCACCGCGCTGGCCCGACGTACCGTCACCGCCCTGATCCTCCCCCTGGACATCCAGGACGAGCCGGCCATCCCGGACCCGCCCCACGCGCACGGCTACTACCAGACCAGCAACGTGCCGAGCAGCACGCCCACCGTGCCGCCGGAGGCCGACCTGCGGCGAGCCGCCGAGGTGCTCAGCGGTGGGCAGCGGGTGGCCATGCTGGTCGGGCAGGGCGCGCTGGGCGCGCAGGAGGAGGTCCGCGAGATCGCCCATCGGCTCGGTGCCGGGGTGGCCACCGCCCTGCTCGGTTTCACAGTCGTCGACCATCGCGAACCCTGGGTCACCGGGGCGATCGGACTCCTCGGCACCCGACCGAGCTGGCAGTTGATGACCGGCTGCGACCGACTGCTGATCGTGGGCAGCAACATGCCGTACTCGGAGTTCTACCCACCGCCCGGACAGGCCCGCGCGGTGCAGATCGACCTGGACGGCACCCAGCTCGGTTTGCGGTACCCGACCGAGGTGAACCTGACCGGCGACGCCCGCCCCACGTTGCGGGCGCTGCTGAACGAGCTGGGCCCCGGACCCGGGCCGACCGCCTGGCGGGCGGAGATCGCCGAGGCCACCTCCGCGTGGCGACGCGTGCAACGCGACCTGGCCGAGCAGACCGCCGACCCGGTCAACCCGCAACTGCTCTTCCACACCCTCAACGAGCGGCTGCCCGACGACGTGCTGCTCGCCGTCGACTGCGGCACCACCACCGCCTGGTACGCCCGCCACCTCCAGGTCCGCCCCGGGATGCTGGCCAGCCTGTCCGGCACCCTGCTGTCCATGGGCGGTGCCATGCCGTACGCGCTGAGCGCCAAGTTCGCCCACCCGGACCGGCCGCTCGTCGCGTTGATCGGTGACGGCGCCATGCAGATGAACGGCGTCAACGAGCTGATCACCGTGGCGAAGTACTGGCGCGGGTGGGCCGACCCACGATTCGTGGTGCTGGTCCTGAACAACCGGGATCTGGCGTTCGTCAGCTGGGAACAGCGTTCCTCGGAGGGGACGCCGATGTTCCCGGACAGCCAGCAGTTGCCGGACATCGCCTACCACCAGTGGGCACAGGTGCTCGGGCTGCACGGTGAGCTGGTCGACTCCCCGGAGCAGGTGCCGGCGGTCTGGGAGCGGGCGCTCGCCGCCGATCGACCGGTGGTCATCAACGCCCTGGTCGACCCCGCCGAGCTGATGCTGCCGCCGCACTTCACCGTCGAACAGGCCCGCAAGACCGCGGCGGCGGTGCTGCGCGGCGACACCGACTGGGCCGGCATCATCCGCCGGGGCATCCCGTCGACGCTCGCGAGCTACCGCCCGCGCCGCCGCAAGGGCTGACCGGAGGACTCCGCACTGATCCGGGATCTCCGACACATCGAGGGATTGCCCGCGATCGATCATGGGTACCTGGCTGTCTGCTCACCCACGGGGGGTGGCATGAGGGAGCCGACGATGAGATCGACGACAATCAGACGAGGCATGGTCGCCGTGGTGGCGATGGCGTTGCTGGCCGGCTGCGGCGGCGGCGACGGTGACGGCGGAGAGCCGGCATCGAATGCCTCGAAGGACAACGGTGTCGCCGCGCTCGAACCGAACGAGGCGCTTCAGCGCGCCACGACGGCGGTGCAGAACGCGAAGTCCTACCGCCTGGCGGGGGACATAGTCGACGACGGCCAGAAGATGACCCTCGACTTGAAGAGGACCGGCACTGACCTGGCCGGTCAAGTGTCCACGACCGAGGGCACCGTGGAGCTGCTCGCGGTGGGCGGCCAGCAGTACATCCGGCCGGACGAGAAGTTCTGGGCGAAGAGCGCCGGCGCCCAGGCGTCCGGTGAGATCGTGAAGATGATGGGTGACAAGTGGGCCAAGGTCTCCAAGGAGGACGAGTTCACCCAGCTGTTCGACGTCACTAACGCCGACGCGCTGCTCAAGCCCGACGGCACCATGACCAAGGGTGAGGCCAAGGAGATCAACGGCATGAAGACGATCGGCCTCGTCGACGGCGACAAGGACGGCACGCTCTACATCGCCACCACCGGTGAGCCGTACCCGGTCCGGGTGGAGGGCAACGGCGCGGACGCGGGCAGCCAGATCACGTTCAGCGATTTCGGCGCGACCTTCGATGAGCTGAAAGCGCCGCCTGCGGACCAGATCGTCGACTTCGACCAACTGAAGCGCAAGTAGCCCATCCACACGCCTCGGCCGGCGCCTCCGCACCATCGGTGCGGAGGCGCCGGCACGTTGCCGGGTCAGCCTCGGCGGTCGAGCCAGCGTTGCAGGGGCGAGCGTGGCTCCTCGGTGGTGGGCGGCTGTGGACGGTCCGGGACCGCGGGGCGCTGCACCGGGCGGTGCGCGTCGCCGGCCAACTCGTGGCTGGGTGCCGCGAACGCCTTCTTCGGCTGTCCCTGCACGGCGGTGGCGATGACCCGGGCCACCGCGTCGATCACCTTGCCCTGCACCGCCGAGCCCACCGAGTCGGCCGGGTCGTCCGGGTTGGCGGCGATGCCGGCCACCGCGACCTGCGGGGTGAAACCGACGAACGTCTCGGTGGAGTTCTGCTCCGAGCTGCCCGTCTTACCGGCCACCGGCCGACCGTCGAGGATGTCGTTCACACCGGTGGCGGTACCGCCGTTGCACTGCCCGAACGCCGACTGCTGACCCACCGGGCAGCGCGCCGCGTCGGTCGCGGCACGGGCGACGTCGGGGTCGAGCACCCGCTTGCAGGAGGGCTGCCCGACCGGCACCTTCGTGCCGTCCGCGGCGGTCACCGAGACCACCGGCACCGGGGTGCAGTAGGTGCCCTCGGCGGCCACCGTGGCGTACGCGTTGGCCAGGTCCAGCGGCGTGGTGGCGGCCACGCCGAGGGTGAACGAACCCCAGTTCGCGGCGTTGTTCTTCGCGAAGGCGGCGTCCGAGTCGGCGCGGAACGTGATGCCGAGCCGCTGTGCCATCTCGACCACCTTGTCCTGGCCGACCTGCTCGGCCAACCAGACGAAGTAGGTGTTCACCGAGCGGCCGAAGCCGTCCCACATCATCCGGTACCCGTCCATCCAGTCCGGGTTGGCGTTCGCCGGGCACCAGTGGCCGTCGCAGCTGCCCGGCCCCTCGGCGGCGTACCGGGTGGGCAGCTTGGCGGGCGCGTCGAAACCGGTGGAGAGGGTACGGCCCGACTCCAGCGCGGCGAGCATGGTGAACAGCTTGAACGTCGAACCCGCCTGGTACCCGTCGACACTGGCTCCGCCGGAGATCAACGGGTTGACGGTGTTCGGGTAGTTCGCCTGCCCGGCCGGGTTGTCGCCGAGGCTGTAGTGGCGGTTGACCGCCATCGCCAACACCTGCCCGGTGCCTGGCTGGACCGCCGCGATCGGCAGGGCGCGCTTGTTGTCGTAGGAGTAGACCTTGGTGGCCTGCTTCTGCGCGGTGGCCTGGATCTTCGGGTCCAGCGAGGTGACCACGGTGTAGCCGCCCGACCGCAGCGCCTGCTCGCGCTCCGCCACGGTGGCCCCGAAGGCCGGTTGGGTCAGCCACCACTGGCGCAGGTAGTCGCAGAAGTAGCCCCAGTCGTCGTGGCCCTGGGAGACGGCGGTGCAGCCGTTGGGCTGGGCGGTGGGGTGCAGGTTCAGCGGCTCCGCCTTGGCCTGGGCGGCCTGCTCGGCGGTGATCGCACCGGTGGCGACCATCGAGTCCAGCACGTACGACCGGCGGGCCAACGCGTCGTCCTTGTCGCCACTGATCGGGCTGTACGCGTCCGGGGACTGCACCAGGCCGGCGAGCAGGGCCGACTCACCGAGGGTCAGCTGCGCCGGCGGCTTGCCGAAGTAGCGCTGGCTGGCCGCGGCGACACCGTACGCGCCGGAGCCGAAGTAGGCGATGTTCAGGTACCGGTCGAGAATCTCGTCCTTGCCGAGGCTCTTGTCCAGCGCGCTCGCGTACCGGATCTCCTGGATCTTGCGCCCGACGGTGGGGTCGGTGGCGGCGGCGCGCTCCTCGGCGGTGCGGGTGGGGTCGGTCTTGAGGACGTTACGGACGTACTGCATGGTCAGCGTCGAGCCGCCCTGCTCGGTGCCGCCGCCCTTGACGTTCGCGACCAGTGCGCGGGCGAGACCGCGCAGGTCAGCGCCACCGTGGTCGTAGAAGCGCCGGTCCTCGGCCGCCACGATCGCCTGCCGCATCACCGGGGCGATCTCCGACAACGGGACGTCGGTGCGGTTCACGTCGTAGAACGTGGTGATCAGCGTCTTGCCGTCGTTGGCGTAGAGGTACGAGCGCTGCGGAGTCGCGGGGGTCTTCAGCGAGGCCGGCAACGCGGCGTACGACCCGAGCGCGGCGCGGGCGCCGAGGCCGAGGAGCAGGTTGCCCGGGAGCGCGGCGACGGCCAGGACAAGCCCGGCCAACACACCGGCGAGCAGCACGGTGAACAGCCGCGACAGCGGCGAGCGGGAAGCGGCCATGCTCCCCAGGATTGCCACGAAAGCCGTCAACCGACCACCCCCACCCCGCAATTGTCAGCAACTTCACGCCCCCACCCCGACCACCCCCCCACCCGGGGCCGGGCGGGCACCCCCTCTACCCCGGTGATCAAGAGGTTTGCGTCAGAAAACGGCCTTGGCTTGACGCAAACCTCTTGATCACCGGGGTGGGGTGGGGCGGGCGGGGTGGGTGGGTTAGGGGTTTGGGGTGTTTAGGCTTGCTGTGGCGGCGTCTCTTGCGGTTTCGCGGGGCATCAGGCGGCCGGAGCGGTAGCCGATGCCGATGCCGGCGATCAGCACGAAGATCGCACCGAACGTCTGCAGCGAGCCGATCAGGGCGCCGCCCAGGCCGAGAAGGGGCGCGGCGATGATCAGCATGACGCCGTCGCCGAGGCTGAAGGTGCCCGAGCGGGCGACCGCCCACCCGGTGAGGAACCAGCCCACGCTGTAGAACGTCGCGCCGAGCAGCACCAACGACCGCGCGGTGGTCCCGAAGACCGGCGTCTGCTCTTCGAGCCCGGCGAAGGGCAGCATCAGCACGGTGCCGGCGATGCTGACCAGCAGCCCGGCGGCCGCCACCCGACGGCTGCGGGTCGCCGCCAGCAGCCCGGTGAGGGCCAGCAGCGCGAGCAGCCCGAGCCAGACCGCGGCCACCCAACCGATCAGGTACACCGCCCGGCCGTCGGCCGGATAGGGGTCGTTGCCCACCCCACCGTCGCTGGCCATCGCCACCGCGCCGTAGAGGATGGCGTACGCGGGCAGCAGCCACACGGCCGCCCGCGCGAACCGGCGTACCGACCAGGCCCAGCTGGCGTTCGTGGCCGGGCCACCCGCGGTTGGCTCGTCGACGAACGGCAGTACGCCGAACCCGCCACCGGTGCTGCGGGACCCCAGTGGGGCGACCGGGTCGTGCGCGCCGGGCACCGGGGCCGAGGACCACATCCGATTCGCCGGATCCTTCATGCGTCACCTCGCTCGTCCGCGAGTGGTGCGGAACGCGCCGGGGCGCCCCGATTGCCTGGTCACCACCCGTCCTAGGACCGATCGTGGCAGGCCTCGGAGCGCCCCATGAGTCTTTCTCGCATTAAGGCTGTGGGTCAGAGCCCCCAGCCGGGCCGGCGTACGCGATCAGCCGCGCTCGCGCTGGTCGGCCGGGTCCTCGGTCAGGCTGGCCGCAGACACCGGCTCCGGCGCGGGCAGCCCCTGCGGCTTGTTGCCGCCGGTGGCCTGCGCCTCGGCGACGCGTACCTCGTCGTGGATCTGCTGGGCGGCGTCCGCCGCGGCCTGCGCCGCCTCCGCGGCCTCGCGCTCGACCTGGCTCGCGTGTTCGGCCGCCTCCGGTGCGGGCAGGTCCCCCACCATCTGGCTCAGCCCGCCGAGCGCGCCACCCATGCCCTCCAGGGCCTTGGTCAGCTCGGCCGGGACGATCCAGACCTTGTTGGCGCTGCCCTGGGCGATCTGCGGCAGGGCTTGCAGGTACTGGTAGGCGAGCACCTTCTGGCTCGGGTTCGCCTGGTGGATCGCGTCGAAGACCGTCCTGATCGCCTTCGCCTGACCCTCGGCCTGCAGGATCCGGGCCTGCCGGTCACCGTCGGCCCGCAGCACCGCCGACTGCTTGTCACCCTCGGCGGTGAGGATCACCGACTGCTTGTGGCCCTCGGCGGTCAGGATCGCCGCGCGACGGTCCCGCTCGGCGCGCATCTGCTTCTCCATCGAGTCACGGATGCTGGCCGGCGGCTCGATCGCCTTGATCTCGACCCGGGTCACCTTGATGCCCCACCGGCCGGTGGTCTCGTCCAGCACCCCAGAGAGGTGCCGGTTGATCTCGTCCCGGCTGGTCAGCGCGCGCTCCAGATCGAGCGAACCGATCACGTTACGCAACGTGGTGACGGTCAACTGCTCGATGGCCTGGAGGAAGCTGGAGATCTCGTAGGTCGCCCGGACCGAGTCGACCACCTTGAAGTAGAGCACCGTGTCGATCGAGACCACCAGGTTGTCCGAGGTGATCACCGGCTGCGGCGGGAAGCTGACCACCTGCTCCCGCATGTCGACCTTCGTACGCACTGCGTCGATGAACGGCACCAGCAGGTTGAGGCCGGGGCTGAGGGTGCGCTTGTACTTACCGAGCCGTTCCACCACGTCCTGGCGCTGCTGCGGCACGATCCGCACCGCCTTGGCCAGCGTTATCACGGCGATCAACGCCACCGCGATCACCACCACCCCGATTAAGGTCATCCCGTTCACCCTCTCGCTTCCGGCAGCTCACCGGCGGAAGAAATATCGTCCTGCCACACCAGGGCTGTCGCGCCCCGGACTTTGATCACCCGAACCCGTTGACCAGGGTCGAACGTCTGCGTCGTGTCGTACGAGCGGGCACTCCACAGCTCACCGTCGATCTTGACGAGGCCGTGGTCGGCGTCCACCCGCTCCAGCACCAACGCCGTGGAACCCTCGATCGCTTCCACGCCGAACGGCTGCTCGCCGCTCTCCAGCGACGAGCGCTGGTGCCGCCGGAGGGCCGGCCGGGCCACCAACAGACTCAGCGCCGACACCACCGCGAAGACCAGGGCCTGCACCGCTACCGGCGCGCCCAGGGCGGCAGCACCGCCAGCGGCGAACGCACCAGCCGCGAACATGATCAGAAATAGCGTCGTCGTGAAGATCTCCGCGACGGCCAGCAGCACACCCAATACGATCCACACCACGGCGTCCACACCACGATCGTGACACGTATATGCACGCGCGGCCTCCCCAGGAAGATCAGTAGGCTCGGCGAATCCCTTTCCGACAGTTATTCGCGGTCCGACCCGAGGAGATCCCATTGACCCTGCTGCCCGAGACCGCCCGACAGATCGACGCCCAGGTCGCCCAGGCGCAGCTCGACGGGCACGCCCCGTCGCTGGTGCTGGGCGTGGTCCGCGACGGCGCGCTGGTCCACCTGGCCAGCGCCGGCGAGTACCCCCGCCCGGACGCCGACCTGCAGTACCGGCTGGGCTCGATCAGCAAGACGATGACCGCGACCCTGATCATGCAACTGCGCGACGCCGGCCGGCTCGCCGTCGACGACCCGCTGGAGGAGCACCTCCCCGGCACCGGCGTCGGCGCGCTCACCCTGCGCCAACTCCTCGGGCACGCCAGCGGCATCCAGCGCGAGCCCGAAGGTGACTGGTGGGAGCGGACCGCCGGGGTCGACCTGACCACCCTGCTCACCGGGGTCACCCCCGACAAGATCGCCTACCCGCCGCACGCCACGTACCACTACTCCAACCTCGCGTACGGGCTGCTCGGCGGCGTCCTCGAACGACTCACCGGGACACCCTGGGTCGACCTGCTCGGCGAACGGATCCTCGCCCCGCTGGGCCTGCGCCGCACCACGTACGCGGCCACCGAGCCGTTCGCCCGCGGCTACGTCGTCCACCCCTGGCACGACACGCTGCGCGAGGAACCGCGGACCGACACCGGTGCCATGGCCCCCGCCGGGCAGCTCTGGTCGACGATCGAGGACCTGGGTCGGTGGGCCGCGTTCCTGGCCGACCCCGACCCCTCGGTGCTCGCCGCCGAGACGCTCACCGAGATGTGCTCCCCCGTCGTGGTCAGCGACCTGGAGTCCTGGACCCACGGGCACGGCCTCGGGCTGGAACTCTTCCGGGAGGGCAACCGGGTGTACGTCGGCCACGGCGGCTCGATGCCCGGCTACGGCGCATCCCTGGCCGTACACCGACCCACCCGTACCGCCGTGGTCGGCCTGGTCAACGCGTACACCCTGCGCGGTGTGCACCTCGGCGTACTCGGACGACAGTTGCTCACCCAGGTGCTGGACGCCGAACCCGCGCCGGTCACCCCGTGGCGGCCGGCCGCCGCCCCGCCACCCGCCGAACTGGCCGAGCTGACCGGCCGGTGGTGGTGGATGGGCACCACAATCGAGGTGTACGCGGACACCGCCGGCGACCTGCACGCCGGCCCGCTCGGCGCGCCGAACCTCCGCTTCGTCGCCGAGGGACCGGACCGCTGGCGGGGCCGGGCCGGCGTCCAGGACGGCGAGATCCTCACCGTGCGCCGCGACGAGCAGGGCCGAGCGGTCGCGCTGGACATCGCCACCTTCGTCTACACCCGCACCCCCGACCAGGAACCCTGAATCGCCCGACACCCCGCGCGCCTGCGCACCCCGCCCACCCGCGCGCCTTCGCACCCCGCGCGCCTTCGCACCCCGCGCACCCCGCGCACCCTGCGCGCCTTCGCACCCCGCGCGCCTTCGCACCCCGCGCACCCTGCGCGCCGCACCCCGCGCCGCGCCCGCCTTCCGATCTGAAGATCGTGCTCGATCCCAGATGTAGTGGCATCCACGGCCGACGAGGCCACTACATCCTGGTTCGAGCGCGATCTTGCGGGGTCGAGCGCGAATTTGCGCGAGCGGGCGCGCACATCGCGGCGCGCGCACACATCGCGGCGGGCGCGGGCATCGCGCGGGTTGGTCGGCGCGTACGCGGCTGCGTACGTGGGCGGGGTCGGGTGGGTCAGATGGGTTCGGTGACGAAGTCGATCAGGCGTTCCATCGCGTTGATCAGGGGTGTCTCCACGTCGGCGAAGCTGTTCACCCGGGAGAGGATGTGCCGCCACATCGCGGCCGGCTCGGCCACTCCGAGGGCCGCGCAGACCCCTTCCTTCCACGGCTGCCCCGGTGGCACCACCGGCCAGGCCGCGATGCCCAGCGCGGCCGGCTTCACCGCCTGCCAGACGTCCACGTAGGGGTGGCCGGTGACCAGCACGTACGGCGAGTTCACCCGGGCGACGATCCGGCTCTCCTTGCTGCCCGGCACGAGATGGTCGACGAGCACGCCGAGGCGTCGGGTCGGACCGGGGGCGAAGCCGCGTACCTCGGCGTCGAGGGCGTCGATGCCGTCCAACGGTTCGACGACCACACCCTCGATCCGCAGGTCGTCGCCCCAGATCCGCTCGACCAGCGCGGCGTCGTGGATGCCCTCCACCCAGATCCGGCTGGCCTTCGCCACCTGGGCGCGGACGTTGTCCACCGCCACCGAACCGGATGCCGTCCGTCGACGGGCCGCCGGCACCGACGCGCGACTCGGCCGGCGCAGCGTCACGGGGCGGCCGTCGAGCAGGAACGCCGCCGGCAGCAGCGGGAAGTTGCGCCGTTTACCGTGCCGGTCCTCCAACACCACCGCGCCGGCCTCGAAACCCACCACCGCTCCGCAGAACCCGGAGTCGGCATCCTCGACCACGAGATCGGGTTCGGCGTCCACCTCCGGGGTGACCTTCCGCCGTCGCCAGTCTCCCGCCAACACGTCCTCGCCGTATCGCCCCGCCATGTCGATCACGCTAAACCCAGCCCGCGCCCACCCCGGCCCTCGACACACCGCCCCGTCCCAGGACCGCCGACCACACACGCACGCCAGGGGCCGGGGATTGGGGCGAACAGGGCAGTTGGTGGCAGGCCGGGCGACCGGAGCGGCAGTCGAGACAGGGCCGGCCGGGACCACGTACCCTTTCGGCATGTCCACCCCCGCAACGGGCGCGGCCACACTCACGCCGCGCCGGTCGAGCCGGTTCGTCGCCTGGGTGCGCGCGTGGCGCGCCGGGTTGGTGCCGTACGACGAGGTCGCCGACGCCATCGCCGGCGACGAGGAACATCTCGTCGCGGACGCACCCGGCACCTGGACCGACGTCCCGCTGGGCGCCGCGCTGCCCACCCTGGCCAAGCTCTCCCCGGACGACATCCGCCTGGTGCTCCCCGCGCCGGGCGACCCCCGGGGGCTGCCCGGCCCCGGTGACTTCGCCGGCGCGGCGCTGGTCACGGGCGAGGCGGTGGTAGCCGGCGGGCTCGGGTTGATCCCGGAGGTCCGCTCGCACACCTCCGGCTCCGGGGACTGCTTCGAGACGGTGCTCTGGCGGGTCTACCCGCTGCCGGCCAACGCCCCCGCCGCGTCACTGTCGTTGCCCGGCGCCGCCGAGGCGGAGGCCGAGCTGGCCGCCGCGCTGGCCGAAACGACCGCCGCGCTGACCCGTCTCGACGTGGCCCAGTGGCGACCCGAGTTGGCCGGTGCGCTGGCCGCGCTGCGCCGTCCGGACGGCGCCACCGACCTGCCACCAGGCTTCGACCCGCGAGCCCGCCGGCTCTTCGCCCGCGCCGCGGTGCTCGACCGGGTGCTCGCGTTGGCCGGGCACGCCGCGCCCGGCGGCGCGATCAACAATTACGAGGCCCAGCAGCGCGACGCGGCTCTGCGCCCCCTCACCACGGCCTGCCGGCAGGCGCTGGTGGCCGCCTGCAACGCCCCCCTACGCCCCTGACCCAGGCGGCCCGGCGAGGCAGGTCGATCAGATCTCGTCGAGCAGGTCCGCGACCGAGTTGATGATCCGGGACGGGCGGTACGGGTAGCGCTCCGCCTCGGTACGACTGCTGATCCCGGTGAGCACCAGGATGGTCTCCAGCCCGGCCTCCAGGCCGCAGAGGATGTCGGTGTCCATCCGGTCGCCGATCATCGCGGTGGTCTCCGAGTGCGCGTTGATCGTGTTGAGCGCCGAGCGCATCATCATCGGGTTGGGTTTGCCGACGAAGTACGGCTCCACCCCGGTCGCCTTGGAGATCATCGCGGCGACCGAGCCGGCGGCCGGCAGCGCACCCTCCACGGATGGGCCGGTCACGTCGGGGTTGGTGCAGATGAACCGCGCCCCGTCGTTGATCAGACGGACCGCCTTGGTGATCGCCTCGAAGCTGTAGGTGCGGGTCTCACCGAGCACCACGTAGTCCGGTGCGAAGTCGGTGAGCACGTAGCCGACCGCGTGCAGCGCCGTGGTCAGCCCGGCCTCACCGATGACGTACGCGGTGCCGCCCGGCCGCTGGTCGGCGAGGAACTGGCCGGTGGCCAGCGCGGACGACCAGATCGACTCCTCCGGCACGTCCAGCCCCATCCGGCTCAGCCGGGCCGTGAGGTCACGCGGGGTGTAGATCGAGTTGTTGGTCAGCACCAGGAACGGCTTGCCGGAGGCGCGCATCCGGTTGATGAACTCCGGTGCCCCGGGCACCGGCTGGCCCTCGTGCACCAGCACGCCGTCCATGTCGGTCAGCCAACTCTGCACGGGCTTGCGGTCATGCATCGGTGCCCCCAGCAGGCGTCGGACGGCGGGTCGGTACGCAGCAGACGGTCGGGCAGGTGTCCCACATCGGCAGCTCGCCCAGGCGACGGCGCAGTTGCGCGCCGTCCGGGTCGGTCCGCTCGGTGATGAGCTCCCGCACCATGGTCACGAAGCGCGGGTCAACGCCCGGGGTGGCAGCCCGGACGAAGTCCAGGCCGAGCTGCTTGGCCGTTTCCAGCGCCTCGGTGTCCAGGTCCCAGACGACTTCCAGGTGATCGGAGACGAAACCGATCGGGCTGACCACCACCGAGGTGGTGCCGCCCTGCGCGAGGGCGGTCAGGTGGTCGTTGATGTCCGGCTCCAGCCACGGCATCTGTGGGGGGCCGGAGCGGCTCTGCCAGACCAGGTCGTACGCGAGGTCGGGGGCGGCGGCTGCGGCCACGAGCCGGGCGGTCTCGTGCAGTTGCGCCTCGTACCGGCCGCCGTGCGGGCCGGCGTTGGCCGCCATCGAACTGGGGATGGAGTGGGCGGTGAAGACCAGCCGGGTGGTGTCCCGCTTCGCCGGGTCGAGTTGGCCCAGGGCTGCCCGGACCGCGTCGGTGTGCGGCTCGACGAAGCCGGGGTGGTCCCAGAACTGGCGCAGCTTCTCGATCACCGGGGCGTCCGGGCCGACCGCGGCGCGCGCGGCGGCGATGTCCTCCTGGTACTGCCGGCAGGACGAGTAGCCGCCGTACGCGCTGGTGACGAAGGCCAGCGCCCGGGTGACCCCGTCGTCGCGCATCTGGGTCACGGTGTCGGCGAGCATCGGATCCCAGTTGCGGTTACCCCAGTAGACGGGCAGGTCGAGGCCGTGCGCGGCGAGGTCGGCGCGGATCGCGGCCAGCAACTCGCGGTTCTGCTGGTTGATCGGGGACACCCCGCCGAAGTGCTGGTAGTGCTCGGCGACCTCGGCCAGCCGCTCGGGCGGCACGCCTCGACCCCGGGTCACGTTCTGCAGGAACGGCATCACGTCCTCGGGCCGCTCCGGGCCACCGAAGGACACCAGCACCACCGCGTCGTACGACATGGGGTCATTCTTGTCCCTCGACCGCGACGGCCCGGCGACGCCCCCTGGTCCGGACGCGTGGATCACGCGGACGGGGGCCAGGGAGCGTCGCGGTAGAGCTCAGGAGCCGATGGCGTGGTAGCCGCCGTCGACGTGGACGATCTCGCCGGTGGTGGCCGGGAACCAGTCGGACAGCAGCGCCAGGCAGGCCCGCGCGGCCGGCTCCTGGTCGGTGAGGCTCCAGCCCAGCGGCGCCCGCTCGGACCAGGCCTCCTCGAACTGGTCGAAGCCGGGGATCGACTTCGCGGCGATGGTGCGCAGCGGCCCGGCGGCGACCAGGTTGCTGCGGATGCCCTGCTTGCCCAGGTGCATGGCGAGGTAGCGGGACGCGGACTCCAGGCCGGCCTTGGCCACGCCCATCCAGTCGTAGACCGGCCACGCCTTCGTCGCGTCGAAGGTCAGGCCGACCACCGCGCCGCCGGGCGACATCAGCGGCAGCGCCGCCATGGCCAGCGACTTGTACGAGAAGGTGGAGACGTGCAGCGCGGTCGCCACGTCCTCCCAGGGGGCGTCGAGGAAGCCGCCGCCCAGGCAGCTCTGCGGGGCGAAGCCGATCGAGTGCACGACGCCGTCGAGGCCGTCGACGTGCTCGCGTACCCGGTCGGCGAGGCCGGCCAGGTGCTCGGTGTTGGTGACGTCCACCTCGATGACCGGGGCCGGCTCGGGCAGTCGCTTGGCGATCCGCTCGACCAGGGAGAGCCGGCCGTAGCCGGTGAGCACGACCTGCGCACCGTTTTCCTGAGCGAGCTTCGCCACCGAGAAGGCGATCGAGGCGTCGGTGATGACACCGGTGACGAGCAGTCGCTTACCGGCGAGCAGTCCGGACATCGCTGATTTCCTCCGTAGTCAAAAGGGTTAGTGGCCCATGCCGAGGCCGCCGTCGACCGGGATGACGGCGCCGCAGACGTACCCGGCGCTGTCCGAGGCCAGCCAGGTGACCACGGCGGCGACCTCGTCCGGGCTGGCCATCCGGCCGGCCGGGATGGACTTGAGGAGCTCCGCCTTGCGGTCGTCGGTGAGGCCGGCGGTCATGTCGGTGTCGACGAAGCCGGGCGCCACCACGTTGGCGGTGATGTTGCGGCCGCCCAGCTCCCGGGTGATCGAGCGGGCGACGCCGACCAGACCGGCCTTGCTGGCGGCGTAGTTGACCTGCCCGGCGCCGCCGGCGAGGCCGACCACCGAGGAGATGAAGATCATGCGGCCCCACCTGGCGCGGAGCATCTTCGCGGAGGCCCGCTTGGCGACCCGGAACGCACCGGTGAGGTTGGTGTCCACCACCCCGGTGAACTGTTCCTCGGTCATCCGCAGCAGCAGCGTGTCGGCGGTCATGCCGGCGTTCGCGACGAGCACCTCGACCGGCCCCAACTCGGCTTCGACGGCGGTGAACGCGGCGTCGATGGAGGCCGCGTCGGTGACGTCGGCGCGGACGCCGAACAGCCCGTCGGGTGCCTCGCCGCTACGGTGGGTGACCGCCACCCGGTCGCCCTGCTTGGCGAAGGCCTGCGCGATGGCCAGGCCGATTCCCCGGTTACCCCCGGTCACCAGCACGGTACGGGCCACTGTTCCCCCTTGCTCAGCTGATCTCAGTCGCAGGCGAGCCTAGGCGTTACCAGTAGGTAAGCGCTAACGGGAGTCGTGTCACACCGGGGTACGACACGGGGATCAACCCCTGGTGGCACGCCTCGTGGTGGGGTCGGCCCGTAGCCTCCGGGTGGTGAACCGGCATCCGATCGCGGTGGCCCTGCGGGCCCTACGGCAGACCCTGGTAGGCCCGGACGCCCGGCCCGAACGGCCCCTGCTGGCCCGTTGGCCCGGGCCAGCCCGTTACGCCGCCCCGGTCGGTCTGCTGGCCGTCCTCGGCCTCTTCCTGATCACGCTGACGGTGGAGAGCGGCTGGGGCCTGCCGATGCCGATCGCATTGCTGTTCGCGGCGATGACGGTGGCGCCGCTGCTGGCGCTGCCCCGGCGTCCGCTGCTGGCCTGGCGGCTGACGGTGCTGGCCCTGCTGATCTGCACATTCAACGCGCCGGCCGTCCGGTCCTGGCCCTGGACCCCGCCGTTGGCGCTCGGGTCGGTCGCGGTGGTGGCGGTGGTCGTCGCGCGGGTCGACCGGCCGGTGCTGGCCTGGGTGGTGACGATCACCACGGTGCCGGTGCTGACCTTCGTCCACCCCAACAACCGGGTTCCGGTCCTGCTGCTGCTCGGCGCGCTGGCGATCGTCGGCGACCTGATCCGGCGCAACCGGCTGTCCCGGCGGGCGCTGGACGCGCAGACCGAGCTGAGCGAACGGGAGCAGGAGCGGCGCGCGGTGCTGGAGGAGCGCACCCGGATCGCCCGGGAGATGCACGATGTGGTGGCGCACCACATGTCACTGATCGCGGTGCAGGCGGAGACCGCGCCGTACCGGCTGTCGGACGTGCCCGCGCCGGCCGCCGCGGAGTTCGTCGCGATCGCCGCCTCGGCCCGCGACGCGCTCACCGACATGCGGCGGCTGTTGGGGGTGCTGCGCAGCGAGGCGACCGGTCCGCAGACCGCACCGCAGCCGGACCTCACCGACCTGGGCGCGATGGTGGACGCGGCGCGCCGGGCCGGGCTGCCGGTCTCCCTGGACGCCGAGCCGATCACCGACGACCGGGTGCCCGCCCCGGTCGGGCTGGCCGCGTACCGCATCGTGCAGGAGAGCCTGGCCAACGCGGCCCGCCACGCGGCCGGGGCCGCGGTGCGGGTCACCGTCCGCACCGGTCCCTCCGGGCTGGGGGTACGCGTCGAAAACTCCCCGGCCGACGTCCGACCGACCGCCGACGGCGGCTCCGGGCACGGGCTGACCGGCATGCGGGAGCGGGCCACCTCGCTGGGCGGTACGTTCACCGCCGGGCCACTGCCCGACGGGGGTTACGCGGTGGCGGCCGAGTTGCCGTACGACGCGGAAGGCGGGGACGCGTGATCAAGGTGCTGATCGCCGACGACCAGGCGATGGTCCGGCAGGGCTTCGGAGCGCTGCTCGCCGCCCAACCGGACCTGCTGGTGGTGGGTGACGCCGCCGACGGCGCGCAGGCCGTCGCCGCCACCCGCCGGCTCGACCCGGACGTGGTGCTGATGGACGTGCGGATGCCGGTCATGGACGGGCTGGAGGCCACCCGCAAGCTGCTCGGCGACCGGTCGGCGCAGCGCCCCCGGGTGCTCATCCTCACCACCTTCGACCTCGACGACTACGTGTACGAGGCGCTGCGCGCCGGGGCAAGCGGCTTCCTGCTCAAGGACGCCCCGGCGGCCGATCTGGTGCAGGCGGTGCGGGTGGTGGCGGCCGGGGACGCGCTGCTCGCCCCGGCGGTCACCCGCCGGCTGATCGCCGAGTTCGCGGCCCGCCCGGACCGCCGCCGGCCCCGCCCCACCGACCTGGCCGGGCTCACCCCCCGGGAGACCGAGGTGCTGCGGTTGATCGCCCGGGGTCGCAACAACGCGGAGATCGCGGGCGACCTGGTGGTCGCCGAGCAGACCGTGAAGACGCACGTCGGGCGGATCCTGGCCAAGCTGGGGTTGCGCGACCGGGCCCAGGCCGTGGTGCTGGCGTACGAGACGGGTCTGGTGGCCGCTGGCGAGTAGTCCCCCGGAGCCAGCCCGCAGACGGCTCCCCGGGACGACGACCACGCACCGCCCTCCCGCGCACTGTGCCTCCGGACGACATTCCGGAGGGAGAACGAGATGCGACGACGAGGTGCCAGCCGAGTGGCGCTGGCCGCGGTGCTCGGCGTGAACCTGGTCCTGCCGACCCGACCCGAGCCGGTCGCGGCGAGCGGGTTCGTGGAGGCGTACCCGGTCACGGCGGCGGCGATGCGCGCGGCGGGTCCGCCGTACGCGGACTGGGCGGCCGACGGGCGTCGTTTCCTCTCGTTCGACAGGCGCGGCGACGGCCGCGCGGTCGAGGTGCTCGGCGACCTGGCCGACGCGGACCGGATCGTGGTGCTGGTGCCGGGGGTGGGCAGCACCCTGGCCGACTTCGACAGGGGTTTGGGCGGGGTGTCCGGGCGGGCGCCGGCGACGCAGGCCCGGCAGCTCTACCGGGAACTGCGGGCGAGCGAGCCGGCGGCGCGGGTCGCGGTGCTGGCCTGGCTCGGCTACGACCCGCCCGACGGGGTGTTGACGGCCGCCGGTGGCCTCAGCGCCCGGCGCGGCGCGGCCGGGCTGGCCGGACTGCTGCGGGAACTGGCGGCGCGTCGTCCGGCGGCGACGATCACCCTGGTCGGGCACAGCTACGGGTCGCTGGTGGTGGCCCTGGCGGCCGCGGACGCCCCGGCCCAGGTCACCGACGTGGTGAGCCTCGGCGGCGTCGGCGCCGGGGTGCAGCGCGCCGACGACCTGCCCGGCGGGCGGCGATTCTGGGCGGCGGAGGCGAGCACCGACTGGATCCGTCGGGTTCCGCCGGTACGGCTGCCCGGTCTCGGCTTCGGCCGCCGCCCCGGCGACCCGTCGTTCGGCGCCCGCACCCTGCCGGCGGGAGGGGTGACCGGGCACGACGGCTACCTGGCCCCGGGCAGCGCCACGCTCGTCGCGGTGGCGGCCGTCGTGCTGGGCGCTGTCGACGCCGACCGGGTCGGGGACCCGCGGTGAACCGGGACCGTACCGTCGACGCGTTGCGGGCGTACGCCATCGGCGGGGTGGTGCTGGGGCACTGGCTGGTCACCGGGTTGGTGCTGACCGGCGACGGGGGGCTGCACCAGGCCAGCCCGCTCACCGCGTTGCCCGCTCTGGCCCCGGTGACCTGGGTGTTGCAGACGCTCGGGCTGTTCTTCTTCACCGCCGGCTTCGGCTCGGCCCGGTCGTTGGCCGGTCACCGGGGCGGTGCGGGTGGCTGGTTGGCCGGTCGGCTGCGCCGGCTGCTGCTGCCGACGGTGGCGCTGCTCGGGGTGGGTGCCGCCGTGTTGCTCGCCGCCACCGTGGCCGGCACCCCGGACGACACGCTCGCCGTCGCGCTGCGGCTCGCGATCAGTCCGTTGTGGTTCCTGGTGCCGCTGGTGTTCCTCATCGCGATGACCGGACCGCTGCGCGCCGCCGTCCGCCGGTGGGGGTTGGGCCGTTGCGTCGTACCGGCGGTGGTCGTGGTCGCCGCGGCGGACGTGGCGGTGCGTCTGCTGCCGGCCGGCGGCCACCTGCCACCGGTCAGCGTGGTGGCGGCCTGGTCCGTGCCGTACCTGCTGGGCGTGGCGCACGCCGACGGGCGGTTGGCCGGCCGACGGGCGGCGGGCATGCTCGCGGCCGGCGGCGTGGCCGCGCTCACCGCGGTGCTGGCCCTGGGCTACCCGGTGAGCGCGGTCGGCGTGCCCGGGGCCGGGGTGTCCAACCTGAACCCGCCGTCGCTGCTGGCCGTGGCGCTGGCGGTGACCCAGGTCGGGCTGGGGCTGCTCGCCCGGCCGGCGCTGGAACGGCTGCTGGCCCGGCCGGTGCCGGGCCGAGCGGTGACCGAGGTGAACCGTTGCGCGTTCCGGATCTATCTGTGCCACCAGCCGATACTGGTGGGGGTGACCGCGCTCACCGCCCGCGGCGGGCTGGCGCTGCCCGGGTTGCACACCGTGCCGGACGGCCCGGGCTGGGTGCTGGCGCGCTTGTGCTGGCTGCCGTTGCTCGCCGCGGTGCTGGTCACGATCGTGCGGACGGGCCAGTCGCGGCCGGGGCGCCGACCGGGCGGTGGAGGGGTCGCCGGCCGGTCGGCCGAGTGCGTCTCGTCGGCTGCGCAGGTGTACGATCATCGACGTTCCGGCCGGCCCGACTTGCAGGAGGTGATCGCTGTGCGAGATAGCGATCCTCCCAGTCGTGGCCGGGCCGATGGTCAGCCCCGCTGAGCCACGACTCAGTCTGGTGAGCTGACCCCGCTCCGCTCCCCCACTCCTCGGCACACGCCGAGGAGTGTGCCGCGCCGTCCGGTTCGCCGACGGTCGTCGGGAGCCGCCCGGTCACGACTTCGTGTGCGCGTCCCCACCCCCTGCGGTCCGCCCCCGCACGCGGACCGTCCAGCCGCCACCCGGAGCCGTCCATGAGCCGCTACGTCGCCCCGCTGGGCTTCACCCTCGCCGCCGTCTGGGTGGCCATCGTCTTCGTACTCGCCGGCGGCGGCCACTGAGGTGGTGCTGACCGGCGGCGGTCGGTGACCGCCGCCGGTGCACCGCTCAGAGCATCCGCGACGACCACACCAGGCTGAGCGCCCCGGCGCAGAGCGCCAGCAGCAGCGCCAACCCGGCGTACCACTGGGTCACCTCCCGCGGCTCGGTCCGGAAGCCGATCGAGCTGCCCATGTCCTGATAGACCTGCTTCAGCTCGCTCACCGAGGCCGCCTCGTAGAAGTAGCCCTCGGTGGTCTCGGCAAGCTCGGCCAGGGCCAACCGGTCCACCGGCACCCGCTGCAACTGCCCGCCGATGTCGACCTGGCCGGTGTCGGTGCCGAACGCGATGGTGGAGACCGGGACGTTCGCCGCCTGGGCGGCGGCCGCCGCCTCCTCCACCGCCCGCCCGGAGGTGCGGAACCCGTCGGAGAGCAGCACGATCCGTGCCGGCGGGATGCCCGCCGCGCCGTCGGCCGGCACCGACCGGATCGCCTCCAGGCAGGTGAACACCGCCTCACCGGTAGCGGTCGCCTCGGCCAGCACCAGACCGTCGATGGCGCTCGTCACCGCGTCCCGGTCCTTGCCCGGCGGCACCAGCACGTTCGCCGCCTTGGCGAACGACACGAGACCCAGGTTGTAGCTCTCCGGCAGCTCACCGACGAACTGCTTGGCCGCCTCCTGCGCCGCCTCCAACCGGTTCGGCGCCACGTCGTCGGCCTGCATCGACAGCGACACGTCGATGGCGAGCATCACGGTGGCCCGCTCCAGCGGCTCCCGGGTGTCCACCGCCGGCCGGGCCAGCGCGGTGGCCAGCACCAGCAGGCAGAGCAGGAACGCCGTCGCCGGAACGTGCCGACGCCAACCGAGCCCCTTCGGGGCCACCGTACGCAGCAGGTCCACATTGGTGAACCGCATCGCGAACGCCCGCCGGTGCAGCTGCCGCCACACGTAGAACGCCGCGAGGGCGAGCACCGGCAGCACCGCCAACAGCCACCACGGTTGCATGAAACGGATCATCGTGTCGTCCCCCGGGTACGCGCGTGCCGCTGCGCGGCCACGAATCGCACCATGTCCAGCAGCCAGTCTCGGTCCGTACGCAGACGCAGGTGGGCCGCGCCGGCGCCACGCAGGGCGGCGGCGATGGTGGCCCGTTGGGCGGTCGCGGCGTCGGCGTAGCGCTGCCGCAGCCGTGGATCGGCAGTCTGCACCTCGTGCAGCTCGCCGCTCTCCGGGTCGACCACCGGCAACACCCCCACGTCGGGCAACTCCAGCTCGCGCGGGTCGATCACCTCGATCGCGAGCACGTCGTGGCGGACCCGCAGCTTGCGCATCGGCCGCGCCCACTGCTCGGCCGGCGCGAGGAAGTCCGAGATCACCACGGCCACCCCGCGCCGCCGGGGCGGACGGTTGAGCATCTCGATGAGAGCGCCCAGGTCACCACGGCCCGGCTGGATGGCGGTGCCGGCGAGGGTACGCAGCAGGCCCTGCGCCTCCTTGCGACCGGAGCGGGCCGGCAGCCGGGTGAGCACGCCGGGGCCGGCCGGCGGTGCGGCTCCGCCACGCCAGCGGCGGGCCGGTGCGGACACACCGCCACCGGTGCCGATCACCGCGCCGATCCGGTTGCCGCCGCGCACGGTCAGGTGGGTGACGGCTGCCGCGGCGGCCACCACCACCTCGCGTTTGAGCCACTTCCCGGTGCCGAAGTCCAGGCTGGCGGACAGGTCCACCGCCAGCCAGGTCTCCAGTTCCCGGTCGGCGACCGTACGCCGCACGTGCGGTGTGGTGGTCCGTGCGGTGACCGGCCAGTCCATCCGGCGCACGTCGTCGCCCGGGCGGTACTCCCGGGATTCGCCCGCCTCGCTGCCCGGCCCGGGCAGCAGACCGGCGTAGTCGCCCTGGAGCAGACCGTCGAGTTTGCGGGTGACGAGCAGTTGCAGCCGGGACAGCACGGCCTCGCTGCGGTCGGGGGCGGGACGAGGGGTGGGTGAGGTCACGGCCGCTGCCCGGGCCAGCCAGCGCCCGGCGGCGGCGCGGTCGTCGGGCCGGTGGCCTGCTGCCGGGGCGCGACCGCCGGCAGGGGAATCGTCGACATCACCCGGTGCACGATGTGGTCGGCGGGCACGTCGTCGGCGAGCGCGTCGTAGCTGAGCACCAACCGGTGCCGCAGGATGTCCGGCGCGATGTCCTGCACGTCCTGCGGCAGCGCGTAGTCGCGCCCGCGCAGCAGCGCCAGCGCACGCGTCGCCCGGACCAGGCCCAGCGAGGCGCGTGGGCTGGCCCCGTACTGGATCAGTTGCGCGACGTCGGGCATGCCGTGCTCGGCGGGGGTACGCGTCGCCAGCACCAACCGGACCGCGTAGTCGACCAGGGCGTTGTGCACGAAGACCTGGTCCGCCTTGCGTTGCAGGGCGACCAGTTCGGGTGTGTCGAACACCGCGGTCGGCTCGGGCGCGGAGACACCCATCCGGTAGACGATCTCGCGTTCCTCCGCGTCGGTCGGGTAACCCACCACGATCTTCATGAGGAACCTGTCGCGTTGCGCCTCCGGCAGCGGGTAGACGCCCTCCTGCTCGATCGGGTTCTGGGTGGCCATCACCAGGAACGGGTCGGGCACCCGGTGGCTCTCGCCGCCGATGGACACCTGCCGCTCGCTCATCACCTCCAGCAGCGCGGACTGCACCTTCGCCGGAGCCCGGTTGATCTCGTCGGCGAGCAGGAAGTTGACGAAGACCGGCCCCAGCTCGACGTCGAACTTCTCGCTGGACTGCCGGTAGATGCGGGTGCCCATGATGTCGGCGGGCACCAGGTCCGGGGTGAACTGCACCCGGGCGAACGACCCGCCGACGACCTTGGCGAGGGTCTCCACCGCCAGGGTCTTGGCGACCCCGGGCACTCCTTCGAGCAGGCAGTGACCGCGAGCGAGCAGTGCGACGAACATCCGCTCCACCATCCGGTCCTGCCCGACGATCACACGTTTGATCTCGAACAGCGCCTTCTCCAACAGAGTGGCGTCCTGCGCGGGGGTGGTCACCGGCGCAGGTGCCGCTCCGTTCGGCGTCGGGGCGTCGGGCATGGTCGGCTGGGCCACCGGTCCTCCACAGCGTTTGTCGGTCGTCGCGGCTCGTGCGGTATCAAGACTCGCATGCCTTGCTGAGTGTCGAGGTGGGGAGAAGCCGATTTTCGCCGCGCCGTCCCCGGCAGCAGAATCGCCCGTCGAGGGTGTGCCTGGACCGGCCTGCCGCGTGTACGATTCACCCCGTCGCCGGGCGGCTCCCCCCGTGGTCGCCCGGCGATCAAACTTCCCGTGCGGCCACCCCTAGACTGGCCCGGATGAGCATCCCCTCCACCGCCGACGACGCCCTCGTCTGTTCGGCCCGCGGCTGTCGGGCCGCCGCCGTCTGGGCCCTGGAGTGGAACAATCCCCGGCTGCACGACGCCGATCGGCGCAAGACCTGGCTGGCCTGCGCCGACCATCGGACCAGCCTCGGTGACTTCCTGGACGCTCGCGGCTTCCTGCGTGCCGTCACCGCGGTGCCCGGATCGCCTACGCTCGACACGTGAGCACCCCCGGCGCCCCACCGCCTTCCGGACCCGACGCCTCGACGGCCGCACCGGCGGGCCGCGGGCCGCTGGAGCCCTGGCCGGACACGGTCGACTGGCAACCGATCTCCACCGACCTGATCTGGGTGGAGCTGATCCGGCTGGCGATCGTCGTCGCCATCGGGCTGGCGGTGACGGCCGTCGGCTGGGCGCTCAGCGGCCAGTGGCTGTTCGGGCTCGCCGTCGCCGTCGTGGTGGTGCTCGGCGTGTGGCGGGCCATCGCGATCGGCCGGGCGGTCCGGGCCTGGGGGTACGCCGAGCGGGAGAACGACCTGCTGGTCCGGCACGGGTTGCTGGTCCGCCGGCTCTCCATCGTGCCGTACTCGCGGATGCAGTTCGTCGACGTGAGCGCCGGGCCGTTGGAGCGCGCCTTCGACCTGGCCACCGTGCAGTTGCACACCGCGGCGGCGGCGAGCGACGCCCGGGTTCCCGGGCTGCGGCCGGCGCAGGCTTCCCGGCTGCGCGATCGGCTCACCGCGCTCGGCGAGGACCGGGCGGAGGGGCTGTGAGCGCCCGCGCGGGCAACCACCGTCCCCGCCGAGGGTCGCTGCGATGAGCGACGGGCCGAGCGCCTCGCCACCCGCTGGCCCGACGCCACCCGGGCCGGTGCTGCCCGCTGGCCCGACGCCACCCGGGCCGGTGCTGCCCACTGGCCCGGCAGCCACTGGCGTGCCAGGCACCGACGCGGCTCCCGCCGACCCGTTCGGCGCGCCCGAACCGTGGCCGGCACCACCCGGCGGCGGCGAGGGCGAACCCCGGCAGCGACTGCACCCGCTCAGCCCGGTGCTGCACGGCGCCAAGTCCCTCGTCGTGGTGATCGCCGGGCTGTCCTGGTCGACGCTGTCCCGGGTCGGCTTCGGCTGGTTCGCCGCGATGGTGGCGGTGCTGGCGCTCGGCGCGACAGTGCTGTCGGTGATCAGCTGGTACAACACCGGCTACCACGTCGTCGGCCGGGAACTTCGGGTGTACGAGGGGCTGCTCTGGCGGCGTACCCGGGCCATCCCGTTGGAACGGTTGCAGGCCGTGGAGGTGGTCCGGCCGCTGCTCGCCCAGCTCACCGGCCTGGCCGAGCTGCGCCTGGAGGTCGTCGGCGGAGGCAAGACCGAGGCGCCACTGGCGTACCTCGGGGTGACCGACGCCGCCCTGCTGCGCGAGCGTCTGCTGGCGCTGGCCGGGCGGGTGGCGCAGCTACCCGCGCCCGGCGACGCGACCGCCCCGGTGGCCCCGGGTGCGACGGCGCCACCGGCGGCCGCGCCCGGCCGGCCACTGCACGCGGTACGCAACCAGAACCTGCTGGTCAGCCAACTGCTCACCCCGCAGGCGTTCCTGCTCCCGTTCGGTGTGGCCTTCGTCGTGGTGCAGTTCCTCACCGCCGGGTCGTGGTCGTTCGTGGCGGTGGCGAGCACCCTGACCGCGATGGCGGGTGTGCTGCTGCAACCGATCCGCCGGGTCCTCGACGACTGGAACTTCCGGCTGGCCCGCGACGGCGCCACGCTGCGGGTGCACAACGGTCTGCTGGAGACGCGGGCGCAGACCGTGCCGCTGGAGCGGGTGCAGACCGTGCGGGCCACCTGGCCGCTGCTCTGGCGGATGAAGGGCTGGCTGCGGCTGCGGCTGGAGGTGGCCGGTTACTCCGTCGCGGAGGCCGACGACCGCAGCCGGCCCGACCGGCTGCTGCCGGTCGGCGACCTGCCGACGGCGACGATGATCGTCGCCGAGGTGCTTCCCGGGGTACGCCTCGACTCGCTCCCGCTGAGCCCACCTCCGCGCCGGACCCGTTGGCTGCACCCACTGGGCCGTGCCGCCTTCGGCGCGGGGCTGTTCGAGCGGGTCTTCGCCACCCGGTCCGGGCGGCTCACCCGGCAGCTGGTGATCGTGCCGTACGCCCGGATCCAGAGCGTGCGAGTGGTCCAGGGGCCCATCCAGCGCCGTCTCGGGTTGGCCACCGTGCACGCGGACACCGCGGGCGGCTCCGGCGCCACCGCCCAGGACCGCGACCTGGCAGAGGCCTGGTCCCTGGCTGCGGACCTGACCGAAAGAGCCCACCAAGCCCGCACCCAACCCTGACCCGCCGGCGCCGCCCCCGGTGGCGGGGGGCCGGGGTGGGGGTCAGTGGTCGGCGGGGATTGCGGGGTGGGTTGTGGTGGTGTCTGGTTGTCGGGGGGTGGGGGCCTCGCCGGGCGGGGGGTCGGCGGGATTCGGTGGGGGTTCCGTGGCCGACCTGGCGCGCGGGTGGCGGACGCGCCACGCTGCCCAACCACGCTCCGCCAGACCGACCACCAGGAACGTCAGCCCCACGTACGCCCAGCCGACCAGCACGTCGATCACGTAGTGCTCACCCGAGTAGACCAGGGTGAAGGTCATCGCCAGCGGGTACGCGAGCAGCAGCGGCCACCAGCGACGGCGGGTGGCGGTCAGGAAGAACAGCACCACGAACAACGCCCACGCGGTGTGCAGCGACGGCATCGCGGCGACCGGGTTGGAGGCGATCTGGCCGGCGTTGAGCACGTTGCCGGCGCCGTGCATGCCGAACGCCTTCCAGCCCCGGGTCGAGATCCGGGCGACCTCGGTGAGCAGGCCGTTCTGCGCCGCCCACCAGGGCGGGGCGGCCGGGTAGATGAAGTAGGTCACCAGGCCGGCGGCGCAGAGGAAACCCCAGCGCCGCATGTACGCCGCCCAGCGGTGCCGGTCGCGCAGCCAGAGCACCGCGGCGGCGGTCAGCGCCACCACGAAGTGCGAGAAGTACACCCAGCTCGCGGCGACGTCCCACCAGTGCACCTGCGGGTGGTAGAGGTGCTGCTGCAACCAGACGGTGGGCACCTCCCCGCCGGTGGCCCAGCCGAACATGAACCGGTCGGCGACGATCAGCTCCATCGCGTGCGGCGTGGCCCCGTTGTCGGCGAACCCGCGCGAGAGGTTGTAGATCACGAACAGCAGCACCACCGGCACCCAGTCCCGGGCGAAGCGCAGGTGGCTGCGCCAGGGCCGGTCGCTGTTCCAGGCGATGGTCGCGAGCCAGATCCAGACGAAGGCGTACGTCGGGTCGGTGGGCAGGCCGATGGCCAGCCACGCGGCGACGAAGGCGACCGCCCAGACGGTCATCGCGACGACGCGCCGACGACCCCCGTCCGGGGACGCGGGCGGGTCGGTCCGGGCGGGGGGCTGGGGGTCAGTCACGACGGCCATCGTCGTCAAGGTTAACGACGGGTACGGCATCGACCGACGGGGACCACCCGGTGCTCGTCGCGGGTGGGTGCGCCCGGATCGCCGGGCGCGTGCTCACCGTGTCCGGCGAACACCTAGGCTGACGACCATGCAGGAGCAGCCCGAGCCGGCCTTCACGCCGGGTCTGACCGCCCAGGTCGAGTTGACCGTCACCGACGCGGACACCGCCCAGGCGGTCGGTTCCGGGGACGTACCGGTGCTGGGCACTCCCCGGGTGCTGGCGCTGGCCGAGGCGGCCACCGTCGCGGCGACGACGACCGGGATGCCGCCCGGGTCGACGACCGTGGGCACCCGGGTCGAGTTGGAGCACCTGGCGCCGACCGTGGTCGGCCGGACGGTCCGCGCGCAGGCGCTGCTGGCAACCGTCGACGGTCGCCGGCTGTCGTTCGAGGTCACGGTCAGCGACGGTGACCAGACGGTGGCCCGGGGTCGGGTGGACCGGATCCTGGTGGACCGGCAACGCTTCGTCGAACGCGCCGGGCGTTCGTCGTGACCACCGGGTTCGTCGAGGTCGCCGACCGGGTGCACGTGCTTCGCGAACCACTGCTGCGGGTCAACGTCACACTCGTCGTCGGGGACGACGAGGCGCTGCTGGTGGACACGCTCTCGTCGGCCGCGCAGGCCACCGACCTGGCCGCGGCCGTCCGGGCGATCACCGACCGCCCGTTGACGCTCGTCAACACCCACCACCACTACGACCACTGTTTCGGCAACGCCATCCTGGCCGGCGACCCGCCCCGCCCGGTGTACGCGCACGAGCTGGCCGCCACGGCGCTGCGCACGGACCCGGAGGGGCTGCGCCGGGAGGCGTACGCGGAGCTGCGCGAGGAGCATCCCGAGCTCGCCGCCGAGCTGGCCGACACCCCGCTGCTCGCCCCCACGCACACCGTGCACACCGAGACGTCGCTCGATCTGGGTGGCCGGCGGGTGCTGCTGCGCCACCCGGGGCGGGGGCACACCGACGCGGATCTGGTGGTGCACGTGCCGGACGCCGACGTGCTCGTCGCCGGGGACCTGGTGGAGCAGAGCGGGCCGCCCGCCTTCGAGGACGCGTACCCCCTGCGGTGGCCGGACGCGGTCGCGGACCTGCTGCGGCTGACCACCGCGCGCACGGTGGTGGTGCCGGGTCACGGCGACCCGGTGGACGTCGAGTTCGTCCGCGCCCAACATGCCGACCTGGTGCGGTTGGCCTGGCTGATCCGGGCCGCGCACACCGGCAGCGCGCCGCCCGAGAGGGTGGCCGCGGAGGCTCCCTTCGGCGCCCGCGCCGCCCTGGTCGCCGCCCGCCGCGGCTACCGCGAACTGGACGGCGAGGCCTAACCCGGGAAGCGGCGGTCGACGTCGGCGCGGGTGGGCATGGCGGTGGCGCCACCCGGGCGCTCGCAAACCAGGCCCGCCACCCGCAGCGCGAACGCGACCCGCTCGACCCACCCGGCCGGGGAGTCCGGTTCGCCGTCGTTGAGCAGGTCGGCGATCAGCGCGGCCAGCACCGAGTCGCCGGCGCCGGTGGCGTCGACCGCGTCGACCTTCGGGGCCGGCACCCGGACCGGGTCGGCGTCGGCGGCGGCCAGCACCGCGCCGGCCGCGCCGAGCGTCACCACCACCGTGGCGGCCCCCAGCTCGCGCAGGTACGCGGCCACCCCCTCGACCGGTTCACCGGGGTAGAGCAGCCCAGCGTCGGCGGAGCTCAGCTTGACCAGGTGCGCGCCGGGGGCGAATTCGGCCACCACCTGGCGGAGCCCGTCCAGCGCCTCCGGCCCGGTCAGCACCCGGGGGCGCACGTTCGGGTCGAAGACCCGCAGACCCGTGGCAAGCGACCAGGCGCGCCGGGCGGCGGCCAGCGGGCCGGGCTGGAGCAGCGCGATCGAGCCGCAGGAGAGCACGTCGGCGCCCTCCACCAGCGCGAGATCCAGGTCGTCGGGGCCGAGCAGGCCGTAGGACGCCGGTTCGCCGTAGAAACGGAAGTCGGGTTCCGGCCCGGCGTAGGTGACCACCGCGAGCGTGGTCGGCGCCGGCACCGTCACCGCACCGGCCACCCCGACGTCGGCCGCGGTGAGGAAGGCGCGGATCCGGCCGCCCAGCACGTCGTCGCCGAGGGACCCGACGAACTGTGCCGCACCGCCGAGGCGGGCCACCCCGACGGCCACGTTGAGCGGCCCGCCGCCGATCGCCTGCCGGTAGACCCGCTCCCCGTCGCGCTCGGTGTCGAGCAGGTCGACGAGTGCCTCGCCGAGTACCACCGCGTACCCCATGCCGATCCTCTCGTCGTCACCAACCACCGGCCGCCGCACGCCGAGCCGATCGCCGTGCCCCCAGGCTGGCACAGCGCGCCGCTCGGCGGGCACCGAAGCGGTGCACGGGCTACCCGGGCCGGTGGACCGGCCCGTCGAGCGCCGCGAGGGGGCGACCGGTGCCACCCCAGCGGGCCGCGACGATCTGCGCGGCCACACTCACCGCGGTCTCCTCCGGGGTACGACCACCGAGGTCCAACCCGATCGGCGAGGCGAGCCGGGCGAGCTGCTCCGCGCCGAGCCCCGCCTCGCGCAGCAGTTTGTGCCGCTCGTCGTGGGTGCGCCGCGAACCCATCGCGCCGACGTACGCCAACCGGTGGCGCAACGCCAGTTCCAGCACCGGCACGTCGAACTTCGGATCGTGGGTGAGGACACACACCACGGTCCGCCCGTCGGTCCGGCCCGCGTCCAATTCCGTTCGCAGGTAGCGGTGCGGCCACTGCACCACCACCTCGTCGGCCTCGGGGAAGCGCCGGGCGGTGGTGAAGACTCCTCGGGCGTCGCAGACGGTGACCCGGTAGCCGAGGAACGCGCCGATCCGGGCCACCGCGGCGGCGAAGTCGATCGCCCCGAAGACGATCATCCGAGGCGGGGTGGCGTACGCGGTCACGAAGAGGCTGATGCCGCTGCCGCGCCGCTGCCCGTGGTAGCCGTACCGGAGCACCCCGCTGTGCCCGGCGGCGAGCAGCCCGAGGGCGTCGACGCGGGCGGCGTCGTCGAGCCGGTCGTCACCCAGCGACCCGATCGACTGCTGGCCGGTCAGCACCAGTCGCCGGCCCAACCGTCGAGCCGGATCGGTCGGCGCCGCGCCCGGTGGATCGCCGGCGTCGGCGGCCACGCAGGTGACCACCGCCGCCGGTTGGCCGTCTCGGCGGGCGGCGGCGACCGCCGCCAGCCCCGGCAGGGCGCTGGCCTCGACGCGCTCCACGAACACGTCGAGGATGCCACCGCAGGTCAGACCCACGGAGTACGCGTCGTCGTCGCTGATGCCGTACCGGATCAGCTCGGCGGCGCCGGTGTCCAAGACCCGGCAGGACCGTTCGTAGAGGTCCGCCTCGACGCAGCCGCCGGAGACGCTGCCGGTGACCGTGCCGTCGGTCGCCACCGCCATCGCCGCGCCGGGCGGTTGCGGTGCGGAGTGCCAGGTGGCCACGACGGTGGCCAGCGCGACCGGCTCACCGGCGCGGCACCGGCGGTGCACCTCGTCGAACACGTCCGGCACCGGCCGCCACCTCTCCGCCTCCGTCGTCCCCGTCCGCAGGATATGGCGTTGAACGGCGGCCGGTGGGTCAACTCATCCATCGAGGGACAGCTATTGCGCTGGCGTGGCGTGGCGTGATGGGATGACGTGTACCGGGCGGTGCGAGGGCTGCCGCGCCACCGGTTGCCGGGTTCGACACACGCGAGGGCGCCGGTCCCTGACAGGACCGTTGATGGCACGCGTCCACCGGCTGGGCTTCGCCGGGGCACGTCGCCGTGATCGTCGCACCGCTCATTTCAGCGGGGCGAGCAGGCCACGTCCCGTCCGTTCGCGGCGGGGCGGCTCGGGCGGCGCGCCTCGCGAGTCAGGAGAACCCGTGAACCGTTCCCGTACGGCCGCGTTGCTCACCGCGGCCATGACCCTCGCGCTGGGCGCTGTCGCCCTGGCGTCCAGTCCCCAGCCGGCCGCCGCGCACGGCGCGGCGATGACCCCGGGCAGCCGCACCTACCTGTGCTGGCAGGACGGCAAAAGCCAGACCGGTGAGATCCGGCCGAACAACCCCGCGTGCTCCGCCGCGGTGGCGCAGAGCGGGGCGAACTCGCTCTACAACTGGTTCAGTGTGCTGCGTTCCGACGCTGGCGGCCGCACCACCGGCTTCATCCCGGACGGGCAGCTGTGCAGCGGCGGCGCCACCGGTTTCCGCGGCTACGACCTGCCCCGCACCGACTGGCCCCTGACCCACCTGACCGCCGGGTCGCGGCTGGACTTCAAGTACAGCAACTGGGCGCACCACCCGGGCACGTTCTACTTCTACGTGACCAAGGACAGCTGGAGCCCGACCCGGGCCCTGGCCTGGAGCGACCTGGAGCAGCCGTTCCTCACGGTGACCAACCCGCCGCAGCGCGGCGCGGTCGGCACCAACGACGGGCACTACTACTTCAGCGGCAACCTGCCGTCGGGTAAGAGTGGCCGGCACATCATCTACTCCCGCTGGGTGCGCTCGGACTCGCAGGAGAACTTCTTCGGTTGCTCCGACGTGACCTTCGACGGCGGCAACGGTCAGGTGACCGGGGTGGGTCCGGGTACCGGTTCGCCGTCGCCCGACCCGACGACCCCGCCGCCGGACCCGACCACCCCGCCGCCCAACCCCACCACGCCGCCGCCGGACCCGACGACCCCGCCGCCGAACCCGACCACGCCACCGCCGGGCGGTGACTGCATGGCGGTCTACAAGGTGAGCAGCGCCTGGCAGGGCGGATTCCAGGGCGAGGTCACGATCATGAACCACGGCAGTACGCCGTTCAATGGCTGGACCGCGAGTTGGACCTGGCCGAACGGGCAGGCGATCAGTCAGATCTGGGGCGCCACCCAGACGTCGTCCGGCTCGTCGGTGACGGCGACGAACGTCAATTACAACGGCACAGTCGCACCGGAGGGCACCACCACGTTCGGCTTCCTGGCCAGCAGCACAGGAACGAACGGACTCCCGACGGTCACCTGCGCCCGCAAGTAGCCGCCACCCCCTGAAACGATCAAGAGGTTTGCGTCATCCGGAGTCGTTCCGGTGACGCAAACCTCTTGGTCGTTGTGGGTGTCAGCGGACCATGGAACCGACCACCGGCTTCGTGAGCAGGGCGGACTGGTTGCGCTGGATGCCCGGGTCGAGGGTCTTGGCCACGAAGATCGCGTGCCAGATGCAGAAGATCAGCACCGTCCACACCTTGCGGGAGTGGTCGGCCTCCTCCCGCTTGTGCTCGTCGAGCAGCCGCAGCGCGTACGACAGGTCGAGCAGGTCACCCGCGCCCGAGGTGCTGAGCACGTGCCGGGCCCACTCGTACATCTCGCCGCGCAGCCAGACCCGGGTGGGGGTCGGGAAGCCCAGCTTCTTGCGGTTGACGATGGCCGGCGGCACGACACCCTGCAACGCCTGACGCATCGCGTACTTGGTGGCGTCGGAGCGCGGCGGCAGCTTCAGGTCCACCGGGATCTTCGCCGCGACGTCGAACACCTCGCGGTCGAGGAACGGCACCCGCACCTCCAGCGAGTGCGACATCGAGATCCGGTCGGCCTTGACCAGGATGTCGCCGCGCAGCCAGGTGTAGAGGTCGACGTACTGCATCTTGGTGACGTCGTCCAGCTCGGTGCACTCGGCGTAGATCGGGGCGGTGACGTCGGTGTAGCGCACCGAGGGGTCGTAGCGGCGCATCAGGTGCTGCTTCTCCTCCTCGGTGAACATCCGCGCGTTGCCGTAGTAGCGCTCCTCGATCGGGGTGGTGCCCCGCTCCAGGAAGCTCTTGCCCTTGACGCCCTGCGGGATCGCCTTGGAGACCGCGCGCAGACCCTTCTGCACCCCGCCGGGCAGGCCGTTGACGGTGCCCAGCGACAGCGGCTCCCGGTAGATCGTGTAGCCGCCGAAGAACTCGTCCGCGCCCTCGCCGGAGAGCACCACGGTGACGTGCTCGGCGGCCTTCTTGGCCACGAAGTAGAGCGGCACCAGCGCCGGGTCGGCCACCGGGTCGTCCAGGTGCCAGACGATCTTCGGCAGCGCGTCGATCATGTCCTGCGGACCGATCTTGGTGGGGATCGTCGTGACGTCCAGGTGCCGCGCCGACTCCTGGGCGACGTCGATCTCGGAGTAACCCGGGACGTCGTAGCCGACGGTGAAGGTGAGGATGTTCGGGTTGAACTCCCGGGCCAGCGCCACCACCGCGGTCGAGTCGATGCCACTGGACAGGAACGAGCCGACCGGCACGTCGGAGCGCATGTGCATGCGCACGCTCTCCCGCAGCGTCTCCCGGATCTCGTGGTACAGCTTCTGCTCGTCGTCAACCGGCGCCGGCCGGAACACCGGCCGATACCACCGCCGTACGTCGATGCGCCCACCCGGGGTCCAGTTCAGGTACTCCCCCGAGCCGATCCGGCTGATGCCCTTGTGCAGGGTGCCGGGCTCCGGGACGTACTGAAGGGTCAGGTAGTGGCTCAGGTTGGCCGTGTCGACGCCCGCGTCACCCTGGTAGTTGCTGTGCGCGAACGGCAGCAGCGCCTTCTTCTCCGACGCCAGGTAGAGGCCGTCGGCGGTCTCCAGGTAGTGCATCGGCTTGATGCCGAAGTAGTCGCGGGCACCGAACGCGCGCCGCTCCTGCCGGTCCCAGATGACGAAGGCGAACATGCCCCGCAGCCGGGTGAGCACCTGCTCGCCCCAGAAGTGGTAGCCGGCGACGATCACCTCGCCATCACCGGCGGTGGCGAACTGCGCGCCGAAGTTCCTGATCAACTCCTCGCGCAGCTCGATGTAGTTGTAGATCTCACCGTTGAAGGTGAGCAGGTAACGGCCGTTCGCGTAGGGCAGCGGCTCGTGGCTCGACGCGACGTCGATGATGGCCAACCGCTTGTGGGCGAACACGCCGTCCGCGTACCGGCCGGAAGCGTCGCCGACCACCTCGACCCCGGTCTCGTCGGGGCCGCGGTGGTGCAGGCATTCCAACGCTCCGGCGATGTGGTCGCGATGCGCTGCGGCGTTGCCGTTCGCGCTGAAGAAGGCCAGAAGTCCGCACATGGTGGCCATCTTTCCACGCGCGCTGTCGGCCCTTGCAGCCGTCCGTCGATCCACCCGACTCCCGGGGGCGTCAGCGCGAACCGGGGCGCGCGGTACCGTCGGGATCAGCAACGAGGCGGAGGGAGCGGCGCAATGACCGAGGGACAAACCGACGGTACGCCGACGGACGGCACGGAATCGCACGATCCGGACTTCCCGGAGGCGTTCCTGTCCTTCATGCGGCAGGGCTGGCGCGACACCGCGCTCCCCGTGTCGCCCCGGCCGGAGACGCCGAACTACGCCAAGCGGCGCGCCGCGCTCTCGGCGGCCTTCCCCGGCGAGACGCTCGTCATCCCCACCGGCACCGAGAAGGTCCGGGCCAACGACACCGACTACCCGTTCCGGCCGGGCAGTGACTTCGCCTACCTGACCGGCGACCACGACGCCGACAGCGTGCTGGTGCTGCGCCCCAACGGCTCCGGGCACGACGCGACGCTGTACATGCGGCCCCGATCGTCCCGGGAGACCGACGAGTTCTTCCGCAGCCGCAACGGCGAGCTGTGGGTGGGCCGGCGGCACACGCTCAGCGAGAAGTCGACCGAGCTGGGCCTGCCCACCGCCGACCTGACCGGCCTGGAGGCGACCCTCGCCGACCTGGCGCCGGGGCGTACCCGGGTGTTGCGCGGTTTCGACGCCCAGGTGGACGCGGCCGTCCGCGCCTACGACGGCCCGCGCGCCGAGGGCCAGCCGGCCCGCGACCGGGAGCTGGCGATCGCCATCTCGGAGATGAAGCTGGTCAAGGACGAGTGGGAGATCGGCCAACTCCAGGACGCGATCGACGCCACCGTCCGCGGCTTCGAGGACGTGGCCCGGATCCTCCCGGCCGACCGCGCGGTGTCCGAGCGGCTCCTGGAGGGTGTCTTCGCGCTGCGGGCCCGGCACGACGGCAACGACGTCGGGTACAGCTCGATCGTCGGCGCCGGCGAGCACGCCACGATCCTGCACTGGGTGCACAACCACGGCGCCACCCGACCGGGTGACCTGCTGCTGATGGACATGGGCGTCGAGGGCCGCAACCTCTACACCGCCGACGTCACCCGGGTCCTGCCGGTCAACGGCCGGTTCACCGCGCTGCAACGCCAGGTCTACGACATCGTGTACGCCTCGCAGCAGGCCGGCATCGACGCCATCCGCCCCGGAGTGACGTTCAAGGACGTCCACCTGACCTGCATGCGGGTGCTCGCCGAGGGCCTGTCCGAACTGGGCCTGCTGCCGGTGAGCGTGGACGAGGCGATGGACGAGAAGTCGACCGTCTACCGGCGGTGGACGCTGCACGGCTTCGGCCACATGCTCGGCATCGACGTGCACGACTGCTCCAACGCCCGCAAGGAGACCTACCGCGACGGCGCGCTGGGCGAGGGCTACGTGCTCACCGTCGAGCCCGGCCTGTACTTCCAGCCGGAGGACGAGCTGGTCCCCGCCGAGCTGCGCGGCGTGGGCATCCGGATCGAGGACGACGTACTGGTCACCGCGTCCGGCGCGGTGAACCTGTCGGCCGGGCTGCCCCGCACCTCCGACGAGGTGGAGACCTGGCTGGCCGAGCAGCGTGAGGCCGGCCCCCGCCTGCCCGGCTGACCGTCGCACCAGCCCCGCCGCCCGACCACCGCACCGGCGCCGCCGCCAGCCGACCACCGGCCCGGCGACGCCGGTGCGCTGTTGTCGACGAGCTCCGGCCCAGCGCCGGTGCGCCGGTGTTGACAAGACCTCCGGCCCGGCCCAGCGCCGGTGCGCCGGTGTTGACAAGACCTCCGGCTCGGCCAAGCACCGTGCTGCGCCGCCCGGGCAGCGGCAGCCCGCACCCGTGGCGGCCGACCACTCCCGTGATCCACTCGGCTTCACGGAAACCGCCCCATCCAGACCGCACGAACACCGCCCTGTACTGAAACCCGAGTGGATCACGCCCTTGGGCACCGCCTGCGGCGTGGGCGGCGGGCGGCCCGTGGGTCGGTGGGCGGCACGTGGATCGGTGGGCGTTGCCTGTCCCGCGATGGCGGTGACATTCGCCCGTCAGAGCCGCCTTTGCGCTGCTCACGCCCTTTTCACCGGCCCGGACCGCCTGCCCGGCCTCATCCGGCCTGCGCCAAATGCGGGGTTATCTCGGATAAGTCCGCGTCGCGAAGATGGTTCTCATACGGTGGGGATCAGAGGCTGCAACCCATTTGTAGCTGGTCGTGGCGCCTCGGGCGGTGCGATCCCGTCTGGTAGCAGGAGAGGGCGGAAGGCTCTGATGTCCAACGACGTAACGAGTACCGACGGCGGGGCCTCGACAGCTCCGCCGACACGACGACGGCGGGCGCTGTGGGTCGCCGGCGTTGCCGGGTTGACCGGCGTGGTCGGCCTGGCGGCCCTCGGCGGTGTGGCCGCCCGGGATGACAAGCCCAAATCCGACCAGGTGTCCGACGCGCAGCCGTCGACCAACCGGCAGAACGTCAGCGACGCTGGCGGCGCGGACGAGAACGGCGCCAAGGAAACCGACGCTCAGGACCACGAGTGGGGCGGCGACGACTGGAGCGGCTTCGACGACCGGTCCGGCGACGACAAGCGCCAAGGCGACAAGCGCCAGGACGACAAGCGCGACGAGAAGGACCGCGGCAGGCAGGTCCCGTGCGACACCGACAAGCTGATCCAGGCGATCACCTTCGCCAACAACGAGGACGGCGGCGTGTTGGATCTGGCCAAGGGCTGCACCTACACGCTGACCCGTAACCAGGACGGCAACGGCCTTCCGGTGATCACCGAGAACATCACCCTGAAGGGCGAGCACACCACCATCGGCCGGGAGGCCACCGCCGACGAATTCCGCATCCTCAACGTCGGCCCCGGCGGGCGTCTCACCCTCAAGGGCCTGAGCATCAGGGGCGGCCAGACCCTGCAGTCCCCGATAACCGCCGACCCGGCGGCGGTCTGGGCGCCGTACTCGGCGCTGACCCGCTCCACCGCCACCGGCACGGCAGCGAAGCCCGCACCGGCACCGGCGACGAAGGCAGCACCGGCGACCAAGGCAGCACCCGCCAAGGCCGCCGCACCAGCGGCCAAGGCGGCACCAGCCGCCAAGGCGGCACCAGCCAAGCCCGCCGCAACAACAGCGGCCAAGGCGGCAGCGAAGCCCGCCGCGACAACGGCCGCCAAGGCAGCACCCGCCGAGGCACCCGCGGCCAAGGCGGCACCCGCCGAGGCACCCGCGGCCAAGGCGGCATCAGCAACCAAGGCCGGACCGGCCACGGCAGCGGCAACAACGGCCGTCCAGGCCGCACCGGCCATGCCCGTGCTGGCGAAGCCGGCGCCGGCCGGGTCGGCGGTGACGCCGCTGGTCGAGGAGCCCGGGTTCACCGACGGTGCCGGGGTGCTGGTGCAACCCGGTGGTCGGGCCGAGATCCTGGACAGCGAGTTGCTCTACAACCAGTCCGGTAGCAACGGCGGTGGGCTGGCCAACTTCGGCAGCACCAGGCTCAGCAAGACGACGGTCGCGCACAACACCGCCTTCTTCGCCGGCGGCGGCATCTTCAACGCCGGCGTACTCCAGGTCGACGAGTCGAAGATCAAGGACAACACCGCGATCATCGGTGGCGGTGGCATCTCCAACGGCGCGCCGGCGATCCGCAGCGAGGGTGTTGTGGGCGGTTCGGTCTGGGTCTACAAGAGCGAGGTCACCGACAACGAGACGCTCGGCTTCGGCGGCGGCGTGCTGGATGTCGAGGGCACCACGACGCTGCACCAGACGACGGTCGGTGACAACACCGCGGCGCTCGAGGGTGGTGGCATCGCGGTGGCGGACAGCCAGCTCACCCTCAAGGACGCCACGGTGGTCAGGAACAGCACCGCTCGCGAGGGTGGCGGCCTGTTCGTGAGCTCCGACAGCGTCGCGACGATCGAGAGCAGCAGGATCAAGGACAACACCTCGATCTTGTGGGGCGCCGGCCTCTACAACGACGACGGCGTCACCACGCTGCGCGACAGCGAAGTGGTGGGCAACCGGGCCGTCGGTCCGATCGCCCGCGGCGGCGGCATCGTCAACGCCGACGGGAGCGAGGTCAGACTCCACCGGACGACTGTGGCGCACAACTTCTCCACCCTTGAGCCGGGGGGCATCTTCAACAGCTTCGGCGGCACCGTGACGCTTGATGACGAGTCCGCGGTCACCGCCAACCGCCCGACCAACTGCTTCAACGTTTCGGACTGCTTCGCCTGATCGGGTGGGGCTGAACCACATAGAGAGGTACGCCCCTCCGTGCCGTCACCGGCTCGGAGGGGCGTACCCGTTTTGGCAGGTCAAGAGGGTTCTACGGCCGTCCTGGGCGGCAGTGGGTCCGGCGGGGTGTCCCGGCCCTTCCCGACGCAACATGAACCGAATGTGGGGTTCTCTCGGATAAGCCCGCGAGGCGAGGAACCTTCTCATACGGTGGTTTTGGGAGCTACAACCGATTTGTAGCAGGGGACACCCGTCTGACGGCGGCGACCCTGTCTGGTACGAGGAGAGGGCAGAGAGCTCCGATGTCCAACTACCTAACGAACAACGAAGCCTCCGGGCGGGCGACGGCCAAGCGCCGCCGCAAGCTCTGGCTCGCCAGTGGCGTGGCCGGTTTGACGGGCGTGATCAGTCTCGCGGCGGTTGGCGTCGCGGGCAGCGCCGGAGCGGTCGGCCTGAACTGGAACACCGCGCAGGTCAGCAAGGACGGCGACCAGCGGGGTGACGAGGCGCGCGACTGGGACAAGGACGAGGACCGGAACAAGGACCGGGACAAGGACAAGGACAAGGACCGGGACAAGGACCACGAGCGCGGGAAGGAGGTGCCCTGCGACACCGACAAGCTGATTCAGGCCATCGTGTTCGCCAACAACAAGCACGGCGGTGTGCTGGAGCTGGCCAAGGGCTGCACCTACAACCTGACCCGCAACGACTACGAGGGCAACGGCCTTCCGGTGATCACGGAGCACATCACCCTCAAGGGTGAGCACACCACGATCTCCCGGGAAGCCACGGCCGACTACTTCCGCATCCTCAACGTCGGCGCCGGTGGTCACCTCACCATCAAGGGCCTGACCATCAAGGGTGGCCAGACCCTCGAGCTGGAGAACGGCGTCGAGCCGGCCGCGGTCTGGGCGGCCTACTCGGACTCCGAGGCGCTCGCCGCGCAGGTGAAGGCGGGCACCCCGTTGGCCCAGGCGCTCAGCACCCGACAGGCCAACCCGAAGGCAGGCCTGAAGGCCGCGCCGAAGGTCACCAAGAAGGTCACGCCGGGCGTCGTCACGCCGCTCGTCGAGGAGCCGGAGGAGAACGACGGCGCCGGCATCCTGGTCCAGCCGGGCGGCACCGCCGAGATCCTGGAGTCCGAGGTCGTCCTGAACCAGTCCGGCGGCAACGGCGGCGGTGTGGCCAACTTCGGCACCACGAAGATCTGGCACAGCACCGTCACCCGTAACACCGCCTTCTTCTTCGGTGGCGGTGTCTTCAACGCCGGCCTGCTCAAGGTCGAGGAGTCGAAGATCACCGACAACACCGCCGTCATCGGTGGTGGCGGTATCTCCAACGGCGCCGCGGAGATCTTCACCGACGACGTCAACGGTGGGACCGTCGAGCTCAAGAAGGCCGAGATCACCGACAACGAGACGCTCGGCTTCGGCGGCGGCTACCTCGACATCGAGGGCAACACCACGGCGTACGAGACGAAGTTCGCCTCGAACACCGCGGTCCTCGCCGGTGGCGGCCTCGCGGCGGCGGACAGCCAGCTCAACCTGCACCACGTCGTGATCGAGAAGAACAGCACCGCCGGTGTCGGTGGTGGTGTGGCCATCGCCTTCGACAGCGCGGTCACGTTCGAGAAGAGCGCCGTCAAGGACAACACCGCCGGCTTCTTCGGCGGCGGGCTCTTCAACGCTGGCAGCGTCACCACGCTGCGCGACAGCGAGGTCGTCGGCAACCGGGCCGTGGGTCCGATCGGGGTCGGCGGCGGCATCTTCAACATCTTCGGCGAGGTCAACCTGTCGAAGACGAAGGTCGCCCACAACTTCTCCACCTTCGAGCCGGGCGGTGTCTTCAGCTTCTTCGGAGAGGTGAACGTGGACGACAAGTCCGCCATCACCGCGAACCGTCCGACGAACTGCCTGGCCATCCCGGGCGGCAGCATCGAGAACTGCTTCGCCTGATCGAAGAGGTAGCGCCAGCACAACGCACCGGCCCCCTTCCGCGCCACGCGGAAGGGGGCCGGTTCACGTTCACTACCTCTGGACGAACACCGCCACGCTGCGCGCCGGGACGCTGAACGTGCCGGCCGCCCGGTCGAACGAGGCGGTACGCAGCACCGGATCGGCCGAGTCGACGAGCACCGGGTGCAGCGCCACATCCGCACCGCGCAGGTCGGCCACCGTCTGCGTCGCCGTCTCCGGGGTGCCGTTGAAGACGACAGTCACCGACTGCCACGCCCCGCCCAGCCCCCGGGCGTCCAGCGTCATGGTCAGCACGCCCGGCGTCTCCTGCTCCCCGGACAGCGGGAACGCCACCCGCCGCTGCACCTGCTCGGCGGTGGCCAGCCCGAACACCGGCGACGACGCCCGGATGCGCAGCAACTCGGCGTACCGGGCGTTCGTGGTGTTGATCGCCGCGCAGTCCGGCACCAGCGCCGGGTCCGCCAGGAGCGGCAACGCGTACGACCACTTGTCCTCGTTGTCGGGCGAGGGCGGCAGACCGGCGCCGAACCCGTTGCCCCGTTCACAACCCCAGCGGATCTGGTTGAACCAGTCACCGGAGTTGAACGAGTTGCGGTCCAGCGACTTCGACCGCAGCCGCTCGGTGCCGGCGGTGACGAACCCGGTGCCCTGCCCCAGCACCACGCTGCCCAGGGCCAGCACCTGCATCCGGGAGCGGTCCGCCGCCGAGGTGGCCTGCGGCAGCTTGTACGCCAGCGCGTCGTACAGGATCTCGTTGTCGTGCGCGTCGACGTAGGTGACGGCCTCCCCCGGCGCGGCGGTGTAGCCGGCCGGGGAGCCGTTGTAGTCCACCTGCTCCCCGGTGACCTGCCGCCCGGCGGTGTCGGTGAACCGGTAGCCGCGCAGGTTGCCGGTCAGCCCCACCTTGATCAGGTCGTGGGCGTGCAGCAGGCGGGCCTTCTGCTCGGCCGGTGACCCGTTGACCGTGTCGCCGTTCGGGTCGGTGTAGAGCCCGGACGCGAAGCCCTGCACCCGTGGGTTGGTGTCGAACGGCCCGCCGCCGCGCACCGCGTCGCGCAGCCGGTCGTTGAAGGTGCCGATGCCGGTGCCGGCCATGTTGGCCTGGGTGGCCTGGACGAACCGGGCGTCGTTGGCGACCTCGCCGAAGTTCCAGCCCTCGCCGTAGAGCAGGATCGACCGGCCGTCCACGCCGTCGCGGGCGACGGTCAGCCGGTCCAGCGCCGCGCGGACGGACAGGATGTTCGCCTTCGGGTGGTGACCCATCAGGTCGAACCGGAAGCCGTCCACCTTGTACTGCCGCGCCCAGGTGACGAGCGAGTCCACGACCAGCTTGCCCATCATGGCGTGCTCGGGAGCGGTGTTGGCGCAGCAGGTGGAGTTGGCGACCGTGCCGTCCTCCAGCAACCGGTGGTAGTAGCCGGGCACGATCTGGTCGAGCACCGACTTCGGGTCGGTGCCGGCCGCGGCCGTGTGGTTGTAGACCACGTCCATGACGACCCGCAGCCCGGCGTCGTTCGCCCCGGCGACCATCCGCCGGAACTCGGTGGTCCGCGCCGCCCCGGCCGGGTCGACGGCGTAGCCGCCCTCGGGCACGGTGTAGTGCAGCGGGTCGTACCCCCAGTTGTAGCCGTCGGTGTCGGCGACCGCCGCCACGCACTTCTGCTGTTCGGCGGAGTCCGGCGGGAGCGCGGCCAGGTCGCAGGCCGGTTGACGCTGGTCGGCCCGCCGCTCCGGGATCGTCGCGAAGTCGAACGCCGGCAGCAGGTGCAGGTGGCTGACACCGGCGTCACCGAGGGCCTTCAGGTGGGTCATGCCGGCGGTCTTCGGGTCGGTGAAGGCGAGGAACGTCCCCCGCCGCTCGGCCGGCACGGTCTCGTCGGCGATGGAGAAGTCCCGCACCGACAGCTCGGTGATCTGCGCCTTCGCCGGGGGCACCGGAGCCGGTTTGCGCAGCGTCCGCCAGCCCGCCGGGGCCAGCGCCGGGTCGTTCAGGTCGACCAGCTGGCTGTGCGTGGAGTCCGCGGCGAGGGCCACCGAGTACGGGTCGGTCACCGCCGCGGTGACCATCTTCTGCGCGGCGGGCTGCCACGCCCGCACCTGGTACCGGTAGTACTTCCCGACCCAGCTCTGGTCGCCGCGCGCCGACCACACACCGGTGCGGTCGTCGCGCCGCATCGGCACGGTCCTCGGCGCGGCGGTGGGCGAGTCGAACAGCTGCAACGCCACCGTCCGCGCGGTCGGCGCCCACAGCGCGACGCTCGGCGTCCGGCCCGCGAACGTCGGCCCGAGGGTGGCGTCGGCGGCCCGCGCGTACACGTCGTCGAGCACCCCGGGGATCTGCACGCCGGTCGCCGCGAGCAGGGCACCCTCCGCGTCGCGCTCGGTCACCAGCACCTGCCCGCGCAACGCCGCCGGGACCTTGGCCAGGTCGCCCCGGTCCAGGGCGAAGCTGCGGTACGACCACAGGTGCGGGAACCTCGTGCGCTGGGCCTCGGTGAGCCCGTTGCGCTGCGCCCGCAACGGCAACGTCGTGTACGTCCCGGTCAGCTCCCCGTCGGCCACGCCGATACCGCCCTCGGGCGCGACGACGAGCGCGTACGTCCTGCCGTCGGTCGGCGACGTCTGCCACGCCACGGTGGACCTGTCGATCCAGTGTGCCTTCTGCTTGCCGATGTCGGTGTCCCCGCTGGCGGTGGTCGTCGTCGTCGGCAGCAACCGGCCCGGTGTGGCGGCGAGCAGCCACACCTCCCGGCCCGCGCCGGCCAGGTCGAGCCGCTGATCGTCGGGCAGGTCCTTGGTGTCACCGTTGTGGATGATGTAGTTCAGCGCGCTCGCGCCGGCCGCCAGCGGCACCTGGAACACCGCCCCGAACGCGTCGGTCCGGACGGGCTTCAGCGGCGTCGACCACTCGGTCGGGTTGGCCGCGCCGTCCCACACGTGCAGGCCCCAGCCGTCGTAGGTGTTGTCGGCCCGCCGGTAGTGGATCACCGCGGTGCCCTCCTCGACCGGCGGGTCCGGCTCACCGGTGGCTGCCTGCCGGGTCGGGTAGATCGTCGGGTCGCCCTGTTTGAGCCAGATCTCCCCGGTGGAGGTGACGTCGATGCTGCGGTCCTGGGCGACGTCCTTCGTACCAGCCTTGTCGACGACCAGGAAGTTCACCGACGTCGCGCCCGGCTTGAGTTTCACCCACGCGAACCGCCCGTAGGAGTCCTCCCCCGCGAACGGCTGCCCGCTGGGCCACTCGGTGACGTACGCCGGGTCGATGTCACCCCAGGCGTACAGCCCCCAGTCGTCGTACCCACCCGCGGGGCGCTGGTAGTGCACCACCGCCCAGTCCCGCGAACCGCCGGGCGGGGGCGTACCCACGGTGGCGGTGGACCGGGCCGTCGCGGTGCGGCCCCGGCCGTCGCGGACCACCGCCCTGTACTCGATCCGGGTGCCGCCGGCCAGGCCGGTCAGGTCGTGCTGCACGGTGTACGGCGCGTGGTCCGCGCTGCCCAGCAACGTCCACCGCCCACCCGCGACCCGGGCGGCGACGGTGACGGTGGCGAGGGGGTCACCTGTGACCTGGGCGGTGACCGCGGCACGGGTGGCGACCGGCGCGTCCGGGGCCGGGCTGGTGATGGTGACGGTCGGCTTGCCGGCCGCCTGCGCGATGGGGGTGCCGGCCCGGTACACCACCGCCGACAGCGGCGGCACGGTCAGGCTCAGCTTGCCGTCGGCGCCGGCCGTGGCAGTCTGGCTGCCGCCGTAGATGCCGGTGAAGGTTGCGCCGGCCGACCAGGTGTCCACGGTGACAGTCTGCGCGGTGTCGGCGTTGTTCACCGCCACCACGTACTCGGTCCGGTCGGCGGGGGCGATCCGGGACGCGGCGAACACGCCCGGGCCGTCGGCGGCGTACCGGGTGACCTGCACACCGTCGCGCAGCCCGGGGTGCGCCTGGCGCAGCCGGCCCAGCTCGGCGATCGTCCGGTACAGCGGGTGGCCGGTGTCGAACTGGTCGCTGGCGTGGGTGCGGTCGGTGCCGAGCAGGTCGTCGTCGAGGTAGTCGGGCACCTTCGACGCGAACATGTCCTGCCGGGCGTCCTTGTCCCCGCCGGGTCCGGTGAAGCCCTGCTCGTCGCCGGAGTAGATCACCGGTTGACCCCGGGTCAGGAACATCAGCTGGTGCGCGAGCTGGTCGCGGCGCAGGTGGCTGGCCGGGTCGGTGCCACCGCCGGCGATGAACGACCCGATCCGGCCCATGTCGTGGTTGCCGAGGAAGGTGGGCGACCGGCCCGCGTCGGTGTCCCGGGCGGCGTAGAGGTCGTCGCGGGCGTACACGTCGGCGAGCGCCTTCGCCGAGCCGGCGCCGGCGGTGTAGCCGCGCGCGGCCTCCTGGAAGGCGAAGTCGAGAGTCGCCGGCAGGCCACCCTGCCGCACGTAGCGGGAACTGACCTCCGGGTCGGCGCTGTACACCTCACCGAACATGAAGAAGTCCTTCTTGCCGGCCTTCTCGGCGGCCCGCTCGATGCCCTGGCTGAACTGCGGCCAGAACTCCATGTTGACGTGCTTCACGGTGTCCAGCCGGAACCCGTCGACGCCGATCGCGCCAATCCAGTCCCCGTACGCCTTGGTCATCCCCCGGACCACCTCGGGCCGCTCGGTCCACAGGTCGTCGAGGCCGAAGAAGTCGCCGTACTCGCTGTTCTCGCCCGCGAAGGTCGAGTCCCCCCGGTTGTGGTACATGGTCGCGTCGTTCAGCCACGCCGGAACCTTGACGCTCGCGTCACCCGGCTCCGGAAGGACCGGGGTGTACGGGAAGGACTCCTTGTCGACCGGCGGGAACGCGCGGCTGCCGTCCGCGTAGTGGCGATCCTCGAACGCCCGCCCCTGCGCGTCCGTGTACGGCGAGGTCGCCTTGTCCACGTACGCGTACGTGTCCTCGGCGTACTTGATGACGTCGGCGGTGTGGTTGACGATCACATCGAGGTAGATCTTGATGCCGCGCCGGTGGGCGAGCGTGACCAGCCGCTTCATCTCCTCGTTGGTGCCGAAATGCGGGTCCACCTGGGTGAAGTCGGTGATCCAGTAGCCGTGGTAGCCGGCCGAGATGTCGTTGCCGGCACCCTGCACCGGCCGGTTCTTGAAGACCGGGGCGAGCCAGATGGCCGTGGTGCCCATCCCCTGGATGTAGTCCAACCTGTCGATGACGCCCTTGAGGTCACCGCCGTGGTAGAAGCCCTTGTCGGTCGGGTCGAGCCCGGTCCGCAACCGGTCACCGGTCAGCCCGCCCGGGTCGTTGCGGGGGTCACCGTTGGCGAAGCGGTCCGGCAGGACGAAGTAGAACTGCTCGGCGCGCGCCGGGTTGTCGCCCGCCTTGAGCAGCGCCTCGGCGGTGGGTTCGGCACGCCACTGCGCGGCGCCGGTGGGGGCGAACACGGCGGCGTCGGACGACCGGACAGCGGCGGCGGCCGGATGCGCGGCGACCGGAGTGCCGACGAGCGTGAGGGTGAGCAGGGGGACGAGGGCCAGCAGGGCGGTGCGCGGTATCGGCGTGGGTCTCATCGACGCCTTCCTCTGGTCGTGATGCGCCGCACGCTAACCCTTGCCGAAACATTCTGCAATGCCTTGCAAACATGGTCGTAACACAGCAGCATCCTTGCGGAAGCGCCGCTCAGAATCCGCTACAGCGCACCCCGTCGACAGTGCACTCACGGGGGGTGCTGGAGGTCCGCTCCAGGTGGAACCGCAACGACACCGACCCGCCGGGCCGCACGTCCACCCCACTGACGTAGGTGAAACCGTCGCCCGACTGACGAAGCGTCCCCTGTGGCACGCCCTCCACCCAGGTGGTCACCAACCGCCCACCGGAGAACTCCAACCGGACCGTCCACCCACGACTCTGCGAGGACCGGTTGACCATCGACACCTCGCCGATGAAACCCCCGTCGAAGCTCTGCACCACCCGGTACCGCCCACTCATCGCCGGCTGCCCCTGCGGAGCCCGACTCGGTGACCGCGTCACCACCGGCCCACTCCCCGTCGCGCCGACAGACGGGCCGACCGACGGCGACCCCGCCGACGCGCTCGTCGGCAGCCCGCTCGCCCGCCCGGACAACCCCGGCCGCACCGGCGGAGGCGACGACGCCGGGCCGGGAGCGCTCGGCAACCCCACCCCCGTGGGCAGCGGCACCACCGGGGGCACCGGCGCGCCGTCCGGCGCGGGACTACGCCCCCGGTACGCGCCCAGGGCCATGAAGAGCAGGACCACCATCACGAGGACACCAACGCCCACCACGATCCAGGGCGACGACACGATCGCGGCCCGACCGTGCGACAGCCACGGGGCACGACGCATTCCGGACATGTACCTCCCTCAGCGCACCGTCCGGGCAGCCTAGCGATCGGCGGCCGGAGCCGGAAGCGCCAACGACACGCCCCGCCGCGGCACCCTCCCGGCTCAGCCGAGCCGGCAGTCGACCCCGTTGATCGTGCACCGGAGCGGCCGCTGCGCCGACTCACCCCAGCCGACCCGCAGCCGCACCGTCCGAGAGTCACCCGCCTCCAGCGAACGCGTGCCACGCACCACGAACTCGCCGTTCCCCCGGCCCCGCACCGAGACACCCGAGTCGTCAGTGGCCCGCAGAGCCCACAGGTCGTCGTCGAACGCCAACTCCACCGACCAGTCCACCGACCGACCCGACTCGTTCACGATCGACAGCACCGCGGCGTCGCCGTCCCAGCCGTTCTCACCGACCTGGTACCGGGCACCCACCGTGCCGTTCGTCGGCGTGACCGGCACGACCGGCGCCGCCGGAGCACTCGCCCGCACCGGAGTCGGCGAACTGGTCACGGTGGTGGCCCGCGGCGACGGCGTCCGACCACTGCGCGACGGCCGCGGCGACACCGAGCGCCGCTCCACCGCGGCCGAACTTGGCCCACCGGTGGCCGACGAGGCAGCCGGCACGGTCGGCAGGAACACCGTGGGTGCGGCCCGCGGCGCGACGTCCCGCTCCCTGGTCCGGAACGACAGCAGCGCGATCACCAGGAGCACCACCAGCGCACACACACCGAGCAGCACCACGACCCACGGCATCGATGCCAACACCCGCGCCGCTCGTGTCCCTGCCGCACCGTCCGGCCGCACCGCCATCAGGTCTCCCCTCGTCCCCACCGACGCGACAGCGTAGCCAGCACCGCACCCACCGGAAACCCGGCGGGTACGGATCGCGCCAACCGGCCGGCAGGCCACGGAAAACGGCTCGACTCCACCGACGATCCCGGTGGGTCGCGCCCGGCCCAGGCCCCCCGAGGTCACACGTCAGCGCGGCGGCACCCGCACCTCGATTTCGGCACCCAGTCGGGCATCCGCGGCCAACCCCAGGTCGTCACCGCTCCAGAACCGCCCCGGGTCGTACCAGTTCGGACGCCGACCCGCCGGCAGCAACCCCATCGCCTCGTAGGTCACCGCCACCACCTCGGCGCAGTACGCCGTCTCCAGCGCCCGATCCCGCTCCCCGGCCGAGCCAGTCGGGTTGCCGGAGGAGGCCGAGGTGGCGTGGGTGGCCGAGTTGCCCTGGGGAGCCGGGCTGCCCGGGTTGTCCTCGGTGGCCGGGGCTGGCCGAGATGCTGGCCGGCCGGGGAGCGCCAGCGCGGACAGGCGGGGGCGCGGCAGCGACGGCACCCGACCACGCACCCAGCGCCACGCCAACTGCGCCGTCGACGGGAACGGCGTGCCGTCCAACCGCGCGATCGTCCGCAGCACCGCCTGCTCCATCTCCCCGTCGGCAGGCGGGTCGAGTTGCCGCAGCCAGGCCCGTTGGCCGTACCGGTTGGCCCAGACGCAGACCGCGTCGCGCAGGTCGTGCAGTTGGACGCCGCGCTGGTGGGTGCCCGACCACAGATCCGGCAACGACCTGCCCAGCTCCGCGTGCCACATCAACGGCGGCATGTCGTCCAGCACGACCGCCATCCCGACGTGGTTGACCGGGCTGTTGGTAATGGACTGGATCGCCCGGTCCGGCACGCTGCGACCCCGGAACACCCACACGTCGCCGGTACGGGTCAGCTCGACGGCCTCATCCAGGCTGATGCTCATGAGGGACTAGCCTAGGCCGATGCGGCAAGGATTGCGGTGGTGGAAGGTCCTCGGTCTGGCCGGCCTCGCTGGCGTGGCGGCCTCCGGCGTGGTCATCGCGCGGGCCGAACGGCGTCGGCGCGCGTACACCCCGGAGGAAATTCGGCAGCGCCTGCGGGAACGTCACGCCCAGGCCGGCGACGCCGCGAAGTCCGCAGACGGCGCCTGACCACCGACCCCGCCCCTCCCGGTGGACGTCCGCCGCGAGGTGACATCTCTGCCCGGGTCCTCGGGCTCGGGCTCGGGCTCGGGTTGATCGTGCTCGGGTTGATCGTGCTGGATCCTGGTTGTAGTGGTCTCCTGCGCGCGGTGAGGGGCCTGTTTCCTGGATCGAGCACGATCATGGGGTGGGTGTCATCGCCGGGTGTGTCGGAGGCGGTGTCCGGTGTCGCCACCGTGGTCACAACCGGCGCAACATCAGGGAGAACTGCCGCCCCGCTGCGACCTGAGGCAGCACTTTCCCTGATCGTGCGCGGATCGTGCTGTGCGCCGGTTGGGGTGCCCGGGGCGGGGTGTCCGGTTCCGCGGGTCCCGGTGTGAGGTGGCCGTCCGGTTTCGCAACCCGTGTCCGGGGTCGGGGTCACCCTCGCGGCGGAATCGGTGGCCGGGCGGGGTCGTTATACCTGGCAGACCACCGCAGCAGTCAGGCCCACCGCAGCAGTCAGGGTCGCGAGGCGCGGCTCCGGCCGGGAACATCCGTCCGGCCGCCCCGGTTACATCCCCCGCACGCCGAGCACCACCACCGGCCGACCCCCGGGCAGACGGACTG
>NZ_JBEZFV010000009.1:94581-259837 GCF_040649655.1 Micromonospora sp. NPDC048905 | reverse complement strand
ATGGACGTCGTCGTCACCCGCTGCTCCAACAACTACGGCCCCTACCAGTTCCCCGAAAAAGTCATCCCCCTGTTCGTCACCAACCTCCTCGACGGTGCCACCGTCCCCCTCTACGGCGACGGCGGCAACATCCGCGACTGGCTGCACGTGCACGACCACTGCCGCGGCATCGCCCTGGTCCAGCAGAAGGGCCGCGCCGGCGAGGTCTACAACATCGGCGGCGGCACCGAACTGACCAACAAGGAACTCACCGGCCGGCTCCTCGACGCCTGCGACACCGGCTGGGACCGCGTCGTCCCCGTCACCGACCGCAAGGGCCACGACCGCCGCTACTCCCTCGACATCACCAAGATCCACCAGGAACTCGGCTACACCCCCAGCATCACCCTCGACCAGGGCCTCGCCGACACCGTCACCTGGTACCGCGACAACCGCACCTGGTGGGAACCCCTCAAGACCACACCCACCGCATGAGCTGACAAATGCCGCGGGTGGTGGCAGCCGACGATGCGAACCTCGTCGGCGCCACCACCCGCGGCGTTGTGCGTCAGGTCACCGACCGCCGGCGCGGAAGACCTCCGAGACGGTACGGAGGACCACCTTGACGTCCAACCACAGCGACCAGTTCTCGATGTAGTAGTTGTCGAACCGGGCCCGGTCGGAGATCGGGGTGTCGCCCCGCAGGCCGCTGACCTGGGCAAGCCCGGTGAGTCCGACGGGTGCGCGGTGACGTGCCGCGTAGTTCGGGTATTCGGCCGAGAACTTCTCCACGAAGTACGGCCGCTCCGGCCGCGGCCCGACGACGCTCATGTCGCCGCGCAGGATGTTCCACAGCTGGGGCAGCTCGTCCAGCGAGGTCCGGCGCATGAACCGGCCGATCGGGCTGACCCGGTTGTCGTGCGCGATGGACCAGTTGGTCTGGGACTCCTGCTCGTTCACGGGACGCATCGACCGGAACTTGATGACGTTGAACGGCTTGCCGTACCGGCCGATCCGCTCCTGGTAGAAGAAGATCCCGGGGCCACCATCGATGAGTGTGGCGAGGGCGCAGAGCAGCAGCACCGGGCTCAACAGCAGGAGCGCGATGCCGGCGACCAGGATGTCGGAGGCCCGCTTGATGGCCCACCGCGGGCCGCTCAGCGTGATGTCGCCGATCTTGACGATCGGGAACGCGCCGATGTGGTCGGGGTAGCCGCTGTGGGAGCGCGAGCCCCACAGGCGCGGCACGGCCCAGAGATCACAGCGCGAGCTGCGGGGCCGCAGCAGGGTTTCCATGAGCGTCGTCTCGTCGCAGTCCGGGTCTGCGATGATCAGGACCTCGCACTCCGTCAGCCGGACGAGGTGCTCGAGGTCCGCCATCGTCCCGCTCAACGGAAGCGCCGCGTTGTCCTGGCGGGACGGAGCGTCGACGCAGCCGACGAACCGCAGGCCGTACTGCGGGTAGCGGCGCAGCAACCGGGCGATCTCCAGGCCGATCGGCCCGCCGCCGACGACGAGCGCGTTGTGCTCCGCCCACCGACGCTTGCGGGACAGGACCGTGAACGACCTGCTGGCCGCACGTCCGAGGATCACCAGCAACGCCGACACCGCGACGCCGCGCATGAACCCGCCGACGTACGTCACCGAGGCGTGGCGCTCGGCCGCGATGATGGCCACCACCGAGGCGGCGGCCAGCAGCCGCCCGCAGAGGCTCGGCAACTCGTCGAGGATGCTCACGTGACGGCGCGGCCGGTAGAGGCCGCCGGCCGCGAACAGGGTGATGGTCAGGGCGGCGTTGGCCATCGTCCCGCGCCAGTAGCTCTGCGTCAGCAGCAGCGGGGCGATGAGCGCGACCGCGTCGACGGGCGCGTTCATCATCCATGCCCGCAGCCACCGGGTGCGCGACGAGGTGCGGGACCTCGCGTACGGCAGGACGGCGGTGGTCCCCAGGCCGGGCACCTCGACCCTGGCCGGGGCCTGGGCCTCCCTCGCCTGGGGCACGGGTGGGGCGCCTCCGTAGAGGCGAGCCCCGTCGCCCGGCATGTCGAGGTCGTCCCCGCCGACTGACGGCGTGGACGAATGGCTGGTCGCCGGATGGCCTGACACTTGTGGACCTCCCCGTGAAAGCCCTCGGTCATGCATCCCGACCAGAAGGGCGACCGAACTCTACGATCGACCCGGTCGTGCCACCATAGCCGCCAAGTCAGTTCCGCCTCCTACTTTGCGGCGGCGAGGATTCCCGGAACGTTGTCGTTACGGACCGCATCGAAGACCTTCGCGGCCTTTTCCTTGTCGGCGAGCACCACGCTCTCGGTGCCCATCATGCCGGTGCCCTTCACCGGGCAGGTGAGGAACGTCAGGTTGCCGCTGCGCAGATCGCGCATCTCGGACCCGAGGTCGACCAGGTTCAACTTCTTGTCCACGGCGACCGCGTCCGCCGTCGCCTTGATGAAGGAGTTGAGCTTGGCCGGGTTGGCGAGAGTGCCGCCGGACGCCGCCTTGTCCAGGATCGCCTTGATCACCTGCTGCTGGTGCCGGATTCGGGCGAAGTCGCCGTCGGCGAACGCGTGCCGTTCGCGCGCGTAGTCCAGCGCGGCCGCCCCGTCCATCTTCTGCCGCCCGGCGTTGAACGTCCGGCTGCCGTTGAGCGCGTACAGCGTGGTGAAGCCCTTCTCCACGTCCACGTTGATGCCGCCGAGCGCGTCCACGATCTCCTTGAAGCCGCTGAAGTCGACGATCGTCACGTGGTCGATCCGCACGCCCGTGAACTTCTCCACCGTCTGCACCAGCAGCGGCACGCCACCCCACGCGAACGACGCATTGATCTTCGCGTCCCGGCCGCCCCGGCCGCTCGAGGACTTCGGCACGCTTACCCAGGTGTCCCGGGGGATCGAGATGAGCTGGGCGCTGGACCGGTCCTTTGGAAGGTGGGCCACGATGATCGTGTCGGTGCGGGAGCCGGACTCGCTGTTCGGGTCGCGGGAGTCGCTGCCGAGGATCATGATGTTCATGGCGCCCTTGGCGTTCTCACCCACCTGCGGGCGATCGGCCTCCGGCACACCCTCGAAGGCGTCGACGCGCTCGATGCCGGAGTTGATCGAACGGAAGTACAAACCGCCGGCGATCATCCCGCCACCGCCGAGCAAGGCCAGGACCACGAACGTGATCAAAGCGACCTTCTGCCACCGGGGACGCCTCGACCGCGCCTTCTTGGTCGGCTCCGGTGGTTGCTGCGCCGCGATGAACTGGGTCTCGGGCTCCGCGTACTCTTGGCGATACTGCATGCCGCGATGCTACTGATTCCCGGTTACAGGGATGTACCCCCGTCCGGGTCGTCGGGCTCCACGTCCCGACCGAATCGTTTCCGACGATCGTCGCGGTGAGCCCGGGAGAGCCCGTCAACCATCGGTATCCAGCGACGGAATCGGCATGGCATGGTGGCCGGGTGCGGTTGACATCGATCCACACGTACCCCGTCAAGGGTTGTCACCGGCTCGACCACGACGGCGCGTTCGTGCAGCCGTGGGGCCTGGCCGGCGACCGGCGCTGGATGGTCGTGGACGCCGACGGCGTCGGCGTCACCCAGCGCGAGACCACCCGGCTGGTCGGCCTGCGCGCCACCGTGCGCCCCGGGGGCCTGTCGCTGCGCGCCGACGGGCAGCCCGACCTCGACGTGCCCGAGCCCGCCGGCGGCGGACCGGTCGCGGTGCGGACCTTCCGCAACCGCAAGCTCCCCGTCCCGGCCCTGTCGGCCGGTCGAGCGGCTGACGACTGGCTCGGCGCGCTGCTCGGCCGACCGGTCCGGCTGGTCTGGCTGGGTCAGCCGACCCGCCACCTGGCCGCCGGGGACCGCGAACACGACACCGGTGACCAGGTCAGCTTCGCCGACGCCTACCCGCTGCTGCTGGCGAACACCGCCTCCCTCGACGCCCTCAACGGCTGGCTGGCCGAGGTGGGGGAGGAACCGGTGCCGATGAACCGGTTCCGGCCCAACCTGGTGCTCGACGGGGCGTCGGCCTGGACCGAGGACGACTGGGTCGGCCGGTCGCTGCGCATCGGTGACCTGCGGTTCCGCGCCGCCGGGCCGTGCGAGCGCTGCGTGGTGACCACGACCGACCAGGAGGCCGGGGTACGCACGAAGGAACCGCTGCGTACCCTCGCACGACACCGCACCATCAGGCAGAAGGTCCTTTTCGGACTGCACCTGGTGCCGCTCGACACCGGTCACCTGGCGGTGGGTGCACCGCTCGTCATCGTCCCCTGACCAGGGTCGACCGTCCCGGCACGCGGTACGCGGTACGCGCCGGTCACCGTCCGTCACCGCTGTCTTAGCTTTGGCTTAGCCGGCTTGTCCGCCCACGTCCCGTTCCGGCAGCATCGCCGTCGTGACGGACGTAAGCGTTGTCGACATCGACCTGGACCATGCCCCCCAGCAGCGTCCCGCGTCGGCGTCCCGCTCGACGCCCTGGCTGGTCGCCGCCGGCGTCACAGTCGTCGCAGCGGCAATGGGGCTCACCCTGACCCTGCGGTCCGGCTCCGCCCCGGCCTGCGCCGCCGGCCGGACCCTCGCCGCAGCGCCGCCCACCGGCACCACCACGCACAGTGGCAAGGCCACCTTCTACGACTCGAACGGCGCCGGCGGCAACTGCTCGAACCCCGCCGCCCCGGCCAACAAGCTCTACGTCGCACTCGGCCCGACCGAATACTCCGCGGGCGCCGCCTGCGGAGGTTTCCTCGACGTGACCGGCCCGAAGGGCACCGTCCGAGTGCTGATCATGGACCAGTGCCCGGAGTGCGCACCCGGGCATCTCGACCTGTCCCGCGAGGCGTTCGCCCGGATCGCCGAGCCGGTCCAGGGCCTCGTCCCGGTCACCTACCGCGCGGTGGTCAACCCACCGCTGCCCGGCCCGCTCACCTTCCGGATCAAGGAGGGCGCGTCGCAGTTCTGGTTCGCCGTCCGGGTCGGCAACCACGGCAACCCGCTGCGATCCGTCGAGGTCCGCCAGGGTGCCAGCGGCCCGTGGCGCCCAGCCGCCCGGCAGGACTACAACTACTGGCTGATCGCCTCCGGCGCCGGAGCCGGCCCGTTCACCATCCGGGTCAGCGACGTGTACGGCAACCGTGCCACCGTCAGCGGCATCCGGATGGCACCCGGCCAGGTGCAGAACAGCGCGGTCCGGATGTACGGGCGCGGCGGCGTCGCGGCCACTCCCCGCCCGTCCGCGTCGGCCCGGCCACCCGGCAAGCGACCCATCGCAGGTACGCCGACGCCGACCAGCCGCCCGGTCGAGGTGGCGAAGGCGAGCGCGCCGGCCACCAGCACGCCGAGCACCCAGCCGGCCGAGACGAACGCCCGCTGGTGCGCGGGCTGACCGCTCAGTCAGTCGGCGGCAGGTCGAGCCACATCAGGATCTCGTCCCGGTCATCCTCGGGCGCCACCCGCAACGCGGCCGGCAACCGGCCGATCTCCCGGTAGCCGAGGCGGCCGTAGAACCTGTCCAACCCCAACCCGTCGCGGACCGTCACGTGCAGCGCCTCGTGGCCGAGTCGCCTGCCGATACGGGCGGCCTCGGCCATCAGCGCCGAGCCGTAACCGGTGCCCTGGGCGTCCGGGTGGACCATCACCCGCTTCAACACGCACCAGTGCGCCTTGAGCGGGAAGCGGTTGTCGGAGAAGACCAGCAGGCCCGCCAGCCGATCGCCGGAGTATCCGACAAGCAGGCGGTCCGGTCCGTCGGCGATGCCGGCGAAGGTCGGGTCGGCGAGCACGTGCACGTCGGCGGCGGTCACCGGCGGAACGAAGCCGACCGCGCCACCGGCGTTGCTGACGTCCGTCCAGAGCGCGACGATGTCGGCGCGCAGGCGTGGGGTCAGGTCGGGGTCGAGGACGAAGCGCAGACTCACGCCGGCCATCCTGACCCGCCGACCAGGCCCGTGACCCTCGACAGTGACACGCCCGACAATCCCGAGGGGTGCGTGGTGCTCGTTTGTGCGGGAGAGGGGATTCGAACCCCTACGCCCTTTCGGACAATAGGACCTAAACCTATCGCGGCTGCCGTTACGCCACTCCCGCCAACCCGCTGAGTCTAGAGCGTCCGGCTTCGACGGTGTCGAGCCCGGCCTTGTCTGCGGATGGCCGAGGCCGGGTGGTGGCTCACCGACTCGGTCCAGGGCTCACCGACTCAGTCCAGGCCGAGGTCGCGGCGGAGCTTGGCGACGTGTCCGGTGGCCTTGACGTTGTAGAGCGCTCGCTCGATCTTGCCGTCGGCGTCGATCACGAACGTCGAGCGGATCACTCCGGTGACGGTCTTGCCGTACAGCTGCTTCTCGCCGTACGCGCCGTAGGCGATCAGCACCGTCCGGTCCGGGTCGGACACCAGTGGGAAGGTGATCGCGTCGCGCTCGCGGAACTTCGCCAGCTTCTCCGGCTTGTCCGGGGAGATGCCGACGACCTCGTAGCCGGCGGCCTGGAGCGAGGCGAGCGAGTCGCGGAAGTCGCACGCCTGCTTGGTGCAGCCGGGGGTCATCGCGGCCGGGTAGGCGTACAGGACCACCTTGCGACCGCGCAGGTCGGCGAGGGAGAGCTGGTCACCGGTGTCGGTGGCGAGGGTGAACTCGGGCGCGGGATCACCGGGGGAGAGACGGTCGGGCGTGGTCATGGCCCGACGATACCGCCGACCGGGCGGGTGCCGTCGCCGGCGACGCGCCCCGGTCGGCGCCGCTGGCTGTAGGTCAACTCGTCGTTCAGGAAACCGGGGCATCCGCGGTTCGGGGATGCCCCGACATCAGGGAAGGCGAGTCGATCACCCGCGCGACCGCCGCCGAGTTCGGGCGATCGCAAGGTGATCAACACCTCGCGTTGTTGCCAGAGTCTGGCAACAACGAGTGATGGGAAATAGGCTGACGCTCGCTGGCCCGGTCGGGTCCGCTGAACGTCTGGGAGGTCGCGTGGAAACACTGGCGATGCACATCTCGAACGGGATCATCGACGGTCCGGTCGCAGCGATCTTCGCCGCGCTCGCTCTTGCCGCGCTCACCGTCTGTGTCCTGCGCGGCCGGCGCGACCTGGACGACCGGCTGGCCCCGATGGCGGGCCTGGTGGCCGCGTTCATCTTCGCCGTCCAGATGCTCAACTTCCCGATCTTCACGGCCGGCGTGAGCGGCCACCTGCTCGGCGGCGCGCTCGCCGCCATGCTTGTCGGCCCGTGGGTCGGCGCGCTCTGCGTGTCCGTGGTCCTGGTGGTGCAGGCGCTGGTCTTCGGTGACGGCGGAGTGGCGATGCTCGGCCTCAACATCACGAACATGGCGCTGCTCGGCACCGCGGCGGCGTACGTGCTGATCGCGGTGCTGCTGCGGGTGCTGCCCCGTACGCGGGCCGGCCTGGCCGTGACCGCGTTCGTCGCCGCCACGCTCAGCGTGGTGGTCGCGTCGCAGGGCTTCGTCCTGCAGTACTGGCTGGGCGGCACCACCGACCTGGGAAGCAACCTGACCGGTCTGGCCGGCACGATGGCCGGCGTGCACCTGCTGATCGGCATCGGCGAGGGCCTGATCACCGCGACCACCGTGCTCACCGTCGCGAAGGTGCGACCCGACCTGGTGTACGCGCTGCGCTCGCTGCGCGCGCCCGCCGCCCCCGCTGTCCCGGTCGTCGGAGGTGTTCGATGAAGAATCGCTCGTGGGTGTTCCTGGCCGGTGGCCTGCTGGTCGCGCTCCTGCTCGCCGGGGTGGTGAGCAACTACGCCTCGTCCCACCCGGACGGGCTGGACTCGTCCCTGCTCAAGGGCTGCACGGTCGACGCCGACGACAACATCGTCGGCGGCAGTTGCCCAGCTCAGCAGGCCCGGGACCACGAGTTCGCGGACAGCCCGCTCGCCGACTACGGGGTGCGCGGCGTGTCGAACAGCTTCGTCTCCACCGGGCTCTCCGGGGTGCTCGGGGTACTCGTCACGTTCGCGATCGGCGCTGGCGGTTTCTGGCTGCTGCGCCGTCGGGGCACGACGCCGACCGACGGCACGACACCGGCCGACGGCACGACGCCGACCGACGGCGCCGACACGACGACACCCGTCCGGCGCCGCGCCGACGCGGCGAACTGAGCAGGAGTACGCAGGATGGGTGCCGGTCACGGGCATGTGCTGTACCGCGAGTCGGACTCGCCGGTGCACCGGCTCCCGCCCGAAGTAAAGATCGTGGCGATGGTGGTCTTCACGATCGCCGTGGTGGCCACCCCACGCACGGCGTTCTGGGCCTTCGGCGCGTACGCCCTGCTGGTGGTCGCGGTCGCGGCGCTGGCCCGGGTGGGGCCGCGGTGGCTGCTCAGCCGGGCGCTGATCGAGCTGCCGTTCGTGCTGTTCGCCGTGGCGCTGCCGTTCCTCGGCACCGGCGAACGGGTCGAGGTGCTGGGCCTGCGGCTGTCCGAGGACGGACTGCACGGCGCGTGGAACATCCTGGCCAAGGGCACCCTGGGCGTGCTCGCCTCGCTGCTGCTCGCCGCGACCACCACCACCCGGGACCTGATCGTGGGGTTGGACCGGCTGCGTTGCCCGCAGGTGCTCACCCAGATCGCCACGTTCATGCTGCGCTACCTCGACGTGCTGGTCGGCGAGGCGCGGCGGATGCGGGTGGCCCGGATCTCCCGGGGCGACGACCCGCGTTTCCTGTGGCAGCTGCGCGGCTTCGCCGCCGGGATCGGGGCGTTGTTCCTGCGCGCCTTCGAGCGCGGCGAGCGGGTCTATCTGGCGATGCTGTCGCGTGGTTACACCGGGCGGATGCCCGCCGTGTGGCAGGGCGACGGTGCCGCGAGCATCGGTCAGTGGCTCGTCGCGTCGACAGTGCCGGTGTTGGCCGCCTCCATCGCCGCCACCGCCGTCGTGCTGTCATGATCGGTGTCGTGCAGACCGCTGTCTCGCTTGACGTTCGTGGCGTTCGGTACGCGTACCCGGATGGGCACGTCGCCCTGCACGGCGTGGACCTGAGCGTCCCGCGCGGCGACCGGGTGGCGCTGCTCGGGCCCAACGGCGCCGGCAAGACCACGCTGGTGCTGCATCTCAACGGGATCCTCGTCCCGACCGAGGGCAGCGTGAGCGTCGGTGGGCTGACGGTCACGCCGGACCGGGCCACCCTGGCCGAGGTGCGTCGCCGGGTGGGCATCGTCTTCCAGGACCCGGACGACCAGTTGTTCCTGCCCACGGTGGCCGAGGACGTGGCGTTCGGGCCGGCGAACCTGGGTCTGCGCGGGGCGGAGTTGGCCGCCCGGGTGGACGAGGCGCTCGCCGCGGTGGGGATGGGCGCGCATCGCGACCGGTCCCCGCAGCATCTTTCCTTCGGGCAGCGCCGCCGGGTGGCGGTGGCGACCGTGCTCGCCATGCACCCGGAGATCCTGGTGCTCGACGAGCCGTCGTCGAACCTGGACCCGGCGGCCCGCCGTGAGCTGGCCGAGATCCTGCGCGACCTGCCGGTGACCCTGCTGATGGTCACGCACGACCTGCCGTACGCGGCGGAGTTGTGCGACCGCTCAGTGATCCTGGACGGTGGCCGGATCGTCGCCGACGCCCCCACCCTGGACCTGCTGGCCGACTCGGCCCTGCTGGCCCGCCACCGCCTCGAACTTCCCTACGGCTTCGCCCCACCCCGGTAACCCCCACCCCGCCCCATGATCAACACGGGCCGGCGGGCTGGCGGGCCGGCGGGCCGGCGGGCGGGGGCGGTGGGTCAGGTGTGGGCTGGGGTTGGGGTTTTGGCGGCCGCGTGGAGGCGGAGGACGCCTGCGGCTGTCGCCCCGGTGCCGGTGATCAACACCAGCGCGACCATGACCCGGGCGATCTCGGGTGGCCAGGGCACCGGGGCGATGGATCGGGCGAACACGGCGGCGTTCGCCGCGCCGGCGAAGAGCGCCAGGCAGGCCCCGGCCAGCGCCACCGCGAAGTCGGCGGCCGGGCGGCGGGCCAGCGCGTAGCAGCCGGCGGCGATCGCGCCGAGGCCGGTGAGCAGCGACCAGATCTGCCCGGACAGCAGCCCGAGCGTCACCCCGCCCACACCCTGGGCGCCCGCGTCCAGTTCCCGCCCCACCGGGTACACGACGGCCACCACGCCGCCCACGACCAGCAACGTGCCCACCGCGGACAACGCGCGGGCACCGGCGGGCGAGGCGGCGGCGAGCAGGCCGAGCGCGCCCACCGCGAGCAGGCCGACGATCGTCACCGCCCACCAGGTGTACGCGTCCGGTGGCGGCACCCAGTCCACCGTCCCGCCGATCGTCACCTGGTCAGCGCCGTCCCGCAGGGGGATCGTCCAGTCCCGGACCCGGTGCTCGCGGTCCGGTGCCGCGCGTACCGCCGCCGGTGGTGCCGACTCCTGCCACAGTGCGCGTTGGTCGTGCCAGCGCACGGTGGTCCCGTCGGCGACCCGCCGCCAGGTCGGCGGGGCGGCCGGGTCGGCGTCGGCCGGGAGCGCGGTGTCCCCGGCGATGGTGCGGTTCAGGTAGGTGGCGGGGGAGCGGCTGTTCTCGAAGACCCCGTCCGGGGTGATCCGCAGGTACGGCTCACCGGAGTAGCCGACGACCTCGACGGCCCGGCCGGTGTCGTTGGTCAACTCCAGTCGGGCGCCCGCCTCGACGACGCGTACCTCCAGCCCTGGCCGCTGCGGTGTGACCCCGGTGGTCCGGGTGCGGTAGTCGGTGCCGTCGGGGGCGTCCGCGCCGTGCGCGGCGGCGGGCGCCGCGGTGAGCAGGGTCGCCACGCCGGCGGCGGTGGCGACCAGGCCGACGCGAGCCAGCAGGGTACGGATCACTTGCCGGCCGCCGCCACGGCCGCGGTGAGGCTGTCCGGGGTGGGGTTGGTGAGCGGCTGACCGTTGACCATGACCGTCGGCGTGCCGGTGACGTCGCTCCGGCTGGCCTCGTCGGTGACGTGGTCGGTCCACGTCTTGTACGTCTTGTCCTTGACGCAGCCGCCGAACGAGCCCCGATCGAGGCCCACGCCGGTGCCGATGTCGATGAGCTGGTCGTCGGGGAGGCCGGCGCTGCCCTCCGGCGGCTGCCTGTCGAAGAGCGCCTTGGCGTACTCCCGGAACTTGCCTCCCGCCGCGGCGCAGCCGGAGGCGGCCGAGGACCGGGTGGAGTAGTCGGTGGTGGAGAAGCGATTGAGGAACGCCACCGGGTGGTAGACCACCTTCGCCTTGTTGTCGGCCACCAACTGCTCGAGCGTCGCCCCGGTGGCCTGCTCGAACTGCTTGCAGACCGGGCAGAGGAAGTCCTCGTAGACGTCGACGGTGACCGGTCCGCCACCGGTGACGATGCCGGTGCCGGCCGCGTTCGCGCCGGGTGGGGTGGTGAAGGAGTCGGAACGCTGGTTGGTCCAGACGGTCCAGCCGACGACACCGGCGATGACCAGGACGACGACCGCCGCGGCGGACACCCAGACCGTGCGGCGACGCCGTCGCTCGCGGGCGAGTTGCTCGCGGACCACCCGGGCGGCGTCCCGCTTTCCCTTGCGACTACTCATCCTCGTCCTCCACAGCGGGTTCGCCGGACAACCACCCGTCCACCGATACCGGCGTACGCGGCCAGACCAGCAGAAATCCGGCCAGTACCAAGAATCCCAGGTCCCGCAGGATCTCCGGGAGGTAACTGGGTGCCTGCCCCTCGCCCAACTGCCCGCCGCTGCCGAAGCAGCCGCAGTCGATGGCCAGCCCACGTGCCCAGGCCGAGGCGATCCCCGCGATGAAGACCACCAGCAGCGCGGCCGACACCCCGGCGACGAGCCGGGTGGCCAGCCCGAGCAGCAACAGCACGCCCAGCGCCAACTCGACGAAGGGCAGGGCCGCGCCGACCACGGTCGCCAGGTCGTACGGCAGCACCTGGTACGCGTTGACGGCTCGCCCGGAGGCGGCGAGGTCACCGACCTTCGACGCGCCGGCGACGAGCCAGACGGCGGCGAGGCCGAGCCGTGCCGCCGTGGCGAGCCAGGGCCGGACGACCGGCCAACGGCCGACCGGGGGGGAGGGTGCAGTCACGCTCATTGTGTCGTCCCGTCTGCGCCGGAAGTTCCCCGCTCAGCCGGTCAGGGCGTCGCCGACCGCCTCGACCAGTTCGTCGCGGGCCCGGGCGACCCGGGATCGGATGGTGCCCACCGGCACCCCTTCGACGGCGGCCGCCTCGGCGTACGACAGGCCGAGCAACTGGGTGAGCACGAACGCGGCGCGCCGCTCGGCGCTGAGCCGGCGGACCAGGTCCGCCGCGCCGAACTGGCCGGCCGGGTCCGGGTGCGGGCGGTCGGTGTACGCGTTCGCGGCCAGCCGCTCGTCGAGTCGGCGGCGGCGGATCACCGTGCGCAGGTGGTCGGCGCAGGCCCGACGGGCGATGCCGAGCAGCCAGGTGCGGACGCTGGAACGGCCCTCGAACGCGGGCAGCGCCCGAAACGCCCGCAGGTAGGTCTCCTGAGTCAGGTCGTCGGCGCTGTCCGGGTCGACCAGGGCGGCGGCGAACCGCCAGACCTCGGTCTGGGTCAGCCGGACGAACGCCGCCTGGGCGCTCGGGTCACCGTCGCGCGCGCTGAGCGCCCACTCGGTCGCCGGGTCCCGGGCGACGGCACCGGCCGGCTCTGCCGGACCGGCGGCACCGGTGTCACGCGGGACGGGGATCACGACAAACCAGGTTACGCGGCGCCCGAGGCGGCGTCACGGTCCTTCGGTTCCTGGATGGTCTGCACCACGTCGGGAACTTTTCCCCCACCGGAGCCGACTACCTCCGCATGACACGCGATCCCTCCCGCGCGGCACGGGCGGCTGAGCAGAGTTGAGCCCTTTGCCCGACTCGGCTCGCCGAGATCCACACCGGTCGGCGACCATGGCTGGCATGACTGTCGCCCCCCGCCGCTGGATCACCCGGCTGGCTGCCGCCGCCGGCCTGCTGGTCACCGTCGTCGCCCTGTTGATCGCGCCAGCCACCCCGGCCAGCGCCCACGCGGTGCTGGAGAGCACCAGCCCGGCCGCCTCCTCGGTCGTGCCGAGCGCGCCGTCCGAGGTGGTCCTCCGGTTCAGTGAGTCGGTCCGCAAGGTTCCCGGCAAGATCAGGGTCATCGCGCCGGACGGGTCCCGCGCCGACCGGGGTGAGCCGTCCTTCGACGGCGGCGAGGTGCGCATCCCGGTGGACCCGGCCGGCGGGCGCGGCACCTACCTGCTCAGCTTCCGGGTGATCTCCGCCGACAGTCACCCGGTGTCCGGGGCGTTCACCTACTCGGTCGGCGCGCCCTCGACACCACCCGTCGACTCCGGCACGGACAGCCGCGCCAACCCGGTCGTGGGTACGGCGGTGAAGGTGGCTCGTTTCCTCGGCTACACCGGTCTGGTGCTGCTGGTCGGGCCGGCGCTGGTGCTCGCCGCGCTGTGGCCGCGACGGCTCTCCCGGCGGGGGCCGGCGCGGCTGGCCTGGACCGGCCTCGGCCTGGTGGCCGTCGCCACCCTCGCCGACCTGTGGTTGCAGGTGCCCTACACGGCCGGCGGTGGCCTCTTCGACGTGACCGGCGAGGGGTTCGGCAGTGTGTTCGGCAGCACCTTCGGCACCGCCCACCTGGTCCGACTCGGCCTGCTGGCGGCCTCCGTCTTCCTGCTCCGGCCGCTGCTGACCCGGCCGGTCGGCCGCGCCGACGCGATCATCCTGGCCGTGCTCGGCGGCGCCGCCCTGCTGACCTGGCCGCTGGCCGGGCACCCGGCGGCCTCCCCGGCGCCGGCCGTCTCCGTGGTCGTCGACGCGGTCCACCTGGGCAGCATGGCGGTCTGGCTGGGTGGTCTGCTGATGCTCGCCGCGTTCCTGCTGCGCCAGGCCGACGAGCGGGAGCTGGGCGCGATCCTGCCCATCTGGTCGCGGTGGGCGGCGCTCGCCGTCTCGGCGCTGCTGCTCGCCGGCACCGTTCAGGCGCTGATCGAGGTGGCCACCCTGCAGGCGCTGTTCGACACCACGTACGGGCAGCTGCTGCTCACCAAGATCGCGCTGTTCGCGGTGGTGATCGCCGTGGCCGCGTACTCCCGGCAGTTGGTGCGTCGGCGCATCGCCGCGCAGCGCCCGGCGCCGGTCCGCCGTGCGGTCTGGGTGGAGTTGGCCGTCACCGTGGTGGTGCTGAGCCTGTCCGCCACGCTCGTGCAGACCACGCCCGCCCGCACCGCCGTGGCCGGGCCGTCCAGCACGGAGGCCGGCCTCTTCAGCACCAAGCTGTCCAGCTCGCTCTACGACATGCAGATCGAGGTGAGCCCGGCCCAGCGGGGAAACAACTCGGTGCACCTGTACGCCTACGACAAGAACAACCAGCCGCTGCCGGTGGTGGAGTGGAAGGCGACCGCCGCGCTGCCCTCGGCCGGGATCGAACCGATCGACGTCCCGCTGCTGCCGTTGACGGACAACCACGCCTACGGCGACATCAGCCTGCCGGCTTCCGGTGACTGGCAAATCAAGATCACTGCCCGAACGACAGACATCGACCAGGCCACGGTGACCGCCACCGTGCCGATCCGTTAGAGAGGTCCGCGAAACCCATGACCCGATTCCGGCGTACCGCAACCGCCGCTGCCGCCCTGGCGTTCACCGCCGCCGCCACCGCTGTGCTCGGCGTCGCCGGACCGGCGTCCGCGCACGTCACGGTCAACCCGAAGGAGGCGGTCCAGGGCGGGTACGCCCGGGTGGCGTTCCGGGTGCCCAACGAGAGCGACACCGCCTCGACCAACAAGATCGAGGTGACCCTGCCGGAGAACGCTCCGGTCGGCTCGGTGTCGACCATGCCGGTGCCCGGCTGGACGGTCGCGACGGAGAAGCGCAAGGTGGACCCGCCGATCGAGGTGCACGGCAGCCAGCTCACCGAGGCGATTTCCAAGATCACTTGGACGGCCACCGGCGACGCGGCGGTGAAGCCCGGCCAGTTCCAGGAGTTCCCCGTCTCGATGGGGCCGCTGCCGAAGGTCGACTCGATGGTCTTCAAGGTCCTCCAGACCTACTCGGACGGCGAGATCTCGCGCTGGATCGACCCGCCGGCGCCGGGTGCCGAGGAGCCGGAGCACCCGGCGCCGGTGCTCACCCTGGCCGCCGCCGCGGCACCCGCGGGTGCGCCCACGCCGAGCGCCGCCGCCGCGTCGTCGCCCGACGACGACGATGACGACGACGGCAACGGGCTCGCGGTCGGCCTCGGTGTGGCCGGTCTCGTCGCCGGGCTGGCCGGTCTGGTGCTGGGCGGGCTGGCGTTCTCCCGGAGCCGTCGGGAGCCGGTCGCCAAGTCCTGACCCCCGTCCCACCCGCTGGCCCGCCGGAACCCTCCGGCGGGCCAGCGCGCTTTCCGCGGTCGGACCGTGCGGTGCAGTGGATATTCCCTGATCACCGCGCCCGCGTCGGTAAGGTCGGCCGGGTATCTGGCTACGGAGGGAGACGGTGCGAATGCGTGTCGTGCGGGCAATCGTCGGTGTGCTGCTGGTGGCCATGGGGATTCCGGCGCTGTTCGCCGGTGGCGCGTTGTGGTTGGTGACGCGACACGCCGACCCCGACGGGTCCTTCGCCGCCCGCTTCGAGACGCTCCGCACGCCCGGTCACGCGGTCGTGGTCACCGACCTCGACCGCCTGCTGCGCCAGGAGGCGCCGTTCGCGCGTACCGGGGAGACCCGGCTGCGCCTGGACGCCAACACCTCGGGCGGCCCGACCTTCGTGGGGCTCGCCCCCACCGCCGAGGTGCGTGGCTGGCTGGCGCCGGTGCCGCACGCCGTGGTCCGTCGGGTGGCGCTGGCCCAGGGTCCGCTGCCGGTTCGGCTGGACCCGGCCGGTCCCGCTGCGGGCGGTCCGGTCGATCCGGCCGCCGTCGTACCGGTCGGCCCGCCGGATCGGCCGTCCTGGGTACGCCAGGGCGTCGGCTCGCTGGAGTGGAGCGCGGACGACCTGGCCGAAGAGCCCATGAGTCTGGTGCTGATGCGCCCCGACGGTGCCGCCGACCTGGCACTGGACCTGCGCGTCGAGGTGCGGGCGGGGTGGACCGGCCCGGCCACCTGGAGTCTGCTGGCCGCCGGCGTCCTGCTGGTGGCGTGCGCCCTGCTGCTCCTGCTGCGACCGTTGCGCCCACGCGAGGTCATCTTCGTGGTGGAGCCGGATCAGGTTCCGGTGCTCGCCGGCCGGCTCGGGGTCACCTCGCTGAGTGGGCTCGGTGCCCGGGATCCCGCGCCGGCCGCGCCGTTTCCGGCCGTGCGGCAGCTCACCATGGTCGGTTCGGGTGCGAAGGCCACGACCCGGCCGGTGGCGGTCGACGAAACGGCGGGTGGCCCTCCGCGCTGCCGACGCGGAGGGCCACCCTCACCGGGGGATCGGTGCTACCCGAGCGGCGCTTGAGGTAGATGAGCCCAGATTAGCGCTAGTGGCGGCTACTAGGTAGATCTGTCCAGTTGGTGCGATTTTTCCTGGGGTTGCGGTTGGTCGGCGGGTCGGACGCGGCGCAGGCGCACCGGCAGGGTCGCCAGCAACAGCAGGCTGAGCAGCACATAGGTGTTCTGCAACACGAAATCCGCCGGGTCGTGCGTACGGACCGCTCCCGCGCCCCATTCCTGGAACGTCACCACGCCGTAGACGATCACGGCGGTGGTGACCAGCGCGAACCCCGCCAACCACCGACGCCTGCGTGCCTCGTCCGGGCGGTCGGCACTCAACGCCGCGTCCGCGAGCAGCACCACCGCCGGCACGAACCAGTAGATGTGGTGGGTCCAGGTGATCGGGCTGACCAGCGAACCCACCAACCCGGTCAACGTCAGGCCCGTCACCAGGTCACCGGCGCGCGCCGCGCGGGCGGCCCGCCACAGGCCGTAGGCGGCGACCACGGCGACCACCAGCAGCCAGAGCAGCCGGTCCGGCTTCTCCGGTGCGGTGAACCGGCTGAGCAGGCCGAACAGCGACTGGTTGCCGACGTAGTCGGTGCGTCCCACCCGGTCGTTGTCCCACAGCTCCTGGGTCCAGAACCGCCACGAGTCACCCGGAGCGATCGCCGCCGCGAGCAGGGTCGCCGCCGCGGCGGTAGCGCTCGCCACCGCGGCGGCCCGCCACCGTCGGGTGGCCAGCAGGTACACGATGAAGATGCCGGGAAAGAGCTTGAGCGCCGTCGCCAGCCCCACGCCGACCCCGGCCCAACGCCGTGCCTGCGGTACGGCGAACAGCAGGTCGGCCAGGATCAGCACGACCAGCAGCATGTTGATCTGCCCGAAGGTGATCGTCTCGCGGGTGCTCTCCACGGCCAGCACCAGCAGCACGGCCACGGTCAGCGTGAACGCCCGGGGCAGGTCGTGCCGGGCGATGACCGGCATCATCAGCCAGCGGGTGGTCAACACCACGGCCAGCACGGTGAGCACCGTGAAGATCGCCACGGTGGCACCGAGCCGCAACAGGCCGAACGGCCACAGCAGCAACGCGCTGAAGGGTGGGTAGGTGAAGTACAACTCGCCCTGCACCCGGTCGGGTTGGACGTAGTCGTAGAGCGGGTGGCCGACACGCCACCAGTCGACCGCCGACATGTAGATCTTGAGGTCGAGGAATTTGTGGTTCAGGCCCGGCAGGTAGAGCGCTGGCAGCACGGCGATGAGGGCCACCACCGTGACCAGGCGACGGACCGTACGGCCGCCGGGATCGTCGTCCGTGACGGCGGGCGGTGCTACGGGATCGGCTGGCACCCCGAAACCCTAGCGGTCTGGTCCGCCGAGAGCGCGCAGCCGCGGGGCGTGGGCTGCGCGTAGGCTGTGCCGGTGGCTGATCTCCTTGTCTGGATCGACTGTGAGATGACCGGGCTGGACCTTGGCAGGGACAAACTGATCGAGGTTGCGGCACTGGTCACCGATCCCGATCTCAACGTGCTGGGTGACGGGGTCGACGTGGTGATCCACGCCGACGAGGTGGCGCTGGAGGGGATGCCGGAGATCGTCCAGACGATGCACGCCAAGTCCGGTCTCACCGAGGAGGTCCGCCGTTCGGCGGTCACCCTCACCGAGGCGGAGGACCTGGTCCTGGACTACGTCCGCACCTTCGTCAAAGATCCGCGGACGGCTCCGTTGTGCGGCAACTCGATCGCCACCGACCGGGGCTTCATCGCCCGCGACATGCCCCGCCTCGACGCCCACCTGCACTACCGGATGATCGACGTCTCGTCGATCAAGGAGCTGTGTCGGCGCTGGTACCCGCGCGTGTACTTCGGCCAGCCGCAGAAGGGCCTCGCGCACCGGGCGCTGGCCGACGTCCGGGAGAGCATCCGGGAGTTGGAGTACTACCGGCGGACGCTCTTCGTCCCGCTGCCGGGCCCGGACGTCGAGACCGCCAAGGCGATCGCCGCCGAACTCTGACCCACGCGCGGGCGGCCCCGGATACCCGCTGGACGGGGCCGGCTGCGGTGCGGCTATTATTGGTCCGCACCCCGCCCGGGGCGATCGACCGGGCGACGGCGGCATGGTGGCTGTAGCTCAGTTGGCAGAGCACCGGGTTGTGGTCCCGGTTGTCGTGGGTTCAATTCCCATCAGTCACCCAGTTGGTTGTGCTGCTCAGGCCCCCTCTTCGGAGGGGGCCTGAGTCGTTGTAGGGGCGAGATGGGGACCACGCGAAAGCCCCCTCCGCAGAGGGGGCTTCCGGTCGCTCAGGTCAGGCGGTCGGCGTCGGTGACGGGGTGACCGCGCCGTCCGGGGCCGGGGTGGTGGCCGGGTCGGCCGGCGGCTCGTACGGGACGGCGCTGCCCTTGACGTACTCGTCCCAGCTCATGTTCCAGTCGGTCCAGCCGTTGCCGTTCTGCAGCTTGCGCTCGGTGCCCTTGACCGTGATCGGGTCGCCGACCCGCGTGTTGCTGAACAGCCAGTTTCCGTTGGCCATCGACACGTTCACGCAGCCGTGCGAGACGTTCACGCTGCCCTGCTGCCCCTCGGACCAGGGTGCCGCGTGGATGAACTCCCCGCCCCAGGTGAGACGCTGCGCGAAGTCGATGTTGGTGCGGTAACCCTCCTCCGGGCCGAGTTCCTCCATCGTGTCGAAGACCGTCTTGCGCAGCTTCTCGATGACGACCATGGTGCCGCTCGACGACGGGGTGCTCTTCTTGCCCAGGCTCACCGGGATGGTCTTGATCACGGCGCCGTCGCGGGTCACCGTCATCCGCTTGTTCTTGTTGTCCACTGTCATGATCAGCGACGGGCCGATCTTGACGTCCACCGCGAGGTCGGAGCGGCCGTACCAGCCCTCACCCATCGGCAGGCCGCCGGCCTGCACCCGGTAGGAGACCTTGCTGTTGGCCTTCCAGAACTCCTTCGGCCGGTACCGGACCTCGGTGGGGCTGACCCAGTGCCAGACGCCCTCCTGGGACGGCGTCGAGGTCACCGTCATCCGGCGCTGCACGTCGTCGCGGTAGTCCTCCGGGACGGCCCGGCTGAACTTCACGATCAGCGGCATGGCGACCCCGACCACCTGGTTGTCGCCGAGGAAGCTGCTCACGCGTACCTGATTGGCGGGCTTGGCCATGGTGGTGAAGGTGTTGGTCGCGGTGGCCGGACGGCCATCGTCGCCGGTGGCGGTCACGGTCGCCGTGTAGCTCGTGCCGTACGCGAGGGCGCCGGCCGGCTGCCACGTCTTGCCATCCGCGGCGACTGCGCCCTCGACCGTCTTGCCGGCCGCGTCCTTGAGCTCGACGGCGGTCTGCATGGCGTCCTTCGTGGTGAAGGTGATGCCGGTCGAGGCCGGCACGTCCTTGGCGTCGGCCGCAGGCTCGCTGATCGTCGCCGCGGCCTTCGGTGGCGGGCTCTCGCCGCCGCCGTGCCACGAGGACGGCTTACCGCCGTCGCCGCTGGTGCAGGCGGCGGTGAAGGCCAACGCCACGGCGAGGAAACCCGCCGCGAACACGCGACGTCGCCCACGGTGCCTGATCAGCTGATCCTGGCTAGCTCGCATGATTCCCTCACAGTCGTGGTCGCTGCCCCATCGTCTCCTACTGACGCGCCAGAGCCGGGCCGGGTTGCCGAGGGTGAACCGAAACACGCCGATTATTCTGCCGGATTCTTGCTACTATCCGGCGTTTCGCGAGTATGGCTCGTTTCCGTGCGGGGGCGGTGGGGTCGCCGCGGCGTCGTCGCCTCGCCGGAGTGCAAGGGTACGCCGGCCCCGCCAATGGCGGGGCCGGCGCGAGAAGGCCGACACGCTCAGAGCAGGGGGCCGGCCCCACCACTGGGTACGGGCAGCGCGCTGCCCTTGATGAACGCCGACCAGCTCAGGCTCCACGCCGTCCAGCCGTTGCCGGCGCCCAGCTTGCGCTCGGTGCCCTTCACCGTGATCGGGTCACCGATCCGCGTCTTCTCGAACAGCCACCGGGCGTTCACCATCGACACGTTCACGCAGCCGTGCGAGACGTTCTGCCGCCCCTGCACGTGCTCCGACCAGGGCGCGGCGTGAATGTACTCGCCACCCCAGGTAAGCCGCTGGGCGAACTGGATGTCGGTGACGTAGCGGTTGGCCGGATCCGGGTCGTCGCGGGTGTCGAAGGTCGTGGCCTCCTTCTTCTCCATCACGACCATCGTGCCGCTGGAGGACGGCGTGCTCTTCTTGCCCAGGCTCACCGGAATGGTGCGCACCAGCGCGCCGTTCTCGTACACCGTCATCTTCTTGCTGGCGTTGTCGACCTTCATCTGGAACGACCGGCCGATCTTGGCAGTGGCCTTACGGTCCATGTCGCCGTACTTGCCGTTGCTCAGCGGTATCCCGGCCAGGGCGATCCGCACCGTGATGGTCGTGCCGGGCTTCCAGTACTCCGGTGCCCGGTAGTACGCCTGCGTACCGTTGTCGACCCAGTGCCAGGCCCCCGGCTGCGGCGGATCGGTGCGGACGAACATCCGCTTCTGCACCGCCGCCCGGTCCTTCTTCGGGATGCCCGGATGGAACTCCGTGACCACCGGCATGGCCACCCCGTAGCTCTTGTCGTCGAAGAGGTACAGGCCGGATCCGATCGTCGACTTCGGCTTGGCCATCGTGGTGAAGCTGCTGGTGCCCTGGCTGCTCGTCCCGTCGGCCGCGTCCGCCGTCAGCGTGGCGGTGTACCGGGTGCCGAACTTCAGCGGGGCGGACGGCACCCAGGCGGAGCCGTCGGTGCGCAGTTTGCCCTCCACCGCGCCCCCGCCGTCCGCGGTCAGGGTGACCGCGGAGACCTTCCCGCCGTCCGGCAGCTTCGCGCTGATCTCGGTGCTCACCGGCCGGTTGTTCGCGCCGTTGGCCGGGCTCAGTGTGAGCGTCGGCACGCTTGGCGCGTCCGGCGTGGTTGGTGTCGGGGGCGCGGACGAGCCAGGCGCGGCGCCCGCGTCCGCCGCCGGCGTTCCACCGACGAACGTCGGGGTCTTCTGCTTGTCGCCGCACCCGGTCAGTGCCAGCGACGCCACCAGAGTCAGAGCGCCCACCACCGCCCCGGCTCGCGTGAACCGTGTCATCCCCACCTCTGTTCTCGCGTACCTGGCGGACATCGTGCCGCATCACCGCCTCAACCCACCCCCCCGTCCCGAGCGCGAGGGCCGGTTTGTGGCTTTTTGCCCGCAAAGCTCGACCGAAGGGGGGAGCCGGGTAACCGGATTGGAGCCCGGCTCGGGCGGGTGCTAATGTTTTCTCCGTTGCCGAACGAGCGCCGCTAGCTCAACTGGCAGAGCAGCGGACTCTTAATCCGCGGGTTCGGGGTTCGAGTCCCTGGCGGCGCACCAACGATCAAGGCCCTGACCGAGGTTCATCCTGGGTCAGGGCCTTGTCGTATTTCCGCTGGGGCTCGGCACCGGCACACGTGCTCGGACACGCAAGCCTTCGGGCGCGGGGGACCACCTAAAAGGTCGGGCTCCATCTGCTGATCTTCCCCGAGCTGTCGATGTGGTGCACCCGCGGACACCGCCCCGCCGGTGGTGTGGCGCGCTGTGCGACGGAGCCGGGGAGACGCACGGTTGCCCGCCCATTGGCCGGCATCTATAGTTGCGCGGATCACAACAATCATGGCCGTGGTGGTTGCGGCCGGTTCGTCGAAGCGCTTCGACGATCCGTCGTCCAGGCCCGTCAGCCGGGTGTCGAGCCTGGCCACACCGGTCGGGGCGTCCGCTGGGCGTCCGTCGTACGACCTGAGGAGAAGCAAATGGGGAACAAGCGCCTTCGGCGCGGAATCGCCGTGCTCGCGCTCGTCCTACTGGCTCTACCGGCCGTTCCCGGCACCGCCCTCGCCGAACCCACCTACCCGTTCCGCGACCCACACCTGCCGGTGCAGGCCCGGGTCGACGACCTGCTCGGCCGGCTCACCCTCGACGAGAAGATCTCCTGGCTGCACCAGTACCAGCCAGCCGTTCCCCGGCTGGGCATCGGCCTGTTCAAGACCGGCACCGAGGCCCTGCACGGGGTGGCCTGGTCGACCGACATCGACAACAACGGCGCTGTCGTCAAGGCCCGCAGCACGTCCTTTCCCCAGCCGGTCGGCATGGCGAGCACCTGGGACACCGACCTGATCAACCGGGTCGGCTCCGCCGTCGGCGACGAGGCGCGCGGCTATCACGTGCAGAACCCCCGGGTGTGGGGTCTCAACCTCTGGGCACCGGTGGTCAACCTGCTGCGTGACCCCCGCTGGGGCCGCAACGAGGAGGGCTACTCCGAGGACCCGCTACTCACCGCCGAGATGTCCACCGCGTACGGCTCGGGGATGACCGGCGGCGACCCCGACCACCTGAAGAGCGCCCCGACCCTGAAGCACTACCTGGCCTACAACAACGAGATCCGGCGCGACGTCACCTCGTCGAACGTGCCACCTCGGGTGCTCAACGAGTACGAACGCGCCGCGTTCCAGCCAGCCATCGCCGCCGACGCGGCGACCGGCGTGATGGCCGCGTACAACCTGATCAACGGACGGCCCGCCACCGTCGATCCGGACCTGGCCACCGTGGTACGCGGCTGGACGGACCAGCCGCTGCTGAACGTCACCGACGCCTGGGCGCCGAACAACCTCGTGGCCTCCCAGGGGTACTACGCCACCCAGCCCGAGGCGAACGCCGCGATCGTCAAGGCCGGCCTCAACAGCTTCATCACCGACGACACCAACGCCCAACCGACGGTGACGGCCATCAAACAGGCCCTCGCGACCGGCCTGCTGACCGAGGCGGACATCGACGCCCGGATCCGGGAGATCCTGAACGTGCGGTTCCGGCTGGGGGAGTTCGACCCGGGCGGTGGCCGTTACGGCGGCATCACCCCGGACGTCATCAACAGCCCGAAACACCAACGGCTGGCCCGACAGGCCGCCGGCGAGGCGATGGTGCTGCTGAAGAACTCCCGACAGGCGCTTCCGCTGGACCCGGCCCGCACCCGCAAGGTGGCCGTGCTCGGTCCGCTGGCCGACACCCTCTACACCGACTGGTACGGCGGCGACCTGCCGTACCAGGTGACCGCGCTCGACGGGATCCGCGAGCGGCTGGGTAACTCCGCGAGTGTCAGCGGGCTCGACGGGGCGGACCGGATCGCCCTGAAGGACGCGGCGACCGGCAGGTACGTCACGGCCACCGGCACCACCGACGCCGACCCGGTCGCCGCCACCGGTGCCACGGCGACGCCCGAAGCACAGTTCGACGTGGTGGACTGGGGCCAGGACGTGGTGACGCTGCGCAACGCCGCGAACGGCCGCTACCTCGGCTACAACTGGGGGCCGTTCATCACCCGCGACGAGCAGCCGAACGGCTGGTACGTCCAGCAGCAGTTCAAGCTGGAGCCGCAGGACGACGGCACGGTGGTGCTGCGCTACGTCGGCTACGAGACCAAGGAGAGCTGGTTCGCCCCCGAGAAGTACGTCACGGTCGGCGACGACGGTGCGCTCAAGCTCGGCGCGTCCACCCCCGCTGCCGCGACCCACTTCAGCCGCGAGGTGATCAGCAGCGGAATCGACCGGGCGGTGGCGGCGGCCAGGGCGGCCGACACCGCCGTACTGGTCGTGGGCAGCAACCCGTTCATCAACGGACGCGAGGCGCACGACCGCACCTCCACGGCCCTGAGCGCCGGCCAGGAGGCACTGGTCAAGGCCGTCGTCAGGGCCAACCCGCGTACGGTTCTGGTGCTCCAGACCAGCTACCCGGTCAACCTGACCTGGGAGCAGGAGCACGTCCCGGCGATCGTGTGGACCACCCACGCGGGCGCCGAGACCGGGCACGCCGTGGCCGACGTCCTGTTCGGCGACCGCAACCCGTCCGGCCGGCTCACCCAGACCTGGTACCGCTCGGACGGGCAACTGCCACCGGACCTGCTGGAGTACGACATCATCTCGTCCGGGCAGACCTACCTGTACAGCACCGCGAAGCCGCTCTACCCGTTCGGCCACGGGCTGTCGTACTCCCGGTTCCGCTACGGCCAGGCGCGTACCGGCGACCGGCCGGTCGCCGCCGACGGCACCATCACGGTGAGCGTCGACGTGACAAACACCGGCAGCCGGGCCGGGTCCGAGGTGGTCCAGCTCTACACCCACCAGCGCACCTCGCGGGTCAAGACCCCGATCCGTCAGCTCAAGGCCTTCCAGCGGGTGGAACTCGCACCCGGGCAGACCCGGACCGTCACGCTGCGGCTGCCCGCCGCCGACCTGGCGCACTGGGACGTCACGCGCAGCCGGTGGGTGGTCGAATCGTCCACCCACGACATCATGGTGGGGGCGTCCGCCGAGGACATCCGGGCCCGCACCGCGGTTCGGGTCCGCGGTGAGACGGTCCCGGCCCGGGACCTGTCCCGGCCGACCCGGGCGGAGAACTTCGACGGGTACGCGGGGGTCCGGCTGGTCGACGAGACGAAGGCCCAGGGTACGGCCGTCGGCGCCACCGCGGCGGGCCAGTGGATCTCGTTCGCCGGTTCGGCTCTGCGTCCGGGCGCCGACACCCTCACGGCCAGGGTCGCCAGGGCCGGCGCGGACGCCGGCACGATCCAGGTCCGCCTGGGCTCGCCCACCGGCCGGCTGCTGGGCACGGCCACCGTGCCCAGCACCGGCGACGACTACCGGTACGTCAACGTCAGCGCCGAGTTGGCCCGCGCCGCCGGCACCCACGACGTGTACCTGGTGTTCGACTCCCCGCTGCGGCTGGCCGACTTCTCCATCAGGTGACCGGAACCCGGGCCGGGACGATCGTCGTCCCGACCCGGGTCGGCACGCCCCGGGCCTTCGGCTCGAACCTGGTCACCGGCAGTGGCGCGTGGGCCGGGGGTTGCCGGGCCGGCCGGCCCGGTGCGGTGTTAACGTCTCATCCCGTTGCCGGCGAGCGCCGCTAGCTCAACTGGCAGAGCAGCGGACTCTTAATCCGCGGGTTCGGGGTTCGAGTCCCTGGCGGCGCACCAACGATCAAGGCCCTGAACTGGTGTTCAACGCCGGTCCGGGGCCTTTTGGGTACGTCGGCCTGCATGGTCGGCCGCGAGGGCTGGACCGTGGGTTCGTCGGTGACGCGGCCGTCCCCCGCGAAGACCCGGCGGCACCGCGAGACCGGACAGGTCGAACGGTCCGGGCCGGTACGGTCCGAAGAGCAGGTGGAGTATGGACAGTGCCCACCCGTGTCGAGCCGGTGCCTCGCGGAGCTCGTGGTGGCGCTCGACCGCTGACACTCGCCGGTCCGCGGCCGCCGGTGTCGAATCGGCGTTCACCAGCGGAGTGCACCTCGCCCTTGGCGTCGTCTCGGCCACGTTCCTCGCCGGGGCGGTGCTGGCGCGCGGCGGTTCTGCTGCGTCCGGTCTCCCGCTAAGGTTGTCAACAATCTCATACGGAAAGGCGGACTCCTCTTCAATGGACACCATTCTCCTCACCGATGCCAGCCGCATTATCGCCGGGGTCGCGCTCCTGACCATCGTCACCATCGAGCTCGGTGGATTTCTCATGACCCGGATCGCGAGCGGCGCGGTGGAGATGACTTCGTTCCAGAAATCCTTCGCCCGCGCCGGCCACGGCCATGCCGGTGTGCTCGTGACATTGAGTTTGATCTGCCTCGTGCTGGCCGACCTCGGCAATGTCGACGGTGCTGCCGGCTGGATCGCCCGGATCTGCATCCCCTTGTCCGCGGTGGTGATGTCGGCCGGCTTCTTCGCCGCCTCGGCCGGGCGGGACCGCACCACCCCCAACCGGTTCATCCTGGTGCTCTACCTGGGCGCGGCGTTGCTCACCGTCGGGGTGGCGACCCTGGGCATCGCTCTGCTCGCCGCCTGACCACGCACCCGTCGACATGCCGGCACCCCCCGCGGGGGATGCCGGCATTCGTCGTCTACATGGGCCGGACCCTGTCCGAAAGCGGAATCGTCACTGGCGCCGAGCGCTACGGCGGGGTCAGGAGCTGCCCTGTGCAGTCGGGATCCCGCACCACTGCCGATCTCTGACGGGGTCCGTATCGGCACGGTCCGGCGCCGCCTTCCGCGGTACCCGGGCCGGGCCCCACCATGTCCGCCGCACGTGGGCCGGGACCGGTCAGGCCCTGAGCGGACATGTCGAAGACCTTCCCTCGCCTGCGTGGGTGCGCCTTATTGGGCCCATGACCGGAGGCACCGCCGGGATTAATCCAAAGAATGAGCGACGACACGCGATCGGGGAAACAAAGCGCGGAAGCTCATTTTGGTCGCCCGGAAGTCGTGGCAATCTACGGGGCGATGAGCGCGTCGTGCGGAGCGGTGATGCCTGCCGCTTCGGGTTTGCCGCGTTCGAACAGGACTGATCCACAACCGTTTTTTTCATGATCCCGGGACGGGCGGGGATCGGACAGCTCCGCCGGCGAGCATCCTCGGTGTCGACAGCCCGCGAGCCGGACGATGTTCGCCTCCGGTCTACGGGGTATAGCTGACCGGATGAAGAAGACCGTGTACGCGGCGCTGGCCGGCGGCCTGGCGCTCACGCTGGCCGCCTGCTCCTCCAACGGGCCGGCCGCCCCCGTCCCGTCCGGGACGACCGTGCCGTCGCCCTCCGGCTCCACTCCGGCCGCCGGTCCGGCGCTGGCCGACACGGCCGTGCGTGCGCTCGCCGGCACCGACACCGATCCGTTCGATCAGGTCCGGCGGTTGCAGGCGCCCCCCGGCTGGAAGGTCGACGTCTGGGCCCGGGTGCCCGGCGCGCGGCTGCTGGCCTGGACGCCGGACGGTCGGCTGCTTGTGTCGCGCCCCCGCTCGGGCGATGTGCTCGCGCTGGTGCCGGGGAAGGACGACGCCGCGCCGACCCGGGGGACGCTGATCAGCGGGCTGAACCAGCCGCACGGGCTGGCCTTCCGGGGCGACACGCTCTACGTGGCCGAGAGCGACCGGGTCGACAGCTTCACCTACCGTACCGGCGTGCTGTCGGACCGGCGCGTCGTCGTCGAGGGGCTGCCCGACGCGAAGAGCCCCGAGCTGCGAGGCACCTATGCCCATGCGCTCAAGAGCGTGACGGTGGGCAGGGACGGCGCGGTCTACGTCTCGATCGGTTCGACAGGCAACGTGTCGGTCGAGGACCGGGACGCGGTCCCGCAGCGGGCCGCCGTGCTGCGGGTGTCGGCCGGCGGTGGGCGGCCCGAGGTCTTCGCCCGCGGCGTCCGCAACGGCACCGGGCTCGCTGTCGACCCGGACGGTGCGGTGTGGACGGCGGTCAACAACCGGGACAACGTGGCGTACCCGGTGGACCGCGACTACGACGGCGACGGCACGGCCGACCAGGGGCGCACCCTCCAGGCGTACGTGAACGACCACCCGCTCGAACCGTTGGCCCGGCTGACTCGGGGCCGCGACCTCGGCTGGCCGTACTGCAACCCGGACCCCGACGTGGAGCTGGGCGCGAAGGACTCGCCGTTGAGTTACACCCGACGGCCATTCGTCCGGGATGTCCAGCACAACTCCGACGGCAACAAGCTCGACTGCGCGGCGCTCCCCCCCGTCGAGCAGGGCCTGGCCGCCCACTCGGCCCCACTGGGGCTGAGCTTCACGGGGTCGCCGGGCCTGCCGGGCGGTTACGGGTCTGGTGCCCTGGTCGGTGTGCACGGCTCCTGGAACCGGACACCGCCGCGGGCTCCGCAGGTGTCATTCTTCCCCTGGCGCGCAGGCACCCTCGGCCCGGAGCAGGTCCTGCTGACCGGGTTCCAGGCGTCGGACGGCTCCCGCTGGGGCCGACCGGTCATGGCCGTGCAGGGCCCCGATCGGGCGCTGTACGTGAGTGACGATCTCGCGGGCGCCGTCTACCGGCTCACCGCCCCCCGAGGGTGATTCGGCACTCGCCCGTGCCCGTGCCCGGTCGGTCGCTGAAGCGACGTAGGGCGGAACGGATGCCCCGGTGTCGGCCGGTAGGGCTGGTGCCTGGGTGTGACTGTGCGGCATGTCCGGCTGATCCGCCGCGGGTGTGCCGAACGGGATGAGGGTGCCGTCCACGTCGAGGAACAGCAATGGACGCGGCGCCGGGTCGGGCATGACCCAAGAGGCTAGCCCTCACCGAGCCGGTCCGATCACACCTTGAGGACGTCCACGTCGTACAGCGCTATCGACGCGTCGCGGGAGGCCAGGGTCAGACTCTCGGTGATCGCTTGGGCCACCAGCATGCGGTCGAAGGGGTCGCGGTGGTGCGCTGGCAGGCGACCGGCGGCGATGGCGTGGGCGTGGGTCACCGGGAGTTCCTGGAAGCCCATGTCCCTTACCCGCTCTGCGAGGTCAGGGGGTCCGCCGAGTTTCCCCGCGCTCTGCTTGATGGTGATCTCCCACAGGGTGACCGGGGAGAGGAAGATGTCCGGCTCGTGTCGCAGTCGGTCGAGGAACTCAGCGCCGAGGGTCGAGTCGCCGGTGATGGCCCAGAGCGCGACGTGAGTGTCCAGCAGCAGGGTCATGCGCCGATGCCGAAGTCGGTGGCGATCTCGGCGTTGGTCTCTGGTGAGTCCCAGTCGCCGGATAGGTCGAGTTGGCCGGCGAGGGAGCCGACTGCGGTGCGGTTGGCCCGCCGAACCAGCGGTACGACCTTCGCCACCGGGGTGCCCGCCCGGTCGATGATGATCTCCTCGCCGTGTTCCACCCGTTCGATGATGCGCGACAGGTGGGTCTTGGCGTCATGCATGTTGTAGTGCACGGCCTCAGCCGACATGGCGTACCCCCTCGCTTAGCTAAGGGATTAGTTTAGCCTGCTTGGCCGTGTGCGCCAGCAGCTTGGCTGTCTGCGGTCGGGTCGCCGGACGCCGTCCGAGTCGGCGCGCTGGGCAGGGTCGAGGGTCGATGGATCACCACGTGGGCCGCATTCGGGACGACATCCGCTGACGCTTGACATGACCTGTCAAGTGCTTGACGATGGGCGTCAAGCGAAGGGGATTGGTGTGCCACCAGCTAATGCGGAACTTGTCACGCAGCTCCTCAGGTTGATCGAGGTTCGGCTGCTCGATCCGTTGGAGATCCTGGTCGACGGTGACCCGGCGATCGACTCGCTGCGGGCCGTCGTGCGGGACCGGGCACACTCCTGGGCCGCCACCATGGTCGGTGGTGACGAGCAGGCCGCCTACGGCGTGATCGTCCGGGCGATCTCGACGCTCTATCCCGGCGACGCCCCGTTCCACCCGCCCCTCGACTGGTGGCGCACCCCACTCGGCCAGATCGTCGCGCGACGGGTGGGCCACCCCACCGCCGAATCGGTGTCGTACGCGGTGGCCGGCGCCATGCTCGGCATCACCCGCCAGGGGGTCCACGACCTGGCCGCCCGCGGCAAACTCGCCCGCCATCCCGAGGGCGGTGTGCTGTCCGCCGCCGTCCGCGACCGACTACTCCGGGAAGGAACCCGACATGCCTGATTCCCTCCTCAGCTCAGGCGGCGTGCCGATCGCGTACCGCGACCTCGGTGGACCAGGACCCTCGCTGTTGCTGCTGCACGGTGCGGGCGGCAACCTCGCCCAGCTGACGACGCTGGCCGAGGAGTTGCGGCGGGCGTACCGGGTGGTCACCGTCGACCTGCGCGGCCACGGGCGGTCCGGCGACGGCCCGTGGCGGTGGGACGAGGTGCTCGACGACCTGGCCGCCGTCGCCGACGGCCTCGGTCTCGACCGCCCCGCGGTGGTCGGGGTTTCCCTCGGTGGGATGCTGGCCGCGCTCTGGGCGCAGCGTCACCCGGAGTGCCCAGGTGTCGTCAGCCTGGACGGAAATCCTCCGCCGAGTCGCCCGGAGCACCTCGCCGGGATGGACCCGGGGCAGGCGGCGACGGAGCTCGCCAAACTGCGGGCGGCCTTCGACGGGATGGCCGCGATGCTGGCCGAGCCGCTCACCGCCGAACGGTTGGCCGCGGCGCTGGCCGGGCAGCGGGCGATGGCCCTGCGGTACGGCGCCGATCCGGCGGACTGGGTGGCCGCCTTCGAACGGAACCTCGTGCCGGGTGACGACGGCCGTTACCGGCTGCGCCCCGATCCGACGGTGACCGGACAGTTGCGGGAGGCGATGGAGTCCCTCGACCTGGTCCCCGCCTACCGGGATGCCCGGTGCCCCCTGCTGCTCGTCCTCGCCACCGAGGACCTACCCGAGCAGGAACCGTTTCACGAGGTGTACGTGGCCTACCGCCGGGCCACCCTGGAACGGCTTGCCACTGTGGACGGCCCACACCTGCGGGTGCTGCCGTTGGCCGGCGCCAGCCACGCGATGGTCGCCGAACGCCCGGCGGAGCTCGCCGCCATCGTCACCGACTTCCTGCACGAGTCAGCTCACGGCTGAGCCGGGAGACTCGGCCGTCGCGCGTGCGGCGCAGGCGCGGATTCATCGGACGATGCCAGTGGGGCGTGGGGCGGGGGTCGGGCGTTCTGCCCGGTACGAGCGCCTTTGCGCATTGACCACTCTTAATTGACTGTTGCAGTCGTCACACGTTCGACATACAGTCCGGGGGAGAGCTTCGTAGCGATTGGAAAAAGAGTGCGGTCGGGCAACAGCACCCCTCCGCCAGTCCTTAGTGGCGTCGCTGTTCCGTGCTCGTCGCTCGATACCCACATTCGGCATCCCGTCGACGGCAAGTGAAAGGAACAGCACGTGAAATCAGCAATTTCCACCGCTCGAACGTCATTGTTGGCGCTCGCGGTGTTCGTCTCGGCCGCAGTGCCGGCCGTGCTGACGAATCAGCTGCCGGCCGCGGCCGCGGTTCAGGCGACCTACTATGTCGCCCCGGACGGCAACGACGCCAACGCGGGGACTGTCGAATCCCCATTCAAGACGCTGCAACGCGCGCGGGATGTCGTCCGTACGGTGAACACGAACATGACCGGTGACATCAGCGTGTTGCTGCGTGGTGGGAGTTATCCGATCAGCAGCACCGTCGAATTCGGCACGAGTGACTCGGGCACCAACGGATTCCGGATCAGCTACGGCGCCTACCCGGGTGAGAAGCCGGTCCTCGACGGTGGTGTCCAGGTGACCGGGTGGACCCAGCACAGCGGCAACATCTGGAAGGCGCCGCTGGACCGCGCCAACAAGCTGCGTGCGCTGTACGTCAACGACAAGCGTGCCGTCATGGCGTCCAAGACGATCAGCTCGGGGGGCTGTTACGGGACGTACACCATCACGGCCAACCAGGCCGCGTGGGCCTGGGAGTCGGGATCGCAGTGCGATGGCGCCAAATACAGTCTGAATGATTTCCCCGCCGTCGCCCGCAACCAGGACGACATCGAGATCGAGACGGGCACGACCTGGACCACGGCAATCGTGGGCGTCCGCCAGGTGACCACGAGTTCCGACGGCGCGAACCGGGTCGCCCTGTTCCAGCAGCCGGGTGCGGCGATCGCCCAGGGCTCGTTCAACGGCAACGCCCAGGTGGGTGGCACCCACAAGCTCATGAACGCCTACGAGTTCCTGGACGCGCCCGGCGAGTTCTACTTCGACAAGGGCACCAAGACGGTCTACTACTACAAGGCCAGCGCCGACAACATGTCGACCGCGACTGTCTACGCGCCGAACAACGTCACCAACCTGCTGCGCGTCGCCGGCACCTCGACCAGCGGCCACGCGCGCAACATCACGTTCTCCGGGCTGACGGTGCAGCACTCCGACTGGAACCTGTTCAACGTCGCCGGCTCGTCCTTCAAGCAGGCGCAGCAGGGCAACCTCGGTGCCCAGGTGTACGCCAAGGGCAACTTCCACGTCTACTACTACCGGAACGTGGACGTGACGCCCGGCATCATCCAGATCCAGAACGCCGACGGGATCCTGCTGCAACGCAACCGGATCCAGCACACCGGCGCCGACGGGATCAACATGATCAACGACGTGCAGGGCACCCAGTTGATCGGCAACTACACCAACGACATCGCCGGCTCCGCGATCACCGTGGGTCATCCGCAGCACGTCTACATCGGAGACGGCACGTCGACCAACCGGGAGAAGTTCTCCGCGCAGGTCGAGGGGCTGCCGAAGAACATCGACATCAAGAACAACTACCTCTACGACAGTGCCGTCCTGTTCAACGGGCACAGCCCCATCTCGGCGTACTTCGCCGACACCCTCACCATCCAGCGCAACCGGATCGAGAAGACCACGTGGTCGGGTATCACGATGGGTTGGGGCTGGTGGAACTTCGACGGATCGTCGGGCTCGATCGTGCCCAACCGGCCCACCACGACGGCCCGAAACAACAACATCAGCTACAACCACATCATCGACACGGTGCAGCGTCTCAGTGACACGGCCCCGATCTACACGCTCGGCAGCCAGCCGGGGACGATGATCACCAACAACTACCTCCAGGGCGTGCCGTCGGGCCACAAGTACGGCCTCCACCCGGACGAGGGATCGGCGTTCATCACCTTCCGTGACAACGTCCTGAGCATCGACAAGAACGTCACCTGGATGATCAATTCCGACGACTTCGGCCGGAAGCACGATCTGAGCATCACGCAGATCTACGGCCCGATCAACAAGGTCTCGAACAAGAACCTGCCGAACAGCACGGTCGCCGACATCCTCGTCTCCTCCGACTATGTCTGGCCCGCGGCGGCGTACAGCATCGCGGCGAATTCCGGCCTGGAGGACGCGTACCGGGACATCGTGCCGGCGAGCACCTTCTCCGCGCCGAACTACGTGCTGCCGGCCAGCACATTCGTCGCGAGCGCCACGGCGTCGATCCCGATCCGGAGCACCGGTGACGCCACCAAGTCGGTCTGGCTGGCGCCGTCCGGCACGACCACCTTCACCGCCGGGGCGACGATGACCAGGGCGGCGGGCAACGCCACCTCGATCGCCGTGCCGACGACGCAGGGCGAGTACCGGCTCTACGTCGTCGACGCACAGGGCAACCGGTCGGCGGAGTCGACCTTCATCGTCCGGCAACAGCAGGGCGGCGGCGGCACGGGGGCCGGGCAGCTCGTGGGTGGCCAGTCCGGCCGCTGTGTCGAGGTGCCCAACTCCTCGACCACCAACGGCACCCAGGCGCAACTCTGGGACTGCTCCACCGGTGCCAACCAGCGCTGGACCCAGACCGCCAGCAAGCAGCTGACCGTGTACGGCAACAAGTGCCTGGACGCGTCCGGGGCCGGCACGGCCAACGGCACCGCGGTCATCATCTGGGACTGCCACGGCGGCACGAACCAGCAGTGGAACGTCAACAGCAACGGCACCATCACGAACGCCCAGTCCGGGCTCTGCCTCGATGCCAACGGCGCCGCCACCGCCAACGGCACCAAGGTGATCCTCTGGTCGTGCAACGGCGGCGCGAACCAGCGGTGGACGCTGCGTAGCTGACCGACCAGACCCCGGGGCCAGGCCGACACGGGCCTGGCCCCGGGCTATTTCTGGTATCCGTAGTTGTCGCAGGTCCGGCGGCCGAGGACGCAGTTCTTGGTGCGCTTGTTCATGGTGGCGACATCCCACATCACGAACGCGTCGCCGTGCATCGACGAGGCGCTCTTGCCCTCCTTGTCGGAGGAGAGGTAGTAGCCCGCCGGGGTGCCCTTCGCCGGGTACCGGATGTCGAAGGTGATCGCCGGGATCCGGACCGGATGGCTGGGTGGGCAGGCGTCGCCGCTGCCGTACGCCACATGGTCCTTGTGGTTGGGGCTGTCCAGGTGCTTGCCGTCCCAGCAGTCGGGGAACTGCATCATGAAGTGCAGCGTCGCGTCCCCACCGCAGATGGGCCAGTTGCCGTTGGTGCTGCGGGCGACGCCGTCGAGGTCCCCCGGGCCGTAGAAGGCGCAGTAGAACTGCCCGGTCGCGCCGCGCGGTGTCGGCTTCTTCTTCTTGGCGTCGCCGGAGATCATGCGCAGGCCGTTGGGTATCGGCATCTGGCCCGTCGAGTTCTTGGCGAGCGATCGGTAGTAGACCCGGAACCCGGTGGTCTCGACCGGCTTGCCCGTCGCGTTGTCGTAGAGCGTGGGCACCCAGTAGGCGGAGTGGTCCTGTACCGGCTTGCAGGAGGTGGCCGTGAACTTCGTCAGGTCGCCGGCGACGGTGCTCGCGTCGACGGCCTTGTTGCCGACGAAGGAGTGCATGTGTGAGGCGCCCGGTAGGCCGGGAGCGACGATCGGGTCATCCGGCAACCGGTGGCTGTACTGGCAGTCCGCGCGGAACTCCGGGAGGTTGCCCACACCGGCCGGGACCGGGTCGATCGACAAGGCCTGGTACGCGTCGGCCTGCGCCTTCCAGGCCGCGCGGTCGACGGGAATCCAGCCGGTGGCGGGGATCGCCGGCGCGGCGGCGGTCGACGGGGTCGCGCTGGTCGACGGGGTCGCGGCGGTCGACGGGGACGTGGACACGGTCGGCGGCGCGGAGTCCGACGTTGCCGCGTCGGGCCGTGGCTGCCCGGCCGACGGCGACGGGTACTGCTGGGCGTTGGCCGCGTTCGACGGCTCGGGCGTCACTCCGCCGTTGCTGAGGTACACGCCCCCGGCCGCGACCACGAGTAGGACCGCCGCTGCGGCGGCCACGCCGAGCTTGTTGCGGGCCGGCCACCCCGGAGGGCGATGACGTGACGGCGGCGGGCTCTCGTACGACACCTGTCACTCCCAACGAGCCGACATGCGGCTGACCCGAACGGCCACGGCCGCCGAATGGTAGGTGCCCGCCGCCCGTACTCGACACTTTCTTAAACTTTCCTTAAAATGCGCGGACCTGAATGTCCATACAGGTCAGTGCGTCGTTCCTGGCCACGGACGCGGTCCCGCCGAATGTTGCGGATTACCGTTCCCGCCGGTGAGATGTATCGCTTTCCCGATCGGTCGAACGTGAAGGTTGCCTCGGGCTACCGTGTCCCCGGTTCAACTGATCATCGTGAGCGGTCGACACCCGACCGACCTCACGGGAACCGGGTTGCACACCCGAAGGAGGTTCCATGGCACGCACCCGCATGGTTGGGGCGCTCGCCGCTGTCCTCGTCCTACCGGCTCTCACCGTCGTGACCGCGACGTCGCCGGCGTCGGCGGAAGCCGTCGCGCCGAAGGTCGCCCCGCGGAGTGACATGCGTGAGCTCACCCGGAAGGACTTCACGCTGGACGGCCGGCCGATCGAGACGCCCTCGCGGTACCAGCCGCGCACGGGCGCGCGGAAGCAGGCGCAGTCGGTGGAGACGCCGGCGGTCGGTACGGTCCGTCAGTGGCTCGGCCTCGACGACGTCCAGGGCTCGGTCTACCGCAAGGACTACACACTGCGGGCGGTCGGTGAGCACATCGAGGTCTGGGTCGCCAACGACCTGGCGTTCCCGGCCGGTGACTGCCGGACGCAGGTGCCGTCGTCGACGCAGATCACCGACGCGCAGGTGAAGCACCTGGTCGACGAGTTCGACACGAACATGTACCCGAAGGAGACGAACGCCTTCAGCACCCCGCCGGACCGGGACGGCAGCAACGCCCAGATCGGGCCGGACGCCAACGGCAATGGCGGGGTCTACACCGGCGCCGGCAACAAGACCGTCACGCTCGTGGACAACGTGCGGGACGACAACTACTACACGTTCCCGGCCGCGCCGACGTACATCGCCGGGTTCTTCTCCGCCCAGTTCAACGAGCTGCTCGACCGCAACGTGATGACCGTCGACGCGTTCGACTGGCTGCACCGCATGACGGCGAACCCGCCGGACGAGCCGACCACCGACCTGTGCACCAGCCGGGGCGCGCGGCCGAACAGCTACGAGGGCACGTTCGCGCACGAGTGGCAGCACCTCGCGCACTACTACGCGGACCCCTTCGAGGGTAACTGGATCAACGAGGGCCTCTCCGACTTCGCCATGTCGCTGACCGGGTACAGCGACTCGAAGGCCACGGTCTTCGACCGGGGTGCCGACGGTCACCTCTACTGCTACCAGGGGTTCGGCACGGTCCAGACGCCGTACAACACCAACCCGCGCGACTGCGGTGGGCCGGAGAACTCCCTCACCCTCTGGGACGAGAGCCCCAACCCGAACGCGGTCCTCGCCGACTACGGCAGCGCGTACTCGTTGATGTTGTTCCTCTACGACCGCTACGGCGCCGACTTCATGTCCCGGCTGCACCGCGACGGTGCCCGGCAGGGCCTCGCGAGCCTGGACGCCGAGCTGGAGACGGTCGGGGTCCACGACGTCTACCAGGTCATCCACGACTTCCAGTCGATGACGCTGCTCGACAAGCTCGTCGGCGAGTCGAAGTTCGGCGTCACCCTCGGCGTCGCCAAGAGCCGGGTCACCACGCCGAGCCTGCGCTCCACGGTCAACCTGGCCAGCACGGCGGCCAACGGCACGCCGGGGGCCGCCCCGAACGGCGCCGACTACGTGCAACTGGGCACGGCCAAGGGCAAGGTGCTCAGCGGTCGCGACCTGCGGTCGGTGACGTTCCAGGGCGCGAAGACCCTGCCCGCCCTCCCGCTGTCGTGGACGACCACCACCCAGGACCCGGACCGGCCGGGCAACGCGGTGCTCTTCTCCGGCAACGCCAACAGCCTCGACTCGACGGCCGTCACCTCGGTCGCCGTGCCGACCACCGACCCGACGCTGCGGTTCCAGGCCAAGTACGGCGCGGAACTCGGCTACGACTACGGCTACGTCACCGTGTCGACGGACGGCGGTGCCACGTACACGGCGATCCGCGGTGACAAGACTGTCGACGGGCCGCGCGGCCCGGCGCTCAACGGTACGACCAGGGGCTTCGAGGCGCGCTCGTACGACCTGTCGGCTTACGCCGGGAAGACCGTGCTGCTCGGCTTCGAGTACGTCAGTGATGGCGGCACCAACGAGGGCGGCCTGCTGCTCGACGACATCACCGTCGGCGGTAAGACGCTCAGCGACGGCACCAGCCTGGCGCCGTTCGACTCGCCGACCGAGATCCGTCCGACCCCGGTCAAGAACTGGAACCTGCGGCTCGTCGGCATCGACGAGAAGCACTCGATCGTCTGGCAGTTCGAGTCCAACGGCCGCTCCGAGGTCACGATCGGCAAGCTTCAGCTGGCCGTGCTGGACGCCTTCCCGAAGGTCGTCGCCGTGGTGGCGTACGACGAGCCGACCGAGCAGGTGCGGCAGTACGCGCCGTACCAGCTCACCGTGAACGGTGTGGTGCAGCCCGGGGGCAGCAGCTCACTGAGCTGATCTCCACCCAGGTCGCGGGGCACCCGCCGTCGAGGTCGACGGTGGGTGCCCCGCCCGCTCTGCCGGGGTCGGCCGGACCGGAAATTCTCGGTCGGAGAGGTGCTGGCGGACAGCGTGCGGGTAATGCGGGGTGATGAAGTCGACCTGGAAGCCCCACGAGAAGCACGGCGGGCTGTCGAGCAAGGACAAGCGCGAGCTGCCGGAGACCGTCTTCGCGTTCCCCCGCGAACGCAAGGAACCGATGACCGACGCGGGTCACGTCCGCAACGCCATCGCCCGGTTCGATCAGGTGCAGGGCGTCACCGACGAGGATCGGGACCTGGCCTTCCAGAACATCCTCGCCGCGGCCAAGCACTACGGTGTCGAGGTCGCCGAGACCAACTGGCGTCAGCTCGGCAAACTCCCGCACACACCGAACCCCGCCCACTGACCGGCGCACCCGCACGATTCGGCGGGTAGGTCCGCCGTCGGCGGGTAAGCGGCGCGAGTGCCCGCAGAGAAGGAGCCGGCAGCCCACCTCGGCCCGGAGTCGGGCGGGGCGTCCCGAACGGTGGCCGGCCTCCGCGAACGGGTGCGCCACGCCGTACGTACCCGTGCCTGGCGGTTCCGCCTCTTCGGTCTGCTCGCCGTGCAGGCCGGCGTCGCGGCGTCGCTCGCCTGGTTCGTGGGGTATCAGTTCCTGGACAATCCGGCCCCGGTCCTCGCGCCCACCACGGCGGTTGGCATCGTGGCCGCCTCGATGGGGTCACGCCTGCGACGTACCGTCGAGCTGCTGGTCGGGGTGATCCTGGGCCTCGCCGTCGGTGACGCGCTCATGCCGCTGTTCGGCATCGGCGCCTGGCAGACCGGCGTGGTCGTGGTGCTGGCGATCATCGTGGCCGTGTTGCTCAAGGGCGGTGGATCCCTGCTCACCCAGGCCGGCGGCACCGCGGTGCTCATCGCCACCCTGGAACCGCCCGTGCGTGACCTGTCCGTCCCCCGCTTCGTCGACGCCGCGGTCGGCGGGCTCGTCGGTCTGGCGGTCGGCCTGCTCTTGGTGCCCATCCACCCGCAGCGGACGGTGCAGCGGCTGGCCGAACCGGTCCTCGACCCGGCCATCGCCGCCCTGCACGACCTGGCCGCGGCCCTGCGTCGTCGGGACCTTGGCGGCACCGAGCAGAGTCTGAACGCGTTGCGGACTCTCGGAGCACGGATGACCGCGCTCGACGAGGGGCTCGCGGCTGCCCAGGAGGTGGTGCGACTGGCGCCACTACGGTGGCGCGAACGCCGGTCCCTGGCCCGATACACCCAGGCCATCCACCATCTTGAGCGCAGTCTCTACGGCTGTCGGGCCGTCGCGCGGAGACTCACCAAGGCTCTCCGGGAGGATGAGCCGATTCCTGCGGAGTTCGCGGCGGCCATCGACCTGCTGGCCACCAGTGTGCAGACGCTGAGACGCACCACCACCCCCGGGCGGGCGGACCCGCAGGAGGCTCGCCGGCAGATTCTGACCGCTGTGGAACTGGTCGGACAGGCGCAGGGGGAGTCCGCCCCGGATCCCACCCGCCCGCACACCCACCGGCTGGGCTACTCGGGAATGGTCGCCGCGGGTGAGTTCCGCACGGCTGCCCACGACCTGCTCATCGCCAGCGGCTTGGACACCACCACGGCGGCAGCGCAGGTGCGGCAGACGGCGGACCGGGACGGGTGGGATTGGCCGGAACGCGGCGCTCGCCCGTGAGCCGTCCGGGTCAGGCCGGCTTGAGCGAGGCCAGGATCTCCTCGTAGTGCGGGTTCTTCATGACACCCAGCACGTTGCCGAACGGGTCGACGACCGAGGCGGTGATGAACCCCTCGTCGCCGTGCGGGGTGATCGGCTGGTACTCCTTGGCACCCAACGCCAGCAGTCGCTCGACGGTGGCGTCGAGATCGTCGACGTACCAGTGCATGAGCACGCCGCCGGGTCCCGTCGCGGCCCCGGGCGGCGCGAACTTGCGGTCGAGGATGCCCAGCTCCGCCTGGTAGTCGCCGATCCGGAACTCGGTGTAGGCCGGGCGTCCGTCCGGCCCGGGGCGCATGAAGTACGCCTCGACGCCGAGGAACTCGGCGTACCAGGCGGTGGCCGCCTCCACGTCGTCGGCCCAGATGTTGAGTGTGGCGAATCCTCGCAGGCTCATCAGCTTTCCCTCCGTCGATGTCGTTGCACACGACGCTATCGGCGATTGCGGAAGATTCGCTTCCGCAATGGTCGGCGGGTTCGGAGAAGTCGCGTGTAGCCCGCCGCCTCCCGGGTAGTCGCCGCCGTTGCCATCACGACGGCGGGGGACAGCGTGGATGCGAGGTATCCGGCGATCGAGGCGCACGGCCTGATCGGTGACCTGCAGACCGCCGCGCTGATCAGCGCAGACGGTGCCATCGACTGGTTCTGCGCGCCCCGTTTCGACTCACCGAGCATCTTCGGTGCGCTGCTCGACCATGACAAGGGCGGCCACTTCCGGCTCACGCCCGACGGCGTCGACTACACGAGCAAGCAGCTCTACCTGCCCGGTACGCCGATCCTGATCACCCGCTTCCACAGCGCCGACGGCGTGGGCGAGCTGTTGGACTTCATGCCCGTCACCGGTGAACAGGCCACCGACCGGCACCGGCTGATCCGGCTGGTACGGATGGTCCGGGGAAGCATGCGGTTCCGCTTCGACTGCCGTCCCCGGTTCAACTACGGGCGCGACCCGTACGAGCTCGAGGTGCACCCCGAGGGTGACGTGTTCCGGAGTCCGACCCTCACCCTCACCCTCACTCCCTTCAAGGAATCGGAACGAACATTCGAGGCGGTGGGAGTCCGGCGCGACGCCGAGGGCGTGTCCGCGTCGTTCACCCTGCGCGCGGGCGACATCGGCGGGGTCGTCCTGGAGACGGCCTGTCCGCACGCGCCCCGCGCGATGAGCACCGACGAGGCGTGCGACCTGCTCGCCCAGACCCGCGACTACTGGCGGCGGTGGGTGGGCGGCTCCCGGTACAAGGGTCGGTGGCGGGAGGTGGTCGAGCGGTCGGCGATGACGCTCAAGCTGATGACGTACGCGCCGACCGGCGCCTTGGTCGCGGCACCCACCGCCGGGCTGCCGGAGCAGATCGGCGGGCAGCGGAACTGGGACTACCGCTACACCTGGATCCGGGACGCGTCCTTCTCCGTGCACGCGTTGCTGCGCCTGGGCTTCACCGACGAGGCCCAGAGGTATCTGTTCTGGCTGAACGAGCGCATCCGCGAGGCCCGGGACGCCAACCTGCCCCTCCAGGTCATGTACCGCATCGACGGTTCACCCGACCTCCCCGAGGAGGTGTTGGGTCACCTGGAGGGATACCGGTGTTCGGCGCCGGTGCGGATCGGTAACGGCGCGGCCGGCCAACTGCAACTCGACATCTACGGCGAGGCGCTCGTCTCGTTGGAGCTCGCGGACCGGAACGGGCTGATCGCGCCGTACCAGGGGTGGCGGAAGACGGCCGGGATGATGGACTGGCTCTGCGAGCACTGGGACCAACCCGAGGACGGCATCTGGGAGACCCGGTCCGGCCGGCAGGACTTCACCTACGGGCGGGTGCTGTCCTGGGTCGCGCTCGACCGTGCCATCCGCATCGCGCACCGCCGCGGGCGCCCCGGCGACACCGCCCGCTGGGCCGCCGAACGGGACGCCATCTACGAGCAGGTCATGACCCGTGGCTTCGACCCGCAGTGCGGCGCGTTCGTGCAGCACTACGGGTCCGACATCCTGGACGCCTCGCTTCTGTCGATGCCCGGCCTGAACTTCATCTCGGCGACCGACCCGATGTGGGAGTCGACGCTGCGGGCGATGGACGCCGGCCTGGTCTCCGACAGCCTGGTCTACCGCTACGACCCGAAGGCCTCGCCGGACGGCCTCGCCGGCACCGAGGGCACCTTCAACATGTGCACCTTCTGGTACGTGGAGGCCCTCGCGCTGGCCGGGCGGGTCGACGACGCCCGGTTGACCTTCGAGAAGATGCTCACCTACGCCAGCCCGCTGGGCCTCTACTCCGAGGAGATCGCCCCGACCGGCGAGCAGATCGGCAACTTCCCGCAGGCGTTCAGTCACCTCTCGCTGATCAGCACGGCTGCCCACCTCGACGACCTGCTCGACAAGGAGCAGTGCTGACCCACCCGGTCAGAACAGCGTCAACGGTTCGACAGGTATCGGCTCGGGCAGCGGGTCCAACTCGGGCACGCGTGCGCGGACCTCGTCGTGGAACCGGCGGGCGAGTACGGGCGCGTCGGCGTTGTCCGGGGTGTGCAGGAACATCGTCGGCGAGCGTCCCTCCCGCAGCCAGGCCACGGTGACGTCGATCCAGCGCTGCCACCCCTCGACCGTGCGGGTCGGGTCGTCCCGGCCGAGGTAGCGGACGATCGGCCGGTCGGTCAGCGCGAGCGAGCGGAGCGGCACGCGGGGCTTCTTGGTCCAGGCGTCCCGTTCGGCGTCGCTGCTGGGTGGGCTCGCGAAGAAGGCTGTCGTGTCGAAGGGGATCCACTCGGCGGACGCGACGGCGAGGGTCGCCTCCAGCAGCCGGGCCGCGTCGGCGTCGGTGAAGAACGCGGGGTGGCGGACCTCCACCGCGTACCGGTGCGACGGCGGGAGTTGACCCAGGAAGCGGCGCAGGGTCGGGACGTCGGCGGGGGCGAACGAGCCGGGTAGCTGGATCCAGAGGGCGTGTACGCGCGGGCCGAGCGGCTCGATCGCGTCCAGGAAGGCGCGCAGCGGTTCGCCGACGGCGGTGAGCCGACGTTCGTGGGTGATGACCTTCGGAAGCTTGAGGACGAACCGGAAGTCGGGGTCCGTCTGCGCGGCCCACGACGCCACGGTGTCCCGGGCCGGGGTCGCGTAGAACGTCGTGTTGCCCTCCACGGCGTCACACCAGCTGGCGTAGTGCCGCAGGCGCTCCGCAGGTGGCAGTTGGTGTCCCGGCCACGACCGGTGGCTCCACATCGCGCACCCCACGTGCAGACGCATGTCCGCCCTTCCCGTGCTTCGACCGGAGCCCACCGTATCGGGGCGCCTCGCCCGCCACCCGCCGGACATCGTCAACTCAAGGTTGACGCGACCGGACCGTCAACCTATGGTTGACGCATGACAGATCCTCTCCAGATGAGCAACACCGTCAAGCTCGACGACCTGATCCAGGCCATCAAGAGGGCACACACCGACGCGCTCGACCAGCTCACCGACGCGGTCATCGCCGCCGACCACCTCGGCGAGGTCGCCGACCACCTGATCGGGCACTTCGTCGACCAGGCTCGCCGCTCGGGCGCCTCCTGGACCGACATCGGCCGCAGCATGGGCGTCACCAAGCAGGCCGCCCAGAAGCGCTTCGTGCCGAAGGCCACCGACGGGCCGACCCTCGACCCGAACGAATCCTTCGGGCGGTTCACCCCCCGGGCCCGCAACGTGGTGATGTCCTCGCAGGAGGAGGCCCGCGCCAGCGGAAGCGCCGAGATCCGCCCCGAGCACCTGGTGCTGGGCCTGCTGGCCGAGCCGGACGGGCTGGCCGCCAAGGTGATGGCCGGCCGGGGCGCCACCGCCGAGGTGGTGCGGGAGAAGGTCGCCGCCCTCCTGCCGCCGCCGGCCGAGCAGGTCCCGGACCTCATCCCGTACGACGCACGCGGCCGGAAGGCTTTGGAGCTGACCTTCCGCGAGGCGCTGCGCCTCGGGCACAACTACATCGGCACCGAGCACATCCTGCTGGCCCTGCTGGAGCAGGAGGACGGCGCCGGCGTGCTCACCGGTCTCGGCCTGGACAAGGCGACGGTCGAGGCCGACCTGGCCGCCGCGCTCGCCGCCTTCACGGCACCGAAGTGAGGCCCTCCGGTCAGGGTGCCTCGGGGAAGCCGTAACGCAGGGCGTGCTCCGGATCGGTCGGGTCGATCTGGCGCACGCCCGCGTCGGCGAGGCGCTTGTTGACCTCGTCGAGCTGCTCGCGCACCAGTCGGGCCTCCTCCTCGGTGACCCGGCCCCGATGCGGCTTGCCGGCGTGCTCAAGCGTGCTGTAGTCGATCTTCTCGGCGCCCTTGCGGGCCTTCGGCGGGCGGACCCGCTCGGCCGTCCGCAACAGTTGCGCCATCGGCACGTCGGTGGCCATCGCGTCGAACTCGCTGGCCGTCAACACCACCCGACGCGGCTCGCCACCGCCATGCCGGTCGTGGATCTCCACCACCGCCACGTCCAGGGCGGCGTCGTCGATGTTCTCCACCTCACCCGGGGTGGCGTCCAACTGCACGGGCCCGGCGACCAGGTCCGGGTGCTCCAGCACCACGACGCGGACCACCTCGTCGTCCTGCTGCAGAACCGTGCCGGTGAAGTCGGAGACGTGGATCGTCTTCTTGCCCATGCGCGGAGCTTCTCCTGTCGTAGGCCGGATGGCGGACCACAAGAAATTACCCGACAGGTGTGCGAAAGCCCTCGCTGGACCTCCCCGGTGTGTCGCCCCGGGCGAACGTCAGAGGCTGCCCTTGGGTGCCACCCACCCGGTGGGTGAGGGGTGGTGCGTCAGTGCGTGTTCAGGCGGTGCCGACTGAAGCTGCCAACGGGCAGCTTGTTCAATCCGGCCCACGACAGGGCTCCGCCGCCGACCGTGCGGGGATTTCGGTAGCGCGGCTGGGAAGGACTGCTCTTGATGGCTTCCGCCGCCTGCCAGAGTCGCTCGGGGTCCTGCTGGTAGTGGTCGCTCGGCTGAATCGGCATGCGTTCACCGTCCCAAAGAAAGGTGTCCAGCTAAGAAAATACATATGACGGTCGATCGCTCTGCCTGATCATCGTGCCCCGCCCGGCCCTGCGGGATCGTCCGCCCGGCCGGGCCAGCCCGGCGTACGGTGATCCACGACGGCTGGACCGACGGGGAGGTGGGCATGCTCGACCGGCGGGTCCAACTGCACCTGGCCACCTGGCTCGGTCAGTGGCCGGCCGGCGCGGGGCTGCACGTGGTCGCCTCGCACCGACGGGCCGCACCGGCCTGGGACGGCAGGCTGCGCCCCGCGCTCGCCGTGGACACCGGGCGCAGCGGTGTGCTCTCCGTGGCGCCGGACCGGGTGGCGGCGATCCGTGCCCTGATCCGGCGTACTCCGGACCGGTTCCTCGCCGCGCTGCCGCAGGCCGTGGGGCTGCCCGACTGGTGCGTGCACGACGGTCCCTTCCGGTGGAGTGTGTCCCCCGCGCCGCTTCCCGACGTGGGGGAGTGGACCCCGCCGACGGCACCCGGGCTGCCGCCCTGGCTGCGGCTCTTCGACCGGCCGGTGCTGGTGGTCCGCGATCCGGATGGTGCCTACCTGGCCGGTGCCGGGATCAAGCGGCACGACGCGTACGGGCACGAGTTGGCCGTGGGCACCGCGCCGGTGGCTCGGGGGCACGGCCTTGCCCGCCGACTCGTTGCGCAGGCGGCGCGACGGGTCCTCGACGAGGGAGCGGTGCCGACCTACCTGCACGAGCGCGACAATCTCGCTTCGGCCCGGGTCGCCGACGCGGCCGGCTTCCCGGATCGCGGCTGGCGGGCGTACGGGGTCTATCCGCGCTGACTCGCGCGGGCGCTCGCGGACCGTGGATCCCGGGCCGGATCCACGGTCCGCAACCTCCCCCCAGGCCCCGGTTCCGGACGTACCGACAGGTGTCGGGTCGGTACGCGTCGATCACGCTACGTATCTAACCGGCTCAGGGCAAGGTTGATGCTGTCAGTTCGGAGTGTCGAAAAGTGGACTTGACCTGCTCCTTCGGTGATCGGCGAGTGTAGGCCGGGTCAGTGACGGAGCGTGCGGATCAGGTCGAGCACCTGTCGGGTCACCGGTCGGAGGACCCGGAGCCGGGACAGCGCCACGAGCCGGTCGATCAGTGGTACGGCCCCGTCGATCAACTGCCGGGTCTTGGTCTGGCCCGGTGATCGATCGTGGACCCAGTAGAGGATCACGCCCATGTACGCGAGCCAGAGCAGCTCGGGCAGTTGGGGGCGAAGCTCGGCGTCGACCTTGGCCGTCGAGCCCGTCAACACCTCGCCGAAGAGCTCGATGGCCGCCTGTCGGGGGCCGGAGGACTCCGCCGAGAAGGGACTCAGCGGCGAGGTGGGCTCGGCCGCCGTCTTGAAGAAGGTCGCCGCGAACCCGTGCGAGGGCGTCAACACGTCGATCCCCGCGTGCAGCACTCCGGCCAGCCGGGCGCCGAACGCCTCCTCCCGATCGAGTACGGGCTGTGCGGCCGCCCGGTGTGTGACCTGGGACTGGGCGTAGAACTCCTGGATCAGGTGGTCCTTGGAACCGAAGTAGTAGTAGGCGTTGCCGACCGCCACGCCGGCCTCCTGCGCGATCGCCCGCATGGTGGTCTGGGCGTAACCGCGCTCGCGGAACAGCCGCATCGCGGTGTCCCGGATCAGCTGCCGGGTCTGCTCGCCTCGGGCGGTGGCTGGGTCACCCGCAGTGGTCGTCTGCGCAGGCTGCTCGGTCATCGAGGTCACCGTATCCCGCCAGGTCGTTTGTCGGCTCGTCCCCCGGGTCGCGGACCCGCTCCCGGATCGCCGAGGCGGCGGCCACCGCCTGTCGGGCGAGGGGCAGCAGGTGCGGTCGGGCCAGTCGCTCGGCCATGGACCGGTGGTCGGCCAACGCCCACAGGCAGGCGAACCAGGCGCCGTCGCCCGCGTACACCTCACCGGTGTCGGCGATCACGGTGAGGTCGCGCAGCGTCGCGTCGTGGTCCAGGCCGGGAAAGCGCCGCCGGGCCTCGACCGATCCGGCCGGCACGAACTCCAGGGGTACGAGTTGGGCGCGGGAGGTCAACCAGCGGCGGGCGGCGCGGCAGAGCGGGCAGGCCGCGTCGAAGAGGACGGTGAACCCCCGGATCCCACCGCCGGAGTGGGCGGTGGGATCCGGGAGCCGACCGACGCCACCGGTCGGTGTCTCGGTCATCGGGTCGGCGGGTTGTTCGCCGGTCCGGCGCCGGGCTGCGGTCCGGCCGGGTGTGGTCCAGCCGGGTGTGGTCCGGCCGGTTGCGGGCTGGGCTGGGGTCCGGCCGGGTGTGCGCCGGGCGGCCGCGGTCCGCCCAGGTACGCGCCGACCAACTGTGATCCGGCTGGGGCGGGCTGCATGGGGAGTCGGCCGATCGGGGCGATCGGGGGATGGGTGGCGAGCTGACGAAGGCGGGTTCGGCGGTAGCGGCCCAGTGCGAAGACGTTGAAGAAGTGCAGCGCGCCGAGCACCAGCAGCACCAGGCCGACCTTGAGGGACAGTTCCTCCATGGCCTGGGCCGTGGAAACCACCGGGTCGGAGTGCCTCATCGCCACCGTGACGTAGCCGAGGTTGAGCAGATAGAAGCCGACGACCAGGAGACTGTTGACCGCTTTGGCGACTCGTTCCTCGGCGAACACCTCCTCCAGGAAGACCAGCCCGTTGCGCGACAGTGCCCGAGCCACCCAGATGGTCAGCCCGACGCTGACCGCGAGGTAGACCACGTACATCCAGACCTTGATGTCCATGCGGACGCCCTTCTTGAACGTGTTCAACTACCGACGTCGTCAGCCTAGGGTGAATATTGAACATGTTCAAGAACGGGCGACACGTGACTGTGGACACTCTGGCGCGGGAGCGCGTCGTCCGGCCGAGCCTCGGGGGCCCGGCCGGAGAACGCCGCGGCTCAGCCGGCCAGTCCGAGAGCCTCGGCCGCCGCGCGGCCGTTGGCGTGGCTCGCGCCGTAGGTGGTGACGAAGGCGCGTACGCCCGCCGGGCGCCACTGCGCCGGCCACCCCATCTCCACCACGGTCACCGAATGCTCGGCGGCCAGCCCGGCGACCAGCTCCGGGCCACCGGGTAGCCGGTGCAGGTGCCGCCCCACCAGCACGATGGGTCGGTCACCGGCCAACCCGCGCAACGTCGCCGGGTCGGTCTCGGTGGCGATCACGCGAATCTCCGGCACGCCGTCGAGGTGGGGACCGAGACCCCACGGCACCCGACCCTCGGCGATCGTCGACTCGGTGTGCAACTGCACCACAAGCGGTCGGTCCAGGCCGGTGAGCACCCCGTCCACCCGGACGGCGCGACGCGCCGCCGCGTACCCCAGCTCGGTGTCCCCGGCTGCCGGCGGCCCGGCGGCGGCCCGGGTCCAGGCGGCGAGCTCGGCGGCGCGGCCGGCGGCCTGCTCGACCCGGGCGGTCGCCAGCCGACCGTCGGTGAGGGCGTCGACGATCTCGGCGGCCACCCGCTCGACCAGCTCGGCGTCGACCCGCGCGCCGATGCACAGCAGGTCGGCGCCGGCCGCCAGGGCGCGGACCGCGGCCGGGCCGACCCCGCCGGCGGCCACTGCGGCACCCTTCATCTCCAGCGCGTCGGTGATGACGGCGCCGGTGAAGCCGAGGTCGGTGCGGAGCAGGTCGACCAGGACGGCCCGGCTGAAGGTGGCCGGATCGGCGCCGGTCAGCGACGGCACCCGGATGTGCGCGGTCATCACGGCGCGTGCCCCGGCGGCGATGACCGCCCCGAACGGCGGCAGGTCCCGTTGGCGGAGCAGGCTCAACGGCGCGTCCACGGTGGGCAGTTCGTGGTGTGAGTCGGTGACGGTGGCGCCGTGCCCGGGGAAGTGCTTCGCGCAGGCGGCCACGCCGGCGGCCTGCAACCCGGTCACGGCGGCGGCCGAGTGGGCGGCCACCCGCACCGGGTCCGCGCCGAAGGATCGGGTGCCGATCACCGGGTTCTCGTCGGCGGTGTTGACGTCCACCGTCGGGGCGAGGTTGACGGTGATGCCGAGCGCGGCCAGCTCGGCGCCGATCGACCGGTAGACGCGTCGGGTGAGCGCCACGTCGCCGATCGCGCCGAGGGCGGCGTTTCCGGGGTACGGGCTGCCGGTGGCATGCGCCAGCCGGGTCACGTCACCGCCCTCCTCGTCGATGGCGATCAGCGCGTCCGGCCGGCCGGAGCGCAACGCGGCGGTGCTCGCCGCCACCTGGGCGGGGTCGTGCACGTTGGTGCCGAACAGGGTGTGCCCGGCCAGCCCGTCGGCCAGCAGGTCGACAGCCCAGTCCGGCGGGACCGGTCCCGGGTACGCGGCGAGCAACGTGCCCAGCGCCAACCGGCGCAGTCCTGGATCCAGCCCCACGTGATCTCCCCCTTCGGTGCCCCAGCGGGTACGAAACGTCGTACCGGTGGTGGTGTCCGCCCTGCCGAATCGGCGGAGCGTCCCGCCTCCGGGTGGCCGATACGCTACGGCTACCCGTTCGCAGGTAGGTTTACAGTTAGCAAAGTTTACTAAAACTAGAGGACGTGTCATGAGTGCGACCCGGCTGCCCGGCACCCCCCGCCTGTTGCGGGCGCTCAACGACCGTGCGGCACTGGAGCTGCTCCTCGAACGCGGCCCGCTGACGAGGGCCCGGCTCGGCGAGCTGACCGGGCTGTCGAAGGTCACCGCCTCGCAGTTGGTCGAGCGGTTGGAGGAGCGTGGCCTCGTCACGCGGGTCGGTGAGCAGGCCGGCGGGCGGGGGCCGAACGCTCAGCTCTACGCGGTCAGCCCCGGCAGTGCGCACGTGGTCGGCGTGGACGTCGGGCCGGACCGGGTGGTGGCCGCGTGTGCCGACATCACCGGCGCGGTCATCGGCCGGGTGGAGCAGTCGACCCGGGACACCGACGACCCGGTGGGTGTCGTGCACAACGCCGTGGTGCAGGCGGCCAGCAGCGCCCACGCGCAGCTCAGCAGCGTACGGCGGATCGTGCTCGGCACCCCGGGCCTGGTCGACCCCGGCACCGGCGACATCACCTTCGCCTTCAACCTGCCGCGCTGGCACAGCGGCCTGCTCGCCGCCCTGCGGGAGGACCTGCACACTCCGGTGGTCTTCGAGAACGACGTCAACCTGGCCGCGGTGGCCGAGGCGCAGTCCGGCGCCGCGCAGGGGCTGGCGGACTTCGTCCTGGTCTGGGTGGGCGCCGGCGTGGGCCTGGCGATCATGCTGGGTGGGCGGCTGCACCACGGCAGCAGCGGAGCGGCAGGTGAGATCGGCTACCTGCCGGTACCCGGCGCGCCCATCCCACGCGACGTCTCCCGCCGCGCCAAGCCCGCCTTCCAGCAGCTCGTCGGTGCGGATTCGGTCCGCGCGGTGGCCCGCGAGCACGGTTATCCGGACACCGACGCCGCCGAGGCGGTGCGCGCGGCCGTAGCGGCCGGCGCCGACGGTGGCCCGATGCTCGACGAGCTGGCCCGCCGGCTCGCGCTCGGCGTGGCGAGCACCTGCGTGGTCCTCGACCCGCCGTTGGTCGTGCTCGCCGGTGACGTGGGCCAGGCCGGCGGTGCCGCGCTCGCCGAGCGGGTGCAGCACGAGGTCGCCGCGATCACCCTGGTCCGGCCGCGGGTGGTGCCGACCGGGCTGACCGAGGAGCCGATCCTGCACGGCGCGCTGCGCACCGCCCTGGACGCCGTGCGCGACGAGGTGTTCGGCTCCACCGTCGGCTGAGCCCGCTGCGCCGGTCATGTGAAGGAATATTTCACCGCAGCTTGACAGGTTGCAAGCTCTTGCCGCGTCGCGATCGCCACCGGCTGCCGCGTCGCGATCGGCCGCCGGGTCGCCCGCGACCACGCGGGCGACCCGGCGGACCGCGACTCAGAGCAGGTCGCGTCGGCGGAACACGGCGAACGCCGCAGCGGTCAGCCCACCGGTGATCACGAGCAACACCAACAGCGACGGCAACCAGGTCAGCGTGTAGAACCCCTCGCAGTAGGAGCCAACGCTGCCGCCCCGGCAGATCCGTGCGTCGTAGAAACGCGCCTCGCCGTTGAGCCACGCCCCGATGTGGCTGGAGAGCATGAACCGGTCCGACTCCGGGGCGTCGACGATCTCCAGAACCAGCCGGCCGCCCAGCTCCCAGACCACCACGTACGCGGCGAGCGCGCCGAGGGCCGCCGAGGTGTGCCGACCCAGCGTGGCAATGGCGAAGCCCGCCGCGCTGGCCAGTAACACCAGCACCAGTCCGCGGCCGTGCACCGCGCCGAGTTCGCGCCAGAATTCCCCGCTCAACCGGCCGGGCAACCCGGCGGTCTGCCCGATCACCCAGAACGTGGCGAGGTAGGCCACCGACGCCAGCAGGGCCAGGACCAGCACCGTGCCGAGCAGGGTGCCCAACTTGGCCCCGAGCACCGTCAACCGGCGTGGCCGCCAGAGCAGCAGGTTCACCACTCCGCCGGAGTTCAGGTCGGCGCCGATGTAGGAGGCGCCGACCAGGAACCCGAACAGCACCAGGAACGCGATCAGGAAGTAGAGCAGCGGCCGCGCCTGCTGGGCGAAGCTGAACACCCCCGGCAGGAAGTCGGCGGCGGTCGGCAGCTGCTCCTGCCGGACCGGGTCGATCTCCGAGCACTCCGCCGGAAAGTACTGGTCCATGTCCCTCTGCGGGAGTGTGCCGTTCTGTCGGGCCAGGCACTGCTGGTAGGCGGTCTCCATCCCCTGTAGCTGCTCGGCGGCCTGCTGCCGCGCCGAGTTCAGCTCGCTCGCGCTCGGCTTGTGCGACCCGGCCAGGGTGGTCGCCGCCGTCACGGCGAACGCCAACGCCAACAGGACGACCATGAGCTGCACGAAGCGACGACTGAACAGTCGCTCCAACTCGGCACGAACCAGGTTCACGCGTCCACTCCCCGATTGAGATCAATCACAGCTTCGCCCTGCTCGCCGTCCGGCAGCGCCGAGCCGTCGACCTGCCGGGGGACCGACGACTGCGCGTACGCGCCCGTCAGCTCCAGGAAGACGCTCTCCAGATCCGGCCGAAGCGGCGTCAGCTCGCCCACCCACAGCCCCTGCTCGCCGAGCACCCGACTGATCACCGTTCCGTCACTCACACCGCTCACCACCAGCGCCTCGCCGTCGACGACCGCCGTCAGCTCGGCCGCGTGCAGCAACTCCACGGCGCGCTCGGGCTCGGCCACCCGCACCACGAACTCGTGTCGGTCGTGGCCGGCCAGCACCTCGTCCACCCGGCCGGCCGCCACCCGCTTCCCCCGCGAAATGATCGTCACGTGGTCGCAGATCAACTGGATCTCACCCAGGATGTGACTGGACACCAGCACGGTCACCCCGTTGGCCGCCAGCGACCGCATCAGGTCCCGCATCTCCCGGATGCCCGCCGGGTCCAGTCCGTTCGCCGGCTCGTCCAGGATCAGCAACCGCGGCTCCTTCAACAGCGCGGACGCCACCGCGAGGCGCTGCTTCATGCCCAGCGAGTAGCCCTTCACCCGCTCGTCGCCCCGGTCGCGCAGACCCACCGTCTCCAGCGCCTCGTCGACCCGCGAGACCGGCACCCCACCGGCGCGAGCCAACAGGCGCAGCGTGCGGTACGCGGTGAAGTTGCCGAAGAACTGGGGGCTCTCGACGATCGCGCCGACCTGTCCCGCCACCCGGGGCAGCAGCTCCGGCGACGGTTGGCCGAGCACGGTCATCCGTCCACCGTCGGCGCGTACCAAGCCGAGCAGGGCCCGCAGGGTGGTGGTCTTGCCGGAGCCGTTGGGCCCCAGGAAGCCGTGGACCTGGCCCGCCTCGACCAACAGGTCGAACCCGTCCACTGCCACCCGCCGGCCGTTGCGCAGGCTGCGGAAGGTCTTGCGCAGACCCTCGATCTCGATGACCGCGCTCATCCGCGCGGCTCCGAATCTTGACGGAACATCAGCCGTCCTCCGGGTTTGGTGATCAACGACACGGCGCTTCACCCTATGGCCGAGGTGCCGCCCGTGGGGGGCACCACGGCGCTGCGTGGTTGGATGGTGCGGTGACTGGTGACCTGATCCTTGGCGCTGCCGGCGCCCCGCCTGTGGACCCGGATCTGGTGGTCAGCCTGGCCGGCGTCGGTGTACGCCGGTCCGGCACCGCCCTCCTGCAGGACCTGACCTGGCGCGTCGAGTTGGACGAGCGGTGGGTGGTGCTCGGCTCCAACGGCGCTGGCAAGACCACCCTGCTCAACCTCGCCTCGGGCCGGCTGCACCCGACCACCGGTGTCGCGCACGTGCTCGGCGAACGGATCGGCCGCACCGACGTCAACGAGCTGCGTACCCGGATCGGGCTCACCACCGCCGCGCTCGCCGAGCGGCTGCCCGCCGACGAGCGGGTCACCGACGTGGTGGTGACCGCCGCCTGGTCGGTGGTCGGTCGCTGGCGGGAGAACTACGACCCGGCCGACGAGGCGCGGGCGCGGGCACTGCTGAGCCAGCTCGGCGTCGGTGGCCTCGCCGAACGCCGCTACGGCACGCTCTCCTCGGGTGAGCGCAAGCGGGTGCAGATCGCCCGGGCCCTGATGACCGACCCGGAGCTGCTGCTGCTCGACGAGCCGGCCGCCGGGCTCGACCTGGGTGGACGCGAGGACCTGGTCGCCCGACTGGCCGAGCTGGCGTACGACCCGGACGCCCCGGCGATGGTGCTCGTCACCCACCACGTGGAGGAGATCCCGCCGGGGTTCACCCACGCGCTGCTGCTGCGCGAGGGTGGGGTGGTCGCCCAGGGTCTGCTCGCCCAGACGTTGACCGGCGACAACCTCTCCAAGACCTTCGGCCTGCCGCTGGTCGTCGAACGGTCGGGCGACCGTTACACCGCGCGGGCCGCCTGAGCGTCAGGACAGGGCGGAGATGACAGTGCCACAGACCCGGGTCGCCGTGGTGGGCAGCGCCAACATGGACCTGGTCGCGATGGCACCCGCGCTGCCCCGGGTGGGTGAGACCACCCTCGGCACCGACTTCGTGATGGTGCCCGGCGGCAAGGGCGCCAACCAGGCCATCGCCGCCGTCCGGGCCGGCGCCTCCTGCGCGTTCCTCGGCGCGATCGGCTCGGACGCCTTCGGCGTCACCCTGAAGGCCCGCATCACTGCCGCCGGCGTGGACACCAGCCAGCTGCGCGTGGTCTACGGCACCTCCGGCGTCGCGCTGGTCATGGTCAACGCCCAGGGTGAGAACGCCATCATGGTGACCCCCGGCGCCAACGACGCCCTGGTCGACCTCACCGAGGAGGACCTGGCCACGGTGCGCGCGGCGGACGTGCTGGTCGCCCAACTGGAGATCCCGGTGCGGACCGTGACGGCCGCCGCGGTTGCCGCCCGCGCCGCCGGCACCCGGGTCATCCTCAACGCCGCCCCGGCCCGGGACCTACCGCCCGAGCTGCTCGCCGCCGTGGACGTGCTCGTCGTCAACGAGGGCGAGGCGCAGGCGCTCACCGGCCGTGGCCGGGAGGACCCCCGGGCGCTGCTCGACCTGACCCCCCGGGCCGTGCTCACACTCGGCGGCGAGGGTGCCCGGTACGTCGACCGCGACGGCACCGACGTGCACGTGCCGGCGGTACGGGTCGACGTGGTCGACTCCACCGCCGCCGGTGACGCGTTCACCGCCGCGCTGGCCGTCGGCTGGGGCGAGGGACGCGACCTGGTCGACGCGGTGCGCTGGGCGTCGGCGGCCGGCGCGGCCTGCGTCCGCAAGCTCGGCGCCTCGGTGGCGCTGCCGCAACGCGCCGAGATCGACGAGCTGTACGCGCCAGCCTGAGCGGGTCCGCGCTACGTCGGCCTGAGCGCGTCCGCGCTACGCCGGCTGGCCCGCGCCGGTTCGGAAGGCCCGGCGGTACGCCGACGGCGAGGTCAGCATGACCCGGCCGAAGTGGTGGCGGTAGGTGACCGGCGTGTCGAAGCCCACGGTCCGGGCGACCTGCTCGACCGGGGCGTCCGTCTCCTCCAGCAGGGTGAGGCTGGCGCGTACCCGCTGGTCGATCAGCCAACGGATCGGGCTGGTCCCGGTGGCCCGGGCGAAGTGCCGCAGGTAGGTGCGGGACGACATGTGCGCCCGCCCGGCGAGCTGGGCCACGCTCAGCGGTTCGGCGAGATGGGCGAGGGCCCAGTCGATGCTGCCCGCGATCCGGTCGTCGTCCGGGTCGGCGGGCACCGGTGCCTCGACGAACTGGGCCTGCCCGCCGTCGCGGTGCGGGGGGATCACCAGCCGTCGGGCGACCGCGTTGGCGATCGCCGCGCCGTGGTCACGCCGGATGACGTGCACGCAGAGGTCCAGCCCAGCGGCGCTGCCGGCGCTGGTGAGCAGGTCACCGTCGTCGAGGTAGAGCACGTCCGGGTCCACCTCGACCCGCGGGTAACGACGCGCCAGCAGCTCCGCGTACCGCCAGTGGGTGGTGGCCCGCCGACCGTCCAGCAGCCCCGCCCCGGCCAGCGCGAACGCGCCGGAGCAGATCGACATGATGCGGGTACCGCGTTGGTGCGCACGGCGCAGCGCGGTCACCAGCTCGGGCGACGGGTCACCGGTCACGTCCGGCACGCCGGGCACGATCACCGTCCGCGCCTCCGCAAGCTCGGCCAGGCCGTACGGGGTGTGCAGGCTCGCCCCACCGACCACCGGCACCGGCCCCGCCCGCTCGGCGCAGACCACCAGGTCGTACCAGTCGACGTCGAACTCGGGTCGGGGCAGCCCGAACACCTCGGTGACGATGCCGGTCTCGAACACCGACATCCCCGGGTACGCGAGCACGGCGACGCGGTGCCCGCCCGCCGGCCGTCGGGGCGTCGACAGCGGGCGCGAGCCGGTGGTGTTGGCCCGGGTCGGCATGGCGAGATGTTAGCGCAGGACGTCGTTCGCGCCGCTCGTCCCGAGGTGGCGTGCCGGCGAGGATCGGTGCATGACCTTCACGTTCGCCGTTCCGCCGGCCGATCCGGCCACCGCCGCCGCCCACTTCCACAATCGGCTCAGCGTCGAGACCGACGTCAGTGACGTGCACGCCGACCTGTCGGCCCGTGCCCCGGGCCTGGTGGTCGTCGACTCCCGGGGCGCGGCCGCCTGGGCGCAGGGGCACCTTCCCGGCGCGGTACACCTGCCCACCGCCGAGATCGCGAGCCGGGCAGCGGACCTGGTCCCGCCAGGCTCGGCGGTGGTGACCTACTGCTGGGGTCCGGGCTGCAACGGCGCGACCCGCGCGGCGCTGGAGTTCGCCCGGCTCGGCTACCCGGTGAAGGAGATGCTCGGCGGGTTCGAGTACTGGGTGCGGGAGGGGCTGCCGGTGGTGACGGAGACCGGGTTGACCCGGCGCCCCGTCGACGACCTGACCGCGCCAACCGCGACGATCACCTGCGCATGCTGATCCCCCACGCCCGCGGGGGAGGGTTCAGCCGACGGGTTCGTCGCTGAGCTTTTCGCCGCGTCGACGCAGCATGCCCAGCCCGGGGATGCCGGCCACGGCGAGCTTGAGGTCGCGGGTCACGTCCAGCAGGTCGTGCAGGTCCGGCCCGACCCGGTCCAGGGTGGCGAGGATCGGCAGGATGTCGGCCGTCAGGTGCTCCCTGAGCTTGGGCAACTCGTCGATCAGGTGGATCGCCGCGCTGATCTCCTCGTGGCTCAGTTCCTCGACGAACGTCCGCGCCATCGGCGCGGCCCGGCGCAACGCGGGCTCGTACGCCGCCAGCAACTCGGCGGCGGTGGCCGCGGCCTCCGTCGCGGTGCCCACGGTGGCGGCGGCCCGGCCGGCCACCCTGTCGGCCTCGGCGACCACCGAGCCGGCCGACCGGGACACCCGGTCGGCTTCGGCGACCACCACGGCGGCGGCCGTCGCCACCTCGGTGGCCGTGTCGATGGCGGTGGTCGCGGCGGCGCTGATGACGGCCACCTCGCGGACCGCCGCCTCGGCGTCGGTGAGCACCTGGTCGGTCCGGTCCAGGGTCGTCTCGATCCGGTCCACCACGCCGTTGATCCGGGCCAGCAACGCCTCCACCCCGTCCAGCACCGCGAACGCGCGGGCGGGCACGGCGGCCATCGAGGCGGCCGAGCCGAGCGCCTGGTCGAGAGCGAAGCGGGTCAGACCGACAACGGCGGTCGGGGTGGGGAGGGGAATCGCCATGGGACCAAGTGTGCGTCGGCCGCGCCGCAACCGCCTGACGGAGCCGGTCAGCGTGAAGGTCGGCCGGCGGTGTCGGCGCGGGCCACCCGCAGCGCCCACCAGACCAGCGGCGCCTGCAACGGCACGCGGCCGTACGCGATGGCCCGCTCCGTCGGGCGTCGGTGCCGCCAGTCCACGGCCATCTTCACGTTCGCCGGCAGGACGGCGACGAAGAGCGCGGCGGCGGCCCGACCGCCGGCCCGCCGGGTCCCCGGGTTCGCGACCGCCGCCGCCACCGCGAGTTCGGCCACCCCGCTGGCGTACGTCCAGAAGCGGGCCGGACCGGGCAACGCGCCCGGCACGATCGGGTCGTAGAAGCCGGGGCGTACCAGGTGGGTGACGCCGGCCGCGGCGAGCAGGCCGGCCAGGGCGACGGCCTCGCCGCGGCGGGTGGTCATCGATGGTCTCCCTGCTGTTCGACGGCGCGCTGCACGGCCCGGTAGATCTGCCCGAACCGTAGCGCGTCCGGGGTGCGCACCAGCAGGTCCTCCCGGCCGTGGTGCTGCACCCACAGCTCGTGCACGTGGCTGCCGCGCTCGTAGGAGCGGTCCAGCCAGCCGAGGGGGATCTCCAGGAACGGCAGGGCCACCACCGCCCCGACGGCGCAGGCGGCGAGGATGATCAGCGCCAGCTTCCAGTTGCCCCGGTCCTGCGCGGACCACGCGAGTGAGAGCACGCAGACCACGGCGACCAACGGCGGCAGCGAGAGCAGCAGCACCAGGACGCCACGCCCCAGCACGCGACCGCGGACGGCGAGAGTCTTCTGCCCCCGGGAGTGCCAGACGAACGTCACGTCGGACAGGGCGATCACGTGACCACCCGCCCGGATCGACTCGGAGGTCACCTGCACCGCGTCGTCCCGGTAATAGAGGGTCATCACTAAGCCTAACCACCGGCAGGCAACCCGCGCCTCGGCAAACGTGGACGGTTCTCCGTCAGCGGCTGACGGAGACTGTCCACGATTGGCAGACCGCTAGCGACGGGTGCCGGGGCGGGCCGGTTGGCTGTGCTCGACCGCGCGCTGCACCGCCCGGTAGATCTGCCCGAAACGCAACGCGTCGCCGGTGCGCAGCAGCCGCACCGGCTGGCCGCGCCAGCGGGCCCAGATCTCCAGTTGGCGGCTGCCCCGGGCGTACGAGCGGTCCAGGTGCTCGAAGAGGAAGTCGGCGACCGGCCCGACGGCAAGCCCGACCAGCACCGACGCGCCGACGATCGCGATCGTCACGGTGGGTGAGCGGTGCAGCCAGATGGCCACGCCGATGCCGAGGACCGCCGCGACCAGCGGACCGGCGAGGGCGGCGCCGATCGCGCCACGCCCCACCAGGACGCGCCAGGAACGGCTGCCGCGGCGGTGCCAGATCATGGTGATGTCGGTGAGCGCGTAGCTGCGGCCGTCGGCTCGGAAGGTGGTGGAGGTGACCTGCACCGACCTGTCGTCGTAATACGTGACCATGTCTGGACTCCCGCCCACGGGGCTGACACCACACTACTTACCCAAACGAGCCGGGTCGTAAGGTTGGCACGCGACTTCGACGAGGAAGTGAGGGCAGTGTGGGCGAGTTCGTTCGGCTGGAGACCACTGACGGCATCGGCACGATCCGGCTGGAGCGGCCGCCGATGAACGCGCTCAACACCCAGGTGCAGGAGGAGTTGCGCGCCGCCGCCGCGGCGGCCACCGCCGACCCCGAGGTCCGCGCCGTCATCGTGTACGGCGGGGAGAAGGTCTTCGCCGCCGGTGCGGACATCAAGCAGATGGCCGAGATGTCCTATGTCGACATGGCCGATCGGGCCGTGAACCTGTCCAGCGCTCTGGGTGCGATCGCCCGGATCCCGAAGCCGGTGGTCGCCGCGATCACCGGGTACGCCCTCGGTGGCGGCTGCGAACTGGCGTTGGCCTGCGACTGGCGGGTGGTCGCCGAGGACGCCAAGCTCGGCCAACCGGAGATCAAGCTGGGCATCATCCCCGGCGCGGGCGGCACCCAGCGGCTGGCCCGCCTGATCGGCCCGGCCCGCGCCAAGGACCTGATCATGTCGGGGCGGATGGTGGACGCGCAGGAGGCGCTGCGGATCGGCCTCGCCGATCGGGTCGCCCCGGCCGCCGAGGTGTACGACACGGCTGTCGCGCTGGTCACCCCGTACCTGAACGGGCCGGCGCAGGCGCTGCGCGCGGCGAAGCTGGCGGTCGACGGCGGCCTGGACATGGACCTGAACTCCGGCCTGGCCTGGGAGAGTCAGCTCTTCGCGGCGCTGTTCGCCACCGACGACCGGCGCGAGGGCATGGCGGCCTTCGTCGAGAAGCGCAAGCCGGACTTCACCGGCCGCTGACCCGTCGGTCCACCCTCCAACCGCCCCCTGACCTCGGTAGCGTCCACCGGCCGGGACCACTGTCGGACGGCCAAGTGACTGGCCGGTAACCTGTGATCCCGGCCACGGACGATGGGAGCGACATGACGGAGCGGATCGAGGGTCACGGCGGCGAGCTGGCGCTCGCGGCCCTACGCGCGCACGGCGTACGGGAGATGTTCACACTCTCCGGCGGGCACGTCTTCCCGCTCTACGATGCCGCGTACAAGACCGACTTCCCGATCTACGACGTCCGGCACGAGCAGTCCGCCGTGTTCGCCGCCGAGGCGGTCGCCAAGTTGCAGCGCCGGCCCGGCCTCGCGGTGCTCACCGCCGGACCCGGTGTCACCAACGGCATCTCCGGCATGACCAGCGCGTTCTTCAACGCCTCCCCGGTGCTGGTGCTCGGCGGCCGCGCGCCCGCGTTCCGCTGGGGCTCCGGCAGCCTCCAGGAGATGGACCACCTGCCGCTGGTCACCCCGGTCACCAAGCACGCCGAGACGGTGTTCAGCACCGACGACATCCCGCGTGCGGTGGGTGCCGCGCTCACCGCCGCGCTCACCCCGCACCGTGGTCCGGCCTTCCTCGACTTCCCGCTGGAGACGATCTTCTCGGTCGCCGAGGTCGACCAGCCCACCGCCTCCGGCGTCGACCCGGTCGTGCCGGACCCGGAGGAGGTCGGCCGCGCCGCGATGCTCATCGCCGGGGCACAGCGACCGGTCATCATCGCCGGCTCCGACGTGTACGCGGGCGACGCGATCGCCGCACTACGCGAGGCGGCCGAGGCGTTGCAGGTGCCGGTCTTCACCAACGGCATGGGCCGCGGCTCACTCCCGCCCACGCACCCGCTCGCGTTCGCCAAGGCCCGTCGGGCAGCGCTCTCCGGCGCCGACGTGGTGGTGGTGGTCGGCACCCCCCTGGACTTCCGGCTCAGCTTCGGGGACTTCGGCGACGCCAAGGTGGTGCACATCGTCGACGCGCCCAGCCAGCGGGCCTCGCACGTGCAGCCGGCCGCCGCCCCCGCCGGCGACCTGCGCCTGATCCTCTCCGCGCTGGCCGACCACTCCGGGGACCGGGCCGACCACACCGACTGGATCGCCGACCTGCGCGTGGCCGAGGACGCGGCCAAGGCCCGGGACGCCGCCGAGATGGCCGCCGAGACCGACCCGATCCGCCCCGCCCGGATCTACGGCGAGCTGCGTCGGGTGCTGGACCCGGACGCCATCACCATCGGCGACGGCGGCGACTTCGTGTCGTACGCCGGGCGGTACCTCGAGCCGGCCCAGCCCGGCACCTGGCTGGACCCGGGCCCGTACGGCTGCCTGGGCACCGGCATGGGCTACGCGATGGGCGCCCGGGTCAGTCACCCGGACCGGCAGATCTGCGTGCTGATGGGAGACGGCGCCGCCGGCTTCTCGCTGATGGACGTCGAGTCGCTGGTCCGCCAGAAGTTGCCGGTGGTGATCGTCGTCGGCAACAACGGCATCTGGGGGCTGGAGAAGCACCCGATGCGGGCCATGTACGGCTACGACGTGGCCGCCGACCTCCAACCGGAGTTGCGCTACGACACGGTGGTCAGCGCGCTCGGTGGGGCGGGGGAGACGGTCGCCAAGGCGGCCGACCTGGGTCCGGCCCTCCAGCGGGCGTTCGACGCCGGAGTGCCGTACCTGGTCAACGTGCTCACCGACCCGACCGACGCGTACCCCCGGTCGTCGAACCTGGCCTGAGGCGCACCCGCCGCCGCCGTCGTCCCTCGCGGGCGGCGGCGGCGCGGCGTCTTCCCGCAGCTAAATACACGGAAAGTTAGCTCCGGTCGTCGTAACGTCAGCGCGGGAACGGCGGGACGTCAACCTGTCGCCCGACGACAGGAGTTGCGATGGACCACGCGATCCGCGCCGAGGGCCTGGTGCGGCGTTTCGGCGCCACCACCGCCCTCGCCGGAGTTGATCTGGAGGTTCCGACCGGGACCGTCTTCGGTCTGCTCGGGCCGAACGGCGCCGGCAAGACCACCGCCGTGCGGGTGCTCGCCACCCTGCTGCGGGCCGACGAGGGGCACGCCATGGTGGGTGGCTTCGACGTCGTGCGCGACGCGCACCAGGTGCGTCAGCTGATCGGTCTGACCGGCCAGTACGCCTCGGTCGACGAGACCCTGACCGGCGTGGAGAACCTGCTGCTGATCGGTCGGCTGCTCGGCCTGAGCAGGTCCGACGCCCGACAGCGCGCCCGCCGACTCCTCGCCGACTTCGACCTCAGCGACGCCGCCGACCGGGCCGCCAAGACCTTCTCCGGTGGGATGCGACGCCGGTTGGACCTCGCCGCCAGTCTGGTCGGCCGGCCGCAGGTGCTCTTCCTGGACGAGCCGACCACCGGCCTGGACCCGCGCAGCCGCAACGACCTGTGGGACATCGTCCGCACTCTGGTCTCCGACGGCGTGACGGTGCTGCTCACCACCCAGTATCTGGAGGAGGCCGACCAGCTCGCCGGCGAGATCGCCGTCGTCGACCACGGCCGGGTGATCGCCCAGGGCACGCCGGAGGAGCTGAAGTCCAAGACCGGTGGTCAGACCCTCACCGTGCGGCCGGCGGACGGCAGCGACCTGGGCATCGTGACCGCCATCGTCGGCGAGGTGTCCGGTGCGATCCCCGAGGTGGCCCAGAGCGCCGTCACCGTCGCCGTGAACGATCCCGGCGTCCTGCCCGCAGTGGTCAGACGCCTCGACGCCGCCGAGATCGCGGTCGCCGAGCTGGCACTGCGCGGCGCCAGCCTGGACGAGGTCTTCCTCTCGCTCACCGGCCACCGGGCCGAGGACTCGCCGGCCGCCACCGATCTGGAAAGGACCCCGGCATGACCGCCGCCACCATCCCCGCTCCGCTGGCGCCGACTCGCCGGGTCAGCCCGGTCGCGGGCGTCCGGCACACCGTCACGCTGGCCTGGCGCAGCCTGGTACAGATCAAGCACAACCCGATGGAACTGCTCGACCTGAGCATCCAACCGGTCATGTTCGTGCTGCTGTTCACCTATGTGTTCGGCACCGCCATCGCCGGGTCGTCGGGTGAGTATCTCACCTTCATGCTGCCCGGCATCATGGTGCAGAACGCGCTGTTCGCCACGATGACGACCGGGTTCGGGTTGAACAACGACCTGACGAAGGGCGTGTTCGACCGTCTGCGGGCGCTGCCCATCGCCCGGTGGGCGCCGTTGGCCGGCCGGATCCTCGCCGACACCGTCAAGCAGGCCTGGTCGATCGCGCTGCTGCTGGGTGTGGGGTCGATTCTCGGTTTCCGGGTCGGCAACGGGCTGCTCGGGGTGGTCGGGGCGTTCGCGCTGCTGCTGGCGTTCACGTTGGCCGCGTCGTGGATCTCGGTGCTGGTCGGCGTGCTGGTCAGCGAACCGGACAAGGTGCAGATCTTCGGCTTCACGGTGATCTTCCCGCTGACGTTCACCAGCAACATCTTCGTACCCACCGACCAGATGCCGAGCTGGTTGCAGAGGTGGGTGGAGCTCAACCCGGTGACCGTGGTGGCCGACGCGCTGCGCGGGCTCCTGGTCAGTGGGCCGGTGGCCGGTCCGGTCCTCCAGACGCTGCTCTGGGGCTTCGGCATCGCGGTGATCTTCGCGCCGTTGGCGGTGCGCGCGCTCAGGCGTCGAGTCTGAGCCTCACACCTCCGGCCGGTCCCCCTCGCGGGGCGGCTCACCGTCGTGCCGCCGCAGGTCGTCCTCGCGTCGGCGCAGGTCCTCCTCCCAGCGGCGGAACAGCTCCTGGTCCTGCTGCTGGGCGCGATCCTGCACGGAGCGGAGGAACTCCGGATCGTCGTCGGGGGCGACCGGCCGGGGGCGCTGCCGCTGGGGCGAACCGGCACCGCCGGGCCAGCTCTTGCGGGCGCCGGGGCTGGGCTCCCGGCCCGCGACGAACCAGGCGATCGAGCCGACCAGCGGGAAGAACAGGATGATCAGCACCCAGGCGATCCGGGGGAGGGCGCGGATCTGACCCTCCTCGGCGGAGAGGCAACTGATCAGCGCGCAGACGGCGAGGACAATCTGCGCCAGGAAGAGGAGAACGTACAGCCGGGCCATCCACCCATCATGGCGCACCGAGGCTCGTCACCACAGTCCGCGAAGCACCAGCAGCACTCCCAGTAGCGCGAGCCCCACGGTGCCCACCGCGACCAGCGGCAGTGTCCGACCGCCGGTGCGGGCCGGGCCGGTGCCGGTGCCGCGCGGCCAGCAGAGCACCAGCAGGGTGCCCCAGACCAGCACGGCGACGCCGGCGATCAGCGCCCCGGCCGGGCCGCCCGCCGACGCCAACCGGACGGCGAGCGCGGTCACCACAGTCAGCGTGAGCAGGGTGCGTCGCCAGGCCAGACGGGTGCGCTCGGGTTGCAGCCCGGCGTCGCGTCCGGTGCTCACCGCCCGCCGACAGCCCGGACCAGGACGGCGATCACCAGCAGCACCGCCCCGGCGCCCACGGCCAGGGCCAGGATGGCGGGAAACCGGGACGCGGGCAGCTCCTGACCGAGCCGGATGGCCCGCTCGGTACGCGCCCAGTGGTCCACGGCGCGGATCGCGACCGCCCCGCCGAGCAGCAGCAGCGCCACCGCGATCACCTCCCGCAGGTGGCTCATCGGCAGCGGCGGCAGGAACTGCGCGGCGGCCAACCCGCCGCCGACCAGCGCCAACCCGGTGCGCAGCCAGGCGAGGAAGGTCCGTTCGTTGGCCAGCGAGAAGCGGTAGTCCGGCGGTTCACCGACCGTGCCCAGCTCTGCCGGGTCGAACCATCGCCTGATCGCCGCCCACACGGGGGGAGAATATCCGCTTCCCATCCCGCTTAGCCTGACTCGGTGACTGATCTCGACGTGTCGACCCTGCGTGCCGCCTACGACAACCAGCTCCGCCCGGAGATCCCCGACCCGGTTCCGGCCGGGGTGACGGTGGAGCGGGACGGTCCGTTGGTCCGCATCGTCGGGCTCGACGCCGGCGGCTTCCTCACCTACCGCGACCTGGGCGGACTCACCGGGGGCGCGCTGGACGAGCTGATCGCCCGGCAGGTCGCCCTGTTCCGCGAGCGCGGCCAGTCGGTCGAGTGGAAGCTCAACGAGCACGACGAACCGGCGGACCTGGCGGACCGGCTGCGCGCGGCCGGCTTCGTGCCGGAGGACCGGGAGACCGTCGTGGTCGGGCCGGTCGCCCCGCTGGCCGCCGCGCTGCCGGTCACCCCCGAGGGGGTACGCCTGCGTGAGGTGTCCTCCCGCGCCGACCTGGAGCGGATCGCCGCCATGGAGGAGGAGGTCTGGCAGGAGGACCGTTCGCACCTCGTCACGGGTCTGGGCAAGGAGATCGACGCCGACCCGAACTCGATCACCGTCGTGGTGGCCGAGGCGGACGACACGGTGGTGAGCGCCGGTTGGGTGCGCTTCCCGGCGAACACCGGCTTCGCCACCCTGTGGGGCGGCTCGACCCTGCCGCAGTGGCGGCGCAGGGGCATCTACCGGGCGTTGGTCAACTACCGGGCGCGACTGGCCGAGCAGCGAGGTCGGACGCTCATGCAGGTCGACTGCTCCGAGGACAGTCGGCCGATCCTCCAGCGGCTCGGCCTCGTCGCGGTCACCACCACCACCCCGTACGTCTACACTCCGTGATCATGGAGCAGCGGTTGACGGACGAGGAGCGTTCGATCCTCAAGACCGGCGCCTTCGGTGCCGTCTTCCTGGTGTCCAACGCCGACCCGGGGGTGCTGGGGGTGATCCGGGAGAGCGTCGCCGCGTCCAGCGCACTCGCCAACGCCAGCGGGACGGTCAAGGAGGCGCTCACCACCGGTCCGCTGCCGCGGATTCCCCGGGACTCGCAGTTGGAGATCGAGTCGGTGGTGCTGCCGGCGCTGCGGCACGCGGTGCGGATCCTGCGGGACAAGTCACCGCAGGACGTGGAGGCGTACCGCTCGGTGGTGTTGGGTGCGGCGGACCGGGTGGCCCGGGCGCACGCCGGGGTGGCGCCCGCCGAGGCGGCGGCCATCGACCAGATCCGGGGCGCGTTGGCCGACCCGGCCTGACCGTCCGCCCCGCGGTGAGCTGTGTCACTCCGAGTGCCCCGGGGAGCGCAAGCTACCGACAGGTAACATTGCGTCGTGGGCAACTGCACAGCAGCCCGCGGTTGACCTGGCGTCGACCGACGCGCGACGCTGCGCCCCAGACCGGGCGAGCGAATCGCATCACCACACAGGAGGGTCGTCGAAGCGCGATGAATATCGTCGTACTCGTCAAGCAGGTGCCTGATTCGGGCGCGGACCGCAACCTGCGCAATGACGACAACACCGTCGACCGCGGTTCGGCGAACAACGTGATCAACGAGATGGACGAGTACGCCATCGAGGAGGCGCTGAAGATCAAGGAGGCGCACGGCGGCGAGGTCACCATCCTGACCATGGGTCCGGACCGGGCGACCGAGTCGATCCGCAAGGCGCTCTCCATGGGTCCGGACAAGGCCGTGCACGTGCTGGACGACGCCCTGCACGGTTCCTGCGCCGTCGCCACCTCGAAGGTGCTCGCCGCCGCTCTCGGTCAATTGAACGCCGACCTGGTGATCTGCGGCGCCGAGTCCACCGACGGTCGGGTCCAGGTCATGCCGCACATGATCGCCGAGCGGCTGGGCGTCGCGGCGCTCACCGGCGCCCGCAAGCTCACCGTCGACGGCGGCACGTTGACCGTGGAGCGGCAGACCGAGGAGGGCTACGAGGTGGTCACCGCCGCCACTCCGGCCGTGGTCTCCGTCTGGGACACGATCAACGAGCCGCGCTACCCCTCCTTCAAGGGCATCATGGCCGCCAAGAAGAAGCCGGTGCAGACGTTCTCCCTGGCCGACCTGGGTGTCGCGCCCACCGAGGTGGGCTTCGACGGGGCCACCAGCGCCGTCGTCGAGCACACCAAGCGCCCCCCGCGCTCCGGTGGCGCCAAGATCACCGATGAGGGCGAGGGCGGCGTCAAGCTGGTCGAGTTCCTCGCCACCGAGAAGTTCGTGTGAGAGGGGGTTCCGACATGTCTGAGGTTCTCGTCGTCGTCGAAGCCACGAAGGAATTCGGCGTCAAGAAGGTCACCCTGGAAATGCTCACCATCGCCCGTGAGCTGGGCACCCCGAGCGCGGTGGTGCTCGGCGGCGCCGGCGCCGCCGAGGCGCTGAGCGGCAAACTGGGCGAGTACGGCGCGGAGAAGATCTACGCCGCCGAGGGTGACGAGATCGACGGCTACCTGGTGGCCCCCAAGGCCAGCGTGCTGGCCGAGCTGGTCCAGCGGGTGCAGCCGGTCGCCGTGCTGTTGGCCTCCGCCCAGGAGGGCAAGGAGATCGCCGCCCGGCTCGCCGTCAAGCTGGACAACGGCATCCTGACCGACGTGGTCGGCCTCGACGCCGACGGCACCGCGACCCAGATCGCATTCGCCGGCTCCACCATCGTCAAGTCCAAGGTCACCAAGGGCCTGCCGCTGGTCACCGTCCGGCCCAACTCGGTCACCCCCGCCCCGGCGGCGGCCACCCCGACGATCGAGCAGCTCACCGTGTCGGTCACCGACACCGACAAGCTGGCCAGGGTCGTCGAGCGGGTCGCCGAGCAGAAGGGCTCCCGGCCCGAGCTGACCGAGGCCGGCGTGGTGGTCTCCGGTGGTCGCGGTGTCGGCAACGCCGACAACTTCAAGCTGGTCGAGGAGTTGGCCGACCTGCTCGGCGGCGCCGTCGGCGCGTCCCGCGCGGCCGTCGACTCCGGCTTCTACCCGCACCAGTTCCAGGTGGGTCAGACCGGCAAGACGGTCTCCCCGCAGCTCTACGTCGCGCTCGGCATCTCCGGTGCCATCCAGCACCGGGCCGGCATGCAGACCTCGAAGACCATCGTCGCGGTCAACAAGGACGGCGAGGCGCCGATCTTCGAGCTGGCCGACTTCGGCGTGGTGGGCGACCTGTTCAAGATCGTCCCGCAGGCCGCCGAGGAGATCCGCAAGCGCAAGTGACCCCGCGCTGAGACCGGTGGCCGCCCCCGACGGGGGCGGCCACTGTCTCTCGATGGGAGCTGATCGGCGGGCCGGGGAGCTGAACCGGCCCGCCGATCAGCCCGTCAGGGTGCCCCTCAGCAGGCTGTCGCCGGAATGGGCGGTGTTGTTGTCGTACTGCTCGGCGGAGACGTCGACCACCGAATAGCTCTTGAGGTCGACATTCGGGGGCAGGGGTAGCAGAGCATCCGCGCCTCCACCCAGGGTGCCGACCGAAAACATCTTCATCGTCGTCGGGTTGATGAGCCAGACCTCGTAGTACCCCGGGACGCGCGGGAGATTCGCCACATGCAGATGTAGTTGGCCGTCCCGCAGAACCCGGGCGTCACCCTTGGCCGCCGGGGGCGTCGATCCGTACGCCGCCAGCGGCGCGCTCGCCACCACCACAGGCGTCGGAGTGGGCGCCGGGTCGTCCGGCCGCAGCACCGAGACCGTGCCCAGCACACCCACCGCCGCAGCGGCTGCCGCGGTGACGGCGGTGGCCGCCCAGCGCGACCAGCCGGCCCCCCGGCGAGATCGCCGCGCCGGATCCAGCCGGATGACTGTCGGCTCGCCGGTCGTGCCGGTGGACGGTGCGGCCGTGCCGGTGGGGCGCTCACCCGTCGTGTCGGTGGACGGTGCGGCCGTTTCGGTGGCCTGCCCGATCGGCGTGTGGTTGATCGGCTCGGCCCGGGTGCCGACGGCTTGCCCGGGGAGCTGCCGCGGACGTGCCTCGATCGGTGACGGCTCGGCCTCCGCCGCCCTGACCTGGGCGGCGATGCCCTGCCAGACGTGCTCCGGCGGGTCGGGCAGGTCGGCCAGACCCTGCGTCTCGGTGCCGAGGCCGGCCACCTGCTGGAGGGTCGACACCTCCGCCCGGCAGAGCGCGCAGGTGCCGAGGTGGGTGCTCTCCCCGTTGTCCGCCTCGCTCTCACCGAGCGCCAGAAAGACCAGCCGCTCGTGGCCCAGGTGCTGCACCGTCCACCTCCCATCTGCGTTTCAAGCTCGCCATGCCGCGCCGGATGTGGCTCTTCACGGTGCCCAACGGCACTCCGGTCACCGTGGCTATCTGCTGGTGTGTCAGATCGTCGTAGAAGGCCAACTCCAGCATCCGCCGCTGGTCGTCCGGGAGACGAGCCATCTCGTCGGCGATCACCAACCGGTCCACCACGCGGTCCGGGTCCGGGTCGGCCGCTGTCGGCTCCGGCAGTTGCCGGACCGTCTCCACCACCCGGGTCTCCCGGGCGGAGGCGCGCATCCGGTCGATCACCTTGCGCCGGCCGATGCCGAGCAGCCAGCCGATCAGCGATCCCTTGGCCGGATCGAAGGTGTCCCGACCCAGCCACGCGGCGACGAACGTCGCCTGGGTGACGTCCTCGGCGTCGGCGCGGTTGGCCAGCATCGAGGTGGCCAGGTGGAACACGGCCCGACCGTACCGGTCGTACGCCTCGCGCAGCGCCACGTCGTCGCCCGCGCGGAAGCGGAGGTCGAGGTCGTCCACCGGGGGGTCCGGTTCCTCGTGCGGGGCCGTCATCGGGCGGCTCGCCTTCGATGGGGCATGCCCGACTGTAGCTGCCACAGTCTCCGCCCCACTCTCCCGGTCGATGTCATCTCAGCAGCTATTCGTCTCGCGACCCCGGTTCGGATGCAGTCGGGGCGGAAGAAGAAAAGTCCCTCCGATCCGCATCCGCCCGTCCGGACGGCGGCGTAACCAGTTCTGCAAGCCAGGCCTGACGAATCAGCACCAATCACCAGGAGGCAGACATGCAGCTCTCGTACTTCCGTCGGGTCGCGGCGGGCGGCGCGGTCGCCGCGTTGGCCTTCGCCGGAGTCGGCGCACTCAGCGCCACCCCCGCGTACGCCGCAACGTCGAAGGTCTCCGTCGTGCACGGCATCCCGGACACCCCGGTCGACGTCTACGTCAACGGTAAGAAGACGCTCGACAACTTCAAGCCCGGTGACGTGGCCGGCCCGCTGAACCTGGAGGAGGGCGACTACGACATCGCGCTCACCAAGCCGGGCGAGCCGATCGGCAGCGCGATCCTCAAGGTCGACAACGCGGCCGTCCCGGGCGGCGCGAACATCAGCATCGCGGCCCACCTCGACGCCGCCGGCCAGCCGAAGATCACCCCGTTCGTGAACGACGTCTCGAAGGTCGCCGCCGGCAAGGCCCGGCTCATCGTCCGGCACACCGCCGCCGCCCCCGAGGTGGACGTACGCGCCGGTGGCACCCCGGTCTTCGAGGGCCTCACCAACCCGAACGAGGCCAAGGGCGACGTCGCCGCGGGCAGCGTCAAGGCGGACGTGGTGCTCGCCGGCACCGACACCGTGGCCATCGGCCCGGCGGACCTCAACCTCAAGGAGGGCACCGCGACGATCGTCTACGCGATCGGCTCCGCCGAGGGCAAGACGCTCGGCGTGGTGGCGCAGACCATCACCGGCCTGCACTCCGCCCCGGGCGGCGTGCCCAGCGGTGACGGCGGTCAGGCCGGCACCGGCGTGGACACCTGGTGGTACGTGCTCACCGGTGCCGGCGTACTCCTGCTGTTGGTCGGTGGTGTGCGGATGGCGACCGCACGGACCGGTCGCAGGTGACGGTGCGCAACCGCGGCGCGCTGGCGGCCCTGGCCGCCGGCGTTGCCGCGCTCACCGTCGCCGCCGTGGTGGCGTGCGGTGCCCAACCGGCGGGGAACGTGGGTGCCGAGGAGGCGAGCACGCTGGCCAGCACCCCAGCGGCCACCGCCAGCGCCCCCTCGGTGCCGGTCACCGCCGGTGAGCTTCCGGCCGACGCGGCGATCATCCCGCCGGTACGGCTGGTGATCCCGGGGATCGACGTCACCGCCACCGTCAACGCGGTCGGCATCAACGAGCGGACGAACGAGTTCGAGGTGCCGCCGAGCGTCGACCAGATCGGGTGGTACCGCTACGGACCCGGCCTGGAGGCAACCGCTGGCTCGGTGGTCGTCGCCGGTCACGTGGACAGCGCCAAGCAGGGCAGGGGCGCGTTCTTCCGACTCCGTGAACTCGACCAGAACGACACCCTGACCGTGACCGGCAGCGACGGCACGGCCCGGCGGTACCGGGTGGTCGCCCGGGAGGAGTACGCGAAGACCAAGATTCCGTTGGACCGGTACTTCGCCCGGGACGGCAAGCCCCGGCTGACTCTGATCACCTGTGGCGGACCGTTCGACGCCAAGGCGCGCAAGTACCGCGACAACATCGTCGTCACCGCGGTGCCCGCCTGAGCGGGGCCGCAGCCGGGGCCGGGGTGGAATTTCCCACCCCGGCTCCGGCACTGGGTCCCTCCGCCATCCGGGCGCCGCGGTGTCGGCCGTAGGCTGGTCGGTGATGGCTTACCTGGATCACGCGGCGACGACTCCGATGCTCGATGAGGCACTGGAGGCGTACGTCGCTACCGCCCGCGAGGTCGGCAACGCGTCCTCCCTGCATGCGGCGGGTCGTCGTGCCCGCCGCCGGGTCGAAGAGTCCCGCGAGAAGGTGGCCGCGGTGCTGGGCGCCCGGCCGTCCGAGGTGATCTTCACGGGTGGGGGCACGGAGAGCGACAACCTCGCGGTCAAGGGCATCTTCTGGGCCCGCCGGGGAGCCGCCCCGGGCCGCCGTCGGGTGGTCTCCAGCTCCGTCGAGCACCACGCGGTGCTGGACGCGGTCGACTGGCTCGTCGAGCACGAGGGGGCCGAGGTCGGTTGGCTGCCGGTGGACGCCGCCGGTCGGCTCGACCCGGAGGACCTGCGCGCCGAGCTGGCCGCGCACACCGACCGGGTGGCCGTCGTTACCGCGATGTGGGCCAACAACGAGGTGGGCACCATCCAGCCGGTCGCCGAGCTGGCCGCTGTCGCCGCCGAGCACGGGGTGCCGTTCCACACCGACGCCATCCAGGCGGTCGGTCAGGTGCCCGTCGACTTCGGCGCCAGCGGCGTCGCCGCGCTGACCGTGACCGGGCACAAGCTGGGTGGCCCGACCGGAGTGGGCGCGTTGCTGCTCGCCCGGCACGTGCCGGCCACGCCCCTGCTGCACGGCGGTGGCCAGGAACGTGACATCCGTTCCGGCACCCTGGACACGGCCGGCATCGTGGCCTTCGCGGTCGCCGTCGAGACGGCGGTGAAGGGCCAACAGGAGTACGCGGCCCGGGTGGCCGCACTCCGCGACGACCTGGTCGAGCGGGTTCGTCGGGCGGTGCCCGAGGTGATCTACAACGGTGAGCCGACCGACCGTTTGCCGGGCAACGCGCACTTCTCCTTCCCGGGCTGCGAGGGCGACGCCCTGCTGCTGTTGCTCGACGCCCAGGGCATCGCCTGCTCGACGGGGTCGGCCTGCTCCGCAGGGGTGGCCCAGCCCTCCCACGTCCTGCTGGCGATGGGCGCCGACGACGACCGCGCCCGCTCCTCGCTGCGCTTCACCCTCGGTCACACGAGCACTCAGGCCGACGTCGACGCCCTCATCGCGGCCCTCCCGGCAGCGGTGGACCGAGCCCGCCGGGCCGCCGCCCTCCGCACCCCCCGCTAACCGCCCCCGCCCCCGCCCGCGCCCCCGCCCCCGCCCGCGCCCCCGCCCGCGCCCCCGCCCCCCGCCCTTGTCGATCAAGGAGTTGTGGTGGGTGACAAAGGCCGCCGTCCACCTCATTCCAGGCACCACAACTCCTTGATCGACGGTGGGGGTGACGGGCGTTGGTGTGTGGGCGTGGGGTGGGGTTGGGGTGGTGGATAGGGTTGTGGCGGGGACGGGGAAGGGAGTTCGCTGGTGAAGGTTCTGGCGGCTATGTCGGGCGGGGTCGACTCGGCCGTGGCGGCGGCGCGGGCGGTGGCGGCCGGGCACGACGTGACAGGCGTACACCTGGCGCTGGCCCGTAACCCACAGACCTATCGGACCGGGGCGCGCGGCTGCTGCACCCTGGAGGATTCCCGGGACGCGCGGCGGGCCGCCGACGTGATCGGCATCCCGTTCTACGTGTGGGACATGGCCGACCGTTTCCACGAGGACGTGGTGGACGACTTCGTCGCCGAGTACGCCGCCGGGCGCACGCCGAACCCCTGCCTGCGCTGCAACGAGAAGATCAAGTTCGCGGCGGTGCTGGACCGGGCCGTGGCCCTGGGCTTCGACGCGGTGGTCACCGGGCACCACGCCCGACTCGGCCCGGACGGGCTGCTGCGACGCAGCGTCGACATCGCCAAGGACCAGTCGTACGTGCTGGCCGTGCTCACCCGCGAGCAACTGGACCGGTCGATCTTCCCGTTGGGCGACTCGACAAAGGCGCAGGTGCGCGCGGAGGCCGCCGAGCGTGGTCTGGCGGTGGCCGACAAGCCGGACTCACACGACATCTGCTTCATCGCCGACGGTGACACCCGTGGCTTCCTCGCCGGCCGGCTCGGCGAGGCGCCCGGCGACGTCGTGGACGCCAGCACCGGCGCGGTGGTCGGCAGTCACAGCGGCGCGTACGCGTACACCGTGGGGCAGCGGCGCGGCCTGCACCTGGACCGGCCGGCCGCCGACGGACGGCCGCGTTATGTGCTCTCCATCACGCCGAAGACCAACACCGTGACCGTCGGCCCCGCCGAGGCGCTCGAGGTGTCCGAGGTCCGGGCCGTTCGTCCGGTCTGGACCGGCGGTGCGCGCCCGGACGCGCCGGTGGAGTGCGAGGTGCAACTGCGTGCCCACGGCGACGTGGTGCCGGCGACCGTCGCGCTCGACGGTGACCTGCTGCACGCCGAGCTGCGCCGGCCGGTGCGCGGCGTCGCCGCCGGTCAGGCCGTGGTCGCGTACCGGTCGGACCCGGCCGGCGACGTGGTCCTCGGCTCCGCGACCATCACCGGCTGACCGCACGGCCCCGGTGTTCGCGGGATAGCCTTCGCCCGTGACAGATCAGGCGTGGCCCTGGCCGACCGGCGCGGCAACCGGAATTGGTTCGCTGCCCGGCACCGACATCGGCGAGGCACAGCGGGTGGTCCTCGGTGAGCTTCCCGAGCTGCCCCACCTGCCCGAGCTGCCGGCCCGTGGTCCCGGCGCGGACCTGATCGGCCGGTCCGCCGGGCTGCTGGTCGAGCTGCCCGTCGAGGTGTACGCCGGACGCTGGCGGGTCGCCCCACGCCCCGGCCGCGACCTGCGCCGGGCCGCTGACCTGATGGAACGTGACCTGGACCAGCTCGCCGAACAGGCCGAGGAGTACACCGGGCCGATCAAGGTGCAGGCCGCCGGCCCACTCACGCTGGCCGCGTCCCTGGAGTTGCCGATCGGCGGCCGAATGCTGCGCGACCCCGGCGCGGTCCGCGATCTGACCGGCTCCCTCGCCGAGGGGCTGCGCGCGCACGTCGCGGCGGTGACCCGGCGACTGCCCCGGGCGTCGGTGCTGCTCCAACTGGACGAGCCGTCGTTGCCGACCGTGTTGGCCGGGCGGGTGCCGACCGAGAGCGGGCTGGGCGCGTACCGGCCGGTCGACGGGGCGGACGCCGCCGCGCTGCTGCGCACGGTCGTCGACGCGGTCGGCGTACCGACGCTCGTGCACTGCTGCGCCCCGGACGTGCCGCTGGAGCTGATCCGCTCCACCGGCGCCGTCGCGGTCGCCCTCGACCTGGATCTGGTCACCAAGCTGGACCCGCTCGGCGAGGCGCTCGACGCCGGCCTCGGACTGCTGGCCGGGGCCGCGCCCACCCGACCGCCGTCGGCCGGTGGCGCGCCGACGTCCGCGCAGATCGCCGACCGGGTACGCCAGGTCTGGGACCGCCTCGGCTTTCCCCGTCGGCAACTCGCCGAGCAGGTGGTGGTCACCCCGGCCTGCGGTCTCGCCGGTGCCACCCCGGAGTACGCGCGGGCGGTGCTCGCCGCGTGCCGGGACGCCGGCCGGCGGCTCGCCGAGGTGTGAGGTTTCCTGTCGTATCCGGTGGGCAGGATGACGCTCATGATTGGACAGCTGCGTTCAGTGGTGATCGACTGCCCGGACCCGCGGGCGCTGGCGATGTTCTACGCCGAGCTGCTCGGCGTGCCTCTCGCCGAGGGTGAGATGGAGGACGACTGGGTGGTGTTGGGCGGCCCGCCCGGTCACCAGCCGCGGCTCGCCTTCCAGCAGGCGCTCAACCTCCGGGCACCGGCCTGGCCGGATCCGGAGCGCCCTCAGCAGTTCCACCTGGATGTGACGGTGGACGACATCGAGAGCGCGGAGAAGGCGGCACTCGCGCTCGGGGCTCGGCGACTGCCGGGCGAGGGCGAGGGTTTCCGGGTCTACGCCGACCCGGCCGGCCACCCGTTCTGCCTCTGCTGGGACTGAGCCCGACGGGGTTGCGGCGGCCGGGCATCATGGCCGCCGTGACTCCCACCTCTTCGCTGCGCGCCTCCGGTTCACTCTTCGGCCTCGCCTACGGTGACGCGCTCGGCAAGCCGACCGAGTTCCTGACCGTCGCCGAGATCGAGCACCGGTACGGCCCGACCGGCCCACGTGAGCTGTCCGGCGAGCCGGCACTGGTCACCGACGACACCCAGATGGCGCTCGCGGTGGGCTGGGCGCTGTACGAGGCACCGACGCTCACCCCGGAGGCGGTGGAGCCGCTGCTGCGGCAGCGCTTTCTGGCCTGGGCGGTCAGCCCGGACAACAACCGCGCCCCGGGGATGACCTGCCTACGTGCCTGCGCGGAGTTGAGCCGTGGGCTGCGCTGGCAGGAGGCGACCGTGGCCGGGTCGAAGGGGTGCGGGGCCAACATGCGCGTCACCCCGGTTGGCTTGCTGAAGGTGGACCTGGACACGATGGCCGGGTTGGCCCAGTTGCAGGCCGGGTTGACCCATGGGCACCCGACCGGGCTGGCCGCCAGCGAGCTGACCGCGTACGCCGTCTTCGCGCTGCGCGCGGGCGCCACGTTGCCCGAGCTACCCGCGATCCTCGCCGAGCGGGCGCGGTCCCAGCGCCTGGTCTACCGGGAGCAGTGGCTGGGTGATCTCTGGCAGCGCCCGGGGGTCGGGACGCCGGAGGAGTTCATCGCCCGGGGCTGGGACGAGTGCCTGGCGGTGCTGGACCGACTGACGGACGCTCTGCGCGAGCCGGACGACGGCGGCGACCCGTGCCGGGCCACCGGGGAGGGCTGGGTTGCCGAGGAGGCGCTGGCCACCGCGCTGCTCTGCGCCGTACGGCACGTCGACGACCCCGTCGCGGCACTGACCCGAGGCGCGACCACCGCCGGCGATTCCGACTCGATCGCCGCCCTGGCCGGCGCGTTCGTGGGCGCGGCCGCCGGCATGGCCGCCTGGCCGACCGGCTGGGTCGACCGCATCGAGTACGCGAACCAACTCGCCACCCTGGGCGCCGCCTGGGACTGACCGACCCGCCTGGCCCACGCGGCCTGGCCCTGCTCGCCCTGGCCCGCCCTGGTCTGCCCAGCTCTGGTCTGCCCGGCGCTGGCCCGCGGGCGTGATCCACTCGGGTTCCTGGAAGTCGGGGTGTCCCGTGGTGTCGGATGCCGCGGTGTGCAGGAAACCGAGTCGATCACGCCGTCTTTGGTCGGGCGGCGGTGCGGCGGTGCGGCGGTGCGGCGGTGCCGCGGTGCCGCGGTGCCGCGGTGCGGTGGTCAGGGAGTGGGCAGGTGGCGCAGGTTGCGGACCTTCTTCCACAGGTCGGCGTCGCAGCGCCCGGCGTGGTCGGCGAAGGCGGCCGAGCTGAGTCGGACCGGCTCGGTCAGGCTGAGGTAGCTGTCGTGCTCCGCGCCGGGGTCCCAGTCCCGGGTGGGGATTCGCACGTGGTCGTCGCGGTCGCTCTTGTCCTGGCTGGTGATCTTGAGGACGTCGGCGCCCCGGGAGTCGGCGCGCAGCACCAGACAGGGGCGGACCTTCGAGCCAGTGCCGTCGGCGTACGGCACGTCGGCCCACCAGATCTCGCCCGGCGCCGGGGCATCCCGCCGCTCGGTGTCGCGTGAGCGGGGCTTTGCGCCCGGCCGGTCGGTGCCGCGCGGTCGAGGTGGGGTGGGCCGACGACCGCCGGTGCCGGCCGTGGCACGGCGATCCGGTCGGGCGCCCGACGGTCGGGTGGAAACCCGGTGCCGCCAGCTGTTCCAGGCCCAACCCGCACCCACGGCCAGCAGGATCGCCACCGCCCAGAGCAGTGCCTCGCGCATCGCACAACCTCCTGCCCACCGACGGACGAATCCCCGCCGCTCTGCCCACCGGCGGGTACCCCGCCTCGTGCGTACCGGCGGATGTGCCTCCGCCTCGTGCGTGACGGCGGATGTGTCGCCGCCTCGTGCCTGACGGCGGGCGTACCCCCGCCTCGTGGCGGCTCGCGGGCCGCACCGTCCGGCGATCCTCGCACGCCGTCGCCCGTGCCGCCCGCCAACCACACCGCGGCTGCCCCGACGCCCCGCGGCACCCTGGGGACACCCCCTTGATCACTTGAGGGTGAGCAGCCGGATCGGGCGTCGACGACTACCGAGCATCGAGTGACCACGGAACGCGGCGGAGAGGAACGTCGCTGCGAGTGCGGGCGGGCAACGGATTGTCTCACCGGCCCGATACCGTGCCGGAGTAGCGTGATCAGGGAGGTCGCAGGCGTGTCCGAAGGTGGCGGTGTGTCCGAGGAGCAGATCGGTCAGCAGGTCAGCCCGGCGCAGGAGGCGGCCGCCGGGGCCGAGCCGACGCCGCAGGCCCGGGAGCGGCATGCCACGCTCAGTCAGGAGCTGACCGAGCATCAGTACCGCTACTACGTGCTGGACTCGCCGACCATTCCCGACGCCGAGTTCGACAAGCAGCTGCGTGAGCTGGAGGCGTTGGAGGCGGAGTTCCCCGCCCTGCGGACACCCGACTCGCCGACCCAACGCGTCGGCGGCACGTTCTCCACCGACTTCACCCCGGTTACCCACGCCGAACGGATGATGTCGCTCGACAACGCCTTCGCCGACGAGGAGTTGGCGGCCTGGGCCGAGCGGGTCGAGCGCGACGCGGGCGGCCCGGCGCCCTACCTGTGCGAGCTGAAGGTCGACGGGCTGGCCATCAACCTGACCTACGAGAAGGGCAGGCTGGTCCGGGCCGCCACCCGGGGCGACGGCCGCACCGGTGAGGACGTCACCGCCAACGTGCGCAGCATCCGGGACGTGCCCGGTCAGCTGACCCCGTCCGCCGAATTCCCGGACATTCCCGAGCTGGTGGAGGTTCGGGGCGAGATCTACTTCCCGGTCGCCGCGTTCGCCGATCTCAACGCCGGGCTGGTGGAGCAGGGCCGGGCGCCCTTCGCCAACCCCCGTAACGCCGCGGCGGGCAGCCTTCGGCAGAAGGATCCGCGGGTCACCGCCTCCCGGCCGCTGCGCCTGGTGGTGCACGGCATCGGCGCGCGTCGCGGGTTCCAGCCCACCGCGCAGTCCGAGTCGTACGCGGCGCTCAAGTCGTGGGGGTTGCCGACAAGCGACCGTTGGCGGGTCGTCCCCGACCTGGCCGGCGTCGCCGAATACATCGCCTACTACGCCGAGCACCGGCACGACGTCGAGCACGAGATCGACGGGGTGGTGGTCAAGGTCGACCCGGTCTCCATCCAGGGCCGGCTGGGCTCGACCAGCCGCGCGCCCCGGTGGGCGATCGCCTTCAAGTACCCGCCGGAGGAGGTCACCACCAAGCTGCTCGACATCGACGTCAACGTGGGGCGCACCGGCCGGGTCACCCCGTTCGCCGTGTTGGAGCCGGTGCGGGTCGCCGGCTCGACCGTCGCGCTCGCGACCCTGCACAACGCCCGTGAGGTCGAGCGCAAGGGCGTGCTCATCGGTGACACGGTGGTGCTGCGCAAGGCCGGCGACGTGATTCCCGAGGTCCTCGGCCCGGTGGTCGACCTGCGTCCCGCCGACGCCCGGCCGTTCGTCATGCCGACCACCTGCCCGGCCTGCGGCACCCCGCTCGCGCCGTCGAAGGAGGGCGACGTCGACATCCGTTGCCCCAACACCCGCAGCTGCCCGGCCCAGTTGCGCGAGCGGGTGTTCCACCTTGCCGGTCGCGGTGCCTTCGACATCGAGGCGCTCGGCTACAAGGGCGCGGCGGCCCTGCTGGACGCGGAGGTCATCGCGGACGAGGGCGACCTCTTCCAGCTCGACGCCGAGCAGCTGTCCCGATCCCCGTTCTTCGTCAACAAGGACGGCAGCCTGGGCAGCAACGCCAGCAAGTTGCTGGACAATCTGGCCGTCGCCCGGGAACGGGACCTGTGGCGGGTGCTGGTGGCGCTCTCCATCCGGCACGTCGGCCCGACCGCCGCCCAGGCGCTCGCCCGGCACTTCCGCTCGATGGACGCCATCGACGCGGCCACCGAGGAGGAGCTGTCCTCGGTCGACGGGGTCGGGCCGACGATCGCGGCGAGCCTCCGCGAGTGGTTCGCGGTGGACTGGCATCGCGAGGTCGTCCGCAAGTGGGCCGAGGCCGGCGTACGGATGGTGGAGGAGGCGGGTGACGAGGGGCCGCGCCCGCTGGAGGGGTTGACCGTCGTGGTGACCGGCACGCTCGCCGGTTTCTCCCGGGATCAGGCCGCCGAGGCCATCCAGAGCCGGGGCGGCAAGGTCAGCGGGTCGGTCTCCAAGAAGACGAGCTTCGTCGTGGTGGGGGACAACCCGGGGTCCAAGGCCGACAAGGCGGCCAGCCTGAAGGTGCCGGTGCTCGACGAGGCCGGGTTCCAGCTCCTGCTGGATGCCGGCCCGGACGCCGCACGGGAGGTCGCTCAACCGGGCGGCTGACCGCGCGGGCGGCGATGCGCGGCGACTGGTCGCGTATACCAACTTAATTACGACTACGACCGATTCGTGACTGTCATACCGGGAAACCGGGGGCCGAGGGCGTTTCATTGGGTCACGGCGTGCGCACCCGCACGCCGACCGTCGGTCGGGAGGTGTCGTGGAGGTCGCCGACCCACGCAACTCGCTGCCCCCGGGACGGGTGGCGCCGTTCGCCACCTTCGTCGTCGGCATCCTGGTGGTGGCCGCGGTGACCGCCGCCGTTCCACTCGCGACCCTTCCCGACGAGGTGTCCCGGCTGCCGGTGGCGTTCTGGACGATGGCCGCGCTCGCCGTGGTCTGCGACGCCCGCCCGTTCGTCCCGCCGGGGCGCCGGCAGACCTCGGCGGTGTTCCCCTCCACCTGCTTCACCTTCGCGATCCTGCTCGGCTGGGGCCTCGGTCCGGCGGTGCTGGTGCAGGCGGTGGGGGTGGTCGTGTCGGGCTGGCGGATGCGGCACGCGGCGTGGCGGACGGCGTTCAACGTCGGGCAGTACGCGTGTGCCCTCGCCGCCGCGTACGGCGTGATCCTGCTCGGGCCGGGTGCCATCTTCTCCGGCGGGCGGTTGCACTGGACCGACGTGGCAGCCGTCGGCGGGGCGACGCTGGCGTGGTTCGTCGTCAACTACGGGCTGGTCAGCTGGGCGGTACGGCTGCGCTTCGGAGACCGGTGGTGGCCCACCCTGCGGCAGGGGCTCGGCTTCGAGTTGCTCTCCACCGGCTCCCTGCTGCTGCTCGCCCCGGTACTCGTCGCGGCGGCGCGGGTCAGCGCGGCGCTGATCCCGCTGGTGCTGGTGCCGCTGTTCGCCGTCTACCGGATGGCGCGGCTGACCGTCGAACAGCAGCACCTCGCCGCCGCTGACCCGCTCACCGGTCTGCCCAACCGCAAGGCGCTGTTGACCGAGGTGGCCGAGCAGGTGCACGTGCATGCCGAGCGGACGGCCCGCGGCGAACCCGACGGTCAGTTGGCACTGCTGTTGATCGACCTGGACCGCTTCAAGAACGTGAACGACGCCCTCGGGCATGCCGTGGGCGACCGACTGCTGGTCGAGGTGAGCGCGCGGCTCACCGACGTGCGGCCTCGACCCCAGATGATCGCCCGGCTCGGCGGCGACGAGTTCGCCATCGTGATGACCGGGCTGACCGACGTCGGTCAGGCGCGGGAGTTGGCCGACGAGGTGGTCGAGGCGCTGGCCGAGCCCGTACCACTCGACGGGCTTCCGTTGGACGTGGGCGGGTCGATCGGGATCGCCCTCTTCCCCGAGCATGGCGAGGACTTCGCCACTCTGATGCGCCACGCCGACGTGGCGATGTACGACGCCAAGCACCGCAACGACACGGTGGCCGTCTACGCCCCCGAGTCCGACCACAACTCCGCCGAGCGTCTCGGCCTCCTCGCCGACCTGCGCCGCGTACTGGAGTCCGGGCCGCCGGTCGACGGGCCGTTCGACGCCGATCCGGCCGGCCACAGTCGCCTCGGAGGAGCGCCGGATCAGGCCGGGCGCGGCCGGAACGGCGTGCCGGGTGAGGTGGTCGGCGTACCCCTCGATGTGACGGCCGAGGTGCGCGGCGGCGACGGGGCGGCGCTGCCCACCGGGACGCCGGCCGAGGCCGCGCCGCACACGGACCCGGCGCCGGCGACCGCGACGGCACCCCCGTCCGGTGGCCGGTGGTGGGGACGCCGGCGGCGCGACGACGCCGACCTGGTGCACGCCGACGAGCTGATCAACCAGATCGCGACAGGTGCCGACCCGATCCGGGGCCGCAACACCCGCGGCGCGGTCGGCGGCAACCGGCCGGGTCGAGGTCGGGAGCGGCGCGCCGGGCTCGGACACGGCAGGCGGTCGCCGAACGGGAGCGCGGTCGCCGCGCTGGGCGCCGGCGGGCTCGGGCCACGGCGGGACGTCGGACCGGACGCACCGGGGCGACCGCTCGAACCGACGGGGTGGGCGCACGCGGACGACGGACCGGCCGACGACGCCGGGGAGATCACGATGTACTACCAGCCGCAGATCGCCATCGCGACGGGCGAGGTGGTCGGTGTCGAGGCCCTGCTGCGGTGGCGACACCCACGGCGGGGCATGGTCGACCCGGAGGAGCTCATCCGGGTCGCCGAGCAGAGCGCCGTGATGCGGCTGCTCACCCGGCGGGTGGTCGACGACGTGGTGGAGCAACTCGCCACGTGGTCGGCGGCCGGTATCGGCCTGCGCGCGGCGCTGAACGTCAGCGTGCGCGACCTGCACACCGGCGAGATCGCCGACCAGATCGCCGACCGGCTGGCCCGCTACGGGGTGCCCGCCGAGCGGCTTCAGGTGGAGATCACCGAGGGTGCGTTGATGGCCGACCCGCGCCGGGTGCTGGCGACCATCTCCCAGTTGCACCGGATCGGGGTGGGCATCGCGCTCGACGACTTCGGCACCGGCTACTCGTCATTGCAGCACCTGCGTCGGCTGCCGCTGTCCGAGGTGAAGGTGGACCGGTCGTTCGTCCTCGGCATGGCCGACGACGCCGACGACGCGGCGATCGTCCGGTCGATGATCGAGTTGGCCGGCGCGCTGGGGTTGCGGGTGGTGGCCGAGGGCGTCGAGGACGAGCGGACCTGGCGGATGCTGCACGCCGCCGGTTGCGACGCGGCGCAGGGCTGGTTCTACGCCCGACCCATGCCCGCCGCGGAGCTGGTCACCTGGCTGGCCCGGTATCGGCCGGTGCGCCCCACGGGCGGGCACCCGCAGGCCGACGTCACGCGCCGCCCCACCCGCTGACCCGGCACGGGGGCCGTCGGAGGGGGAGTCCGGGGACGCGGCACCGGAGCGGAACAATAGACTCGCTCCGGTCACCGCGCGTCACGCTTCCGTCGTCGTGCGGCCGGCACACCGCCCGACCAGCAGGACATCAGAAGGGGGCACGGATGGCCGCCATCTCCCGCGAGGAGGTCGCGCACCTGGCGCGCCTGTCGCGGCTCGCCGTCACCGAGGAGGAGCTGGACACGTTCGCCGGCCAGCTCGACGTGATCCTCCAGGCGGTCGCCCAGGTCGGCGAGGTCGCCGCCGCGGACATTCCGCCGACCTCGCACTCGGTGCCGTTGACCAACATCTTCCGCGAGGACGTCGTCACGCCGTGCCTGACCCCGCAGGAGGCGCTGTCGGGCGCGCCCGACGCCGAGGACCAGCGGTTCCGCGTGCCGCGGATCCTGACCGAGGATGTGGCTTCATGACCGATCTGACGCGAATGACCGCGACGGAGATCGCGAGCCTGGTCGCCGGCGGCGAGACCTCCGCCGTCGAGGTGACCCAGGCGCACCTGGACCGGATCGCCGCGGTCGACGACCGGGTGCACGCCTTCCTGCACGTCGACAGCGACGGCGCGCTCGCCGCGGCTCGCGCGGTGGACGAGCGCCGGGCCGCCGGTGAGGAGTTGGGTCCCCTCGCGGGTGTGCCGGTCGCGGTGAAGGACGTGCTCGCCACGCGGGGCGTGCCGACCACCGTGGGATCGAAGATCCTGGAGGGTTGGCGTCCGCCGTACGACGCGACGATCGTGCAGCGCCTGCGGGACGCCGGCACGGTGATGCTCGGCAAGACCAACATGGACGAGTTCGCGATGGGCTCCTCCACCGAATACTCGGCGTACGGGCCGACGCACAACCCGTGGGACCTGACCCGGATCCCGGGTGGCTCGGGTGGCGGCAGCGCCGCCGCGCTGGCCGCGTACGAGGCGCCGTTGGCGATCGGCTCGGACACCGGCGGCTCGATCCGCCAGCCCGGCGCGGTCACCGGCACCGTGGGTGCGAAGCCCACCTACGGCGGCACCTCCCGGTACGGGCTGGTCGCCTTCTCCTCGTCGCTGGACACCCCCGGCCCGTGTGCCCGTACGGTGCTCGACGCGGCCCTGCTGCACCAGGTGATCGGTGGGCACGACCCGCGGGACTCCACCTCGATCCCGCAGCCGGTGCCGGACGTGGTGGCGGCGGCGAAGCTCGGCGCGACAGGTGACCTGACCGGCGTACGGCTCGGCATCGTGAGCGAGTTCGTCGGCGAGGGTGCCGAGCCGGGTGTGATGGCCGCGTTCCGTGAGTCGGTGGACGCGCTGACCAAGATGGGCGCCGAGGTCGTGGAGATCTCCTGCCCGACGTTCGCGTACGCGCTCCCGGCGTACTACCTGATCGCCCCGAGTGAGTGCTCCTCCAACCTGGCCCGGTTCGACGGCGTCCGGTTCGGCCTGCGGGTCGGCGACGACGGCAACCGGTCGCTGGAGGAGGTCATGTCGCTGACCCGCGAGACCGGCTTCGGCCCGGAGGTCAAGCGCCGCATCATGATCGGCACGTACGCGCTGTCGTCGGGTTACTACGACGCGTACTACGGGCAGGCGCAGAAGGTCCGGACGCTGATCACCCGGGACTTCACCGCCGCGTTCGAGCGGGTCGACGCGTTGATCTCGCCGACCACCCCGTCGGTGGCGTTCCCGATTGGCGCGCGCACCGCCGACCCGTACCAGATGTACCTCGCCGACCTGTACACGATCCCGACCAACCTGTACGGCGGGCCGGGCATCTCGGTGCCGTGCGGGCTCTCCGAGGGGCTGCCGGTCGGCCTGCAGGTGATGGCCCCGACGATGGCCGACGACCGGATGTACCGGGTCGCCGCCGCGTTGGAGTCCGCGGTCGGCACGTTCACCCCGCCGACGCTGTAGCGCCGCCGCGACCGGCCCCGATGGATCCGTCCGTCGGGGCCGGTGGTCTGTCCGGGGGCGCTCAGGTGGTGCGGTGGTTGGCGAGGTAGCGGTCGGCTTCCCGCAGGTCACGCCAGCGCAGCCAGCCCTGGGCCGCCCAGAAGACGCCGAGCACCACCGCGATCACCCGGGTGGAGGGGCGGGACGCGCCGACGACCAGCAGCGCCTCGGCCAGCACGGCGACGCCGAGGATCCACAGCACCCAGCGTCTGCCCCGGCGGCGTTCGGCCTCCTGACGGGCGAGGGCGTCGACGCGCGGGTCGTCGGTGTGCCCGGCGCGCAGGGCCTGGCGGGCCGCCGGGCTGGTGGTCCGGGGTGCGGGTAGCCGGTGGCTGGCCAGGAGGGCCACTGCCGCGCCGAGCACCCCGAAGACGAGCGCGATCAGGAAAATCTTGAGGAGGCCGCCCGGCGAGGTGTCCCGCCCGTCGAGGGCGATCACCGCCACCGCCACCGCCGGGAGCCCCACCGCCAGACCCGCGGCGACCAGCACGGCGCGGCGGCCGATCGGCTGTCGCCGCGGGGGAGGCGGCGAGGTCACGACCCGGTCCGGTCACGCTGGCGCCAGGCCGTCAACCTGCCCGTCCCCCAGGCGACGGCCAGCCCGATCAGGCCCGGGATGATGAGCAGCACCACCAGGATCCGGAGGTCGTCCGGCTGCCGCTCGCCGCCGGCGACAGTCCAGCCGATCAGGGCGACCACCGCCCCCACCGCCCATGCGGCCAGCACCACCAGCAGGACCCGCCTGTTGTCGTGGCGCCGCCCCGGTCCGGCCCGGCGAATAGATCGATCATTCCCCGTATTCGTCATGGTCGACAGATACCCACGTGTCGGCGTGGACACACCCGGTTACAACCATTGCCAGGTGTCTCGGGAAACCCGGGCGACGGGCGGCCCGACAACCCCACTAGGCTGGACCGGTTCTGTCCGGATCGCGCCTGGAGCGTCTCATGACCACGACACTGCCCGCGTACGACGAGGTCGTCGCGCGCTTCGAACCGGTGATCGGCCTGGAGACCCACGTCGAGCTGGGCACGAACACCAAGATGTTCTGCGGTTGCCCGACCGACTTCGGTGGCGAGCCGAACACCCGGGTCTGCCCGGTGTGCCTGGGCCTGCCCGGTTCGCTGCCGGTGGCCAACAAGGCGGCCATCGAGGCGATCATCCGGATCGGCCTGGCGCTGAACTGCTCGATCGCCGAGTGGTGCCGCTTCGCCCGGAAGAACTACTTCTACCCGGACATGCCGAAGAACTTCCAGATCAGCCAGTACGACGAGCCGATCTGCGTCGACGGTTACCTGGACGTCGAGGTGGGCGGCGAGACGGTGCGGATCGAGATCGAGCGGGTGCACCTGGAGGAGGACACCGGCAAGACGCTGCACGTCGGTGGCGCCACCGGCCGCATCCACGGCGCGACGGAGTCGCTCGTCGACTACAACCGGGCCGGCATTCCGCTCGTCGAGATCGTCACCAAGCCGATCACCGGCACCGGTGCGCTCGCCCCCGACGTGGCCAAGGCGTACGTCGCCGAGCTGCGCGACGTGATCCGTACCCTCGGCGTCTCGGACGTGCGGATGGAGGAGGGTTCGCTGCGTTGCGACGTGAACACCTCGCTCAACCTGCCGGGCGCGGAGTGGGGCACCCGTACCGAGACGAAGAACGTCAACTCGCTGCGGTCGGTGGAACGGGCGGTCCGCTCGGAGATGCTGCGCCAGGCGTCGGTGCTCGACGCGGGCGGCCGGATCACCCAGGAGACGCGCCACTTCCACGAGGACACCGGTGACACCACCCCGGGGCGCTCGAAGGAGACGGCCACCGACTACCGGTACTTCCCCGAGCCGGATCTGGTGCCGATCGCTCCGGACCCGGCCTGGGTCGCCGAGCTGAAGGCCGCCCTGCCGGAGCTGCCCCGGGTGCACCGGCGTCGGCTCCAGGAGCAGTGGGGCCTGTCGGACCTGGACATGCAGTCGGTGCTGAACGCCGGCGCGGTCGAGCTGATCGAGGCCACCGTGGCGGCGGGCACCACCCCGGCCGCGGCGCGCAAGTGGTGGCTGGGTGAGCTGTCCCGCCGGGCCAACGAGAGCGGCGTGGAGCTGGCCGAGATCGGCGCGACCCCCGCCCAGGTCGCCGAGCTGCAGGGGCTTGTCGACGCCGGCAAGCTCAACGACAAGATGGCCCGCACGGTGCTGGAGGGCGTGGTCGACGGTGAGGGCTCGCCCACCGAGATCATGACCAGCAGGGGCCTGGAGGTCGTGTCGGACACCGGCGCGCTCACCGCCGCCGTGGACGAGGCCATCGCCGCGAACCCCGGCATCGCCGACAAGATCCGCAGTGGCAAGGTCGCGGCGGTCGGCGCGCTGGTCGGCGCGGTCATGAAGACCACCCGGGGTCAGGCCGACGCCAAGACCCTGCGTGAGCTGATCCTGGAGCGCCTCGGCGTCCAGGGCTGAGAGACCCACCCGGAGCAGGCCGTCGCCGTGACCCGGCGGCGGCCTTCCGTAACCCTGTCGGCTATGCGGCCACCCCGCACACCCCTCGCGAGGGCGTCAACGGCGACGCCCGGATGGAGCCACCGTGACCGAGCACGACCTCGATGTCCTCGACGAGATCCAGCGGCGGGTGCTCTGGCTCGCGACCCGGATCGTGGACGCCGCCAACCACGACCGGGCCACCGGCGACGGGGTGAAGGTCGGCGGCCACCAGGCGTCGAGCGCCTCGCTGGTCACGGCGATGACCGCGCTGTGGTTCGCGCACCTGGACGCCGAGGACCGGGTCGCCGTGAAGCCGCACGCCTCCCCGGTGTTCCACGCCATCCAGTACCTGCTCGGCAACCTCGACCGCTCCTACCTGCCCCGGCTGCGCGCCCGTGGCGGCCTCCAGTCGTATCCGTCGCGCACCAAGGACCCGGACGAGGTGGACTTCTCCACCGGCTCCGTCGGCCTGGGCGCGGCCGCGCCGCTCTTCGCCGCGGCCACCCGGCGGTACGTCGACGCGCACTTCGGTGCCCGCCCGCACTCCCGGTTCGTGGCGCTGATCGGTGACGCCGAGCTGGACGAGGGCAACATCTGGGAGGCGGTGGCCGACCCGGCGACCACCGGGCTGGGCAACGTCATGTGGCTCGTCGACTTCAACCGGCAGTCGCTGGACCGGGTGGTGCCGGGCATCCGGATCAACCAGTGGCGGGGCCAGTTCGAGGCGGCCGGCTGGCACGTCGTGGAGGTCAAGTACGGCCGCCGGCTCGCCGAGGCGTACGCCCGGCCGGGTGGCGAGGCGCTGCGCGACTGGATCGACGCGATGCCCAACGAGCAGTACCAGTCGCTGTTCGGGTTGACCGGTCCGCTGCTGCGCAAGCAGTTCCTGGACGGGGCGCCGACCGGCGTCGACGAGCTGATCGCCCACGTCGACGACGAGGAGCTGGGTCCGCTCGTCACCGACCTGGGCGGGCACGACCTTCAGGCGATGCTCGACGCGTACGCCCAGTGCGACGCGGTCACCGACCGGCCCAGCGTCGTCTTCGCGTACACCGTGAAGGGTTGGGGGTTGCCCATCGCCGGCAACCCGCGCAACCATTCCGCGCTGCTCAGCCCGGAGCAGGTCGACACGTTGCGCGCCGCGCAGGGGTTGACCGCCGAGACCGAGTGGGACCGCCTCGACCCGGCGTCACCCGCCGGCATCCGGGCCGGCGCCCGCCGGGAGGCGCTGTCCCGCGCGCCGCGCGAGCGCGCGCTGGGGGTCACCGTCCCGGAGAGCACGGGAGTACGCGCCAACAAGCCGATCTCCACCCAGGAGGTCTTCGGTCGGGTGCTGGTGGACCTGGCGCGGGACCGGGAGGTGGGCCGCTACCTGGTCACCACCGCCCCGGACGTGGCCACCTCCACCAACCTCGCCGGGTTCATCAACAAGACCGGGGTGTTCGCCCCCACCGAGCAGCGCTCCTGGACCGAGGACCGGATGCTGCGCTGGACGGAGAGCCCCGCTGGGCAGCACATCGAGCTGGGCATCTCGGAGATGAACCTGTTCCTGCTGCTCGGCCAGCTCGGGTTGTCCTGGGACCTGTCCGGGCAGCCGCTGCTGCCGGTGGGCACGGTCTACGACCCGTTCGTGCTGCGCGGCCTCGACGCGTTCCTGTACGGCACCTACTCCGGCTCCCGGTTCGTGGTGGCCGGCACCCCGTCCGGCATCACCCTCGCCCCGGAGGGTGGCGCCCACCAGTCCACCATCACCGCGTCGGTCGGCCTGGAGCTGCCCGGGGTGACCTTCGTCGAGCCGGCGTACGCCACCACCCTGGACTGGCTGCTCTGCGACGCGCTCGGGCAGATCGCCGGCGGGTCGACCCCGGCCGCGACCGCCGCGCCTGCCGAGGACGGCGCGTACTACTTCCGGTTGAGCACCCGACCGCTGGACCAGGCGCCGTTCGAGGCGGCCCGGGCGCGCCTCGGTGACGCGGTCCTGCGTCGCCAGGTGGTCGCCGGGGCGTACCGGCTGGTCGACGCGCACCAGGCGTACCCGCACCTGGTCGACGCCCCGGTGGTGCAGCTGGCCGCCTCCGGCGCGGTGCTGCCCGAGGTGCTGGCCGCCGCGGCGGAGTTGGCCGACGAGGGCATCGCCGCGCACGTGGTGGACGTGACGAGCCTCGACCGGCTCTACCGGGCCTGGCAGCGCACCCTGCGCCAGGGCGTACGGACGGCCACCGTGCCCAGCGTGCCGGGCGCGCTGCGGTCCGCGTTCGCCGATCGGGTGCCGGTGGTCACCGTGCACGACGCCGCGTCGCACGCGATGGCCTGGCTCGGGTCGGCGGTCGGCGCTCCGGCGGTGCCGCTCGGCGTGGACGAGTTCGGCCAGTCCGGCACCGTCGCCGAGCTGTACGACCTGCACGACCTGCTGCCCGGCAGCATCGTCAACGCCGCCTTGGCCGCCATCGCCCTACGCTGACCCGGCCGGGGCTGGGTTGGTGGTCGCATCGACCTGGTGGGCGGCCACAGCAACTCGGCCCGCCAACGGAAAGGCGACCATGACACGGGCATTCCTCCAGCCGGACGATGTACGCGACCTGGTGGCGCAACAGTTCGGCGCTGACCGCAAGCTCGCCGCCCTGGACCGACTGACCGGCGGTAGCAAGAAAGGTGTCTACCGGCTTCAGCTGGATGACCAGACCACGGTGATCCTCTACGTGTGGGCGGCCGGCGAGAACTACTGGCCGCCGTCACCCACTGTTCCGGACGACCCGTTCACTGACGCGTCGGGCGCGGAACTGTTCGCCGTCAACCACGCGGCACTCGCCGCCGCAGGCGTGCGGACCCCCCGGCTGCTGATGCTCGACCGCGACGGCGGTTATCTGGACTCCGACATCGCGCTGGTGGAGGACGTCGGCACGAGGACGCTTGAAGCCTTGCTCGAAGGTGACCCGGCCGCTGCCGCCACCCCGCTGTCCACCCTGGGTGAAGCCTTGCGCCGCATGCACACCACGCTGAGCCCGCAATACGGCAAGCTCGCCGCTGTCGCGCGCGGCGAGGCGCCCCAGACTCGACGTACCGAGGACATCATCGCCGACCGGGCCCTCGGCCACCTCGCCGCAGCGGCGGCTCGCGACACCCGGCTCTCCGCCGCGCACGACCAGATCGCTGATCATGTGCGGCACCTGCACGGCGCGGTTACCGCCCGCCACGCATACGGCTTGGTCCACGGCGAACTCGGACCAGATCACGTGCTTGTCACACCCACCGGCGAACCCGCCATGATCGACATTGAAGGGCTCGCCTACTTCGACGTCGAGTGGGAACACGCCTGGCTCCAGATGCGCTTCGGCGACGCCTATCCGGCCCTGCGCCCAGTAGACCTCGATCCCCACAGACTTGACCTCTACCGGTATGCGCAGGTGTTGTCCCTGATCGACGGCCCCCTTCGCATCGCCGACACCGACTTCCCCAACAGGCAGTGGATGCTCGATCTGGCCGAGTGGAACATCACCAAAGCACTCCGGATCAGCCGGTCGGGGTAGGGGTCGGGCTTTCCAGGGGTTGGGGTGACTCCGGCGCGCCCCCGGTCGGCGTCGGGGTGACCGACGCGGGGGCGCCCTGCGCCGGATCGGCCACCACGTGCCGCTCCAGGTTGACCTGGGACTGACCGGTGCCGCCCACGGTGATGTCGTCGTACGCCTGGAGCATCTTCTGCTGGTCGAAGTAGAGGACCGTCATCGTCAGCGGGGTGGGCTTCTCGCCCTCCAGGCCGCGCAGGCCCGCGCCGCCGGTGGAGCCCTCGACCATCAGCGCGGTGGGCTGCTGGCCGGGCGCCTGGGGCAACCGGGACACCTGCCGCGCGTGGGTGTGCCCGGCCAGCACCAGCGGGCAGGTGCCGGCGAGTGGCCCGGCCGACGCCGGGTCGTGCACCAGCGCGATGTTCACCGGCTGGGGTGAACGGCGCACCGTGGTCGCGAGCTGCTCGCCCGCGTCGATCACCTGGTCGGCGACCTGCTGGGTCAGGCCACTGCCGGCGGGTGAGGTGTTCTTGTCCGGGGTGAAGCGGGGGTCGCCGATGCCGGCGATGGTCAGGCCGGCGACCGTCGTCGTCGAGTTGTTCAACACGATCGCGTTCGGCTGACGGGCGACGGCGGCGGCGGTCTTGCCGGAGTCGTGGTTGCCGCGGATGAAGACGTACGGCTTCTTGAGCAGGCTGATCGAGCCGACGAAGGACGCCTCCGGCTCGCTGCCCCAGTCGGTGATGTCGCCGGTATCGATCACCACGTCGATGCCGAACTGCTCCACCACCGTCCGGATGAGTTGCCAGCCGGTCGGGTTGAGGTGCATGTCGGAGACGTGCAGCACCCGCGTGGTGCCCGGGGTCGGCTCCAACAGCGGCAGCGCCGACACGGTGGTGTAGAGCTGGCTGACGTTGCCGACCAGGCGTTGCAACTGCTCGGCGTACTTGGTGTAGTCGTTGGCGATCCGGCGGGCGTCACCGACGATGGCTGGCGCGTTGACCAGCAACCCTTCGTAACGTGGCTCCTCGATCGCCTGGGGACGGACGGTGGCCGCCGCCGTGCCGAGGCTCCCGGCGGTGACCAGCAGCGCGAGCCCACCCGCCCAGGCGGTCCGTCGGACGTTGCGGAAGATCAGCCCGGCCAGGATCAGGGTGACCAGCACCGACGCGCCGAGAGCCCGTAGGCCGAGCCGCATCACACCGGAGCGGACGTCCTCCACGGCGCTCTGGCTGGCCCGGCTGATGCTGGCCGGGTCGTCGATCAGCGCCTCGGTGCGTCCCTGGTCGAGTGCGCCCAGCCGCACGGTGAGGTGGGTCGGCCCGTCGTGGCTGTCGAGCAGCAACGCGCCGAGCGGCGGAATGTCGACGGTGGTGCCACCGTCGCGGGCGGGGGAGATGCTGAGGTTGGCCCGGAACGGTCCGATGTCGGTGTCGACCTGACCACCGGCCAGCACCCCGAGCACCGCCCCGGACAGGGCCACGGCGAGGACGGCGACGATCAGCCCGATGCGGCGCAGCGGCCCGCCGGGGCCGGCCAGCGAGCGCGTCGAACGTGGCGAATCGCCGTCGGTCACCGGGACGTCCCGATCACTGGCGTCGTCGTGCTGCTCGTCGCGCTGCCCGTCCATGCTGAAATTCTGACCTGCCCGTCGGAAGATCTTGGTAAACCTGAACGGATGGTGACGAAGGTCAGCTGCGGCCGCCGTCGCCGCCCGCGAAGACCACCCGCAGGAGCCGGTCGTCGTCGCCCCCGGGGTTGCCCCGCCCGTCGTGGTTGGAGGTGCTCACCCAGAGCGAACCGTCCGGCGCGGCGGCCACCGCGCGCAGTCGGCCGTAGCGGTTGGTGAGCAGCTCACTGGGCTGGCCAAGCAGCGTGCCGGTGTCGGTCAGCTCCATCACCCAGAGGCGTTTGCCGCGCAGGCAGCCGGTGACCAGCAGCCGGTCCGTGGCGGCCAGACCCGAGCAGGACGCGTCCTCGGTCGCCCACTGCGTGATCGGGTCGGTGAACCGCTTGTCGCCGGCCCGCCCCTCGACCTCCGGCCAGCCGTAGTTGCCGCCCTTGGTGATCTGGTTGATCTCGTCCCAGGTGTTCTGGCCGAACTCGACGGCGAACATCCGCTTGGCGGCGTCCCAGGCGAAACCCTGGACGTTGCGATGGCCCTGGGACCAGACCGGCGAACCGGGGTACGGGTTGCCCGGGGCGGGCTTGCCCTCCCGGGTGATCCGGAGGATCTTGCCGCCGAGGCTCTTCACATCCTGCGAGAGGGGACGTTGACCGGCGTCACCGGTGCTGACGTAGAGCTGCCCGTCCGGGCCGAACCCCAACCCGCCGCCGTTGTGCACGTTGGCCTTGGGGATGCCGGTGAGGATCGGGGTGGGCTGCCCACCGAGTTGCAGCCGGGCGACCCGGTTGTCCCGCTCGGCCGTGTAGTAGACGAAGACCGTCCGGTCCTTGGCGTAGTCGGGGGAGACGGCGATGCCGAGCAGGCCGCCCTCGCCGGCCGCGGCCACGTCGGTGATCGTCTGCACCGGGCGGACCCGCAGCCCGTCCGGCCCGGACTCGGGGCCGACCTGCAGGATCCGACCGCTGTCCCGTTCGGTGACGAGCGCGGCCCCGTCCGGCAGGAAGGCGATGGCCCAGGGCACCCGCAGACCCTTCGCGAGGACCGTCGCCACCGCCTGCTGGCCGGCGCCGCCGGGGCTCGCCGACACGGACGGGGTCGGGAGGTTGGGCGGCTCGCCGGCCGGGTCGGGATCCGGTTCGCCGAAGCTGCAACCCGCGCTGAGCAGCAGCGCCGCGCAGGACGCCGCGAGGGCCAGCCGGAGGTTACGAACGCGAGGGTACGGGGGACGGGCTCTCACCCGGCCCAGGGTAGCCCGCCGGACGGCTCGGTCGAGCCCGATGGGTGTCGGCCAACCCGGGCGGTGCATCGTTCACCGTGCCCGCACGGCCAGCAGCGCGGTGTCGTCCTCGCGGTGGCGGATCGAGGCGAGCAGCAGGTCGCACAGCTTGTCGAGGGGCAGCGTGTCGGTGCCGTTCAGGCGGACCACCAGCTCGGCCAGTCCCTCGTCGATGGACCGGTCCCGCCGCTCGATCAGCCCGTCGGTGTAGAGCAGCAGGGTGTCGCCGGTGGTCAGGCTCGTCGACTGGCTGGTCCGCGACGACGGCCGGGCCAGACCGAGCAGTGGTTCCGGTGTCGCCACGAGAATCTCGACAGTCCCACCGACACGGACCACCAGGGCCGGCGGATGCCCGGCGTTGGACCAGGTCACCTCGTGGCCGCCGGCATCCTGCGGACAGATCCGGACCAGCGTCGCGGTGGCGGCGATCGGCAGCCGCAGGCCGCGGATCGCGCCGTCCAGGTTGCTCAGCAGCGCCCCGACCGTGTCCGGCCGGCCGTAGGCGTTGCCCCGCACCAGGTTGCGCAGCTGGCCCATGGTCGCCGCCGCCTCGATGTCGTGCCCGGCCACGTCTCCGATCGCCGCGATCAGATCGCCGTTGGGCTGGACGAACGCGTCGTACCAGTCGCCGCCCACCTCCACCCGGTCGGCCGCCGGCTGGTAGCGGGCCGCCAACTCCAGCTCCGGCACGACCGGGAGCCGCGGCAGCATGCTGTGTTGCAGGACCTCGGCGACGTGTCGCTGCTCGCCGTACATCGAACTGTTGCCGACGGCCTGGCCGGCCCGGCGCCCGATCTCGACCGCGGTGAGCAGGTCGCGGTCGTCGAACTGCTGCCGCCCGGTGCCGTTGACCAGGGTGATCGCGCCTAGCACGGTGCCGCCGACACCTGGCACCGGCACACTCAGGTAGGACGCGATGCCCAGGCGGGCGGCGATCGGCGCCATCTCCGGGTGGGTGGTGCCCCTCGTCACGTCGGCCAGCGACGCGATGCTGCCGAGCCGGGGCTGGCCGGTCCGCAGCACCGCCCGGATGGACGAGTCCGGGCTCAGCCCGGTGCGCAGCAACTCACCGAAGCGGTCGATGTCCGCTGCTCGGGCCGGGTCACGGTGCACCGAGACCACCTCGCGCGGCAGGCCGGTCGGGCCGATCAGGGTGAGCAGGCACCAGTCGGCGAGCAGCGGCACCATGGCGGCGGCGAGCCGGCGCAGCGCGGTGCCCACGTCCAGGGTGCCGGCCAGTGTCTCGCTCACCCCGGCCAGCAACTCCAGCCGCTCGTGCGCCTGCACGACTCGCCGCCGTGCCTCCTGCGCGCCGTCCAGGGCGATGCGCAGCCGCAGCTCCGACGAGCAGGCGGCAGCCAGGTCGGCCAGGGTCCGCAGCTGCGCGGCCGTCCAGGCGCGGGGCTTGTTGTCGATGGCGCAGAGCGAGCCGAGCACCCGGCCGGAGAGGTCGGTCAGCGGCATCCCGGCGTACGCGACCACGCCGAGGTCGTCGATGGCCAGGTTGTCCCGAACGCGGGGGTAGAGCCGGGCGTCCGGCAGCACCATCGGCACCTCGATGTCCACGACGTGCTGGCAGAACGAGTGGCTCAGCGGGGTCTGCCGGTGCTCCGACCAGGGCTCCGGCAACCCGACCGCGCCCGGGAAGAACTGCCGGTCGGCGGAGACCAGGGAGACCAGCGCGACCGGCACGTCCAGCAGGTCGCTGACCAGCCGCGCGAACCTGTCGAACGCCTCGTCCGGGACGGCGTCGAGCCCGGTGTCGGCGAGCGCGCGCAGCCGCCCCGGGTCGCCGAGCGCCGCAGGTGAGGCGATTGGACGCCGGGCGGTGCCGGGGGAGCCGTCGGTCATCGAGCACCTGTCTGCTGGGGCGGAGGCCGACCGGCCCTCCGACCCTTCGTTATACCTCGTCCAGGCCCGGGTCGAACATCGGTGTGCTGAGTCTCGCCCGCCCCGGCCCGGCGCGCCATCCCCCGGGACGCCGGTTCGTGCCCGCGCCCACTCCGGCCGCGGCGGAGGGGACTATCGTCGGCTGACGTGAAGGTATGGATTCCGAACCAGGCCGGCCTGAAGCTGATGGGTGAGCTGCCCCCGGATGTGACGGTCGAGGTTCTGGAGCACGCCGACCGGCTGCCCTCGGAGGTGGCCGACGTCCGCGTCTGGGTGCCACCGTTCCTCACCGGCACCGACGCGACGGCGCTGCTGCGTGAGCTGCCCGACCTGGCGGTGGTGCAGTTGCTCTCCGCCGGGGCGGACGCCTGGGCCGGCCGGACACCTCCGGGCGTCACCCTCTGTGATGCCCGGGGCGTGCACGACCCGTCCACCGCCGAGTGGGTCGTCACCGCGATCCTCGCCCAACTGCGGGCGTTCCCGGCGTTCGTCCGGGCCCAGGCCGACCGGCGCTGGGCGAACCAGGGGAACACCCCGACCGACGAGCTGACCGGCAAGCGGGTGCTCATCGTCGGCGCCGGTTCGATCGGCACCGCGGTGCGCGACCGGCTCGCCCCCTTCGAGGTGACCTTCACCCTGGTCGCCAGGACGGCCCGCCCGGAACAGGGGGTGCACGCGGTCGAGGAGTTGCCCCGGCTGCTGCCCGAGGCGGACGTGGTGGTGGTGCTGGTGCCGCTCACCGACCAGACGCGTGGCCTGATCGACAAGGACTTCCTGGCCGCGATGCCGGACGGGGCGCTGCTGGTCAACGCCGCCCGTGGGCCGGTGGCACACACCGAGGCGCTCGTCGCCGAGTTGGGCACCGGCCGGATCTCGGCCGCGCTGGACGTCACCGACCCGGAGCCGCTACCCGCCGACTCTCCGCTCTGGCTGATGCCGAACGTGCTGCTCACGCCGCACGTGGCGGGCTCGGTGCGCGGCCTGCTGCCGCGGGCCTACCGCCTGGTCGGTGACCAGGTTCGCCGGTTCGCCGCCGGACAGCCGCTGATCAACGCGGTCGTGGACGGCTACTGACCGGACACCTCAGTCGGCGTGGGGCAGCGTCTGACCGGTGGCCGAGATCAGCCGGGGCAGGTCCGCGCCACGGACGGCCGGCAGGGTGATTTGCTGGCCGTCGTCGAGCCGTGCGACGGCCCGTCCGCGCTGGTCGGCGGTCAGCTCGACGACCCGGTCCCAGGTGAGGCGGCGTTGCCCGACCAACGCGCGTATGCGTAGTTCCCGCGCGTCGGCGTCGGTGCCGGCCCGCCAGGCCCACACCCCGACGGCGAGCGGGACGAGCAGCACCGGCAGCAGGTAGGTCCGGGCGTTCGCCAGGGGCAGGGTGCCGATGAAGGCGATGACCGAGGCGACCAGGATGGCTTGGTTGTAGCGGAAGCGGACCGTGTCGGGCTTACTCACCCTCCGATGATCCCACCCCGGACCGGTCCGGCTCGCGGCGGGCGGTGCCGAGGGGGTGGTACGTCGTACAGTGACACAGGTCATTGCCTCCTCTGGGTGACCGGCACGTAACCGATGTGGCCGCCGATCGTTCACAATTGTTGGACAGCGGACCAGGAATGGTCGATGTCCCGCACCGTCGTACCGCCCCGTGCCCCCTCACGAAGGCGACCGCCGTGCTCCTCGCGTACCCGTTCCGCGTCCTCGCCCCCCGCCGGGCACTGGAGACCGCCACGTCCGCGGCGGTGGCGCTGCTTCTCGTCGCCGGTGCCCTCGACCTGGTGCCGACTCCGGTGGTGATCGCGCTGGCGGCTGGCGCCGGTGCCACGCTCGCCGGGGTGCGGCTCTCCCGGCTGGCCGTCTCGCGTCGCGTCCACAGCCCACTGCGGCGAGCGGGCGTGCTGCTCGACGCGGCGGCGGTGACGGCCGGTCTGACCGCTGTCGCACTGCCGCTGGTCGCTGGCGGGCACACCGTCACCGTGCTGGTCGGGTCTCTGGTCGTGGCAGCCCTCGCCGGGGCGGGGCTGTGCCGGCTTCCCGGCCGGACGCGCCCGTCCGCCAGGGTCCGGCTGCGCGGGCTGGTCGAGTCGAGCGGCCCGGCCGTCGGGTTGGCTCTCGCCGGTTGGCTGCTGCTACCCCGTGCCGGCCCGCCGGTTCCGCTCCGGCTGGTGGCCGCGTTGGCGCTCGGTGGGCTGGGCATGGCCGCGCTCACCGCGTTCGCCGGGCCGCGGCGACGTACGGGCACGGCGGTCTGCCGGGGCGGTGTCCTGCTCACCCTGGGTGGGCTGGTGCTGCTGGCCACGCTGCCGTCCACGCCGAGCGGGCGGGTGACCCTGCTGGCCGTACCCCCGCTGGTGCTCGGAATGTTGCTGGTCGCGGTCGGTGCGGTCGACGCGGCGGACGCGGGCGACGGCGAGCCGGTGGAGCCGATCGCTTCGGCGTGGCCGCGGTCGGTGCTCCCCGCCGCGGTGCTCCTGCTGGCGACGGCTGTGCACCTGGCCGCCGGCCGCGCGCCGGATCGGACGAGCGTGTTGCTGGCGCTGGCGGCGGTGCCGCCCCTGGTGCTGCGCGAGCTGCTGCGAGCGGGTGACGCCCCCACCTCCGCGCGTCCCGCCGCCCATCGCCGACCCGCCGGCAGCGCGGTGCGGCACCGCCACGCGGTCCCACCACGCTGGCTGGGTCATCTCCCGCTGGCCGACCCCGCACACGACAGGCGCGACCCGGCTGACCCGGTGACCGCGCACGGCACCGGCTCGGCCTGGCCGGCGGAGGAGGACGCCGGCTGGTCGGCGCTGAACCGGCGGCCCGCTCCGGCGGGAGGTGGCGCGCCCGGTGACCGGGCAGCCCTGCTGGACGCCCTCGCCGCGATCGGCGACGTGCCGGCACCGTCAGGTGCGCTGCTGCTGGTGGACCTGCACGTCACCGACGGGATCAGCCCGACCGTCCGGGAGGACGTGCTGGCCGAGGCGGTGCACCGGGTCCGCGCCGTCATCGCTGCCGACGATCTGGTCACCGGCTGCACGGGTGCCGGCTTCGCCGTGGTCACCGCAGCCGGCCCGGTACTGGCGTACGCGCTGGGCACCCGGCTGCTGGCCGCGCTCGCCCCGCCCTACCCGATGGCCGGTGCGGAAATGCGGGTGCAGACCAGCATCGGGCTGGCCGAGGTGAGCGGTGACCGGCCGGCGGACGTGCTCCGGCAGGCCGAGCTGGCCCGACGGCGGGCCGTGCAGCTGGGCCGGGACCGGGTCGAATGGTATGACGCGTTCCTGGAGGAACAGCTGGTACGTCGGCTCGACCTGGAACGCGAGTTGCCGGGTGCGGTGGCCCGTGGCGAGTTGGATCTCGTCTACCAGCCGGTGGTCGACCTGGCCGACGGGCAACCGGTGGGTGCGGAGGCGCTGCTGCGCTGGCGCAGCCCGGTGCTCGGCACGGTGCTCCCGGCGGAGCTGTTGCCGGTCGCCGAGGACCTGGACCTGGTCGGCGAGTTGGAGTGGTGGGTACTGGACCGGGCCTGCCGGCAGTTGTCCGACTGGTCGGTGGGCGTCCGGGAGTTGTGGATGGCGGTGAACGTCACGACCCGGGAGCTGACGACACCCGACTTCGTGCAGCGGACGGCGGCCGTGCTGGCCGCGTACGGGGTGCCACCGGAGCGGCTGGTGGTGGAGGTGAGCGAGCCGAGGGTGGCGGGTGACCTGCCGACAGTGGTGGCCCGGCTGGCCGGGCTGCGGTCGTTGGGCGTCCGCACCGCGTTGGACGACTTCCGGGCCGAGCACGCCTCGTTGGCCCAGCTCCGCCGGCTGCCGATCGACCTGCTCAAGGTGGGCCCGGAGGTGGTGGGCGCCCGGCCGGACGGGCAGCCACCGCTGATCGACGTGGTGGTCAACGTCGGTGAGCGGCTGGGCGTCGAGATCGTCGCCGAGGAGTTGGAGTCGTCGACGCAGGTCGAGGTGGCCCGCCGGGGCGGCTGCCGGTACGGGCAGGGGTTCGCGCTGGCCCGCCCGGCGACGGCCGAGCGGGTGGAGGCGTACTTCGAGGAGTTTCCCTCCGCCTCCCGCTGAACCGGTTCATCTCCCTCGGGGCGGTGGTGCGGTGCTGCCCCGCGGGGTCAGGCGCGGTGTCTCGTCCTGCACCCGGCTCACCGGCTCCCCGCCAATGACGGCGAGCAGCTGCCGGGCGGCGTGCGCGCCGTACGCCGAAATGTCCCGGCCCAGCGCGGTCAGCGGTGGGTGCACCAGCCGGCACAGTGGCGAGTCGTCCCAGGCCACGATGGACAGATCACCGGGCACGGTGAGCCCCATCTCCTGGGCCACGGAGAGCCCCGCGATGGCCATCACGTCGTTGTCGTAGATGACCGCCGTGGGCCGCTGGGCGGCGCTGAGCAGCCGGCGGGTGGCCCGCCCGCCCTCCTCGCCGCTGTAGTCGGACCAGACGGTGACCGCGTCGACCAGGCCGAGCCGTCGACACACCGCCGCGAACGCGTCGGTACGGATCTCGGTGTGCCGCAGGTCGGGCAGGCCGGCGACCCGGGCGATCCGCCGGTGCCCGAGCGCGACCAGGTATTCCACCGTCTCGGTCAGCGCTGCCGCGTCGTCGGACCACACGCTGGCCAGCGCACCTGTGCCACCGGGGCCGCCGATCACCACCGCGGGCAGTTGAAGCTGCTCCAGGGCGGGGATGCGGCGGTCGTCGGTGCGCAGGTCGCAGATCAGCACCCCGTCCACCCGACGTTCGCCCCACCAGCGCCGGTAGACCGCGATCTCGGCGTCCGGGTCGGCCACCACCTGGAGGGTCAGCGCGTACGAGCGGGCGGACAGTTCGGCCTCGACGCCACTGATCAGCGCCATGAAGAACGGCTCGATGCCGAGGATCCGGGCCGGCCGGCACAGGGCCAGGCCGACCGCCCCGGCGGTGGCGGCGGAGAGGGCGCGGGCGGCGCTGCTGCGGCTGAAACCGATCTCCGTGGCGATGGCCAGGATGCGCTGCCGGGTGGCCTCGGAGACTCCGGGCTGCCCGTTCAGCGCGTACGACACGGCGCCCTTGGACACCCCGGCGTGCCGGGCGACGTCGGCGATGGTCGGCCGCTTCACCGGCGTACTCCTTCGCTCTCGGGCCGTTGACAGTCCGAATTACCGAACCGTACGGTGGCTCAGCTTATCCGGTTCAGTAGGCATCTTTCGATGCAGAAGGTGCGGTGCGGAGTTGAGCCGACAGGCACTCTACGACGGTTGGACCCTGCGGGCGGCTTCCGGAGCGCAGGTGCCCGCCGACATCGCCGGGCGGGCCGTGCCGGCGACCGTACCCGGTTGCGTGCACACCGACCTGCTCGACGCGGGGTTGATTCCCGATCCCTACCTCGACGACAACGAGCTGGCCGTGGCCTGGATCGGGCGCACCGACTGGCACTACCGGACGAGCTTCCGACGCCCGACCGGCGACCACGACCGCGTGGACCTGGTCTGCGCCGGCCTGGACACCGTCGCCACGCTCACCGTCAACGGCGTCGAGGTCGGCCGCACCGCGAACATGCACCGCGGCTACCGGTTCGACGTCCGCGCGCTGCTGCGCGACGGCGACAACGACCTGTCCGTGGCGTTCGACTCCGCGTACCGCTACGCCGAGGCGCAGCGCGAGCGGCTCGGCGACCGGCCCAACGCGTACCCGGAGCCGTTCCACTTCATCCGCAAGATGGCCTGCAACTTCGGCTGGGACTGGGGGCCGACCCTGGTCACCGCCGGCATCTGGCAGGACATCAGCCTGCACGCCTGGTCCACCGCCCGGCTGGCCACCGTCCGTCCACTTGTCACCATGGACGGCCGCGACGGCCGGGTCGAGCTGCACGTCGACATCGAGCGGGTCGCGGACGTGCCACTCACCGTCCGGGCCGTCGTCGCCGGCGCCCACGCCGAGACGGTCGTCCCGGCCGGGCAGCGCACGGCCGTGCTGATCCTCGCCGTCCGCGAGCCCGCGCTCTGGTGGCCCCGGGGGTACGGCGAGCAGGCGCTCCACCCGATCGAGGTGACGCTGCACGCGCCGGACGGCGACACCCTGGACACCTGGTCGCACCGGATCGGCTTCCGCTCGGTACGACTGGACACCACTCCCGACGACCACGGCACCCCGTTCACGCTCTCGGTGAACGACGTCCCGGTCTTCGTCCGCGGGGTCAACTGGATCCCCGACGACGCGTTCCCCACCCGGATCACCCGGGACCGGCTCGCCGAACGGTTCGACCAGGCCGCCGAAGCCAACGTCAACCTGCTGCGCGTCTGGGGCGGCGGCCGGTACGAGTCGGCGGACTTCTACGACCTCGCCGACGAGCGTGGACTCCTCATCCAGCAGGACTTCCTCTTCGCCTGCGCCGCGTACCCGGAGGAGGAGCCCTTCGCCAGTGAGGTGGCCGCCGAGGCCGCCGAACAGGTCACCCGGTTGACGCCCCACCCGTCGCTGGTGCTGTGGACCGGCAACAACGAGAACATCTGGGCCTGGCACGACTGGGACTGGCAGTCGGCCCTCGCCGGCCGCACCTGGGGGCGCGGCTACTACCTCGACGTGCTGCCCCGGATCGTTGGCAACCTGGACCCCACCCGCCCGTACTGGCCGGGCAGCCCCTGGTCGGGCACCGAGGCGATCCACCCCAACGACCCGGCACACGGCACCACCCACATCTGGGACGTGTGGAACACCGACGACTACACCAAATACCGGGAGTACGTGCCGCGCTTCGTCGCCGAGTTCGGCTACCAGGCCCCACCGGCGTACGCGACCCTGCGCCGGGCACTGAGCGACGAACCCCTGGCGCACGACTCACCCGGCATGGCCCACCACCAGAAGGCAGCAAACGGCGACGCCAAGCTCCAGCGGGGCCTGGACGCCCACCTGCCCGCCCCGGCGGACTTCGACGACTGGCACTACCTGACGCAACTCAACCAGGCCCGCGCGATCCAACTCGGCGTCGAGCACTTCCGCTCCCACCGGGGCATCTGCGCGGGCACCATCGTCTGGCAGCTCAACGACTGCTGGCCGGTGACCTCCTGGTCGGCCGTCGACGGCGACGGCCGCCGCAAACCCCTGTGGTACGCGCTGCGCCACGCGTACGCCGACCGGCTGTTGACCGTCCAACCCCGCGACGGCGGGCTGGCCCTCGTCGCGGTCAACGACGGCGGCACGACCTGGCGGGCGTCGGCCTCGGTGACCCGGCTGACCCTCGACGGGGAGCCCCGGGCGAAGATCTCCGTCGACCTCGACGTCCCGGCGTACTCCTCGGTGGTGCTGGCGCTGCCGACGGACCTGGTCCGGTCGGACGACGCCCGGCGGGAGCTGCTGCTCGCCGAGGCGGGGGAGACCGCCGAGCGGGCGCTGTGGTTCTTCGCCGAGGACCGGGAGGTGGAGTGGCCTGTGGCGGCCTGGGAGGCGGCGGTCGAGCCGTTCGATGGCGGTCAGCGGGTCCGGGTCACGGCCGGGACGGTGCTGCGTGACCTGACGCTCTTCCCGGACCGGCTGGACGCTTCGGCCACTGTGGATAGTGGGCTGATCACGCTGCTGCCCGGCGAGTCTGTCACCTTCACCGTGCGGGCCGATCTGGTGTTGGCCGACGCGGCCCTCACCACCCGCCCGGTGCTGCGCTGCGTCAACGACATCGGCTGATGCCCGCGTCGCAGCGCTGCGTTCGCACTTGATCGCGCTCGATCCATGTTGTAGTGGCCTCGTTCGACAGGGAGGCCACTACAACTATGTTCGAGCACGATCAACGTGCGGTACCGCCGTGCTCGAACAACTACCGCGAGGCGTTCCCATGCGGCCCGACGACCTGCCGTACCTGCCGAGCGTGGCCGCCGCCCTGGCCTGGCGTCGGGAATACCTGGCCGCCGCCGTCGCGGGAGCCGGCAAAGGGTCCACATCCACCAAGGATGACGGACCGTAAGGCGTCCTGTCCGCTCCGCCAACCTTTGCCGGAGTATCGACACTGGTCGTCCTGATGTTTTCCTTACTCGTGGTCACCTAGCCTTCGGTGTTCCTCACCTGACCGTGATCGATCCTGGAGGTTGCAACGTGCGGATCAACGGACGGTTGCTCGCGCCGGTCGCGTTGTCATTGGTGCTGGCGACCGCCGCTTGTGATCTGGCGTCGACGCCGGCTTCCGGGGGCGCCGACACCCCGCGCCCAGGTCCGAGTGAGCCGCGCCCCAGCGATCCGCCGACCTCCAGCCCGAGTCCGGAGATCCCGACCGACGCGGAGATTCCTACCAGGGCCGCCGGCACCTTCACCACCGCCACCGGCAACGGTCGCGTGATCGGTACGGGTAAGAAGCGGGTGCGCTACAGCGTCTCGGTGGAGAAGGGGATCGCCTGGGGTGACATCCGGGCCTGGAGGCCGGACCGGTTCGCCGAGAGCATCGAGCAGGTGTTGGCGGCGCCGAACGGGTGGGCCGATTCGGCGCAGCACCCGGTCACCAACGACGCGGTGAATCTGACCCGGGCGTCGTGGTCCTTCCAGCGGGTCGGCGGTGGACGTGTCGACGTCGATGTCCGGCTCGCGACGCCGAGGACTGTGGACCGGCTGTGCGGTGCGAGCGGCGTCGACACCGAGGGGGTCTACTCCTGCAAGTACGGCAAGACCATCATGATCAATCTACGGCGGTGGCTCCAGGGCTCACCGGGATACCCGGTCAGCATCGAGGATTATCACGCCGGGGTCATCAACCACGAGTTCGGCCACTTCCTCGGCTTCGCGCACATGAAGTGCGGCGGGCCGGGCAAGCCGGGGCCGGTCATGATGACCCAGACGATCGACCTGGGCGGATGCCTGCCAAACGTCAATCCGTTCACCGGAAACGGCACGTTCGTCAGCGGCCCCTGGGCGCCGTCCTGAGCCGGCGACCACAGAACAGAGACGGCGTTGCCCGGCCGGTGAGTCTCCTCGCCGACCGGGCAGCAATCCGGTGCTGGTCAGGTGCCGGTGGTGGTCATGCCCTTCAGCATCTCGGCCAGGTCGGCGGTCTCCGCTGCCGGCGGCGCCTCGATGGTCACCGCCTTGCCGTAGTCGGTGTAGTCGATGACCATGTCGCCCATCTTGCCCATGCCCAGGCCCGCCCGACGCGGCCGGTACTGCTCGTCGACCCACAGGTCGACCTTGATGTCCTTGACGCCCTGCTGGGCAAACATCTCTTCGGTGCTCTCCCGCCGCTTGGAGTCGATCTGCGCGAGGTACGTCGCCACCGGCGTGGTGACGGTGTAGTGGACGGTCGGCGCCCCGTTCACCGTCTCCTGCCCCACCACCGTCGTGCCCTCGATGGCGAGCAGCGTCTTGACCTGCTTGATCGGGTCCATCTCTTCGAACTGCTTGCTGAAGTCCGCGCCCGCCTTGCTGCCGGCCACCGCGGTCAGATCCATCTTCACCCAGCGCTTGCCGCCCGTGCTCGCGCGGTCCTCCGCGGGAATCTCGACGAAGAACACCGTGCCGATCATCCGGACGGCGACCGTGGTGCCCTCCGGGTCGGTCACCGTCATCTCGGCCTTGGGAGCGCCACCCAGGTCCAGGACACCCTGCATCGAGATCTGCTGACCGCTCATGGTGCCCGTCATCTTCACGGTCACCGAGTCGGTCTTGGTCGTGGTGTCGACCGTCTTCTGCAGCGACCCCTTGAGATCACTGGCAAGCAACTCCAGGACGCCGGGCTGCTTGTCCGGCGTCTCGGTCGACCCACCCTGCGGGCCGCAGGCGACGCCAGTCAGCGCCGTGAGCGCCGCGACCGCCACCCCGGCGGTCTTCTTCCACAATGCCACGTGCACGCTGTTTCCCCCCGTAGGAATCTGGGTCCTCCCAGATAGATCGACGCCACGCTAACCCATGCGGTCGATCCGGAGGTACCGCCTTTCGCCGGCCCGTCCGCTCCACCCGGGCACTCATCGGGGTGCTGATCGACACGAGATTGCTGATATCGGGGTGTCCGCCTACAGGGGACACCCCGATATCGCTGAGCTCGTGTCGATCGCGCAGACGCGGCCGCGCGGCGTCCCTACTCCGGGACGCGGCGGTAGGCACCGTCGCTGGCCGAGGTGGCCATCGAGGCGTACGCGCGCAGGGCCGCCGATACCGGCCGCTGCCGATCGGTCGGGGTGTACGGCTTGTCGCGCTTCTCCTCGGCCACCCGTCGCGCCTCCAGCTCGTCGGCCGGCACGTTCAGCTCGATGGACCGGGCCGGGATGTCGACGACGATCTCGTCGCCCTCGCGGACCAGGGCGATCAGCCCGCCGGAGGCCGCCTCGGGGGAGGCGTGGCCGATGGAGAGCCCGGAGGTGCCGCCGGAGAAGCGGCCGTCGGTGAGTAGCGCGCAGGACCGGCCCAGCCCGCGGCCCTTCAGGAACGAGGTGGGGTAGAGCATCTCCTGCATGCCCGGCCCGCCCCGGGGGCCTTCGTACCGGATCACCACCACGTCGCCCGCGACGATCTCCTTGGAGAGGATCGCGGTCACCGCGTCGTCCTGCGACTCGTAGACCTTCGCCGGGCCACGGAATGTCAGGCAGTCGTCCGGCACGCCGGCGGTCTTCACCACGCAGCCCTCCGGTGCCAGGTTGCCGTGCAGGATGGCCAGGCCGCCGTCGGCGGAGTAGGCGTGCTCGCGGTCCCGAATGCAGCCACCGGCCGCGTCGGTGTCCAGCGACGACCACCTGTTGGTGGTGGAGAACGGCTCGACGGTACGCACACCACCGGGCGCCGCGTGGAACAGCTCGACCGCCGTCGGGGTCGGGGAGCCGCCGCGCACGTCCCAGTCGGTCAGCCACTGGGCCAACGAGGGGGAGTGCACGGCGTGCACGTCCCGGTTGAGCTGCCCGGCCCGGTCCAGCTCGCCGAGGAGCGCGGGGATGCCACCGGCCCGGTGCACGTCCTCCATGTGGTAATTCGGCGAGTTGGGCGCGACCTTCGCCAGGCAGGGCACCCGCCGGGAGATGGCGTCGATGTCGGTGACGCCGAAGTCGAGCTCGGCTTCGCGGGCCGCGGCGAGCAGGTGCAGCACCGTGTTGGTGGAGCCGCCCATCGCCACGTCCAGGGCGACCGCGTTCTCGAAGGCGGCCTTGGAGGCGACCGTGCGGGGCAGCACCGAGTCGTCGTCGCCGTCGTACCACCGCTTGGAGATCTCCACGACGGTGCGGCCGGCCTCGACGAAGAGGGACCGGCGCGCGGCGTGGGTGGCCAGCGTCGAGCCGTTGCCGGGCAGCGCCAACCCGATCGCCTCGGTGAGGCAGTTCATCGAGTTGGCCGTGAACATGCCGGAGCACGAGCCGCAGGTCGGGCAGGCGGAGCGTTCGATCTCGCCGAGCTGCTCGTCGGTGACCGAATCGTTCGAGGAGGCGATCATCGCGTCGATCAGGTCGATCTTGCTGTGCACGACGCCCTCGATCGCCATCGTCTTGCCGGCCTCCATCGGGCCACCGGAGACGAAGACGGTCGGGATGTTGAGCCGCAGCGCGGCCAGCAGCATCCCGGGGGTGATCTTGTCGCAGTTGGAGATGCAGACCAGGGCGTCCGCGCAGTGCGCGTTGACCATGTACTCCACCGCGTCGGCGATCAACTCACGGCTGGGCAGCGAGTAGAGCATGCCGCCGTGACCCATCGCGATGCCGTCGTCGACCGCGATGGTGTTGAACTCCCGGCCCACCCCGCCGGCCTCGGCGATCGCGTCGGCGACCAGGCCACCCATGTCCTTGAGATGGACGTGACCAGGCACGAACTGGGTGAAACTGTTGGCGATGGCGACGATCGGCTTGCCGAAATCGTCGTCGGTCATCCCGGTGGCCCGCCAGAGGGCCCGGGCGCCGGCCATCGTCCGACCGTGTGTGGAGGTCCTCGACCGCAGCTCAGGCATACGTACCAGCATGCCACCGTCGCCGCGCCTACCCTCCCGCGTATGCGCCGTGTCCCAACAGTTGCACACCCAGCCCCCCACGGCGTGCGTCGATCCGGCACTCTTTAAGGCGTGCAACTCCCCCCGGGCATGGTCGCTGTCGCGGGGCTCAGCGGGCTCGTCGCCGCTGCGGCCGCCGTGTTGCTGACCCTGGTCGCCCGGCGGCGCACCGGGCCGCGTCGACCGGCACACGTGCTGCTCGCGGTGGCCGCCGGGGTCGCCCTGCTCAGCCTGCTGGCCGGGGTGGTCGCCGCGCTCAACGCCAACCCCCACTGGACCCACGAGCAGGGGCAGCGCACGGGCTGGGCGACCGTGGTGGCGATCGGCACGGCGGTGAGTGGGCTGGCCTTCGCCGCCGGGCTGCTCCGGCTGCCGGGGGTGGCGGCCACCGCGGCGGGCACGGCCCGGCTCGCCCTGGACGGGCTGGTGATGGCGGCGGCGCTGTGGTTCGTCGGCTGGGTGCTGTTCTCCGAGCCCACCCGGTTGCTCGGCGCCGCCACCCCGACTGCCTGCCCGGCGATCCTGGTGGTCACGGTGAGTGCCGCGCTCGGTGCCGGCCTCGCCGTGATCGTCATCTTCCGGGCTGCCGCCCCACGTCGACGGCTCGCCGCGCTGGGCGTCGGCGTCAGTGCGGTCAGCTGCGGCGGGATGGGTCTCAGTGCCGGGCTCTGCCAGACCGGGCCGACCATGGCGTTCACCGGCGCGGCAGTGCTCGCCGCCGGGCTGCTGACCGTCGCGCTCGCCGTGCACCGGGCCGACCGGCCGGGGCAGGTCGAGGTGGATCTGATCGGTCGCGACGGCGAGTACGCGATCGCCCCGATGGTCGCGATGGCCGCCTCGGCGATGTATCACCTCGCCCAGAACGGCCGCTTCACCGCGGCGGGCATCGTGGCCGGCAGCGTGGAGGGTTTCGCCCTGGTGGCGCGGCAGTACCTCACCCTGCGCGACGTCCGGGGGTACGCGAGCCGCCTGGCCGAGCGGGAGGCCCACTTCCGCGAGCTGGCGCACACCGACCCGCTGACGTCGTTGGCCAACCGGCGCGGGCTGCTGCGCGCACTTCACGACAGCGCCGCGGCGGGCACTCCGTGCGTGCTGCTCGGTCTCGACCTGGACGGCTTCAAGAACGTCAACGACATGCGCGGCCACGACGTGGGTGACGCCGTGCTGGCCGAGGTCGGGCGGCGGCTGCGGAGCAACCTGCGCCCCGGCGACGTGGCCGCCCGGTTGGGTGGCGACGAGTTCGCCGTCCTCATGCAGGGCCGCCCGGCCGAGGCGGACCGTGTCGCCGAGCGGTTGCTCGGGGTGGTCAACCGGCCGTACGACGAGCCGGAGGGGCCAGTCTTCCTCTCGGTGAGCATCGGGGTGGCCGGTTGGGTCGGCGAGCCGGACGTGGACCTGCTGCTGCGCCACGCCGACCTGGCGTTGCGCTACGCCAAGCAGCGCGGCAAGAACCGGATCGAACGCTACGACGCCACGTACGACAAGCTGCTGCGCCGGCGGACGACGGTGGAGCACGAGCTGCGCGGCGCCATCGATCGCGACGAGCTGCGGTTGGCCTTCCAGCCGGTGGCGTCGCTGCCGTCGGTGCGGCCGGTGGGCGCCGAGGCGCTGTTGCGGTGGCACCACCCCGAGCTGGGCAACGTCGGCCCGGACGAGTTCATCCCGCTCGCCGAGGAGTGCGGCATGATCGCCCCGCTGGGTGCGTGGGTGCTGCACCAGGCCTGCTACCAACTGTCCCGTTGGCTGGCGGACGGCCACGACGTCTGGGTGTCGGTGAACGTCTCTCCGCGCGAGCTGCACGCCCCGGAGTACGTGGTCCAGGTCGCCGAGGCGCTGCGCGCCCACCACGTGCCGCCGCAGCGGTTGGTGCTGGAGGTCACCGAGCACGCGGTCGCCACCGACCTGGACGAGCTGATCCGGCGGCTGACCGCCCTGCGGTTGACAGGTGTCCGGATCGCGCTCGACGACTTCGGGGCCGGCTACTCGTCGCTGGGGCAGCTGCGCCGGCTGCCGATCGACATTCTGAAGATCGACCACAGTCTGGTGGCCGAGCACGAGCCGGTCCGGCCGGTCGGTCGGGACGGTCCGGCGTTCGCCCCGATGGTCGACATCGTCATGCGACTGGGCCACCAGTTGGGCCTGGAGGTGATCGCCGAGGGGGTGACCACGCCTACCGAGCTGGCCGCGGTGGTGGCCGCCGGCTGCCGCTTCGGCCAGGGCGCGCTCTTCGGCTGGGGGGTGCCGGCCGAGCACCTGGAGGCGATGCTGGAGGCGGCCACCTCACCGGGTGCACGGCCCACGCCGGTGCCCCCGCCACGCCGGGTTCCGGGCGGTTACGCGCAGGTCAACCCGGCTGCCGATGGCGAGTCGCCGGGCGACTCGCCGACGTCCGTTGACCAACATGTGGGAGCAGTTGACTCATCGCGTGAGATGCGTCAGGCTTAGCCGCATGTCGTCGTACCGGTCGCTGCGAGTACTTACCTGAGCGCACTCTCCCCATTGAGAGTGCGCTGGCCCCGTGCATCTGCACGAGGGCCGTTTTTATTGCCATCGGAACCTGGCGAGGCGGGCTCCGCCCGCGTCGCATCGCTTGACTAGCCACCAGCCACTCCAGCCGAAGGCCAGAACCGTCATGACGAGACCCACGCCCGAGACCCTCGCCCACTCCGCCCGCCGGGCCCGTGCGGCCGTCGACCCGACCGTCGACGTCGACCCGGCCGCCGCGCGTTCCGCGGCCACCCCGGCCACCCCGGCCGTTCCGGCGGTACGGCCCTCCGCGCCGACCCAGGTCACCGGGGCCGGTTCGCTCGTGCGGTCCCTCGAGGCGCTCGAGGTCGACGTCGTCTTCGGCATCCCGGGCGGCGCGATCCTGCCGGCGTACGACCCGCTCTACGACTCCAGCGTCCGGCACATCCTGGTGCGCCACGAGCAGGGCGCGGGGCACGCGGCGACCGGGTACGCGCAGGCCACCGGCAAGGTCGGCGTGTGCATCGCCACCTCCGGCCCGGGTGCGACGAACCTGGTCACCCCGATCGCCGACGCGTACATGGATTCGGTGGCGATGGTGGCGATCACCGGGCAGGTGGCCCGCCCGTCGATCGGCACCGACGCCTTCCAGGAGGCGGACATCCAGGGCATCACCCTGCCGATCACCAAGCACAACTTCCTCGTGCAGAACGCCGAGGAGATCCCCCAGGTGCTGGCCGAGGCGTTCCACCTGGCCAGCAGCGGCCGGCCCGGCCCGGTGCTCGTCGACATCCCCAAGGACGTGCTCCAGGCGCAGACCACCTTCGCCTGGCCGCCCACCCTGGACCTGCCCGGTTACCGGCCGACCCTGCACCCGCACGGCAAGCAGATCCGGGAGGCGGCGCGGCTGATGGCCGCGGCCCGCCGGCCGGTGCTCTACGTCGGTGGCGGTGTCCTCAAGGCCGGCGCCACGGACGGGCTGCGCCGACTGGCCGAGCTGACCGGCATCCCGGTGGTCACCACGCTGATGGCGCTCGGCGCGTTCCCCGACTCGCATCAGCAACACCTGGGCATGCCCGGCATGCACGGCACCGTCGCCGCGGTCTACGGCCTGCAGAAGGCGGATCTGATCGTCGCGCTCGGCGCGCGGTTCGACGACCGGGTCACCGGCAAGCTCGACTCGTTCGCCCCGGACGCGACAGTGGTGCACGCGGACATCGACCCGGCGGAGATCGGCAAGAACCGGCACGTGGACGTGCCGATCGTCGGAGACGCCAAGCACGTCATCGACGAGCTGATCGCCGCGGTGACCGTCGAGCGGTCGGCGGGTCGCAGCACCGACCTGGGTGACTGGTGGACTCAGCTGGACGACCTGCGCAACCGCTACCCGCTGGGCTACGACGAGCCGTCCGACGGCACGCTCTCCCCGCAGTACGTGATCAAGCGCCTGGGCGAGATCGTCGGCCCGGACGCGATCTTCGTGGCCGGGGTGGGCCAGCACCAGATGTGGGCGTCCCAGTTCATCTCCTACGAGAAGCCGTACACCTGGTTGAATTCCGGCGGCCTCGGCACGATGGGTTACGCGGTGCCGGCGGCGATGGGCGCGAAGGTCGGCAAGCCGGACACGGTGGTCTGGGCGGTGGACGGTGACGGCTGCTTCCAGATGACCAACCAGGAGTTGGCCACCTGCGCGTTGGAGGGCATCCCGGTCAAGATCGCCGTGATCAACAACGGCAATCTCGGCATGGTCCGGCAGTGGCAGACGCTGTTCTACAACGAGCGCTACTCCAACACCGACCTCGGCACCCACAAGCACCGCATTCCGGATTTCGTCAAGCTCGCCGAGGCGCTGGGCTGCATCGGGTTGCGCTGCGAGACCGCCGACGACGTGGACAAGACCATCGCCGCGGCCATGGAGATCAACGACGCTCCGGTCGTGATCGACTTCGTGGTCGGCAAGGACGCGATGGTCTGGCCGATGGTCGCCGCCGGCACCAGCAACGACGAGATCATGTTCGCCCGCGGCGTCCGCCCGGTCTTCGACGAGGATGATATCTAATGACCATGCACACCCTGTCCGTGCTCGTGGAGAACAAGCCCGGTGTGCTCGCCCGGGTCTCCGGCCTGTTCTCCCGGCGCGGGTTCAACATCGACAGTCTCGCCGTCGGCGAGACCGAGAACCCGGACGTCTCCCGGATCACCATCGTGGTCAACGCCGAGTCGTCTCCGTTGGAGCAGGTCACCAAGCAGCTCAACAAGCTGGTCAACGTGCTCAAGATCGTTGAGCTGGATCCGCAGGTCTCGGTCGCCCGGGAGTTGCTGCTGGTGAAGGTCCGCGCCGACCGGTCCGCCCGGTCCCAGGTGCTGGAGACCGTCAGCCTGTTCCGCGCCCGGGTGGTCGACGTCGCCCCGGACACGCTGACCATCGAGGCCACCGGCACCCCGGACAAGCTCGACGCGCTACTCCGCGATCTTGAATCCTTCGGGATCAAGGAGATGGTCCAGTCCGGGCTGGTGGCGATCGGGCGCGGCTCGCGTTCGATCACCGCCGGGCCCGCGCTCCGGGCCGCCTGACCGCCACCGGTCGGCCCGGCCGGGCCGTACCCGAACCCATCCGCACAGCCACGACGGGCCGCCCCGTCCGTCGTACGAAAGGGAAGTTCTCATGAGCGTTGAGGTGTTCTACGACGACGATGCCGACCTCGGCCTGATCCAGGCCAAGAAGGTCGCGGTCATCGGCTACGGCAGTCAGGGCCACGCCCACGCGCTGTCGCTGCGGGATTCCGGCGTCGACGTGGTGATCGGTCTGCCGGAGGGCTCGAAGAGCCGGCCCAAGGCCGAGGAGCAGGGCTTCCGGGTCCTCACGCCGGCGCAGGCCTCCGCCGAGGCCGACGTGATCATGGTGCTCGCGCCGGACACCGCCCAGCGTTCGATCTACTCGGAGTCGATCGCCCCGAACCTCGCCGCGGGCAAGGCCATCTTCTTCGGCCACGGCTTCAACATCCGGTACGACCTGATCAAGCCGCCGGCCGACGTGGACGTGGCGATGGTCGCGCCGAAGGGCCCCGGCCACCTGGTCCGCCGCCAGTACGCCGACGGCAAGGGTGTGCCCTGTCTCGTCGCCGTCGAGCAGGACGCCAGCGGCAACGCCTTCGCCCTCGCCCTCGCGTACGCCAAGGGGATCGGCGGCACCCGCGCCGGCGCGATCAAGACCACCTTCACCGAGGAGACCGAGACCGACCTCTTCGGCGAGCAGGCGGTGCTCTGCGGCGGTGCCTCGGCGCTGGTGCAGACCGGTTTCGAGGTGCTCACCGAGGCGGGCTACGCCCCGGAGGTCGCCTACTTCGAGTGCCTGCACGAGCTGAAGCTGATCGTCGACCTCATGTACGAGGGCGGCATCGCGAAGATGCGCTACAGCATCTCCGACACCGCCGAGTACGGCGACCTCTCCCGTGGCTCGCGCATCATCGACTCCCGGGTCAAGGACGAGATGCGCAAGATCCTGGGCGAGATCCAGTCCGGCGAGTTCGCCCGCGAGTGGGTCGCCGAGGACGAGGCCGGCCGGCCCAACTTCACCAAGTGGCAGGCCGAGGGTGCGGCGCACCCGATCGAGGAGACCGGCAAGAAGCTGCGCGGCATGATGAGCTGGGTCGACCGCCCGATCACCGAGACCGCCTGACCCGTACGACCCGAAACGGTCCACCAGCGGCCGGCGATCCCGCGCTCTCCCCAGCGCGGGTCGCCGGCCGCTGGCCGTAACGCCCCGCGTCAGCGGCTTTCCGTCGCCTCGGCCTCAGCGGCTGCCCAGGCTGCCCTCTCGTACCGCCCAAGGGCGTTGAGGATGCCGGCCAACGCGCGTAGCGCGACGACCAACCGACTGTGATATCGAACGGGGTCGTGTTCGGCCAACCAGCGGTAGTGCCCGACCGCCTCCTCGGCCGCCGCAACAGCCGCCTCCGGTTCGCCGAGCCCCACGTGGCACTTGGCGATCACGAACAACAGTCTGCCGAGCATCGGCCGGAACCGCAGTGGCTCCACACGGCTCATGAAGGTCAGGTCCTCGCGGGCACCCGTGGTCAGCGTCAGCGCCTCGGCCCACCGACGATGCGAGACGAGGGATTCCGCCAGCCCGGTCATCGCCTCGAGTCGGGCGGGCATGTGCTTCAGCCGCATCCAGAGGGGAAGCCGCCGGAACAACTCGACCGCCTCCTCCCGGGCGGCGAGCGCCGCGGCCGGCTCGCCCAGCACCGCCCGGCAGTAGCCGAGCTCGGTGAGGGACCGGGCCAACGCCATCCGCTCACGGGCGCCGAGCGGCGCGCACCGTAGCCAGGTATCCCGGGCCTGGTCGGCGAGCAGCAGCGCGTCGCGGGGTGCGTCGGAGCGGAGTTGCATGGCCACCATCAGCTGCGCCGCGGCCAGGACGACGAGGCCGTCTCGGTCGGTCGCGTTCCCGACGTACCCGATCGCCTCCCGGCCCTGCGCGACCGCGGATTCGACCGTGCGGTCGTCGGGGACGGATCCTTGCGCGACGAGCGCCCGCGCGAGCCCCACCTCGTGCCGGCCCGGCCGGTCCTGGACCAGCCGCCGGTAGAGCGCGACCGCCTCGTCCGCGGCGGCGGTGCGCCGGGACACGAAGCTGCGTCGGATTTTCACCTGTTGGGACCGGGTGACCAACGCCTCGGCCAGCTTCGGACCGAACCGCGTGAGATCGATGCGGGTCAGCTGTCGCAGCAGCGTGCGACGCACGGCGAGCAACAATTGTGGCTCCTCCCGCAGGGGTGTGTCTCCGGTTGTAGCGGGCGCGGGCAACCGTGTCGGTGCGGTGAACGGCCGATGTCCGTCGCTCGACCGGGCGTGTGAGGGCACTCACCCCGAAGACCGGAACACGTCGACCAGCCCGGCCCCTACGATCGCCTGTAGGTGCAGCAGCCGGCACCTGACGGCCACGGCACGGATCAGCGCAGGGCGCAGTGCTGCGCCCGGCCGCCCGCGCCGATCGCAAACACGACCTCTACGAGGACCGATGAATCCTGTCGTACTGATCGCCGAAGAACTCGCCCCCGCCGCCATCGAGGTGCTCGCCCACGACTTCGACGTCCGGCACGTCGACGGCACCGACCGTCCGGCCCTGCTCTCGGCGCTCTCCGAGGCCGACGCCGTCATCGTGCGCAGCGCCACCCAGATCGACGCGGAGGCGGTCGCCGCCGCACCGCGACTCAAGGTGGTCGCCCGGGCCGGCGTCGGGCTGGACAACGTCGAGGTGGCGGCCGCCACCGCGCGGGGCGTGATGGTCGTGAACGCGCCCACCTCCAACATCGTCTCCGCCGCCGAGCAGGCCGTCGCGCTGTTGCTCGCCGTCGCCCGGAACACCGCCAGCGCCAGTGCCGCGCTCAAGGCGGGGGAGTGGAAGCGGTCGAAGTACACGGGCGTCGAGGTGCAGGGCAAGACCGTCGGCGTGGTGGGGCTCGGTCGCATCGGCGTGCTCTTCGCGCAGCGCATCGCCGCGTTCGGCACCCGGCTGATCGCGTACGACCCGTACATCCAGCCGGCCCGTGCGGCGCAGCTCGGCGTCCGCCTGGTCGGGCTGGAGGAGCTGCTGCGGGAGAGCGACTTCATCTCCATCCACCTGCCGAAGACGCCGGAGACGGTCGGCCTGATCGGTGAGAAGGAGCTGGCGATCGTCAAGCCCGGCGTTCGCATCGTCAACGCCGCCCGTGGTGGCCTCGTCGACGAGCAGGCGCTCGCGAACGCCATCGCCGAGGGCCGGGTCGCCGGCGCCGGTGTCGACGTGTACAGCAAGGAGCCGTGCACCTCCTCGCCGCTGTTCGCCTTCGACAACGTGGTGGCCACCCCGCACCTGGGCGCCTCCACCAACGAGGCGCAGGACAAGGCCGGTCTCGCCGTGGCGAAGAGCGTCAAGCTCGCGTTGCAGGGCGAGTTCGTGCCGGACGCGGTGAACGTGCAGGCCGGCGGCGTGGTCGCCGAGGACGTGCGGCCACTGCTGCCGCTGGCCGAGAAGCTGGGCCGGGCGTTCACCGCTGTCGCCGGCGGCATCGCGGCCAGCGTCACCGTCGAGGTTCGCGGCGAGATCGTCGCGCACGACGTGTCGGTGCTGAAGCTCGCCGCGACGAAGGGCCTGTTCAGCTCGGTGGTCGAGGAGCAGGTCACCTACGTCAACGCGCCGCACCTGGCCGCGGAGCGGGGCGTCGAGGTCACCCTGGCGGCCCTGGCCGAGACGGCCGAGCAGCCCACCCTGGTCACCGTACGCGGCGCGCTGCCGGACGGCCGGACGGTGAGTGTCTCCGGCACGGTCACCCACTCGGGTGCTCGGGACGTGCTCAAGCTGACCGAGGTGGACGGCTTCGACGTGGAGATCGGCGCGGAGGGCATCCTGCTCTTCCTGCGCTACGCCGACCGGCCCGGTGTCGTCGGCACGGTCGGCACCCTGCTCGGCGAGTCGGGCATCAACATCGCCGCCATGCAGGTGGCCCGGCGTGAGGCGGGCGGCGAGACGCTGATGACGCTCACCGTCGACCAGGCGCTCGGCGCCGACCTGCTCACCTCGGCCGCCGAGTCGATCGGCGCGACCGCGGCCAGCGCCGCTGATCTGCGCGACGAGTAGTTACCGACACGCACCGTGGGGGCCTGGCGATTCGCCGGGCCCCTCGTCGTTTCCCAGGCCGTGCCGCCGGTCAGGTCAGCCGGGCAGTCGCGCCTGGGGCGGGTAGACCGAGCCGTCCTGCGGGTCGAAGAGCATCAGCCCGTGCTCGCCGGCCAGCCGCTCGATGTCCAGCAGCACCTGGTCCGCGCAGGTCGGGTGCAGGTTCAGCTCGACATGATCGTGGGCGGCGTGCAGTGGTGCCACCGCCCACGGGCTGTTCGCGCCGGGGTGACGGTCCGGATAGGACGCGGTGATCGCCCGGTAGAAGCTGACCACCCGCGGATCCGGGTAACGGTCCACGTGTCGCCCCTGCCGGCAACCGTTGACCGCTGTCCGCACGTCCTCGGGCGTCGCCCCGGCCTCCAGGGCCCACACGCTCAGATCGAAACTCACGGCGGATAGCGTGCCATCCGCCGTTCACCATGTCGAAACTGCCTCGCCGCCGGTCAACCATCGGGTCCGGAGTCTCCCGTCCCGACGGTCCGGTGTAGAGACTCTTGCGTCGAGTTGCGTCGATTCGCTAGCGTACGTACTGCGGTCACTGGCCGAGTTCGAGGCGCCGGCCCGTCTTCGGGTGGCGCGGTCGGCATCCGGCGCGACCGGTCCGCACCCCTCGATTGTGCGAGCCACGCGCACTCGTCGCTGATCGGCCCCCACGATCGTTGCCGAGAGCGTGGGGGCCGATCGCAACACTCAGCGTCGGTGGGCGAAGAGCACCCGATAGTGGGAGTTGCCCCGGAACCACGCCAGGCCGGTGGGGCCGGCGGCGTACAGCGCGGTGGCGTAGGCGTCGGCGATCGTCAGGTCCGGACCCACGACCGTGGCGGCGACGAGCTGGTCGGCCGGCTCGCCGGTGTGCGGGTCCACCACGTGCCCCTGTCGCCCGGTCACCCCGGAGGTGCCGACCGCGCCGGCGGTCATCTCCAACACCAGCGGTGCGCGCTCGGGTGCGGTGGGGTGGTGCACCGCGACCCGCCACGGCCCACCGTGCGGCGCGTGGCCGCGGACGACGAGGTCGGCTCCGGCCAGTACGGCGTAGTCGTGGATTCCCGCGGCCCGAAGCCTCTCGGCGGCCCGTTCCACCGCCCAGCCACCGAGCAGACCGCCCGGGTCGAAGCCGCCGGGCACCGCCCAGGCGTCGAACCACCCGTCGGTGGCCGCGCGCATGGCCGCGCAGCGGTCCACCAGGTCGGCGAGCGGGGCGTACGAATCCGGGCTGATCTCACCCCGGCGCAGCCGGGAGACCAGGCTCTCCGGCCGGTTGGGGCCGTAGGTGAGGTCGATGGCGCGCAGCTCCGCGACGCTGTCCCGCAGAGCCTCGCCCACGCCCCGGCGGCCGAGCCACTCGGGCGCGTTGAGGAGGAGGGTGTATTCGGCGGTCGCGGTGCGGACGGTGTGCTGCACGGCGATCCGGCCCTCGGTGGCGCCGGCCGGGTCGATCCGCTGTCGGCGGCTGCCGAGGCGAAGGTCCGGTCGACGACTGCGGAATGCCGACGGGTCCGGCCAGCGGGTCCGCGGCTGTTCGTCGATGCGCATCGCATCTGTCCCCTCGCACTCGGTGCCGCGTCGTCGCGACCCGGCGGTCAGCAGGCCCCCGTGACCCGCTGACCACACCGTAGGCAGCGGACATGACCGCCTCATGAGTCCCAGCTGAGAGGCTGCTGTGCATCACAATTTCTCAGATGTTGGACCCCGCGTACCGGGAGGCGGGACAGCGACGTACCGTTGCCGGGACGGACCCGTTGAGCAGAGGAGTGCGGTCGTGGCGCGGATCGCGGTGGTGGCCGGAGACGGCATCGGGCCCGAGGTGGTCGCGCAGGCCCGCAAGGTCCTCGACGCGGTGCTGCCGGGCGTGCAGGCCACCGAGTACGACCTCGGCGCGGCCCGCTGGCACCGTACCGGAGAGGTGCTGCCCGACTCGGTGCTGACCGAGTTGGCCGGGCACGACGCGATCCTGCTCGGCGCGGTCGGTGACCCGACGGTCCCGCCCGGTGTCCTGGAGCGGGGGCTGCTGCTCAAGCTCCGGTTCGCGTTCGACCAGTACGTCAACCTGCGCCCGTCCCGGCTCTGGCCCGGAGTCGCCGGCCCGCTCGGCAACGTCAAGCCGGGCGAGGTCGACCTCGTGGTGGTCCGCGAGGGCACCGAGGGCCTCTACGCCGGGGCCGGTGGAACGCTGCACCGGGACACTCCCGCCGAGGTCGCCACGGAGGAGAGCCTGAACACCCGGCACGGCGTGGAGCGGGTGATCCGCGACGCGTTCGCCCGCGCCGCCCGCCGGGAGCGACGCAAGGTCACCCTGGTGCACAAGACCAACGTGCTCACCCACGCCGGGTCGCTCTGGTCGCGCACCTTCGACCTGGTCGCCGCCGAGCACCCGGACATCGCCACCGAATATCAGCACGTCGACGCCGCCGCGATGTTCCTGGTCACCCAGCCGCAGCGCTACGACGTGGTGGTCACCGACAACCTCTTCGGTGACATCCTCACCGACATCGCCGCCGCCGTCACCGGTGGGATCGGGCTGGCGGCAAGCGGCTGCATCAACCCCGAGGGGGCGTACCCCTCGATGTTCGAGCCGGTACACGGCTCGGCGCCGGACATCGCCGGGCGGGGCATCGCCGACCCGGTCGCCGCCGTGCTCTCCGCCGCACTGCTGCTGGAGCAGCTCGGGCACACCGAGTCCGCGGCCCGGGTCAACGCGGCGGTCGCCGCCGAGCTGGCCGCCCGCACTCCGGGCGTCGCGCTGCGGACCGAAGAGGTCGGGGATCGGCTCGCGGCCCACGCCGTAGCCTGACCGCCCCCGGCCCCAGCAGCGGCCGGCCCAGCCCTCGGCTCGGCCGGACCGCCCGTCTCGCCCGAGCGGCGCTACCCGCTGAACGGCCGTTCGGGTAAGTTTCTGGCACAGCCAATTCGGTGTGCGGTCCCGCATGCCGTTGTCCCGCAGGGAGGTCAGCCCGATGAGCGGTGGTGACATGCTCGACTTCGAGATCCGTCCGAATCCCGCGCCGGTATCCGCCGCCGACCGGGCCGCCCTGCTGGCCAACCCCGGGTTCGGCCGCGTCTTCACCGACCACATGGTCACCGTCCGCTACGCCGAGGGCAAGGGCTGGTACGACGCCCGGGTGGAGGCGCGAGGCCCGATCCCGATGGACCCGGCCAGCGCGGTGCTGCACTACGCGCAGGAGATCTTCGAGGGACTGAAGGCGTACCGGACGGCCGACGGCGGCGTGACGATGTTCCGGCCGGACGCCAACGCGGCCCGGTTCGTCGCGTCGGCGCAGCGGATGGCGATGCCGGAGCTGCCGCCCGAGGTGTTCGTCGACTCGCTGCACAAGCTCATCGAGATCGACCAGGAGTGGATCCCCACCGGCGAGGACGGCAGCCTCTACCTGCGGCCGTTCATGTTCGCCAGCGAGGTCTTCCTCGGCGTCCGCCCAGCCAACGAATACCTCTACCTGGTGATCGCCTCACCTGTCGGCGCGTACTTCACCGGTGGGGTCAAGCCGGTCACCGTCTGGGTCTCGCCGGACTACACCCGGGCCGCGCCCGGCGGCACCGGCGCGGCCAAGTGCGGCGGCAACTACGCGACGTCGCTGGCAGCCCAGGCCGAGGCGATCGAGGCCGGCTGCGACCAGGTCGTCTTCCTGGACGCGGTGGAGCGCCGGTTCGTGGACGAGTTGGGCGGCATGAACGTCTTCTTCGTCTACGACGACAACTCGATCGTCACCCCGCCGCTGACCGGCACGATCCTGCCGGGCATCACCCGCGACGCGATCCTCACGCTGGCCGGCGCGGCCGGGCACGTGGTCGAGGAGCGACCGGTCAGCTTCGCCGACTGGCAGGCCGACGCGGCCAGCGGTCGCCTCCGGGAGGTGTTCGCCTGCGGCACCGCCGCGGTGGTCACCCCGATCGGCGGGGTCCGCTTCCCCGACGGTGAGTTCCTGGTCGGTGGCGGCGAGCCCGGCCGGGTCACCATGAGCATCCGCGAGCAGTTGGTGAACATCCAGCGCGGCAAGGCGGCCGACGAGTACGGCTGGGTGCAGCGGGTCCTCTGACCTCCGTGGCCGTGCCGGCCCGTCCCCATCAGACGGGCCGGCGCAGTCGGCGGTCTGGTCGGCCCCGGCCCCGGCGGGCTACGCCTCGGTCGGCTCCTCGAGCAGGTGGTCGCGGAGGGCGGCGAGCTGCTCGTCGGTCACCCCGGCGTGCCGCAGGTACGCCTCGACCGAGCCGTACCCCTCGCGTAGCTCGTCGAGGAAGAGCTGCATCGCCTCGGCGGGCGAGGCCAGAAACGGCGCCGGCACGGCCGGGCCAGTCGGGCTGGTGGTCGCCAGCCAGGCACTGAACCGGGCCGACGCCTCGGAGCTGAGCGCGTAGTCCGCGGTGATGTCCGCGTCGTCGACGCCGAGCACGGAGAGCGTCAGCGCACAGACGATGCCGGTGCGGTCCTTGCCGGCGACACAGTGCACCACCGCCGGGGCATTGGCGGAGTCGGCGATCAACCCGACCGCCTCGGCCAGCCCGGCGGTGCCGGTCTGGGCCAGGTCGGCGTACCGGTCCGCGAGGTAACGGGCCAGGCTGGCACCCTCCTGGTGCGGTGTGCTCGCCCAGTCGGCGTGCTCCGGGTGGATGTTGCGGTAGGTCAGCCCCTGGTATGCCGGCACCCGGCCGTCCCGCTGCACCTCGCTGGGGCGGCGCAGGTCGATGACGGTGCGGATCCCGATCGCGGCGAACGCGTCCCCGTCCTGCTCGGTGAGGCGGTGCAGCGAGTCGGAACGGAAGAGCCGGCCCCGGCGTACGGGTCGGTCGCCGTGGCCGAGGTGGCCACCGACGTCGCGGAAGTTGAAGGTGGCGGGCAGCAGCGAGGTCTGACGATTTTCGTCGATGGCGTCCACGCTCACACGGTAACGGCCGGTGGGACCACACCCCACCGGCCGTCGGGTCGAACAGTCAGCGGGCCGTGCCCGGCGGGAGGGCGCCGTACGTCTCGTCGTAGTAGCCGCCCAGCTGATCCCGGTAGGTCGGGTCGCTGTGGCTGCTCTCGTCGTACTCCGGGGCGGCCTTGATCTGGTCCCGGGTGCGGTCGACGGAGACGGTGCGCTGGTCGTGGTCGACCTGGTTGACGGTGCCGGCCGGCAGCATCACCTTCTTGCCGAAGATCCAGGGGCCGGTGTCGACCACCAGGTAGCTGCCGCCCACCTCGTGGCTGGCACTGTCGATCTTGCCGACGCCACCGTCGCTGGCCTCGACCTTGTAGCCGACCAGGTCGGCGTCGGCCACCCCGGCCTGGTCCCGGTACCGCCAGGGGTCGAACGTGCCGGCTGGCGCGCCACCGGGCACGACGCCCTGGTCGCCGCCGTGCAGCGGGTCCGGCCCGGCGTGCGTGGCGTGCGGATCGATCCTGTCCATACCGTTCACTCCTGACTGTCACCGATCAGCTCATGTCTTGGCAGGAGCTACCCGGCTGTCGGGGGCCGGAAACGGCGGCCTCGGCGTCCAGGGTGACCGCCGCGGCGTGCACCACGGCGGAGATCCGCAGGGTCTCGTGTAGTTGCTCCCGGGTGAAGCCGCTGCCGCGCAGCTTCTTCTCGTGCAACTCCAGGCACACCGCGCAGCCGGCGATGGCCGACACGGCGAGGCACCAGAGCTCGAAGTCGCCCTTGTCCACCCCTGGCCTCGCGATGATCCGCATGCGCAGGCGGGCCGGCATCGAGGCGTACCGCTCGTCGCCGATCAGGTGCTTAGCCCGGTAGTAGATGTTGTTCATCGCCATGATCGCCGCGGCGCCCTTGGCCGCCTCGACACCCTCCGGTCCGAGGTGGCCGAGCGCCTCGGCCGCGATCTCCCGCAGCACCACCGGGTTGCGGGCGGTCACCGCGCAGGCCAGCGCGGTGCCCCAGCTCTGCGCCGGGGTCAACGCCGAGGTGCCGATGGTGGCGCCCAGGTTGAGCGCGATGTCCCTGGCGTACTCCGGCAGGGCCGCCCTGATGGCGTCCAGGCCCATGGTCAGACCCCGATCTCCGTCGGGCCGATGGAGGTGAACTCCATCGGCCCGACGAGGACCAGACGCCACGTGCCCTCGTGGGACGGGTGGCTGATCGTCGTGGACGCGTTGGTGGCGTCCAGCGATACGCAGGCGGTGGGTCCGTGCTCAGGTAAGCGGTCACTGACGGTGAGCACAGGTCCTCCTTGCCGACGGCACGGTGGCCGCCACTGGATCCGTTGCAGATGCTTCCGCACGGCTGTTTCTGCCGATGAGGGGCCCAGTGGCTTGTGAAGCCGATCACGAGCGACCGTTCGGGGTGAACGAACGCTCAGTCACTGTCCCGCTATGTGGATTGATCCTCCCAAAAAGAGGTGAGGAGTGGCAGAGTGGCCATCGTGACCAGCACCGCCCTGATTATTGCGACCTAGCGCGCCGGCTCTCCCCTCCGCCGAGCGCGCAGACCTCCCGCACCCGCGGGAGGTCTTTTTGTTGCTCCGAGAAAGGATCCTGATGACGTTCCAGGTCTTCGACACGACCTTGCGCGACGGCGCCCAGCGCGAGGGGCTCACCTACTCGGTGGTCGACAAGCTGGCCGTGGCCCGGCTGCTCGACGAGTTCGGCGTCGGCTTCATCGAAGGTGGCTGGCCGGGCGCGGTGCCCAAGGACACCGAGTTCTTCCGTCGGGCGCGTACCGAGTTGGACCTGCGGCACGCCGTGCTTGTCGCGTTCGGCGCCACCCGCAAGGCCGGTGTCGCGGTCGCCGACGACCCCCAGGTGCGGGCCCTGCTGGACGCGCAGACCCCGGCGGTGGCGCTCGTCGCCAAGGCCGACAGCCGGCACGTCGAGCGGGCGCTGCGCACCACCGGCGCGGAGAACCTGGCGATGATCCACGACACGGTCAGCCACCTCGTCCGCGAGGGCCGGAGGGTCTTCGTCGACGGCGAGCACTTCTTCGACGGCTACCGGCACGACCCGGCGTACGGCGCGGCGGTGGTGCAGACCGCGTTGGCCGCCGGCGCCGAGCGGATGGTGCTCTGCGACACCAACGGCGGCATGCTGCCGTCCCAGGTGACCGCCGTGATCGGCGACCTGACCGACCGGCTGGGGATCGACGCCGGTCTGCTCGGCATGCACGCGCAGAACGACACCTCCTGCGCGGTGGCGAACACGATCGCCGCCGTCGAGGCGGGTGTCCGCCACGTCCAGGGCACCGCCAACGGGTACGGCGAACGCCCCGGCAACGCCGACATCTTCGCGGTCGTCGCCAACCTCCAACTCAAGCTGGGCATGCCGGTCCTACCGGAGGGCTGCCTGGCGCAGATGGTGCGGGTCTCGCACGCCATCGCCGAGATCGCCAACATCGCCCCCGACACCCACCAGGCGTACGCCGGGGCCGCCGCCTTCGCCCACAAGGCGGGGCTGCACGCGAGCGCGATCAAGGTCGACCCGTTGCTCTACAACCACGTGGACCCGTCGGTGGTGGGCAACGACATGCGGATCCTGATCACCGAGATGGCCGGCCGGGCCAGTGTCGAGCTGAAGAGTCGTGAGCTCGGTCTGGACCTGGCCGGCAGCCCGGAGGCGCTGACCCGGGTCACCAAGCGGGTCAAGGAGTTGGAGGCCGGCGGCTGGTCGTTCGAGGCCGCGGACGCGTCCTTCGAGCTGCTGGTCCGTTCCGAGCTGCCGGAAGGGGGTCCGGCGCGACCGTTCACCCTGGAGTCGTACCGGGTGCTCGTCGAACATCGGGAGGACGGTTCGGTGGTCTCCGAGGCGACCGTCAAGATCCGGGTACGCGGGGAGCGGGTGATCGCCACCGCCGAGGGCAACGGCCCGGTCAACGCGCTCGACGAGGCGCTGCGGGTGGGGCTGGCCAAGCACTACCCGCAGCTGCGCGGCTTCGAGCTGGCCGACTACAAGGTGCGCATCCTGGAGGGCAGCCACGGCACCGGCGCGGTGACCCGGGTGCTGCTGGAGACCGCCGACGGCACCGGCCGCGACTGGACCACGGTGGGCGTACACCCCAACGTGGTCGAGGCCAGCTGGCACGCCCTGATCGACGCTCTCACCTACGGCCTGGCCCCCGCCTCGGTCTGACCCGGCGGCAGGATCACTGTGGGAGGGTGAGCGTGGCCAGGACCGGGCGGTGGTCGCTGCCGGGGAGGGTGAGCACCCGCACCGACCGGACCGCGATGCGGCGGTCGACGAGGACGTGGTCGATGGTGACAGGTGGGATGAGGTCACCGTCGTACGGACCCCAGGTGCCGGTCAGGCCCTCGCCGGTGGCGTCGGCGGCGTCCACGTAGCCGGTGCGCAGCAGGGCGCGCAGCGGACCGTGGTCGAGAGTGGCGTTGAAGTCCCCGGCGAGGATCCGCAGGGCGCCGTCCGGGGTGGCCGGGGGTTGGGCGGTCAGGTCGGCCCGCCAGTTGCCGACCTGGTCCAGTGCGTACGGGGCCGAGGGGTGGGCCGACTCGACCCGTACCGGGGGTGCGCCGGGGACGGCCACCGTCCCGTACGCCTGGGTGAAGCCCCACCCGTTGAGGTTGCGCCGCAGGCCGACGTCGGTCAGCGGCCACCGCGAGTAGAGCCCGGAGCCGGGCGTGCCGATCTCCGGGTTGAGCTGCCGGTGCGGCAGCAGCCGGTCGAGGCCGGCCTGATCCAGGGCGGCCCGCGCCTCCGGCGTGAACTCCTGCACGGTGAGCACGTCCACCCCGTGCCGCCGGACCAACTCGACAAGCGTCCGCGCGTCGCCGGTGCCGGCGAGCAGGTTGGCGGTGAGCAGCCGCACGGTCGGCCCGGCCGCCGCGGGTTGCGGGGAGGCCAGCGCCCGGGGTGCGACGACGCCGAGCAAGGCCACCGCGGTCAGGGCCGCGACCGTCGCCGGCCACCAGCGCCGCAGGGCGAGTGCGAGGGCCAGTGGCAGCACGCTGAAACCCGCGACGTACGGCGTGAAGGCGAGCGCCTGCACCAGGGGACCCCGGTCCAGGCCGAGCAGTCGGACGGCGGCCCAGAGGGCGATCGGCGCGACCGTCAGCCAGCAGAGCACCGTGCCGAGCCGAGCGCTGCGGTACCACCGCGCTGAGGGGATGGGTGTGGGTGGCCCGTCGACGATCATGACGCTGATCCTAATGGGTGTGCCGAAACCATTTCGTGAATGGCGAAACGTTCACCTTTCACAATTATCTGACGGCTGATCGACAACTCGATAAAGTGAGATCAACTATTGACGTCCGGCTTTTTGCGGTGCTACGTTCCATCTGGCTCATACGACGCAACTCTGAGTAGTTATCGCAGCTCAGATGGGATGTAGATTGTTCAGAAACCAACCTCACCAATTGCCGGTGGGCTAGGTTTCCCGCACCCCAGTGTCGTCGTCCGCCTATTCATGGGCAGTCATCCGTCCCGCCCCGCGGGTCGGCCGAATTCGCACGGTCACACAAGGGGGACCTGTCATGGAAACATCCTTCCGACGCAAGGCGGCAGCGGTCACGTTCGCTGTCCTGGCGCTCACTCTGGTCGGCGGGGGGATCGCCGTCGCCCAGCCGTCGGCGAAGGCGCCGCAGGCGGCCGCCAAGCCGACGGCCCGGGACACGAACAGCCAGCCGCCGGTCACCGCCGAATCCGCCCGCTCGGCGAAGGCCGCGCTGAAGTCCGGCGGGGTCACCACGATGGCGGCCGCCAGCTGGTTCACCGTCGTCAACGCCAACGGCACCAAGGCGCGCGGCACCGGCACGGTGCTCAAGTACGGCGTCGGCGAGTACGAGGTGCAGTTCGGCTACAACGTGTCGCCCGGCGCCTTCCTGGCCACCATCTCCCGGCAAGACTCCTGCTGCATCCCGCCGGGTGGTGAGGTCGCGGTCGCTCGGCGGCTGGGCACGCCCAACGCGGTCTTCATCCAGACCCGTGACTCGGCGGGAGTGCCGGCCGACCGGGGCTTCACCCTGCACACCCACACGCCCTGATCGAATCGAGACCCGGCCCCCGCGCTTCGTGCGCGGGGGCCGTTCGCTTCGATCAGCCGTTCTCGCGATGCCTCGCGCCGATCGTCACGCTTGCGTGCGACTCATCCCCGTTCGGGCCACTCCGGGCCGGTCCGGGCCGCACAATCCCACGTTTGCCGAGGCCCCGCCCCGGGAAGCAAGCACCGTGACGGACATCTCGGACACCCTGGCCAGCATGCCCAGCTCGGTCGATCCCGAGCCGACCGGCGTCGAGCTGGAACAGACCCTCTTCGAGGTCAAACGCGTGATCGTCGGGCAGGATCGGCTCGTCCAACGCCTGCTCACCGCACTGATCGCCAACGGGCACTGCCTCCTGGAGGGCGTACCCGGGGTGGCCAAGACCCTGGCCGCGCAGACCCTCGCCACAGTCGTCGGCGGCACCTTCTCCCGGATCCAGTTCACCCCGGACCTAGTCCCCTCCGACATCGTCGGCACCCGGATCTACCGGGCCTCCAAGGAGACCTTCGACATCGAACTGGGTCCGATCATGGCCAACCTGGTGCTGGCCGACGAGATCAACCGTGCCCCGGCCAAGGTGCAGTCGGCGCTGCTCGAGGCCATGGCCGAACGGCAGGTCTCCATCGGCGGGCGCAGCTGGCCCGTCCCGGAACCGTTCCTGGTGCTGGCCACCCAGAACCCGATCGAGTCCGAGGGGGTCTACCAACTCCCGGAGGCGCAGCGCGACCGGTTCCTGATGAAGGTGGTGGTCGACTACCCCAGCGACGCCGACGAGCTGGCCATCCTCTACCGGATGAGCACCGACCGGCCGGTCCCGCGCCCGGTGCTCGACGCGCAACGACTGCGGGACCTCCAGGCCCACGCCGAGCGGGTCTTCGTCCACCACGCGCTCGCCGAGTACGTGGTACGGCTGATCCTCGCCACCCGTGACCCGGGCCGCTTCGGGCTACCGGAGATCGCCCCGCTGTTGGCGTACGGCGCCAGCCCGCGGGCCACCCTGGGCCTGGTCGCCGCCGCCCGGGCACAGGCACTGCTGCGGGGACGGGAGTACGTGCTGCCCGAGGACGTCCGTGAGCTGGCTGTCGACGTCCTCGCCCACCGGCTGGTGCTCTCCTTCGACGCGGTGGCCGACGGGGTGTCGGCGGAGAGCCTGGTGCGACGGCTGGTCGAGGCGGTGCCACCGCCCCGGCTGGCCAGCAGCCACCCACAGCAGACGCCGGACCTGGCGGCGGCATGAGACGAGCGAACGTCGCGCCGGCTGACCCCGGCCTGGCCGAGTTGGCCCCGGACCAGCGGGTCCGTCGCCTGGAACTGACAGTCACGCGCCAGCTCAACGGACTGCTGCACGGCCAGTACCGCGGCCTGCTGCCCGGGCCGGGCAGTGAACCCGCGGGCAGCCGCGAGTACCGACCGGGCGAGGACGAGGTCCGCCGGATGGACTGGGCGGTGACCGCCCGCACCGGCGTACCGCACGTCCGCCAGATCGACGCCGACCGGGAACTGACCACCTGGCTGCTCGTCGACGGCAGCGCCAGCATGGAGTTCGGCACCGCCGAGCTGGACAAGCGGGAGTTGGCGGTGGCCGCGGTCGCGGCGGTCGGTTTCCTCACCGCCGGCATCGGTAACCGCCTCGGCGCCCAGGTGCTGCGCGCCGACGGGGTACGCCGCTTCCCGGCCCGCAGCGGACGTACCCATCTGCTCACCCTGCTGCGCACGCTGCTCGCCGCCCCGCGACCCACCGCGCCCGTCGACCGGCCGGGGTGGAGGCCGCCGGACCTGGCCGACGGGCTCGACGCGCTGCACCGGATCGCCAACCGGCGCGGTCTGGTCGTGGTGGTCTCCGACTTCCTCGACGGCCTGCCCGACGACCCCGGCCAGCCAGCGCCCTGGGAACGCACCCTGCGCCGGCTCGCCGTCCGGCACCAGGTGCTGGCGATCGAGGTCACCGACCCCCGTGAGCTGGAACTGCCGGACGTCGGCCTGATCACGCTCATGGACCCGGAGACCGGCCGACGCCGCGAGGTGTGCACATCGGACCGCCGGCTGCGCGAGCGGTACGCCGAGGCCGCCGCCGCCCAGCGCGACCAGATCCACCAGTCGTTGCGCCGCAGCGGCGCCACCCACCTGCCCCTGCGCACCGACGGGGACTGGAGCGCGGACATCGTCCGGCACGTGCACGCCCAGCGCCGACTGGCCACCGCGCCGGTCGCCCCGGTACGGGGAGGTGTCGCGTGACCTGGCAGTCGCCGCTGCGACTCTGGCTGCTGCTCGGCGTACTCGCCCTCGTCGGCGCGTACCTGCTGATGCAACGCGGGCGCAGCCGGTACGCGGTCCGCTTCACCAACCTGCGGCTGCTGGACCGGGTGGCGCCGGAGCGGCCCGCCTGGCGTCGGCACGTACCGGCCGGGCTCTTCCTGGCCATGCTGGCCCTGCTGGTCGTCGGGTTCGCCCGCCCCAGCGCCGAGGTCCAGGTGCCCCGGGAACGTGCCACGGTGATGGTGGCGGTGGACGTGTCCACGTCGATGCTCGCCACCGACGTGGAACCGGACCGGTTGGCCGCGGCGAAGCAGGCGGCCCGGCGGTTCGTCGAGGGCCTGCCCGACGAGTTCAACGTGGGTCTCGTCGCGTTCGCCGGCAGCGCGGCCGTGCTGGTGCCGCCCGGCACCGACCGCGACGCCCTCGACGAGGGGATCGGCCGGCTCGCCGAGGGAATCACCGGCGTGCAGGGCACCGCGATCGGCGAGGCCATCAACACGTCCCTCGGCGCGGTCAAGAGCCTGGACAGCGAGGCCGCGAAGGAGACACCACCAGCCCGGATCATCCTGCTCTCCGACGGTGCCAACACCTCCGGAATGGACCCGATGGAAGCGGCCGCGGAGGCGGTGACGGCGGAGGTGCCGGTGCACGCCATCTCCTTCGGGACGCCGTCCGGGTTCGTCGACCGAGGCGGACGGCCCATCCAGGTGCCGGTCGACGGGCAAACCCTCAAGGAGGTCGCCGAGGAGACCGGCGGGATGTTCCACGAGGCCAGCACCACCGACGAGCTGCGGGCCGTCTACGACGACATCGGCAGCTCGGTCGGTTACCGCACGGAGCGGCAGGACGTCTCGGCTCGGTTCATCGGCCTCGGACTGGTGTTCGCGATGGGCGCCGCCGCCGGATCGATGCGCTGGTTCTCCCGCCTGCCCTGACCGCCGCGCACCACCGCCGTCGACCGTGAGGAGTACGCATGGCAGTACAGACCGGACTGGGCGAACCACGCGGTCCCTGGTTCGTCTCACCCCAACTCGACCCGGACGGGCGCGGGTGGTGGGACCCGCCCGAGCGCGACCCGGGCGAGCGGAGGCCGCGACGGCTGCTCGCCGCACTGGCCGTGGTGGCGCTCTCCGCCGTCTCGGGGGCCGTCGCCGGGGGCGTGGTGGCCGCCCGGGACGGGGCGCCCGGCCCGGCTGCCGCGTCCGCCGCCCCGGTGCCCGCCGAGCTGGTCACCGCAGCCGAAAAGACCGTGCCCGGGGTGGTGTCGGTGCTGGCCGGCGGCACGTCGGCCGGATCCGCGACCGGCTCGGGCTTCGCGGTGGACGACCAGCAGCACCTGATCACCAACGACCACATCCTGGCCAAGGGTGGTGGCGGGCCGGTGACCGTCGAGCTGCCCGACGGCCGCCGGTTCGCCGCCGAGGTGGTGGGCCGGGAGCCGCGCAGCGACCTGGCGGTGCTGAAGGTGCCGGCGGCGGCCGGTCTCACCCCGTTGCCGATGGCCAAACCGGGTGCGACCCGGGTCGGTGAATCGGTGCTCGCGGTGGGCTCACCACTCGGCCTGGCCGGAACCGTCACTGCGGGAATCGTCAGCGCCTTGGACCGCGAGGTACGGCTGGGCAACAACCGGCACCGCGCGGTGCAGACCGACGCGTCCATCAACCCCGGCAACTCGGGAGGGCCGCTCGTCAACGCCCGCGGGGAGGTGGTCGGAGTGAACACCGCCATCGCCACCATCGACGGGAGCGGCTCGATCGGCATCGGCTTCGCCATCCCGATCGACCAGGTGCAGCAGACCGCCGACACGATCATCGGTAAGGGCGGCTGACCTGCCCGGACAGCCGCTCGCGCGGCCAGTGTCGGATATCCGGCCGGACCGCATCGGGCTATGGAAATATCACTGTCGGTATGGATACTGGCGGAGGTGGAGCGTCCTCTTCTCGCGGTCCTCCTGCTGGTGGGCCTGGTCATCGGATGTGCGGTGGGGTCGGCGTACGCCCGGGCACGACGCGGGTGGAACGACTACCAGACGGTCCGGAAGTCGGTGCCGGGCGCCCGTCGAGGCGCCTGGTCGCTGATCCGCGGGGTCGCCGTGAAGGCCGGGGTGATCGCGCTCCTGCTCTTCGGCGCGGTGGCGTACGCGGCGGTCGGCTCCGACGAGGAGGCCGCCGGGCCGGCGCCCAGCCAGTCGCCCACGCAGAGCAAGACCCCGCACCGATGACCCCTGGCGGGTCGCCGCGGGTTAGCCTCGGGGCGTGGACGACGGACTGCGGGTGACCGATCGGTGGATCGTTCCCGCCGGGGAGCTGCGGGAGCGCTTCTCCCGCTCGTCCGGGCCGGGTGGGCAGGGTGTGAACACCGCGGACTCCCGGGTCGAGCTGAGCTACGACCTGGCCAACTCGCCGGCCGTGCCCGATTGGCTGCGGACACGGGCACTCGCCCGGCTGGCCAACCGCCTGGTCGACGGGGTGCTGACGATCGCCGCCAGTGAGCACCGGGCCCAGCTGGCCAATCGGGAGGCGGCCCGCGAACGCATGACCGCGCTGCTGCGGGAGGCCGCCGCACCTCCGCCGCCACCCCGCCGGGCGACCCGCCCGTCCCGTGGGGCCAAGGAACGCCGGCTGGCCGAGAAGAAGCGCCAGTCCCAGCGCAAGCGGGACCGCCGCGCCGACGGCGACTGAGCGGCCGCGCCCCCGGCATGCCCGGGCGGCGCGGAGTCAGCCGGTCAAGGACCAGGCCTGGTTCTGGCCGCCGATGCACTCCCACTGCTGCACGAAGGCGCCGGGCGCCGGTGCCGTCAGGGCGGAGTTGGCCGCGTCGAGGCACTTGTCGCTGTGCCCGGCCCGCAACTCCCACTTGTCGTCTGCGCGGCGCTGGAGGTGCCAGGTCTGGTTCGGCTGCCAGCGGCAGTTCCCCAGCACCAGTCCCGCCCCATTCCCTGTCGAGGCGTCGCGGACGCTCAGGCATTGTCTGCTCGCGGCGTCCATTATCTGGAAGGCGTTCTGGTGGGCGACCCGTCCGCCTCGACGCAGAAAACGGAACCGCTGCGTCGACCGATTCATATCCGGTTGCACTTTCATGTCCGCCGTGTCGACGGCCAGATTGTCCCGGCCGCTGTAGGCGCTGTGCAGTCGCTCGGTGTAGTCGAACAGGACGAATGGCACCGATGTTGTCTCGCCGCGCTTGGAAACGGTGGCCACCCATCGGTTGGCCGCGCTTTCGTTGAGCTTCTTGTGTGCCTCGCGCACCTGGGGCGCGACGCAGAGGTGGTCCTTGGGCGTCGCCTCGCGCCACACGAACCCCTGCTGGCAGGTGTCGGGCCCGTAGGTCCGGTCGGCCGGGTTGCGGAACTGGTTGGGGTTCCGGTTGTCCAATTTCACGAATTGTCGGGTCTTCAGGTCCACGCAGACGTGGTCGTCTGGTCTGGCTTCCCGCCAGACGGTCCCCGCGACGCAGGTGGAGGGGCCGAATGGCCCAAATGCGGTCGCCGCGCCACGAACTGCGGTTCTGTCAAACGTTGTGCCGCCGGTCGCCGCACTCGCGGACGCCGTTTCGGGCACCGTTATGCCGATCGTCAGAAGACCGGCAAGGAACATCAGTCTACGTGCACCGGTAATCATAAAAATCAAGCTAACACGATGCCCCGCGCGGTCGATGGGACAACGCAATGATCCGTTCGGGGCAGACCCGGCTGACGGAACTGAAATCTGTCCGCCGGATGGTGTGTGACTGATTGTCGACGACCGGGCGGCGACTGGGTGAGCCGAGCCCCGATCAGCCCGGGACGGCGACGAGCAACCGGTCGCGCAGCACGGCGGCCCGCTCGGCGAACCCGCGTTGCGCCGCCGCGTACTCCGCCCGACCGTCCGGAGTCTCCACCCGCACCGCGGGGTAACCCAGCGCCGCCAGGTCGTACGGGCTGGCCCGCATGTCCAGCGTGCGGATGTCCCGGGCCAGCTCGAAACAGTCCGCGACCAGCTCCGAGGGCACCAGCGGCGACAGCTTGTACGCCCACTTGTACAGGTCCGCGCGTATCCTCATCACAGGCAACTTCAAGGGAGGGAACGCGGGGATGGACGTCGTCATCTACGCACGGCTCAGCCTGGACAAGCTGGGTAACGAGCTGGGCGTTGATCGGCAACTCGAAGCCTGCCGGGAGCTGGCAGCTCGTCAAGGCTGGACGGTGACGCGGGAGCTGATCGACAACAGCATCAGCGCTACGACCGGCCGTGTCCGGCCGGCGTTCGAGAAGCTGCTCACCCTGAGCCCGAAGCCGGACGCCATCATCGTCTGGCATCTCGACCGACTCGTCCGCCTAACCCGTGAGCTGGACCGGGTGATCAGCTACGGCGTACCCGTCCACGCCGTGACCGCAGGGATGCTGGACCTGAGCAACCCGACAGGCGTCCTGATGGCGAACGTGGTCACCGCGTTCTCTCAGTTCGAGGGCCAGCAGAAGGCTGCTCGTCAGCGCCTGGCAGCCACGCAGCGCGCTTCCCAGGGCCGGCCCTGGTGGTCGGCTCGACCCTTCGGATACGAGCGTGACGGATCGCCTCGTGCTGGCGAAGGCGACGCCGTTCAGCGTGCGTACCAGGATTTGCTGGCGGGGCGCTCCCTGTTGTCGATCGCTGACGAGTGGAACCGCCAGGGCATGCATACCACCAGGGGGAGGAGCTGGACGGGCGCGACTGTTCGTCAGCTCCTCATGTCTGCCAGGAACTGCGCTATCCGTACGTACGCAGGGGATGAGGTCGGCCCTGGGAACTGGGATGCCTTGGTGCCCGAGGAGATCTACCGTTCCGCTGTCCGTGTGCTCAACTCCCCTGCCCGCAAGACTGGTGGTGGCGGTCCCCGTCGCAGCCTGCTGACGGGTGTCGCTACCTGCGCCAAGTGCGATGGCCCCATCCGCACGGCACGGCGTGGACGGAAGGGCGAGCAGGGTAGCTACGCCGTGTACGAGTGCAAGCTCAAGCACTGCGTATCTCACCGTCAGGACGAAGCTGACACCATGGTCAGCGAGCGTGTGATCCGGTTCCTGACCGCGCCTCAGTTCGCGGAAGCGTTCGAGCAGAGCGAGGATGACCTGCCCGTTCAGCAGATGAGGGACGAGCTGGGGAGCCTGCGTTCACGGCTCGATGATCTGGCCACCGACTACGCCGCCGGGCTCGTTACGCGATCGCAGTTCCTGACTGCATCCCAGACCATGCGCAGTCGGGTGGAAGGGTTGGAGGATCAGCTATCTCAACTGGGGAGTGACAGCGCGGTCAAGGGCGTCACCGGGATGACGGACGAGCAGGTACGGCGTCACTGGGATGGGTTGGATGTAGACCGCAGGCGGTCCCTGATCCTCGCGGTTGTCGTGAGCTGCCGTCTCCGCCAGAAGGGGCGTGGCGTCCGCCGCACCGATGAGCGGCATGTCGATGTGTTGTTCAGGGCGGGAGATCCGGCGAAGGTCGCGAGCATCTGAACAAGGGAGGAACCGAACCGGGGAGAGGGCCCCGAAGTGCCCATCTCGGGCTCCTGATCTTCGGGGTCTATCTAAGATCTACTGCGTACAGGTTGTGGATCTACAGCAGAACAGCACTACTCCTACGGAGTAGTTCCTTAGGTACGCGCACGCGGGGGCGCGCGCCTACGCGCGTAGGAGGACATACTCCCCGGCTTCCGGCCGCTGCATCACCCTGCCGACGCTGGCGCTCCTGACAGCTCAGCCAGCAGTTCCTGCGAGAGCCGCAACGGTGCGAGGAGGTCTCGCACGTATGCCGCACGTTGTTCGTCGTTGGCGTCCTGCCACCACTCGCCCGCCTGAGTCAGGTGAGCGCGGATGGCCTCTACGCGGTGGGGGTGCGCATCGGCGTTCCGCCAGGTGCGCCACCCTTGGCCGGGGTCGGCGGCCTCAAGGGCGTCAACCAGGCGATGCTGGATGGCGGCTATGAACGGGCTGCCTGCGTAGACGCTGCCAAGATCCTCGGACTTGCACTCCATGAGCATGCGATGAAGCGCCAGGACCTCGTAATAGCCCTCGACTCGTACCGCCTCGACATCCACTGCTCAAGCTTGCCCGATGCCGTCGGCTTAGCTCTTGGCCGGCTCCATCACTCCCTGAGATGTTCAACCCTCCCAGGGCGCCGCTGGGCCATCGAGTTTACGTTGGGTATACCCCTACACTCTCCGGGCTCGTTCGGCCGTCAGTCTGGCTCTCAGGTCGGCCTGCGGGCGTGCGTGGGTGATGATCCAATCCCTCACCATACTGCCGTCGTCTCTCCTTGGGCAAGGAACTGGCCGTTCGAGCCTGTTATGGCTGGCGGGCCAGCGTTGTCTTCCCAGGTCAAGAGTCAGATCCCCGCTTCTGGGCGACCTTGGAACCGGGGCAAGATGGCGGATGCTATGACATAGCGGTGCGGGAAGGGTGTCTCAGAGGGTCATGCCCCACCCTTGCCGGTGGCTCCGCTCCCTCAAGCAGCGCCGCACACACATCGATCAACCGGGAGCGTAGCCGGCCCGCACGCTGCGAGAACTCGCGTTGACGAGCGACGTACTCGGCCTTGCCCTCAGGTGTCTCGATGGCCACCGCCGGTTCCCCATAGGAGGAGAAGTCGTACGGGGACGCCTGCATGTCGAGTAGTCGGATGTCCCTCGCCAACTCGAAGCAGTCGAGCGCCAGATCCCCCGGAACCGCAGGGCCCAGCTTGGTTGCCCACTTGTGGCAGTCCATCGAGGCATGCAAGCAGCCCGGCTGGTCAAGCTCTACCTGGCTCTCCCTCGTTGGTTGGAGCCGGTTGAGGCTAACCGCGTCAGGGGTGAAAAACCGGAACGCATCGAAGTGCGTACAGCGGATCTGGTGAGACTCGACTACCGCGTCAGTGCCCTCTTGCCCAAGTCGCAGGGGGAGTGGATGCCGATGCTCGCGTTGGCGGTACACCATCGCCCACTCATGCAGGCCGAAGCAGCCAGTGAAGGCTGGTCGCGACGCGATCGCGGACAACAGCCGATGGATGAAGCGCACCGAATCAACCCGGTCGGCGAGGAACGCTGTGACGTCGAAGCTCACGACTCCGTCCGCGTCCGTGGCGTACCAACGCCACTGTCGGTGTGGGGCAGAGCCGTTCGGTCCGGGCTCCAAGGAGATGCCGACGCCCGGGTGCCAGCGTCGGAGCACGGAGGGCCTGGTGCCGTAGTAGTCGTACAAGAAGTCATCGATCGCGTGGCGTTCACTCGTGGCCTTGCGGGCGCGGTGGCCTGCGGTAAGGGAGTCGGTGCGCTTCTCGTGAGCTTCCAATTGGGGAAGCCAGCTTGCGGCGGGGATGCTTGTCAACGGTTCGGGCCCTTGTTGTCCGCTTCGTGCCGCTTGCATACCCCCGACCTCTGAGGGGTGCCTGAGTTGCGCTTATGCAGGTCCATGTTGGCGTGCAGGCAGCCCGGCTGTTCGTGCGCGTGCTGCGTCTCCCGGGTCGGGGTGAGCAGGTTCAACGGCCGGGCCGGCGGCGTGAAGAACCGGAACGCGTCGAAGTGGCTGCACCGCACGCCCCGCTCCTCGACGACGGCGGCGGTCCGCTCCGGGGTCAGCCGCAGCGGCCAGGCGTTGTGCCGCACCTCCTCGCGGGTCTGCCGGTAGACCATCGCCCACTCGTGCATCCCGAAGCAGCCGAAGTGCGGCGCCCGCCCGGCGGTGGCCGCCAGCAGGGAGCGGATCCAGGCGATCGAGTCGCCGCGCCGCGCGCGTACCCCCTCGGTGTCGAGAATGACCCCGGCGGTGGTGGCGCGGTAGTCCCGGCCGAACTCGGCCGGATCGGCATCGCGCAGCTCGACCCCGGCGCCCGGGTGCCAGCGACGGAGCTGGGCCGGGCGGTGCGAGTAGTAGGTGAACAGGAAGTCGGCCACCGGATGCCGCTCACCACGCCGCCGGCGGGCCAGGTGCGGGGTCAGCCAGACGTCCGCCCGCTCCTCGTGGGCGCGCCGGCGGGCCTGCCACTGCGCCGCGTCGAGCACGGCGGGAGCGAGGGCGGCGGTCACGCACCCCAGGGTACGACCGCCGCCCGCGCATCCGGTCAGGGCATGTGCACCCGCACACCCGCGGAGAACACCCCACTGCGCAGCTCCAGCTGCTGCGGCGGGTCCCGTCCGTCGACGGTGAAGACCAGCGGCAGCACCGTCCGACTGCCCGCGGCCATCGGGTCGGCGAAGATGTCCCGACCCAGGTTCGCCGCCCGGGTGGCCGACTCGTCGGTGCTCACCCAGCGCCCACCGGGCAGGTACGCCCGTTGCAGTTGGCCGTGCCAGGGTTGGTGGTCCCCGGTGACGTTGCGGACACCCACGGTGGCCTGGCAGCGTCGGCCGTTGGCCGGCGCGGCACCTCCGCCGTCGCCCTTCCCGGCGGTGCCGGGCGCTCCGCACGACATCCGGTACACGGTGAACTCGAACGCCGACTCGCGAAGGGGCACCCCCACCGGCCCGGTGACCCCGGTCCCCGTCCACGCTCCGCTGGTCGGCTGCTTCTGCGTGTCGATCGCCGAGACCTGCCGGGTCGCCGTCCAGCCCGCGGTGCCGACGACGCCGGCGAGCACCGCCACGGCCGCACCCACCAACAACCAGACCGGCGGGGTACGCCGACGCCGCGTCGCACTCGGAGCTGCCGGGCGCGGGTAGATCGTTCCGCGACCACCGTCGGCGGGTCCGCTACGGCTGGCGAGCGCGGTGGCCGTGACCCGGCCCGCGCGCCGACGTCGCCACACCCACACCAGGGCGGCGCTGATCAGCAGCAGGACCGCCAGTCCGGCGAGCAGCACCGGGTACCGGCGCCACGGCGGCGCGTCGGTGACCTCGGCCGCAGGGGCGGCCGCCGCGTTCCAGGTGGCCGTGGCGCAGTCGTACGGCCGGGTGCCGTCACTCGTGAACGCGCAGGCCGGCGCGGTCAGTGGCCGGCCGGGCGCGGTCGTGGCGAGCGCGGTGCCCAGCGTGGCGCTGCTGTGTGCCGGCAGTCTCAACCGCCAGGTCACCTCGGTGCTGGACCCGCCCGCCTGGGTGGACCGGCCACCGGCGCTGATCGCGGTCGGCGACGACCCGGGCGGCAGCTCCTGCCGCACGGTGGTGTCCACCGGCGCGTTGCCCACGTTGCGCACCTGGATCCGGTACTTCGGTGCGGGGCTGCTCTCCGGCGCGACGGCCACCGTGACCTGCTGCGGCGGCGCCGACGCGGGCGCCCGGGACGGAGGCGCCACCGCCGGTGGCGCCGACGGCGGGGTGGGCTCGGCGGACATCCGCGCGACCACCGCGACCGGTGGTCGCGTGGTCCGCCCCGGCGCGGCCGTCGGCACCCCGGTCGGCGCCGCGCTCGGTCGGGTCGCGCCGCCCGGTGGCCGTGCGGTGGCGTCCGGCGGTCGGGCTGTGGCTTCCGACGGTCGTGCGGTGGCGGCCGGTGGTCGCGACGTGGCGTCCACCGGTCGGGCTGTCGCGGCCGGTGGTCGCGGCGCGGCCTCCGGCGCCACTGCCGGCAGGGCCGGCACGGCGGCGAGGATGCCGAGGCAGTGTACGAACACTGCGAGGGCTCTGTGGTGTCGTGTCGATGCAGGCATACGAACGAACCTCCGGAGCCGACGCTAGGGGCGCGCTGCCTCCGTGCGGGTACGAAGCCGCGAACCCCACCCCGGTCACCTTCAGCCCCGGTAGGGTGCCGCGCGCTGACGGGTTGCGCACACCCGACGGCCGGTCCTGGCCGGTCGAGGGGGTGGCGGGGCTAGATTGGCGGGGTGCGTATCGCTCGTTTCGCCCATGCCAAGGGAATGTCGTTCGGAGCCGTCGAAGGCGAACCGGAGGCCGGGCCGCAGGGCCTGACCATCGCCGAGATCGAGGGCCACCCGTTCGGCAACCTCTCCTTCAGTGGGGCCCGCTGGGCCCTCTCCGACGTCCGACTGCTCTCGCCGATCCTGCCCAGCAAGGTCGTCTGCGTCGGCCGCAACTACGCCGACCACGCCGCCGAACTCGGCAACGACGTGCCCAAGGAGCCGCTGCTCTTCCTCAAGCCCTCGACCTCGGTGATCGGCCCCCGGGACGCCATCCGGCTGCCGATCTTCTCCAAGCAGGTCGAGCACGAGGCGGAGTTGGCGGTCGTCATCGGGGCGCCCGGCGCGCGTCGCGCCGACCGGGCTGCCGCCGAACGCGCCATCTTCGGCTACACCTGCGCCAACGACGTCACCGCTCGGGACCTCCAGCGTTCGGACGGGCAGTGGACCCGGGCCAAGGGCTTCGACTCCTTCTGCCCGATCGGCCCTTGGATCACCACCGGACTGGACGTCTCCGACGTGGAGATCCGGTGTGAGGTCGGTCGCAACCCGGAGGAGATGGAGGTACGCCAACTCGGCCGCACGAAGGACATGGTCTTCGACGTGGTGGGTCTGGTGTCGTACATCTCGCACGTGATGACCCTGTTGCCCGGCGACGTCGTTCTCACCGGCACTCCGGCCGGGGTTAGCCCGCTCGTCGAGGGGGATACGGTCACTGTGCGGATCGAGGGCATCGGCGAGCTCACCAACCCGGTGGTCCCCGTCGCCTGATCCGTCGGATGCCCCCGTTTTCGCAGCTCACACGCGTTTCGGGGGGATCCGATTTGGCCTGCTGGCACCGGGAGGGTAAAGTTCACTCCCGGCACCGCAAGGGGCCAATGGGGTATGGGGTAATTGGCAGCCCGACTGATTCTGGTTCAGTTAGTCTAGGTTCGAGTCCTGGTACCCCAGCGCTGCTGGAATTCGCGAGAGTTCCAGACGCTGGATTCTGACGAAGTTCGGCTCCGTCCCTTCGGGGGCGGAGAGTGGTCTTCGGTAGAGTGCAGCTCCTCCGCCCGTCAGGGTGGGGGAGCAAGAGTTAGTTCTGGCCCCGTCGTCTAGTGGCCCAGGACGCCGCCCTCTCAAGGCGGTAGCGCCGGTTCGAATCCGGTCGGGGCTACATCGTGCACAGCCCGTCTCACCAGGTGAGGCGGGCTGTTTCGTTTCTCCGCGCCGCCCGCTGTGCCCCCGCACCCCGCGATCATGCCGGTGCGACGGTGCCGCTAGACTACAGCCGTACCGCCCGCGAGGGCGGTGAACGGAAAAGTTCTGGCCCCGTCGTCTAGTGGCCCAGGACGCCGCCCTCTCAAGGCGGTAGCGCCGGTTCGAATCCGGTCGGGGCTACAACCAAAGGCTCATCTCGCTCCGCGAGATGAGCCTTTCTCGTACCCACCCTGTCCCGCCCCCCAGGCCTCGGTGATCAAGAGCTTTGCGTCACCGGCTCCGGCGTGTCGTGACGCAAACTTCTTGATCACCGCGGGTGGGGTGGGGAGGGGGTGGGGGGTGGGGGGTGGGGTTAGAGGCCGGATAGGCGTTGGCCGGCTCTTACTACGGCCATGGCGTGGCGTTCGCCGGGGCGGCGGCCTAGGCGCTCGATCGGGCCGGAGATGCTCACCGAGGCGATCACCCTCCCGGTGCGGTCGCGGATCGGGGCGGAGACGCTCGCCACACCGGCCTCCCGCTCGGCGACGCTCTGTGCCCAGCCACGGCGGCGCACCTCGGCGAGCGTGCGGCCGGTGAACTTGCTGCGCGGCAGTAGCGGCATCACCGCCTCCGGCGGCTCCCAGGCGAGCAGGATCTGCGCCGCGGAGCCGGCCGTCATCGGCAGCACCGAGCCGACCGGAACGGTGTCCCGCAGGCCGCTGGCGCGCTCCGCCGCGGCCACGCAGATCCGCTCGTCGGCACGGCGCAGGTAGAGCTGTGCGCTCTCGCCGGTGGCGTCGCGCAGCGCGGCCAGCAACGGCTCGGCGGCGGTCAGCAGAACGTCCGGTGCGGCGTTGGCCAGCTCGCCGAGGCGGGGGCCGGGGCGCCATCTGCCCTGGGTGTCCCGCACCAGCATCCGGTGTATCTCCAGGGCCTGGGCCAGCCGATGTGCGGTGGCTCGGGGCAGCTTGGTGCGATCAACGAGTTCGGCCAGGCTGGCGCCGTCGACGCAGGCGGCCAGGATGACCACCGCCTTGTCGAGAACGCCGACACCGCTCATACTGTGTCCCACAAGCCGAAACTTACCTCCCAGAATTTAGGATGTCCAGATGGTGGGAGTCACTCCTGAGCCGAGGACCCTGGCCGAGAAGGTCTGGGACGCGCACGTCGTACGGTCCGCCGCTGGTGAGCCGGATCTGCTCTTCATCGACCTGCACCTGCTGCACGAGGTGACCAGCCCGCAGGCGTTCGACGGGCTGCGGCTCGCCGGTCGCCGGGTGCGTCGTACCGACCTGACCCTCGCGACCGAGGACCACAACACCCCAACCGGGTACGCCGACCCGGCGTTCCGCCTGCGCCGTGGTGACCTGCTCACCATCGAGGACCCCACGTCGCGTACGCAGATCGAGACGTTGCGGCGTAACTGCGCCGAGTTCGGGGTGCGGTTGCACCCGCTCGGCGACGACAACCAGGGCATCGTGCACGTGATCGGCCCCCAGCTCGGTGTCACCCAGCCGGGCATGACGATCGTCTGCGGTGACTCGCACACCGCCACCCACGGCGCGTTCGGCGCGCTGGCCTTCGGCATCGGCACCAGCGAGGTGGAGCACGTGCTGGCCACCCAGACGCTGCCGCAGAGCCGGCCGAAGACGATGGCCGTGAACGTCACCGGGCGGCTGGCCCCGGGCGTCACCGCCAAGGACCTGGTGCTCGCGCTGATCACCCAGGTCGGTACCGGTGGCGGGCGTGGGCACATCGTCGAGTACCGCGGCGAGGCGATCGAGGCCCTCTCCATGGAGGGGCGGATGACCATCGCCAACATGTCCATCGAGTGGGGCGCCAAGGCCGGCATGATCGCGCCGGACGAGACCACCTTCGCGTACCTCAAGGGTCGGCCGAACGCGCCGCGGGGCGCGGACTGGGACGCGGCGCTGGCGTGGTGGCGGACGCTGCCCACCGACGAGGGCGCGAGCTTCGACGCCGAGGTGACCCTGGACGCCAGCCGGATCACCCCGTTCGTCACCTGGGGCACCAACCCGGGGCAGGGGGCGCCGCTGAGCGCGCCGGTGCCGGACCCGGAGGACTTCCTCACCGACTCGGAGCGCACCGCAGCCCGCCGCGCCCTGGAATACATGGACCTGCGCCCCGGCACCCCACTGCGCGAGCTGCCCATCGACGTGGTCTTCGTGGGGTCCTGCACCAACGGCCGCCTGGAGGACCTGCGGGCCGCCGCCGACGTGCTGCGGGGCCACCAGGTCGCCGACGGCGTCCGGATGCTCGTGGTGCCCGGTTCCGCAGCCGTCCGGGAGGCCGCCGAGGCCGAGGGACTGGACAAGGTCTTCGCGGACGCCGGGGCCGAGTGGCGGTTCGCCGGCTGCTCCATGTGCCTGGGCATGAACCCCGACACGCTGAAGCCGGGCCAGCGCTCGGCCTCCACCTCGAACCGCAACTTCGAGGGCCGTCAGGGCCGGGGTGGGCGTACCCACCTGGTCTCCCCGCCGGTCGCCGCCGCCACCGCCGTGGCCGGCCGACTGGCCGCCCCCGCCGACCTGTAGAAGGGACCGAGGAGATGGACAAGTTCACCACCCACACCGGCACGGCCGTGCCGCTGCGGCGGTCCAACGTGGACACCGATCAGATCATCCCTGCCGTGTACCTCAAGCGGGTGACCCGAACGGGCTTCGCCGACGGGTTGTTCAGCGCGTGGCGGGAAGATCCGACATTCGTTCTCAACGATGAGCGCTATTCCGGCGCGTCGATCCTGATCGCCGGCCCGGAGTTCGGCACCGGCTCCTCCCGGGAGCATGCCGTCTGGGCCCTGCGGGACTGGGGCTTCCGCGCGGTGGTGGCGCCGCGCTTCGGCGACATCTTCCGCGGCAACGCCCTCAAGGAAGGTCTGTTGCCGGTCGAGTTGGAATTGAAAGCCGTCGAAGAGCTGTGGGACCTGATCGAGTCGGACCCGACCACCCCGGTGACCGTCGACCTCACCGCCCGCCAGCTCCGCGCCGGGGACGCCAACTGGTCGTTCCCGCTTGACGACTTCAGCCGCTGGCGGCTGCTGGAAGGCCTCGACGACATTGGACTCACCCTCCGCAACGTCGCCGACATCGACTCGTACGAGGCCCGGCGACTGCCGTTCCTGCCCTCCGTGGCATAGCCGTACGCCCGGCCGCACAGCGGATTCCACCCCCATCGGTCCGACCGGTGGGGGTGAATCCGTTACGACACAAGGGCTTTTTTCTACCGAATGTTTGTGTCCCGGCAGCACAGGGCATAACGTGCGCGCAGAATGGCTCGCGAAGAGTCAGTTGCACAATCGGGAGGAAGTCGTGAACAAGGCCGAGCTCATCGAGGCGCTCGCCGTTCGCCTGGGGGACCGGAAGACGGCGACGAACGCCCTAGAGGCGGTCCTCACCGAGGTCCAGGCGGCGGTCACCAAGGGCGAGAAGGTGGCGATCACCGGATTCGGAGCGTTCGAAAAGCGTGTGCGTGGTGCGCGAACAGCGCGCAACCCGCGTACCGGCGAGGCGGTGAAGGTCAAGAAGACATCCGTCCCGACCTTCCGCCCCGGCGCCGGGTTCAAGGAGATGGTGGCCAGCGGCAAGGTGCCGAAGGCCACGGTGGCGACGAAGAAGGCCGCCACCACCACCGCCACGGCCAAGACGGCCGGCACCAAGGCGGCGGGCACCAAGACGACAGGCACCAAGGCGGCGGGCACCAAGGCCACCGCGGCGACCAAGACGGCCGCCAGCAAGAAGACCGCCCCGGCCAAGGCGAGCAAGACCACCACGGCGACCAAGACGGCCGCCAGCAAGAAGACCGCCCCGGCCAAGGCGAGCAAGACCACCACGGCGACCAAGACGGCCGCCAGCAAGAAGACCACCGCCGCGGCGAAGAAGACCACCGCGGCGACCAAGTCGACCGCGGCGAAGAAGACCACCGCGACGGCGAGCAAGAGCACGGCGGCCAAGAAGGCGCCGGCGAAGAAGGCTCCGGCCAAGAAGGCGGCCAGCAAGCGCTGACCGACCAGCTCCGAAAGGGCGTCCACCCACGGGTGGACGCCCTTTCGGCGTACGGGGGCCGTTGACCCGGTCGGCGCGCTCACGCAGAATCGCCGTGCCGGTCCCCTCCGCCGGCCCCGCCGACACCGAAATGGGGCGCCGGTGCGCTACCGCCAGGTCACCACCGGGACGCTCGCGCTGGGCGTCATCCTCCTCATCGACGTGCTGCGCGTCTGGCTGCCCGGCATCATCACCATCTTCGGTCAGGCGGCGTCCACCCCGGCCGAGCTGATGGGCGCGTTCGCCCTCGGCTGGTTCGTGCTCGCGCTCGGCGCACCCGCGGTGGTTCGCCGGGTCGGCGCCCGCCCGGTCACGGTCGTCGCCGCCGTCGCGCTCGCCGTCGCCCGGCTCGCGCTCACCGCCGCCCCCGGCGGGCGTACGCAGCTCTGGCTGGCCACCGCCGGGCTGCTCGCCGGGCTCGTCTGGTTGGTCGGCGTCGCCGCCGACACCGACCGCCCGGTCCCGGGGCTGGCATTGGGGTTCGCGGTCAACGCGGCCCTGCACGCGGTGCTGGACACCGTCGACCTGGTCTGGCGGGGCGACTGGGTGGCCTGGCTGCTCAGCTCCGTCGCGGTGGCCCTGTTCCTGTTCGGTGCGGTGCGGTCCGGCAACGGGGACGTTGCGGCGCGGTTCGGCAGCGGGGACGGTACGGCGCGGTCCGGCAGCGGGGACGGTGCGGCGCGGTCCGGCAGCCGGGCGGGCGCTGGTGGGGTTCGGGCCTGGCTGCTGGCCGGACCGGCGCTGCTGCTGGCCGGAATGGTGGCGCTCTCCCCGGCGCTGGCCGAGACCGGAATGTCGTACCTGCAGGTCGGCGGTGAGGTGGCGCGCTCGCCGCTGTTCGGCATGGCGCCGGTGCCGGTGGCGGTGGCGGCCTTCCTGTGCACCGCGTTGACCCGACCGCAGCGGTGGAGCCGAGTGTACGGACCGGTGGCGGTGGTGTTCGGTGCCGTGCTGTTCGCCCTCGACCAGGGTGACCTGCTCCTTCCCGCCATTCTCCTCGCCGCCGTCGGGCTCGGCGCCTGCCTCGCCCGCACCGACGACGCCAGCCTCCCGACGAGCGACCCCGCCGCCGGTACGGCGGACAGCGCCGGTCTCGTGCACGGTGCCGGTCTCGCTGCTGCCGCCCCGGCTGACGGTGCCGGCGACAAGGGAGTCGACAGGCGGTGGGCGGCTCGCCGGGGGTACGCGGTCGCCGCCGGCATGCTCGTCTTCGCGCTGGGTGCCGTCGGGTACTACTCCGCCTACGACCTCGGCTACCCCAACGCCTCGGTGCCCGTGCTGGTGGCCCTGCTGGTCGCCGTGGTCGCGTTCGCCGCCCGGTTCGTGGCCGACCCGCCCCCCGGACCGTTTCCGCCGCTCCGGGCCGCTGGCGCGGTCACCGCGCTGGCCCTGCTGGCGCCGGTGCTCGCCGACGAGGTGCCGGTCGCCAGCAACCGGGAGGGTCCACCGGAGCGCCTGACCGTGGTGGCGTACAACATCCGGATGGGTTTCGGGCTGGACGGTCGGTTGGACCTGGCCGGGCTCACCGAGGCCGTCGACGGACAACGACCGGATGTGGTGTTGCTCAGCGAGGTGGACCGGGCCTGGCTGCTCAACGGTGGGCACGACACCCTGGACCTGCTGGCCGACCGGCTCGGCATGTCGTACGTCTTCGGGCCGGCCGCCGACCCGGTCTGGGGCGACGCGGTGCTCAGCCGTTGGCCGGTCACCGATCCACGGACCCTCGCCCTGCCGGCCGTCGGGGCGCCCACCGGCGCGCAGGCGCTCGCCGTCACGCTTGACCTCGGTGACGGCGTCCGCACCGCTGTGGTGAGCACCCACCTGCAACCTCCACCCGGGCGGGGTCCGGTGGTCCAGGCCCGCGCGGTCGCCGACTTCGCCACCGGGTACGCGGCCGGCCGGCCCCTGGTGGTGGCGGGTGACCTGAACACGGAGCCGGGCGACGAGGCGTTCGGGCAGTTCACGGCGGCCGGTCTGGTCGACGCGTTGGCGTCGGCCCGACCGCTGGCGACGAGCCCCGCCGACGATCCGCGCGAGCAGATCGACCACGTCTTCGTCTCGCCCGATCTCACCGCGACGGACCCGGTCGCACCGCGCGGCACAGCCAGCGACCACCTGCCGGTGGCGGTGACCCTGACCCTGCCACCCCGCTGACCGCGCGCCCGCGTGGCGGGGACTAGAGGCGGTCGGCGGCGAGCAGCCGGTCGCGGCCGAAGGCGAGCAGCCAACCGCCGCCCTTGGGGGTGTTGAAGTCCTCGTCGGTGCGGCCGGTCAACCGTTGCAGGGCACCCGGCAGCACCTTGCCCTGGCTGCACACCGCCACCTGCCCACCGGCGGTGGCCAACTCCAGCAGCCTGGCGGCGGTGGCGAGGATCTGCTCGTCGGCCTGCTGGCCGGGCTGTGGCTCGTCCAGGTCGCCGCAGATCTCGATCGGCAGGTCGAGCAGCGCGGCGGCCGGATCCAGTGTCTGCACGCAGCGTCGCGGTGACGCCGACACCAGCCGGGCCGGTCGGATCAGGGCCACCAGATCGGCCAGCGCGGCCGCCTGCGCCCACCCCTTGGCGTCCAGGGGGCGGCCGACGTCCGGGCCGGACCAGGTGGCCCGCTTACCGGCGTGCGCGTGCCGGACCAGCGCGACAGTCGCGGTGACCGCCGGCAGCGCGGCGAACGCCGCCAGCACCTCGGCATCGTGCGGGTAGCTGACCAACTGGATCGCGTCGTCCACCGCGAGCCACCGAATGTCGTCCACCTCGGTGTTCGGTTGGAAACCGCCGCGGGCCACCGCGAGCATCGACCAGTAGTCGACGAGCTTGTCCTGCCCCTCGCTGCGGTACCGCACCGACGGCAGCCGCACCTGCGGTACGCCCCGGACGTCGGCCTCCTCGGCGACCTCGCGTACGGCGGCGGCCAGCGCGTGCTCACCCGGCTCCAACTTGCCCTTCGGTAGCGTCCAGTCGCCGTAGCGGGGGCGGTGCACCACGCAGACGCGTACGCCCTCGGGGGTCGGCCGCCAGGCCACCCCGCCCGCCGCCCGGATGCCGATCACGGCAGCCAACTGGTCCGCCGCCGTCGGGTGGCCCGGTGCCAGGCGGCCGGGAAGAGGTCCCGCATCCGGCGTACCGACAGGCGTTCCCGCTCGGCCAGCCGCCCGGCGGTGACCGCCAGCTCGTGGTCGTCCGGCCGCTCGGCGGCGACCTCCAGCCAGGTGTCCGCCGCCACGGCCGCATCCTGGTGCTCGCCGAGCACGTCCTGCACACCGGCCAGGGCGCGGGACAGCCGGCGCGCGCCCTTGCCGACGGTCGTCGCCACCGCGTTCACCGCGTACCGGGCCTGTTTGCCCTCCTTGCGAACGGCGTGCCAGCGCTCGTCCGGCGCCTGGGCGTCGAGCCCGTCGACGCCGTCCGGCCCGGTCAGCCGCCGCCAGGGCCGGGCCACCAGCGCGGGCAACGCCTCCGCCGCGGGCGCAGCCGCCGCGCGGGTGAGTCGGGGCGCGCGGGCGGCCAGCACCAGAGCGTCCACCAGGGCCAGGTAGCGCGGGGAGCGCATCGCCTCGTCGATGGCGGCGAGCGCCTGCCCCTGCCGTTGGGCGAGCACCTCGTCCAGCCGGTCCACCGCGCCCTGGTCGAGAGGGCTGAGCGGATCGGCGCTGGCGGTGTCCCGCAACCGCTTGCGCAGCACCTCGGCGTCGCGGGCCGCGCCGAGGACACCGGCCAGCCACCGCAGCTCGTCGCGCAGCGGGCGGGACCAGGTCTTGCGGATGAGTGGCTTGAAGGTACGCAGATCACTGCGCAGGCGTCGACAGGCCACCCGCATCTGGTGCACGGCGGTGTCCCCACCGCCGGCCGGGGCGCGCAGCCGGACCAGGGGGTCGTGCGCCAGCAGCCGGCGGATCTCCTTGCGGACCGCTTCGGTCACCACGTCGCCCGCGCTCGCCTCGGCGGTCAGCCCGGCCGGCGTGACCAGGTCCGGATCGGCCTGCGCCGCCGCGCCCAGCGCCCGTACGTGCTTCGGGGTGAACGACCCGCCCTGGGCGCCCGCCTCCCGCAGCACCGCCCCGATGCGGTCGAGCAGCTCGCGGTCGCCGGCCTTGCGTTCCACCTCCAGCTCGCGGAACGTGTCGGTGGTGGCGCCGGAGTCGTCCAGCACGGTCACCCGGTCGTCCACCACCTCGGCGAGCACGGTGCCGGCCTTGTCGCACACCTCGTACGCGTGCCGGACCGTCCGCACCACCGTCACCGGGGCCAGCGGCGCACCTCGGTGCAGGACGGTGACTAGCTCCACCAACTCCGGTGGTGGCTGCCCCTTCGGCCCCGGGCGGGAGATCTCGTGCCGGACGCCCGGCGTCCCGGTCGGCAACTTCACCGTCCAGGGCAGCTCGTCGCCCTTGCGGTGACGCAGTGAGGCGCCGGCGCGGGCCAGCCGCAGGTCGACGGTGTCGAGATAACGGGCGACAAGCGTCACCGCCGGCAGTGCCCGGACCCGACCGCCGGCCGGGGCCGTGGCGGCCAGATCCGGCAGCACGTAGGCGTCGTCCACCTCGTACTTCTGCTCCTCCTCAACCATCAGCCAAGCCTATGCGGTGATCGGTCAGCCGGCCGTGCCACCGACGCGGCGCAACAGCAGTTCCTGCAGGTGCGCCCGGGCGTTGTCGTCGGCGCTGGTCCGCCGGGTCCAGCTGCCGTCGCCGGCCAGCTCGAACGCGTCCACATCGGGGCTCATCGCGGCCGTCAGCACGTGATCCAGCTCGGCTCGGGCGATCGGGTCGGTCACCTGCACCAGCGCCTCCACCCGACGGTCCAGGTTGCGGTGCATCAGGTCGGCCGAACCCATCCAGAACTCGGCCTCGCCGTTGTTGCCGAACCGGAAGACCCGCGAGTGCTCCAGGAAACGGCCGAGGATCGAGCGGACGCGGATGTTCTCCGACAGCCCGGGCACCCCGGGACGCAGCGTGCACATGCCCCGGATGAGCAGGTCGACGTGGACGCCGGCCTGGGAGGCCCGGTACAGCGCGTCGGTGATCCCCTCGTCGACCAGCGAGTTGACCTTGAACTGGACCAGGCCGGGCATGCCCAGTCGAACGTGCGAGATCTCCCGCTCGATCCGCTCGATGAGCCCGCTGCGAATGCCCTGCGGGGCGACCAGCAACCGCCGGTACGCGGTCTGCCGGCTGTAGCCGGTGAGGACGTTGAACAGGTCGGTGAGGTCCGCGCCGATCTCCGGGTCGGCGGTGAGCATGCCGAAGTCCTCGTACAGTCGGGCGGTCTTCGGGTGGTAGTTGCCGGTGCCGATGTGGCAGTAACGGCGGATCTGGTTGCCCTCCTGGCGGACCACCAGCGCGGTCTTGCAGTGCGTCTTCAGGCCGACCAGGCCGTACACCACGTGGCATCCGGCGCGTTCCAGCGTGCGGGCCCAGCCGATGTTGGCCACCTCGTCGAAGCGGGCCTTCACCTCCACCAGCACCACCACCTGCTTGCCGGCGGCGGCCGCGTCGACCAACGCGTCGACGATCGGGGAGTCGCCGCTGGTGCGGTAGAGGGTCTGTTTGATGGCCAGCACGTTCGGGTCGGCGGCCGCCTGCTCGATGAAGCGCTGCACGCTGGTGGCGAACGAGTGGTACGGGTGGTGCACCAGGATGTCCCCGTCGCGCAGGGTGGCGAAGACGCTGCGCGGCACCTCGCCCTCGGCGAGCCGGGGGTGGGTGGAGGGCACGAACGGTGGGTCCTTGAGGTCCGGCCGGTCGGCCTCGCCGTAGACCTGCCACAGCGCGGACAGGTCCAGCAGGCCGGGCACCCGCAGGACGTCCTGGTCGTCCATGTCCAACTCGCGGACGAGCAGCTCCAGCACGTGGTCGGAGATGGACGCGGCCACCTCCAGGCGCACCGGCGGGCCGAACCGCCGCCGGGCCAGTTCCCGTTCCAGGGCCTGCAACAGGTCCTCGTCGCGGTCCTCGTCGACCTCCACCTCGGCGTTGCGGGTGACCCGGAACAGGTGGCACTCGACCACCTGCATGCCGCTGAACAGCTGGCCCAGGTGCACCGAGATCAGGTCCTCCACCGGCAGCATCCGCACGCCCGGCTGGTCCCGGTCCACGCGGACGAAGCGGGGGACGTTGTTGGGCACCTTCACCCGGGCGAACAGCTCCGAACCGCCATCGGGGTCGCGAACCGCCACCGCCAGGTTCAGCGAGCGCCCCGAGATGTACGGGAACGGGTGCGCCGGGTCCACCGCGAGCGGGGTCAGCACCGGGAAGATGTGCTCCCGGAAGTAGGTGCGCAGGCGTTCCCGCTCCGGGTCGCCCAGCTCAGCCCAGCGCAGGATGCGGATGCCCTCGTCGGCCAGCCTGGGCAGCACGTCGTCGACGAAGCAGGCGGCGTGGCGGGCACCCAGTGCCCCGGTGCGCTCGGCGATCAGCTCCAACTGGGTCCGCAGCGGCAGCCGGTCCCCGCCGCGTACCGGCAGGCCGGCGGAGAGCCGCCGCTTCAGCCCGGCGATCCGCACCATGTAGAACTCGTCCAGGTTGCTGGCGAAGATCGCCAGGAACTTGGCCCGTTCCAGCAGCGGGGTGCGCTGGTCCTCGGCCAGGGTGAGCACCCGGGCGTTGAAGTCGAGCCAGGACAGCTCCCGGTTGAGGAACCGGTCCTCCGGCAGCGGCGTCGGCGGCGGGGCGTCCTCGTCCTCGTCGCCGGCGCCGGCGCCGGTCGGCAGGTCGTCGGGCAGGACCTGGTGGACGCCGCCGCCGGTCGGGCCGGTCGCCTCGACGGTCGGCCCGGGGTCGAGGACCTCGTCCAGCCCGGAGGAGGCGCCGCCGGGATCGTCGGCGAGGGTGTCGGCGCGGGCGGCGCCGGCCCGTTCGGCACGGGTCGGGCGGAAGCGGCCGTCGGTGCCGCGCGTACGGGAGCCGTTGCGGAGGTCGGTGGCGGGCGGGTTGGCCGGGTGCTCGCGAGGGGTGCTCACCCGCTCATAATCACCCGATTACGGTTAACGCAAAATGAACTTGGGCCCGCCGGCTCAGATCATCGTCGGCAATGTCACCCGGACGACCTCTCCGTCGGGATCGGTGTCGATGCGAACCCGCTGGCCGAGCCGGAGCAGCCGCAGCCCGGAGGCGTCGAAGGCCCGGGCGGGGAAACGCATCTCGGTGCCGTCGTCGAGCAGCAGGACACCGCTGCGCGTCGCCGCGTCGTAGCTGGCCACCGTGCCTTGCATGCTGGCACCGTACACCCGGCGGGCGGACCGGGCGGGTCAGCCCGCCGAGCGGGCCGGACGGGCGGCGGTGACCAGCGCGGCGGTGCGCGGCCCCAGCCCGAGCCGGGCGGCGGCGGTCAGGTCCGCGGCGGTGTCCACGTCCCGGCGCAGGCTGGGCCAGTCGCCGCTGAGTGGCAGCGCCCCGCTCGCCGCGTGCGCGGCCGCCGAGCCCACCCCGAAGCGGGGGTCCAGCGGTACCGCCGGCGGCGCGGTGAGCAACACGGTGCCGGTGCCCGGCGCGTCGGGCACGAAACGGCGTACCACTTCTCGCCCGTTCTGCGCCGCGAGCAGCGCGCCGGCCAGCTCGGCCGGGCGCAGCGCCGGCAGGTCCGCCGTGAGCCCGGCCACCCACCCGGTGGTCGTTCCTGCCGCGCCGTGCCGGAACGCGGCGTTCAGTCCGGCGGCCGGCTCGTCGGGCAGCACCCGCGCGCCGGCGGACCGCGCCGCCGCCGCCACCCGGTCGTCGTCGGTCACCACCAGGGCCTCGGCGACCGCCGGGCAGGCCAGCACCGCGCGGAGCGTGTCGGCCGCCAGGGCCAGCGCCAGCTCCTCGTGGGGTACGTCCGGCAGAGCGCCCCGCAGTCGGCTCTTGGCCGCCGCCAGATGCTTCACCGGCACCACCACGGCCCACCTCGGCTGACTCACGCCCGCAATCCTGCCAGGGGGACGGCGGGACCCTCGCTGGCCGTACCGGGGGCGAGCAGGCATGATTTCCGCTGCGGGTGTCGCGGGCGGGGTTTCGCGGCGGGTTGGGGCGCGACGAGGAGGCAGAGTGGCACGGCGGAGGCTGGGGTTCTGGCAACGGTTCGCCGTGGGGCTGGTGAAGCCTGTGATGACCGTGTGGACCCGGCGGACCTGGCGTGGCCAGGAGCACCTTCGACACGACGGCGGCATGATCATCGTGGCGAACCACATCTCGCACGCCGACCCGCTGGTCTCCGCGCACTTCATCTACGACTCCGGGCGCTGGCCGCAGTACCTGGGCAAGGCCAGCGTGTTCCGGGTGCCGGTGGTCGGCTGGATCCTGCACCGGTGCCGGCAGATCCCGGTCGAGCGGGGCAGCGTCGACGCGGTCCGCTCACTGGACTCCCTGGTCGCCGCGCTCGACCAGGGAGGCGCCGTGGTGATCTACCCGGAGGGCACCACCACCCGGCAGCCCGAGCTGTGGCCGATGAGGGCCAAGACCGGTGCCGCTCGGCTGGCCCTGGCCACCGGGGCTCCCGTCGTACCGGTGGTGATGTGGGGACCGGAACGGCTCTTCGACCCCCGGACCAGCCGCGTCAACCTGCGCCCCCGGATTCCGGTGACAGTTGTCGCCGGGGAACCGATCGACCTGAGCCGGTGGGCGGATGCCCAGCCGACCCGGGCCACCCTCGAGGAGATGACGGACACCATCATGTTGCGGCTGCGGGACATGCTCGGCGAGGTCCGCGGCGGCACCCCGCCGCCGCTGTGGGAGCGACCGGCCCGGTCCTCCGGCGGGCGCGAGCAGCAGGGCGAGGCGGCGTGAACGGGCGAAGCGTCAGCTCCGGCACCGGGGTCGCCCCGACGCGCTCCGGAGCGGTCGCGTGACCGGCCACGTCGCCGTACTCGGTGCTGGTTCCTGGGGCACCGCGTTCGCCAAGATCCTCGCGGACGCGGGGCGGGACGTGACCGTGTGGGCCCGTCGCGCGCCGGTCGCCGAGAGCATCCGCACCGAGCGCCGCAACCCGGAGTACCTGCCCGGTGTGCTGCTGCCGGCTCGGGTCACCGCCACCGCCGACGCGGCCGAGGCGATCACCGGCGCCGAGGTGGTGGTGCTGGCCGTGCCGTCGCAGACCCTGCGCGGCAACCTCGCCGAATGGGCCGGTCACCTGCACCCCGACTCGACCCTGGTGTCGCTGATGAAGGGCATCGAACTCGGCACCACCAAACGGATGAGCGAGGTCATCGTGGAGACCGCCGGGGTCGCCGCCGACCGGGTGGTCGTGGTCTCCGGCCCGAACCTGGCTCCGGAGATCGCCGCCGAGCAACCCGCCGCGACGGTTGTCGCCGGGACGAACAGCCACCGCACCGTGCTCGTGCAGTCGTCGATCCGGACGCCCTACCTGCGCCCCTACACGAACGACGACGTGATCGGCTGTGAGCTGGGCGGTGCCGTCAAGAACGTGATCGCCCTGTCGTACGGCATCGCCACCGCGATGGGTTTCGGCGACAACACCCGGGCCATGCTGATGACCCGGGGGCTGGCCGAGACGGCCCGGTTGGGCGTGGCACTCGGCGCGGACCCGATCACCTTCGCCGGCCTCGCCGGCATGGGTGACCTGGTCGCCTCCTGCTCGTCCCCGCTGGCCCGCAACCGCACCTTCGGTGAGCATCTGGGCCGCGGGGAGACGCTGGAACAGGCCCAGGCCGCCACCCGGCAGACCGCCGAGGGTGTGAAGAGTTGCCTGGCGATCCGAGACCTGGCCCGGGCGCACGGTGTGGAGATGCCGATCACCGAGCACGTCGAGCGGATCTGCCACGAGGGGATGGACCCGCGCCTCGCCGTGGACACGCTGATGAGCCGGACCGCCAAGCCCGAGTCGTACGAGTGAGGAACCGATGAGCGAACTGGGTGACGGCACCCGCTGCGTACGCGCCGGCCTGCCCGAGCCGGCGCCGGGGGACCCGTTCCTGCCCGGCCCGGTCTTCGCCGCGCCGTACCACCTCGACCCGTGGCAGGGCCAGGGCGAGTCGCCGAACGGCTACGGCCGCCCGGACAACCCGACCCGGCGGCTGCTGGAGGCGGCCGTGGGCGAGTTGGAGGGCGGGGACTGCCGGGTCTTCGCCAGCGGCCAGGCCGCCATCACCGGGGCGCTGCTCACCCTGCTGCGCCCGGGGGACACCGTGGTGCTGCCCGCCGACGGTTACTTCCCGGTCCGGGCGTTCGCCACCTCCGTGCTGGAGACGATCGGCGTGCGGGTGCTCTTCGTGCCGACCGTCGGGCCGTACCCGTCCTTCGAGGGGGTCCGGCTGGTGCTGGTGGAGACCCCGGCGAACCCTGGCCTGGACGTGGTCGACGTGGCCGCCCTGGCCGAGCGGACCCACGCCGCCGGCGCCCTGCTGGCCGTGGACAACACCACGGCCACCCCGCTCGGTCAGCGCCCGCTCGACCTCGGCGCCGACCTGGTGGTGGCGTCCGGCACCAAGGCGCTCACCGGTCACTCCGACCTGCTGCTGGGCTACCTGGCCAGCCGGTCCGCCGAGGTGATCGACGCGGTGACGCTCTGGCGTACCGGCACCGGGGCGGTACCGGGCGCGTTCGACGCCTGGTTGGCACACCGGTCGCTGGCCACCCTCGACCTGCGCCTGGCCCGGCAGAGCGCGAACGCCGCCGCCGTCACCGATCTGCTCGCCGGCCGGTCGGACGTGACCGGGCTGCGCTGGCCGGGGCGGCCGGACGACCCGGCGTACCCGGTGGCCTCGGCGCAGATGCGCCGGATGCCCGGGGTGCTCTCCTTCGACCTGGGTACCGCCGACCGGGTGGGCCGCTTCGTCGAGGCCGCCCGGCTGGTGGCGGCGGCGACCTCCTTCGGTGGCCTGCACACCACCGCCGACCGGCGGGCGCAGTGGGGTGACGACACCGCGCCCGGCTTCGTCCGGTTGTCCTGCGGTGTCGAGGACACGCCCGACCTGGTGGCCGACATCGCCGCCGCCCTGGACGCGGCCGGACCGCTCCGAGGGGGCGTGTGACAGTCACCGATCGGCCTGCGCTGGTACGCCGGCTGCGTGCCGCCGGCTGCGTCTACGCCGAGGACGAGGCCGATCTGCTGCTGGCCGCCGCCGACTCCCCGGCGACGTTGGTCGACCTGACCGACCGTCGGGTGGCCGGCGAGCCGTTGGAGTACCTGCTCGGCTGGGCGGAGTTCTGCGGTCTGCGGATCGCCGTCGACGCGGGCGTCTTCGTGCCCCGCGGTCGGACGGCCCTGCTGGTCGAGGTGGCGGCCGGATTGACCGGGCCGGCGCCGGCGGTGGTCGACCTGTGCTGCGGCTCCGGGGCCACCACCGTCGCGTTGGCGCATCGGCTCGCGCCGCGCTGGCTGGCCGCCGCCGACATCGACCCGGCGGCCGTGGCGTGTGCGCGCCGCAACCTCACCGGCCTGCCCGCCGAGGTGTACGAGGGTGACCTGTTCGCGCCCCTGCCATCGGAATGGCGGGGTCGGCTGGACCTGGTGGTCGCCAACGCCCCGTACGTGCCGACCGACGCGGTGGCGCTGATGCCGCCGGAGGCGCGGCTGCACGAGGCCCCGGTGGCGCTCGACGGCGGCCCGGACGGGCTGACCGTGCTGCGCCGGGTGGGTGTCGGGGCGGCCGACTGGCTGGCCCCCGGTGGGCACCTGGTGGTCGAGGCGGGCGTCACGCAGGTGGACGCGCTCTGCGCGGCGTTCGAGGCAGCCGGCCTGGTGCCGGACGTGCGGCACGACGAGGACCTGGACGGCACCGCGGTGACCGCCCGACGTCCCGACTGAGTCCGCGTTGCGGGTGGCACCGCGTTGGGCCGCCGCTCGGCGGAGGCCACGGCGTTGTCGAACTGACCGCGTCCCGCGTGGAACCTGACTTTGTGGTCAAACGGGACGTGCGGTGACGCCTGTCGGTGCCTCCACCCGCAAGCGGGTGGCCGGGCGTGGCGGGGAAGAGGGGTTGGCACTAGCCTCGGCTCACACTCATGACGGGCGGGAGGCGGTTTTCGGTGGGCAGCGCAGGGGTGCCGGTGGTCGTCGGGCTGGACAACGGCGGCACCAGCAACAACGCCACCGTGCTGACGGTGGACGGCCGCTTCCTGGTGGACGGGCTGTTGGAGATCCCCAGCGAGGTGCGGTCCGGGCCGGAGGCGGCGATCGAGGCGCTGGCCCGAGCGCTGGACGGCGCACTGGCGCAGACCGGCGTGCCGCGCGAGTTGGTCCGGGCGGTCGGGTTGGACACTCCCGGCCCGGCCAGCGCCGACGGCGTCATCTCGTCGCGGGGTTCCACGAACTTCTCCCAGCCGGCGTGGCGGGGCTTCGACGTGCGGGGCGCGTTGGAGCGACGGCTCGGCCTGCCGGTGGTCTACCACAACGACGGCAACGCGGCCGCGCTCTACGCCCACCACGTGCACTTCGGCGACGACGCGATGAGCCGCTCGTCGGTCTCCGCGATCGTCGGCACCGGCCTCGGCGGCGGTGTGGTCGAGAGTGGTCGGGTGATCGCCGGCGCCGCCGGGATGGCCGGGGAGCTTGGTCACGTGCACATCCCCCTGGGCGGGCTGCTCGGCCCGGAGCAGTCGGAGCCCACCTGCGCCTGCGGCTTCACCGGGGACGTGGAGAGCATCGCCTCGCTGACCGGCATCGAACGCAACCTGCTGCCGTACTGGCTGACCCGCTATCCCGACCACCCGCTCGCCGCCGAGCCGGTGGCGCGGGCGGCGAAGTTGGTCCGGGGGTACGGCGAACGGGGGGACGCCCTCGCGCGGGACCTCTTCACCCAGCAGGCGATGGCGTTGGGCCGGCTGTTCACCGTCGCGGCGAACTTCACCGATCCGCACGCGTACTTCGTCGGTGGTGGGGTGGTGGAGGCGGCAGTGGAGTTCCGGGACTGGTTCCTGGCGACCGTCCGCGAGCACACCGTGCTCCGCGAGGAGCAGGCGGCGGTCGCGACCTTCGCGCTGGTGCCGGAGCGGGACATGGCAGGTGCCCGGGGCGTGGCGATCGCCGCGTTGGAGGCGCTGCGTGCCGTCCCGGAGCCCCGGCCACTGGTCGCCTGAGACCGGCCCCGCCCCGGCCGCCGCGCCGAGTGGTCGGCGGCGCGGGGGCCGGGGCGGCGGGTGCTGGCGCAGCCGGTCGGATCGGCGGCTCGGCCTCCCGGTCAGCCCAGGGGCGGCGCCTGGGCGAAGGCGGCCCAGGCGGCCGGCGGGAACAGCAACGCCGGCCCGGACGGGTCCTTGGAGTCGCGGACGGCCACCAGCCGAGGGATGGCGGCCACCTCCACGCAGGCGCCCTGGTCGCCGCTGCGGCTGCTCTTGCGCCACGCCGCCGCGGCGATGGCCGCTGTGATCGTCGGTGTCATCGGTCCTTACCGTCCCTTCAGGGTTGTCAGGAGCATTCCGCGGCTGTCCGCCGGGCTGAGCGCCACGCTGCGGAGATGCTCCATGATCTTGGTGCAGGTACGTGTCTCGCCGGCGCGGTCGAGGATCATCTGACCCGCCACGGTCTCCACCGACGCGATGATCGGGTCCTCCGGGTCGGCGAACTCGAGGATGTGCAGGGAACCCCGGGTGCCCCGGTGGTAACCGGCGGAGAGCGGGATCACCTGGACGCTGATGTTCGGCAGCTCGGCCATCTTGACCAGGTGCCGGAGTTGCCCGTCCATCACCGACTGGTCGCCGACCGGGCGTAGCAGCGCGCCCTCGTCGATGATCGCGTCGAGGATGGGTGGTTGGTCGCCGGTGAGCCGCTGTTGCCGGTCGAGCCGGACCTTGACCCGCTGCTCCACCAGGTCGTCGCCGAGGGTGTGCGGCCCGCCGCGCATCACGCCACGGATGTAGTCCGCGGTCTGGAGCAGACCGGGCACCACGGAGGGCTCGAAGTTGGCGATGGCGGTCGCCTCGGCCTCCAGCGCGATGAAGTCGATGGTGCGGGGATCCAGCAGGTAGGAGTACGACACCCACCAGCCCGGTTTGCGGGCGTCCTTGGCGAGCTGCACCGCCGCGGACACCTCCTCGGCACCCACCCCGTACGACGTGAGCAGCGCGCGCACGGTCGCCGGGGTGATCAGGGTCTGGGCGTTCTCGTAGCGGGAGAGCGTGCTGCGGGTGCTGTTGATCTCATCTGCGGCGGTTTCCAGCGTCAGGCCGGCGGCTTCCCGGTGGTGGCGCAGGGCGATGCCGAGCCGGCGGGCGCGGGCTGTCTTCGGGGCCATGCATCGATGGTCGCACACATCGATGGGAACGTCTGCATGGGAGGAACCTCGACGAGAGTTGCATTCATGGCCGTGAACGTGTCAATCTGTTAGCGCGTCCTCACCGCCGGTTGTCGTGGCGACGGTGGTGGTGAGCGACCGGAGGGATGGGGCGCGCGGCGATCGGGTTTCTCCCCCGTGCCCGATCGTCGCGTGCCGCGCCATCCCGGCCCACCGGAAGGAGACGACGACGTGCGTACCGTTCCGGAGTCCTGTGCCGTTCACCCGGTCGGCCGCCGATGACCCGCTTCCTGGTGGTGCTCACCGACGTACGTCCGGTCGAGGGTGTCGACCGCGACGAGCGGACCGTGCCCGAGCGGCGGCGGCAGGTGGTCGGCGCCAGCAGCCGAGAGGCCGCCGACCGGATCGCCGGAGCGTTCATGGCGCTGGGGATGGTGCGCGCCGGTCGGCAGCGGGTGAAGGTGATCGCGGTCGGCCGCCGGCACTCCCGCGACTGACCACGTACCGGCCACCCGTCCAGCGCAGGGCAATAGTCCGATCACGCACCGTATATGCTCTGCTGACCGATCGCCGTGTCGCGCTGTGGCTCGCCGGGTATCGCCTCGTCCCATCGCCACGCACAGTAAGGTCAACCGGGTGAGCGCCATCGGCGAGCACGACCAGCCCCAGTCGCGTACGAAGAGGTGACCGGAGTGACCACCCCAGGCAAAACCCGCGTGGCGATCGTCTTCGGCGGCCGCAGCCCGGAGCACGGCATCTCCTGCGTCAGCGCCGGCAGCGTGTTCGGCGCGCTCGACCCGGACGAGTTCGAGGTGGTGCCGGTCGGCATCACCCGAGCCGGCCAGTGGGTGCTGACCAGCGGAGACCCAGCCCAGCTCGCGATCGACGCCCGTCGGCTGCCGGAGATCACCGCCGACTCCGGGGACGACATCGTGTTGCGTGCCGACCCGACCGGCAACGGACTGATGGTGCTCGACCCGACCGAGGGCCCCCGGGTGCTGGCCGACGTCGACGTGGTCTTCCCGGTGCTGCACGGCGCGTACGGCGAGGACGGCACCATCCAGGGAATGCTGGAGATGGCCGGCATCCCCTACGTCGGGGCGAACGTCTTCGCCTCCGCCGCCGCCATGGACAAGGAGTTCACCAAGAAGCTCTGCGCCGTCGAGGGCATCCCGGTCGGCACGTACGCCGTGCTGCGCAGCGGGATGACACTCAGCGAGCAGGACAAGGAGCGGCTCGGCCTGCCGGTCTTCGTCAAGCCGTCCCGGGCCGGATCGTCCTTCGGAGTCAGCAAGGTCACCGACTGGGCGGATCTGGACACCGCGGTCGCCGCCGCCCGGCAGTTCGACCCGAAGGTCATCATCGAGTCCGCGATCGTCGGCCGTGAGATCGAGTGCGGCGTGCTGGAGGGCGAGGCCGGTGGCACGCCCGAGGCGTCCGTGCTGGCCGAGGTGCGGGTCGTCGCGGACCACGACTTCTACGACTTCGAGGCGAAGTACCTCGACGACTCCTGCGAGTACGACATCCCGGCCGAACTGCCGGAGCGGGTGACCCGCCAGGTGCAGGAGTACGCGGTCCGCGCATTCACCGCGCTGGACTGCGCCGGCCTGGCCCGGGCCGACTTCTTCGTCACCCCCGAGCTGGACGTCTATCTCAACGAGATCAACACGATGCCCGGGTTCACCCCGACGTCGATGTTCCCGCGGATGTGGGCGGCTTCCGGCCTGGAGTACCCGAAGCTGGTCAACCGGCTGATCCGTACCGCCCAGCGGCGCGGCGTCGGCCTGCACTGAGTCACCCGGTCCCCCCGCGCGGCTCGGTCGGCGTGGGGGGCCAGCTCAGCGTTGGCAGCCGGACGGGATGGCGCCGCCGGAGGGCACGCTCGCCACGATCGTGCTGGAGATCGACGGCACCCACTGCAACGGCTGCGCGTACGCCCGCGGGACCCGTACCTCGATCGACGTCTCGCGGTCGACGGTGGTGAGCACCGTCTGCTCGCCCTGCTCGGTCAGGTGCCAGCAGACCCGGTTGACCGTCCAGACCTCGTCGGTGGCGGGGAAGGTCGGCTCGGTGCCCCCGCAGGCCACGGTGAGCGCGGGGTCGCCGTACGCCGCGTTCTGCTCCGGGCCGGCGGTGACCGGCCGCTGGGCCAGGTCGCGGATGCTCGTCGGCAACTGGGAGAGCAGAGCCCGGCAGACCGTCGCCGGGCGGGCGGCCAGCGCCGGGGCGGCCATCTCCACCGGTGCGGTGGACTGCACTTGGGCGGTGGTCGCGGACGGCGACGGCGTGGCGGCCGGTGCGTCCGGGGTGAGCTTGGTGAAGGCCAACACGGCCACCAGCAGCGTGATCGGCAGCGCGATCAACGTGGCCAGCAGAGCGGCGCCCCGGATGGTCCGGTCCCGCCCGGCCGGCGCGGCGGCGGCCGGGTCGGCCGACGCACCGGTACCGTCAGCCGGCTCGGGTGTCCCGTCGGACTCGTCGCGCGCGCCGTCGTCGTCCAGAGCAGCGGAGGAGTTCGTCATCTCGTCCACCTACAGCCGCACCACCGAACACGTGAGGGTGCGGGTGATGCCAGGCACCATCTGCACCTTGCTGACAATGAGTTTGCCGAGTTCGTCGACGGTGTTCGCCTCGGTGAGGACGACCACGTCGTACGGACCGGTGACGGCGTCGACGCGCACCACGCCGGCGAGGTCCGCGATGAGACCCGCCACGTCACGTGCGCGGCCCACCTCGGTCTGGATGAGGATGTACGCCTGTACCACGACTAGACCTCCGTCCGTCGCCGCCCGGGAGCGGCCCGAAGGGTGAAACTACCTTACGGACCAGGTCTGATCCCTATCGGTCGTCAAGGAGCAGCGGTGAGCGAGCACGGCGGGGCCGGGCGGAACGGGCGGAACGCCGGCGGCGGCGCCAGCGTGTCCGGGATCGGGGAGTTCGGGCTGATTAGCAAGATCACCGCCCGACTGGCGTACGGACCGACGACGCTGCTCGGCCCGGGCGACGACGCGGCGGTGGTGGCCGCGCCGGACGGGCGGGTGGCGGCCTCCACCGACGTTCTGGTCGACGGACGGCACTTCCGGCGGGACTGGTCCTCCGCCCGTGACGTCGGACACCGGGCGGCGGCGGCCAACCTGGCCGACATCGCGGCGATGGGTGCCACCCCGACCGCCCTGCTGGTCGCCCTCTGCATGCCTGCGGACCTGGACACCGGCTGGGCGGAGGAGTTGGCCGACGGCCTCTCCGCCGAGGCGGCCACGGTCGGCGCGAGCGTCGTCGGCGGCGACATGTCGGCCAGCCCCACCCTGACCGTCGCGGTCACGGCGCTGGGCGACCTCGCGGGCCGCCCGCCCGTGCTGCGCTCCGGTGCCCGACCCGGGGACGTGCTCGCCCTGGCCGGGCGCACCGGGTACGCGGCAGCCGGGCTGACCGTGCTCACCCGGGGCTTCCGCACTCCCCGGCTGCTGGTCGAGGCGTACCGGCGGCCGCAGGTGCCCTACCCGGCCGGCCCGCAGGCCGCCCGGCTCGGCGCCACCGCGATGATCGACGTGTCGGACGGGCTGCTCGCCGACCTCGGGCACGTGGCGGCGGCCAGTGGCGTCGCGATCGACGTGCGCCGCGACGCGTTCGAGGTGCCCCGGCAGATGGCCGACGCGGCGCGGGCGCTCGGCGTCGACCCGTACACCTGGATCCTCGCTGGTGGCGACGACCACGCTCTGGCCGCGACCTTCCCGCCGGCGGTGGTGCTGCCGTCGGACTGGCGGCCGATCGGGATGGTCACGGACGGTGTTGGTGTGACGGTCGACGGCGCGCCCCACGAGGGCCCGGCCGGCTGGGACCACTTCCGGTGACGCCCGGCGCCGGTCGTATTCTGGGTACCGTGAGTGAGATTGAGATTCGGACCGTGCGGTTCGACGCACCGGTGGCGCAGCAGTTGATCAACGCCGCGCTGGGCGACCTCGCGGTCCGCTACGGGGGCTCCGGTGACGACACCCCGGTCGACGCGACCGAGTTCGAGCCGCCCGACGGCGCGTTCCTCGTCGCCTACCTGGCCGGCGAGCCGGTCGGCTGCGGTGGCTGGCGCAGCCACGGCGCGGACACCGCGGAGCTGAAGCGGATGTACACGGCCCCGGCGGCGCGGGGGCGGGGCGTGGCTCGGGCGGTGCTGGCTGCCGTCGAACGATCGGCCCGCGACCAGGGCCGCAAGCGGGTGGTCCTGGAGTGCGGCGACAAGCAGCCCGAGGCGATCGCCATGTACGGCTCCGCCGGTTACGAGCGGATCCCGAACTTCGGCTTCTACAAGGACTCGGAGGGCTGCGTCTCGTTCGGCCGCACACTCTGACCGGCGGCGTGTGGCGGGCACACGACAGAGCCGGCGGACCTCAGGGTCCGCCGGCTGAGCCGTACGAGAAGTGTGTGGTGCCGCCGCGTCAGGCGCGGGTGACCTTGCCGGCCTTGATGCACGAGGTGCAGACCTGCAGCTTCTTGGTGTTGCCGCCACCTGCCGGGGTGCGCACCGACTGGATGTTCGGGTTCCAGCGGCGGTTGGTCTTCTTCTTGGACCAGGGCACGTTGTGGCCGAAGCCCGGCCCCTTGCCACAGACGTCGCACACGCTAGCCACGGGATACTCCTGGGATTGAAACGTTCATGAGGTTGTCGGCAGAGGTGCTGCACGGGCAACCGCGTCAGCCTACCCGATGTCCCGCCGAGGTGACCAACCGCCCTGGCCCGGTGAAATGGCCGCTCCTCCGCGAGTGGGTGGTGGTCGGCCCGCCGGGTGACGGCGGTGGTTCCGGCGGCAACTGTACCTGGAGGGCGGATCCCGTCCCTCCGGGCCGGGGGGTGGGCCTGCCGTGCGCGGGGGCAACCGGACACGCCGGACGAGCCCGACGCGTGTCGGTGCGCGCCAGTAGGCTTCTGGCCGTGCTGGACACCCTCGACGCCGCCGCGGTGCGCCGTTGGTGCGCGGGTGGGTTGGCCGCGCTGAAGCGTCACCAGGGCGAGATCGACCAGCTCAACGTCTATCCGGTGCCCGACGGCGACACCGGCACCAACCTGGTGCTCACCCTCACCTCCGCCCAGCAGGCCCTCGCGATGGATCTGGACACCCTCCCCGACAGCGGCCCGACGGCGCACGGGCACGCGCTGCGGCTGATGGCCCAGGGCGCGTTGCTCGGCGCACGGGGCAACTCCGGGGTGATCCTGTCGCAGATCCTGCGAGGTTTCGCCGACGAGGTCGCCGTGGCCCCCGCGGTGCGCGGCCGGGAGTTGGCCGCCGCGCTGCGGTCCGGCGCCGCCGCCGCGTACACCGCGGTTGCCCGGCCGGTCGAGGGCACCCTGCTCACCGTGGTCGCGGCGGCCGCCGCCGCGGCCGACCGGGCGGACAGCGACGACCTGGTGGCGGTGGCCCAGGTCGCCGCGCGGGCGGCGGCCGAGGCCCTCGCCCGGACCCCGGAGCAGCTGCCGGCGCTGGCCCAGGCCGGTGTGGTCGACGCGGGTGGGCGCGGGCTGTGCGTGCTGCTCGACGCCCTCGTCGAGGTGCTGACCGGGGAGAGCGCCGGCCAGCCGGCACCATCGCCGCGCACCGCCCGTCCGGCGGCCACCGTCGCCCGGGAGACCGGTTCCGACGAGTACGCCTACGAGGTGCAGTTCCTGCTCGATGCCCGGTCCGAGGCGGTGGCCGGGATGCGGCGAGCGCTCGACGCACTGGGGGATTCGCTTGTCGTCGTCGGCGACGGGCGTGAGCCGGAGAGCACCTGGAACGTGCATGTGCACGTCAACGACGTGGGCGCGGCGGTCGAGGCGGGCGTCGCGGCCGGCCGCCCGTACCGGATCTCGGTGACCCGGTTCGCCGACCAACCGGAGCCGCCCCGCGGCCCGGTCTCGGACGGCCGGGCCGCGGTGGTGGTGGCCACCGGCGGCGGCATCGCCGAGCTGTTCGCCGCGGAGGGCGCCAGCGTGGTGCCGGGCAACCCCTCCACGGGCGAGCTGCTCGACGCGATCCGCGGCACCGGCGCGGCCCGGGTGGTGGTCCTGCCCAACGACCCCGACACGGAGGCGGTGGCGAACGCGGCAGCCCGCGAGGCCCGTCGGCACGGCATCACGGTGAGCGTGGTGCCGACCCGCTCGCCGGTGCAGGCGCTGGCCGCCCTCGCCGTCCGGGACGGAGACCGCCGCTTCGAGGACGACGTGATCGCGATGGCCGAGGCCGCCGGGGCCTGCCGTTACGCCGAGGTCTGCCACGCCGGGCGCGAGGCGCTGACCGTGGCCGGCCCGTGCCGTCCGGGCGATGTGCTGGCGCTGGTCGAGGGGGAGGTGCACCTGATCGGCACCGACCTCACCGACACCTGCGCCGCCGTGGTCGACCGGATGCTCGGCGGCGGTGGCGAGATGGTCACCCTGCTGTCCGGGGTGGACGCCCCGGCCGGGCTCACCGATGCCGTCCGCGCGCACGTCGCGCGACGTTGGCCGTTCGTCGAGGTGCACGCGTACCCGGGCGGCCAGCCGTTCTATCCGCTCCTGGTAGGGATCGAATGACCGAACCAGCCACCGTCGACACTCCGCTGAAGAAGCTGGTCGGGGACAAGACAGCCAAGGCGCTGGCCGCGCACCTCGATCTGCACACGGCGGGTGACCTCGTCTACCACTTCCCGCGTCGCTACGACGAGCGGGGCGAGCACACCGACATCCGCTCGCTGGACGTCGGCGAGCAGGTCACCGTGCTGGCCCAGGTGCAGCGCACCGCCGTCCGCCCGATGCGGCAGCGACGGGGCAACCTACTGGAGGTGACCGTCGGTGACGGCTCCGGTGGGCTGCTGACGTTGACCTTCTTCGGCAACCAGGCGTGGCGTGAGCGGGAGCTGCGCCCCGGCCGGTGGGGGCTGTTCGCCGGCAAGGTCACCGAGTTCCGGGGCAAACGGCAGCTCAACGGCCCGGAGTACGTCCTGCTCGGTGACGGTGGAGACGGCGAGGTGGCGGCCAGCGACGAGATCGAGGAGTTCGCCGGTGCGCTGATCCCCGTCTACCCGGCCGCCGCGGCCGTGCCGACCTGGGTGATCGCGCGTTGTGTGCGGGTCGTGCTGGACACGTTCACCCCGCCGGACGATCCGCTGCCGGACGGCGTGCGGGCCAGCCGCAAGCTGGTCGGGCTGGGCACCGCCTTGACGGAGATCCACCGGCCGTCCAGCAAGGAGGCTCTGCACCGGGCGCGGCGGCGGCTCAAGTGGGACGAGGCGTTCGCCGTCCAGGTGACGCTTGTGCAGCGCAAGCACCGGGCGGCCGACTGGCCGGCGAAGGCCCGCGCGGCCCGCCCGGGCGGGCTGCTGGACGCCTTCGACGCCCGACTGCCGTACGAGCTGACGGACGGTCAGCGTGACGTCGGCGTGGAGATCGCCGGGGATCTGGCCAACCCGCACCCGATGCACCGGTTGTTGCAGGGTGAGGTGGGCTCGGGCAAGACGGTGGTGGCGTTGCGGGCGATGCTCCAGGTGGTCGACGCGGGCGGGCAGGCGGCTCTGCTGGCGCCCACCGAGGTGCTGGCCGCCCAGCATCACCGCGGCATGCTCGACCTGCTCGGGCCGTTGGGGCGGGCCGGAGAACTCGGGTCCGCTGAGCATGCCACCCGGGTCGAGTTGGTCACCGGCTCGCTCGGGGCGGCGGCGCGGCGGCGGGCGCTCGGCGAGGTGGCCAGTGGCGCCGCCGGCATCGTGCTCGGCACCCACGCACTGCTCTACGAGGGGGTCGACTTCGCCGACCTCGGCCTGGTCGTCGTCGACGAGCAGCACCGCTTCGGCGTGGAGCAACGCGACGCGCTGCGAGCCAAGGCCGACCAGCCGCCGCACGTGCTGGTGATGACGGCCACCCCGATCCCGCGCACGGTGGCGATGACCGTCTACGGCGACCTGGAGGTGTCCACCCTCTCCCAGTTGCCCCGGGGCCGGTCGCCGATCGCCTCGCACGTGGTGCCGGCCGCCGAGAAGCCGGCCTACCTGGACCGGGCCTGGCGTCGGCTGCGCGAGGAGGTGGCCGCCGGCCACCAGGCGTACGTGGTGTGCCCGCGAATCGGGGATTCGAGGTCCGGGGCCGGAGCGGCCAACGCGAAGGCGCCGGACTTCGAACTCGGGCCGACCAGCGACGAGGAACCGCCACCCGAGGACGACAACGGCCGCCGGCCGCCGCTGGCGGTGACCGAGGTGGCCCCGCTGCTGGCCGAGGGGCCGCTGCACGGGCTGCGGATCGGGGTGCTGCACGGTCGCCTGCCGGCCGACGAGAAGGACGCGGTGATGCGCTCCTTCGCCGCCGGTGACCTGGACGTGCTGGTGGCGACCACCGTGATCGAGGTCGGCGTGGACGTGCCGAACGCGACCGTGATGATCGTGTTGGACGCCGACCGGTTCGGTGTCTCCCAACTGCACCAGCTCCGGGGCCGGGTCGGCCGAGGCGCCGCCGCCGGGCTCTGCCTGCTGGTCAGCGAGGCGGCCGAGGGTTCGTCGGCACGGGAACGCCTGGACGCGGTGGCGTCCACCAGCGACGGTTTCACGCTCGCCGAGCTGGATCTGGAGCAGCGCCGCGAGGGCGACGTACTGGGGGCCACCCAGTCCGGGCACCGTTCCCACCTGCGGCTGCTGTCGCTGCGCCGCGACGCGGACCTGATCCGCGACGCCCGCGCCGAGGCGATCACCCTGATCGAGGAGGACCCGGACCTGACCGGCAACCCGGCGCTGGCCGCCTCGGTCGCCGCGCTCGTCGACGAGGAACGCGCCGAATACCTGGAGAAGGGCTGACGGGTCCGCCACGCGGCAGGGGATTGGCGAACACACCGAGGGCGGGGGGGCGCCGGGGGGGGGGGGGCCCCCGGGGGGGGGGGGTGGGGGGGTGGGTGTGGGGGCGAATGCGCACCGCCGCCCACCGCCCCCACGGAACCAAACACAACACACCACCC
>NZ_JBEZFV010000009.1:0-94571 GCF_040649655.1 Micromonospora sp. NPDC048905 | reverse complement strand
CGCTCCCGGCCGCGCCCAGGCGGGCGGGTGGGGCGGCGGCCGGGCCGGCCGGGGGGTGTAGACCCACCCGCGGCCGGCGCGGGCCCCGGCCCGGCCCCCCCCGCCCTCAGTTGTTAGTCAGAGCGGGTTGTCTCAGGCGGTGAAGCGCACCCGACGACGACGCGCCATCACGAACAGACCAGCACCAACGGCGAGCAGCACCGCGGCACCAGCGATGATCCCGCCGGTCGCGGCACCGGTCAGCGGCAGCGCCGGCTCGTCCTTGTCGCCGCCACCCTGACCCGAGGTGCAGTCGGCCGGCTTGACCCACTTGACGGCGTCGGCCGGGTCGGCCTGCTCACCATCGACGCTGGGGGTGACGGTCAGCCCCTCGTACGCCTCGAAGGAGACCTCGGTCTTCTTGCCCGGGACCAGCTCGAGCTTCTTGACGACGTTCTTCTCCGAGGTCAGCACGACGGTCTCGGTGATGCCGCCAGCCGGGTTGTCGGCGGTGATGACCAGCACGTCACAGTCGAAGACGATCTCGAACACCGGAGCGTTGGGCTCCTCCGGCACCAGCGGGCCGGTGGGCTCGCTCGGCTGCGTGGTCGGCACCGGGCTGGTCGGGACCGGAGTGCTCGGCGTGGTGGTCGGCGTCGCGCTCGGCGTCACCGACGCGGTCGCGGACGGCGTGGCGCTCGGCGTCACCGACGGCGTCGCGCTCGGCGTCACGGTCGGCGTGGGGGTGGGCTTCGTCGGCGTCGGCGTCGGCGTCGGCGGCGTGGTGCAGTTCTTGCTCAGCTTCGCGGTGCCGGAGGCGGTGTTGGTGATGAGCTTGCCGTTCCGCGTCCACGTGGCGGTGACCTTCAGCTCGAGCTGCTTGCCCTTGGTGGTGAGCTGAGTGCCGGTCACCTTGCCGTTGGCCGCAATCTTGGTGCCCCCGCCGATGCCGCTGATGGTGGTGCCGGAGGGGCTCCACACCTCGGTGATGGTGGCTTCGAGGTCACGCTCGCTGTTCTCCACCTTCCACTCGACGCGGTGCACGCCGTCCGTGGTCTTGCAGGCGGTGCCGCTGATGGTGGTGTGGTGCGCGAGTGCCGGGCCGGCGAACGTCGCTGCGCCGGTGAGGCCGATCAGCGCGCCTGCGGCGATGGCCGCGACGCGCCGCATCGGAGACTTGGGGAGGTTCAACGCCTGCTCCTGGTGAGGGGTACGGATCGCGCGCGGGAGGTCGGGAGACGGGGCGACCGGTGGGTCGTCTGCTCACCGGGACGTCGCGCGACGCGGGGGTGCTCCCCGCGCTAAGCGGGGACAGAGGGTGACTGTACTGACGAGTCATGAATGAGGGGAGTTCTCATCATTGCCATCGGGCAATGTAATTGATTCGTGATCTTTGATGAACGGAAGGTCGTTGATTGATCACTGAGGACGAGTGGTGTGGTCGTTCGATCGGCCGCTCCGCAGTGGACCGAACGGTGCGGAGGGAGGTCACCGGGCCTTTCCGGCCCGACGGGCCACGTCAAGACCCCACCGAGGCGTCGGGCGGTCAGATCGGGGGGACAGCCACCGGCCCGGCGATACCGGCGGTGTCGGTCGAGGTCGGCGTCGACTCGCGTAGCGTCGCGGGCATGAACAGGAGGAGACGGTGACCCGGATCGTCGCCGGGACGCTCGGCGGGCGGCGGATCGCCGCACCCCCCGGCGCCGGCACCCGACCAACGTCCGACCGGGTCCGCGAGGCGCTGTTCAGCGCCGTCCAGGCCGAGGTCGACCTCGACGGCACCCGCTTCGCCGACCTGTACGCGGGCTCCGGCGCGGTCGGGCTGGAGGCGCTCTCCCGGGGCGCCCGGCACGTCCTGCTCGTCGAGTCCGACCCCCGGGCGGCCCGGGTGATCCGCGAGAACGTGGCGACCCTGCGCGCCGGCCCGGCCGTTCGCCTGGTCGCCGGGAAGGTGGCGACCGTGCTGGCCGCCGGTCCGGACGGCGGGCCGTACGACGTGGTCTTCGCCGACCCGCCGTACGCGGTGCCGGACGCGGAGATCACCTCGCTGTTGACGACGCTCGTCGATGGTGGCTGGCTGGTGCCCGACGCGCTGGTGGTGGTGGAGCGGTCCAGCCGTACCAGGCAGTTCGACTGGGTGGAGGGGATCACCCCCGAGCGCAGTCGCCGGTACGGCGAGACCACCCTTTGGTACGGTCGCCGATCATGAGACGTGCGGTCTGCCCCGGTTCGTTCGACCCGGTCACCAACGGACACCTCGACATCGTCGGGCGGGCCAGTCGGCTCTTCGACGAGGTGGTGGTTGGCGTCCTGGTGAACCAGTCGAAGAGTGGCCTGTTCTCCGTCGAGGAGCGGATCGACATGCTCCGCGAGGTGACCTCGTCGTACGGGAACGTGCGGGTCGAGTCGTTCCGCGGGTTGCTTGTCGACTTCTGCCGGGCACAGCAGGCGAGTGTGCTGATCAAGGGCCTGCGGGCGGTCAGCGACTTCGACTACGAGTTGCAGATGGCGCAGATGAACATCGGGCTGGCCGGCGTCGAGACCCTCTTCATGCCGACCAACCCGCTCTACTCGTTCCTCTCCTCCAGCCTGGTGAAGGACGTGGCGAAGTGGGGCGGCGACATCTCCGCCCACGTACCCGACCTGGTCCGTGAGGCCCTGCAGGCCCGCCTACGCCCAAACCCCTAACCACCCCACCCACCCCCGCCGCCACCCCACCCCCACCCGGGCGGCGATCTTGCACTTTCGGTCGCCGGATCGTGGTTGTTTGCGCCGATTGTCGCGGCAGAAAGTGCAAGATCGGCGGAGCGTGGGCGGGCGCGGGCGGGCGTGGGCGGGGGCGGCTTCGCGGGGTGGCGATGTCGCGACGCGCCGGATTGGGGCGGATGGGGCGTGTGTGGGGCCGGCACGACATGATTGATGACGCGGGGAACGGCCGTAGCCCGCATCATGGAGGTCGGCCGAGGAACGACAGGAGTGAGGTACCGGTGGACCCGCTCGATCGCATCGACGAACTGATCGCCATGGTGGAGCAGGCCCGCTCCGTCCCGATGTCGCGCAACAACTGCATGGTCGACCGGGGTGAGATGATCGCTGCCCTCGACGAGATGCGCGCCGATCTCCCTGCCGACCTGCGTCGCGCCGCAGCGCTCCTGGAGGAGCGCGACAAGATCATGGATGCCGGCAAGCGTGAGGCGGACCGGATCATCAGCGAGGGTGAGGCAGAACACGCCCGCCTGGTCTCGGTGAACGAGATCACCGTGTCGGCCGAGCACGAGGGTGCCCGGATCATCGCCGAGGCCCGGGCCGAGGCCCAGCGCCTGCGTGAGGAGGTCGACGACTACGTCGACACCGCGCTTGCCAACTTCGAGCAGTTCCTCACCCGGGCGCTGGCCTCGATCGAGCGAGGTAGGGACAAGATGCACGCCCTACGGGAGATCGGCACCTTCGGTGGGGATGAGGCGGATCGCCCGCTACCCTTCTGAGCGGCACCTCACCAGCCGACATTCTCACCCGGGTGTCGCCCCCGGTTCGACGGTCCGGTGGTCACCCAGGTAACCTTTTTTGTCGGCCTCTCACCGGCCGGAGTCTAACTATGCCCAAGCACTCGCCATCGACACTCAACCCCAGGTCGCCGCTGGTCCTCGACACGAGAGACCTGCCGCGCCGCCCTGGTGCGTTGCGTGAGGTCCAGCGGGTCGTGCCGGCACCGGCGGACCTCGGTGTGGAGTTGATCGGCGTGCCGGAGGGCGCGGACCTCGACCTCGATCTGAGGTTGCAGTCGGTGTCCGAGGGCGTGCTCGTCTCCGGGACCATCACCGGTCCCGTCCGGGGCGAGTGCGGCCGTTGCCTGCGCGAGATCAACGACTCGATGGGCGTGACGATCCAGGAGCTGTACGCGTACGAGGACAGCACCACGGACGCCACGACCGACGAGGACGAGGTGGGCCGGATGCAGGGCGATCTGATCGACCTGGAGCCGGCGCTGCGGGACGCGTTGGTGCTCACGCTGCCGACCAACCCGCTCTGCCGGGAGGACTGCCCAGGGTTGTGCCCCGAATGTGGGGCGCACTGGGACGATCTGCCGGCCGACCACAGTCACCAGCAGATCGACCCGCGTTGGGCGGGCCTGTCGCAACTGACCGTTACAGAGGAGTAAGAACCGTGGCCGTCCCGAAGCGCAAGATGTCGCGCAGCAACACCCGGTCCCGCCGGGCGAACTGGAAGGCGACGGTGGTCGCGACCATCGCGTGCCCGCAGTGCAAGTCCCCGAAGCTGCCGCACGCCGCCTGCTCCGTCTGCGGCACCTACAACGGCCGCCAGGTTCTCGAGGTCTGACCTGGACGCCGAGTGACGCCCCCGACCTCAGGTCGGGCGGCGCGCGCACCCTGGCATTCGCCCGGTGCCCCGGCTTCCTCCGACGCTGGCCGGCCCACTCCGGCCGGCGTTCCGATGGAGCCGGGCACCGCGCGGATCGCCGTTGACCTCCTCGGCGGGGACGACGCTCCCGCCGTCGTGGTTGACGGCGCTCTGCGGGCCATGCGCGCCGACCCTGACCTGCACCTGCTCCTCGTCGGCCCGGCCGAGGTCGCCGACGAGCTGATTGCTGCCCTCGATCCGCCGCAACGTACGCGGATCACGGTGCGGCCCGTCCGCGATGTCGTCGGCATGGCCGATCATCCCAGCGCCGCCCGTGCCGAGAGCACGGTCCGCGCCGCGGTCACCGCCGTGCGCGACGGGACCGCCGACGCCCTGGTCTCCGCCGGTGCCACCGGTGCCACCGTCACCGCCGCCGTGCTCGGCCTCGGCCGCTGGCCGGAGATCCGCCAACCCGCGCTCGCCGCGACCCTGCCCACCGTGGCCGGCCCGGTCGTGCTCCTCGACGTCGGCGGCTCGCTGGAACCCCGTCCGGCCACCCTGGCCCGCCACGCCGTGCTCGGCGCCGCGTACGCCGCCGTGGCGCACTCGATCGCCGCGCCGCGGGTCGGGCTGCTCTCGGTCGGCACCGAGGCCGGCAAGGGCGACCGGGTCCGTCGCGCCACCGACCCGTTGCTCGCCGTCGAGCCGCTGCCCGGTGGGGCGCGCTACGTCGGCCTGGTCGAGGGGTACGACGTGACCCTCGGCGCGCGCGTCGATGTCGTCGTCACCGACGGCTTCACCGGTAACGTGCTGCTCAAAGCCATCGAAGGCGCGTACGCGATGGCCGGTGGCCCGCCCGCGGAGGGCGGCGCGCCCCGCGCGGCCGCCCTGCTGGGCGTCGCGGGGACGGTGGTCGTCTGCCACGGTTCCGCCCGCGCCGACGATGTCGCCTCCGGCATCGCCCTCGCCGCCCACCTGTGGCGGCGGCGCGCCACCGATCTGGTCTCGGCGTTGCTCGACGGCGACGCCGCGATGAACCGCACCGACCGCTCCACCGACACCGAGGTACGCACATCATGAGCAACGACAAGCGGCGGCGGGCGTCCGTCGGTCATCTGGAAGCCGCGTTCGGCGTGAGCCTGGAACCCGAGCTGCTGGAGCGCGCCCTGACCCACCGCTCGTACGCGTACGAGAACGGCGGGCTGCCCACCAACGAGCGGCTGGAGTTCCTCGGCGACTCGGTGCTCGGCGTGGTGATCACCACCGCGCTCTTCCACAACCACCCGGACCTGCCCGAGGGGCAGTTGGCCAAGCTGCGGGCCAGCGTGGTCAACATGCGGGCGCTCGCCGACGTGGCGCGTGGCCTGGGCCCGGACGGCCTCGGCGCGTACCTGCTGCTCGGCAAGGGCGAGGAGACCACAGGTGGCCGGGACAAGGCGAGCATCCTCGCCGACACGCTCGAAGCGCTGCTCGGGGCGATCTACCTCCAGTACGGGTTGGACACCACCGGGATCGTCATCCACCGGCTCTTCGACCCGTTGATGGCCGAGTCGGCCGGTCGGGGCGCCGCACTGGACTGGAAGACGAGCCTCCAGGAGCTGACGGCGGCGCTCGGGCTCGGCGTCCCGGAGTATCGGATCGAGGGCACCGGCCCGGATCACCTCAAGACGTTCACCGCCTGGGTGGTGGTGGCCGGCAACCGGTACGGCGGCGCCGAGGGGCGCAGCAAGAAGGAAGCCGAGCAGCGGGCCGCCGAGGCCGCGTGGCGGACGCTCGCCGAGCAGAACGGCCAGGCCGGCGACGACGGCCAGGACGGCGACGACGGCCAGGACGGCGACGACGGTCGGACCGGCGACGATGGTCGGGGCCAGCTGATCGACCCGGACGGTTCGGCCGACCGGGATGAGCCGTTCGGGCCGCTGGAACGCGCCGGGCGGGCTGCCCAGGCCGAGCAGGCCGACCACCTGGCGCAGGCCCTGCCGGCCGGGGGTGCCGACGGCCACGAGACGGGCCTGCGGCGTGCCTGAGTTACCCGAGGTGGAGACCGTCCGGCAGGGGTTGGCCCAGTGGGTCATCGGCCGTCGGATCGCGTCGGTCGAGGTCCGTCACCCGCGCGCCGTGCGCCGGCACGTCCCCGGCGGCGTGCACTTCGCCGACGTGCTCGCCGGCCGGACCGTGCTGGACGTCCGCCGTCGCGGCAAGTACCTGTGGCTGCCACTGGACAGCGGCGACGCGATCATCGGGCACCTCGGGATGTCCGGTCAGCTGTTGCTCCAGCCACCCGGCACCGCCGACGAGACCCATCTGCGGGTCCGGTTCCGGTTCACCGACGACGGGCCGGAGTTGCGCTTCGTCGACCAGCGCACGTTCGGCGGGCTCTCGGTGAGCGAGGGCGGCGCCGAGTTGCCCGACGAGATCGCGCACATCGCCCGCGACCCGATGGACCCGGAGTTCTCCGACGCGGAGTTCGTCGCCGCGCTACGCCGCCGGCACACCGAGGTGAAGCGGGCACTGCTCGACCAGACCCTGATCTCCGGGGTGGGCAACATCTACGCCGACGAGGCGCTGTGGCGGGCCGGGCTGCACGGCGGCCGACCCACCGACGCGCTGACCGGGCCGGCCGCGCAGCGCCTGCTCGGCCACGTCCGCGACGTGCTCGCCGAGGCGATCAACGTGGGCGGCACCAGCTTCGACGCCCTCTACGTCAACGTCAACGGTGAGAGTGGCTACTTCGACCGCGAACTCAACGCCTACGGTCGCGAGGGCGAGCCGTGCCGGCGGTGCGGAGCGCCGATCCGCCGCGAGGCGTTCATGAACCGATCCTCGTACAGTTGCCCGCGCTGCCAGCCGCGGCCCCGGGGATCCCTTCGGGGATGACCCGGAGTCGGCTCCGGGTCGGCACCGGCGGGTCGCGGTCGGACCCCCCGGGCCGCACCCCGGTGTACGCCCGAATCGGCGTCTGATGCCCCTCTGGTGAGCCAATCGCCCTCAGTGTGACGGCTCCGGGGCGGGCCAGGGCCGTTCCCCGATGTGACCGCCTCGTCACGCACCTAACGTCAGCACCGTTGACAGGGGGTTGACGTGACAGGGGGACCCGAGATGGGGAGAAGACCGGTGACGGTGCGGCTGGCGCGGTGGAGCGCCGAGCACCCGTGGCGGGCGATCGCACTGTGGGTCGTGTTCGTGGCGGTGTGCTTCGTGGGTGGCAGCGCCGCCGGCCTCAACGAGGCCACCAGCGCCGACGAGGGGATCGGCGAGGTGGGGCGGGCCGGCCTGATCGTGGACGCCGGAAACTTCGACGATCCGGCAGTGGACAACGTGCTCATCACCGCGCGGGACGGCGCGCTGGACCCGGCGGCGGCGAAGGCGGCGGCCGACGACGCGGCAGCCCGGCTGCGTACGGTCACCGGGGTCGCCGAGGTGGGGAAGCCGGTCACCGCCCGGGACGGTTCGGCGCTGCTGCTGCCGATCACCATGTCCGGCGACCCGGAGACCGCCTCGGATCGGGTCCAGCCGCTGCGCGACGCCACCGCCGCCGTGCAGGGCGCGCACCCACAGGTGCGTGTCGAGCAGGTCGGCGGGCCGTCGATCGAGCAGGCGCTCGACGACACCCTGGGCAAGGACTTCAAGCGCGCCGAACTGCTCAGCCTGCCGGTCACCCTGGCCATCCTGATCATCGCGTTCGGCGCGTTGATCGCGGCCAGCGTCCCGGTGCTGCTGGCGCTCTCCTCGGTCGCCGCCGCGATGGGCCTGTCCACGCTCGCCTCGCACCTGGTGCCGGCCACCGACACCACGGCACCGGTGATCCTGCTGATCGGCATGGCGGTGGGGGTCGACTACTCACTGTTCTACATCCGCCGGGAGCGGGAGGAACGGGCCAAGGGCCGCTCCGGCCTGGACGCGGTGGAGATCGCCGCGGAGACCTCCGGGCACGCCGTGGTGGTCTCCGGCATTGCCGTGATCATCGCGATGGCCGGGCTGCTGCTCGCCGGTGACGTGGTCTTCTCTTCCCTGGCCGTCGGCTCGATCCTGGTGGTCGCCGTCGCCGTGATCGGTTCGCTGACCGTGCTGCCCGCCCTGCTGGCCAGGCTCGGCCGCTGGGTCGACCGGCCTCGGGTGCCGCTGCTCTGGCGGCTGACCGCTCCGCGCACCGACCGGCACGGCGAGCCCCGCAAGCCCCGGCTCTGGCCGGCGCTGCTTCGGCCGGCGCTACGCGCTCCGGTGGTGACGCTCGTCATCTCGGTCGGTCTGCTGCTCGCACTGGCCGCGCCGGCGCTCGGTATGAAGCTGAAGTTCCCCGGCTCGGAGGACCTGCCGCGCACCACCCCGGCCATGCAGGCGTACGACCGGCTCACCGCCGCGTTCCCGAGCAACGGCACCAATCACGTGGTGGCCGTCAAGGCACCGGCCGAGCAGGCCGACCGGGTCCACGCCGCGCTCACCGACCTGGCCACCCGGGCCGCCGGGGATCCGCTGTTCGCGCCGGCCGATGCGGACGGCCCGAAGATCGAGGTGTCGGCCGACCGGCGGGTGTCGGTGCTCGACGTCGCCACCCCGTACACCAGTCGGGACGACCGGTCGGTGCAGTCGTTGGACAAGCTGCGCGGGGACCTGGTCCCGGCTGAGCTGCGGGGCATCCCCGGAATCGAGTACGCGGTCGGCGGCGGCGTGGCCGAGAATGTGGACTACGCGGCCCACGTCCGGGACAAGTTGCCGCTGGTGATGGGCTTCGTGCTGGTGTTGACGTTCCTGGTGATGGTGTTCACCTTCCGATCGGTGGTGGTCGCGGCCAGTTCGATCGCGCTGAACCTGCTCTCCGTCGGCGCCGCGTACGGGCTGCTGGTGCTGGTCTTCCAGCGCGAGTGGGCCGAGGGACTGCTCGGTTTCACCTCGATGGGCGCGATCGTGTCCTGGCTGCCGCTGTTCCTCTTCGTGGTGCTCTTCGGCCTCTCGATGGACTACCACGTGTTCGTGGTCAGTCGGATCCGCGAGGGGATCCGGGCCGGCATGCCCAACCGCGACGCCGTGTCGTACGGGATCACCTCGTCGGCCGGGGTGGTGACCAGCGCGGCGATCGTGATGGTCGGCGTGTTCTCGATCTTCGCCACGCTGAGCACGATCGACATGAAGCAGCTCGGGATCGGTCTGGCGGCGGCGATCCTGCTGGACGCCACGATCATCCGGGGAGTGGTGCTGCCAGCGTTGATGACCATGCTCGGCGATGCCAACTGGTGGGCCCCGCGTTTCCTGCGCACCCGTCCGGCGGCCGCCCCGGCCGACCCGCCGGCCGCCACCCCGGAGCTGGTGCCGGTGTCCTGAACCAGGCGCTGGTGGCCGGGCTGCGTCGGCGGCCCGGCCACCGCCGTGTCAGGGCAGGGGGCAGGCTTCCCGCCAGGCGTCCAACTGACGGTCCTTGCGGATCGACGCGAAGCCGTAGCCGACGGTGGTGACGCAGAACTCGTCGGTCGAGCTGGCGTACTCCACGTGGAAGACCGGTTTGCCGGCGTCGACGAACGGCAGCAGCTTGGCGCACTGGCCCAGCCGGACACACTCCTCGTTGACGACGAAGTCGAAGTCCGGAGCCAGTGCGGCGAGCTGGGGCACGTCGTTGACCAGCCCGGGGGAGAGGCTCAGTGAGCGGGCCAGCTCGGCGAGTCGGCGGTTGAACAGCAGCTGGTCGTCGAAGTCGAGGGGGAAACCGGTGCGGGACGCGTACCCGTCGGCGTCGGCGAGCGCCACCGCGCCGAAGCCCTTGCCCCGGCAGAGTCGAAAACGGTCGGCCAGCACCGGCTCGAGCGCGTCCCAGCTCCGTACGTCCAGCCACCGGCTGCCGGGCCGACGCCCGGTCGAGCCCTGGACGATGTCCGGGAACCGGCTGGCGTCCGGGTCGGCGGTGCCGACCGACCCGACGTGCACCTGGCAGATCAGCCGGCGGTCCCGGGACCGCAGTTCGGCGGTCTGCGCGGCGGTGGTGACCACCGGGTCGAGCAGGAAGACGTCCGATTCCACAGCCGGGTCGAGCGGGCCGCTGAGTTGCCACTGCCACTGCCAGGTGCGGGCCGACGCGGCCGGCCACGGGGTGGGCGCGCCGGGCGGGGTCAGCTCGGGTCGGCATCCGTACGCCGGCACCACGAGGACGAGTGCGACGCCGGCCGACAGGACGCGGCGCAGTGGGCGTACGGCGACGCGTCGCCGCGGCCGGATCCGCATCGGCAGCTCCCGGGTCCCGGACGGCCCGTCGCCGCCCGCACCGGTACGCCGCCCCCACGCTCCGGCCCGGCGTACCTCACCGGGTCAAACGAGCGCGGGGGCGCGAACGACGCGCGGTCAGCGCGGCGCCGCGAAGACCTGGGTCCAGTACGGCCCGTTGCTGGTGGCGATCCCGACGCCGATCTCGGTGAACGCGCAGTTCAGAATGTTGGCCCGGTGACCGGAGCTGTTCATCCAGGCGTCCATCACCGCAGCCGGGGTCTGCTGGTTCCAGGCCACGTTCTCGCCGTACGTGCGCCAGGCGTAGCCGACCCGGTCCAGCCGCGTGCCGGCGTTGCTGCCGTCGCTGCCGGTGTGCGACATGTTCTTGTGGTCGGCCTGGTCCTGGCTGTGCTTCTGGGCGGCGGTCATCAACTTGTCGTCGATGCTCAGTGCCCCACAGCCGGCCTTGGCGCGCTCGGCGTTGACCAGGTCCACCACCTCACGGGCCTGGGCGCTGACAGTGCCGCTCGGCTCGCTCGGCCCGCCGGAGCCGCTCGAACCGTTGCTCGTGGCCGGCGCGCTGGTGCGCGGCGCGCCACGCCGTGACGCGGCGGTGGTACGCGACGCCTCCGGGGTGGGCCTGACGACTCTGCTCGGCGTCGGGCTCGGTGGGGTCGGGCTGGGCGTGCTGGTCGGGGACGGCGCCGCCAGGGTGTCGAGAGTCGGCTCCTCGGTCGGCGCCGTCGACGGGGCGAAGGTGTCGTCGACGGCCGTCGGCCGGCTGGCCCCGTCGTCACCGCCGGGTAGTCCGACCGCGCCGACGCCGAGACTCACCACGAGGGTGGCCGCCGCGGCGGCCCCACCGATCATCAGCGGCCGTCGCCAACGGCGGCGGGAGCGGTGTCGTCCCTCACTGGGCCGGTCGGTGCCGGCGGGCCAGTCACCAGTCGTCTCCGGGCCGGGGTCGGGCCGCCAACCACCAGTCGTCTCCGGGCCGGCGTCACCGTGCCAGCCATGGCTGGCCGGTCCGGCGGGGCTGCCGCCGTGCCAGGAGTCGGCGGTCGCCCCGCTCGGGCTGCCGTCGCGCCAGGCGTCGGTGGCCGGCCCGCCGCCGTGCCAGCCCTCGGCCGGGTCGTGCTCCGGGCGCTGGTCCGGCCAGGCGGCCGTCTGAGCGTCGGCCGGCCCACCGGAGGTCTCGGGGTCCGCCTGCCAGTCGGTCGGGGGCTGCTCCCGGTGCCACCCGTCGCCGGGCTGGTTCGGGTCGTCACCGAACAGGTAGGCCGAGCGGGGCTCCGGACGGTCGTGCAGCCAGGTCGGCTCGTCGGTCGGCCGCTCGGCGCGCCGGGAGGCGCCGTTCGGGTCCATCGGGTCGGTCCAGCCGTACACGCCTATGCCTCCACGGGTCGGTTGCGGGCCGGGGTGACGCTACGGCGCGCCCGCGACCTGCGGCAACGTGGCTAAGGAAGAGTTAAGGGGAACTCGGACGCCAGGGTGCGGAATTCCGTGGATCCGGGCGTACAGTAAAGGCGTCCGGACAGAGAGTGTCCGTGCCATTGCGGCAGCCCCCCGACAAGTGGACAGGTCGACGTAGAGATGATCTACGGCCTGCGAGAACTTGACGAAGGAGGGGTTTGCGGCTCAATATATAGGTGTCGCCAGTCGCGCCCGGTCATGCCCAGATACAGCCTGGAATGACAGCCGCGTACAAATGGGCGCGCGTTGGTCCGGCCTTTCCGGCAGCGCATATCAAGGAGTCAGCATGGCGAAGGCCCTCTACGGCCACGTAGGTGCAGCGCCCGACCGGCGTCTGCTCGACGAGGTCACCCGACTGCGTTCCAGGGTTCAGGCACTGGAGTTCGAGATCACCCGGTTGCGTGCCGACAATGATCGGCTCGCGGCGGCCGCGGCGGAGGCAGACGATCTGCTCCGTCTGGCCGAGCCGGCGCTGACCTGATCTCTGCGTCGCAAAACTGAATCGCACTCTCGCAAAATGCGCGCCGACACCTGTGTGCCGGCGCGCAACACTGTCCGGCCCCTTTCGGCGCCAACTATTTATGATCTTGTGGCCGGTTCCGCCCTTACCGCGTCCCCGGTATCCGAATAGCACGCCCAGCGATAAGCGATCATGAACGGTCCTCGTCCCTGTCGTGATCGACACAACAACGGCGGACCCACGTCTCGCGCCCGGGCCGCACGCGGCCCGGGGCGGGTCGCGTGCCCGACCGCTCCCACCACCGGGTTAGTCTGCGAGTTCACCCAGGTCCCCACAGCCGGCGACGGTACGGCGGCCCCCGGACGAGGATCGAGAAGGTGTATCTCAAGAGCCTGACGGTGAAGGGCTTCAAATCCTTCGCCTCCGCCACGACGTTGAAGCTGGAGCCCGGGATCACCTGCGTGGTGGGCCCGAACGGCTCCGGCAAGTCCAACGTCGTCGACGCCATCGCCTGGGTGCTCGGCGAGCAGGGCGCCAAGGCGCTGCGGGGCGGCAAGATGGAGGACGTCATCTTCGCCGGCACCGCCGGCCGCGCGCCGCTGGGCCGTGCCGAGGTCACCCTCACCATCGACAACACCGACGGCGCGCTGCCGATCGAGTACACCGAGGTCTCCATCACCCGCCGGATGTTCCGCTCCGGCGAGAGCGAGTACGAGATCAACGGCAACACCTGTCGGTTGCTCGACATCCAGGAGCTGCTGTCCGACTCCGGCATCGGCCGGGAGATGCACATCATCGTCGGGCAGGGCCGCCTCGACGGCATGCTGCACGCCAAGCCGGAGGACCGTCGCTCGTTCATCGAGGAGGCGGCCGGCGTCCTCAAGCACCGCAAGCGCAAGGAAAAGGCGCTGCGCAAGCTCGACGCGATGCAGACCAACCTCAACCGCCTCACCGACCTCACCGCCGAGCTGCGCCGCCAGCTCAAGCCGCTGGGCCGCCAGGCCGAGGTGGCCCGCCGGGCGGCCGCCATCCAGGCCAACCTGCGCGACGCCCGGCTGCGCCTGCTCGCCGACGACCTGGCCACCCTGCGGAACACCCTGGACCGGGAGATCGCCGACGAGACGGCGCTGCGGGAGCGGCGTGAGCAGATCGAGGGCGAGCACGTGGAGGTGCAGGGCCGGCTCGGCGAGCTGGAGGCCGCCCTCGCGGAGGACGCTCCGCTGCTCGCCGCCGCCCAGGACACCTGGTACAAGCTGTCCGCCCTCCAGGAGCGCTTCCGCTCGATCGAGCAGTTGGCCCGGGAGCGGCTGCGGCACCTCAGCGCCAGCGGCGACGACGAACGGCCCGGCCGCGACCCGGACCAGCTGGAGGCCGAGGCGGAACGCGTCCGCGAGCAGGAGGAGGAGCTGCGCGCGGCGCTCACCGACGACCAGATCCGCCTGGCCGAGGCGGTCGAGCACCGCCAGGAGCTGGAACGGCAGCTCGCCGCCGCCGAGCGGGAGCTGGTCGCCGCGGCCAAGGCCATCGCCGACCGGCGCGAGGGGATGGCCCGGCTCACCGGTCAGGTCAACTCGGCCCGCGCCCGCACGACAAGCGCCGGCGAGGAGATCGAACGGCTCGCCGTCGCGCACGCCGACGCTCTGGGGCGCGCCGAGCAGGCACAGGCCGACCTGGACGCGGTGGCCGCCCAGTCCACCGAGGCCGACCGGGACAACGCGGACCTGGACGCCCGGCACGCCGAGGCGGTCGCCGTGCAGGAGCGGGCGCAGGCCACCGTGCGATCGCTCGCCGACGCCGAACGGACGGCGGAGAAGGACGCCGCCACCTGGAAGGCCCGGGAGGAGGCGCTCGCCCTGGGGCTGCGGCGCAAGGACGGCGCCGGGGCGTTGCTCGCCCGCGCCGACGACGTGCCCGGCCTGCTCGGCAGCCTCGCCGGGCTGCTCACCGTCGCGCCCGGCCACGAGGCGGCGCTGGCCGCGGCGCTCGGCGGTCTCGCCGACGCGGTAGCCGTCAGCGGGGTGGACGAGGCCGTCGAGGCGATGCGGCTGCTGAAGATCTCCGACGCCGGCCGGGCCGGTCTGCTCGTCGGCAGCCCGGCGGGACCCGGCATGACCGGCTCCGCCGACACACTGCGCCCGAAGCTGCCCGACGCGGCCAGGTGGGCCCCGGACCTGGTGGAGTGCGGCGAGGAGCTGCGCCCGGCGGTGCACCGGGCACTGCGGGACGTGGCGCTCGTCGACGATCTCGCCGCCGCGGCCGACCTGGTCGCCAGCAACCCTGAACTGCGGGCGGTCACCCCGGACGGTGACGTGGTCGGGGCGTACGCGGCGGCCGGTGGGTCGGCCAAGGCCCCCAGCTACATCGAGGTGCAGGCGGCCGTCGAGGAGGCCCGCAGCAACCGGCTCACCGCCGAGCGCGGTGGCGCGGAACTGCGTGACCAACTCGTCGAGGCGCGCGCCGAGGTGGCCGCCGCCAAGGAGGCCGTACAGCACGCCGCCGCCGAGAAGCGCGAGGCCGAGAGCCACCGCAACGCCGCCGCCCGGCGGTTGGCCGAGCTGGGCGCGGCGGCCCGCTCGGCGAAGGCGGAGACCGACCGGCTCGGCGAGTCCCACTCCCGCGCCGAGGCGGCCCGGCAGCGGGACCTCACCGCGCTCGCCGAGCTGGAGGAACGGCTGCGGCTGGCCGAGGAGACCCCGGTCGACGCCGAGCCGTCCAGCGAGGAACGCGACCAACTCGCCGCCATGGTGCCGCAGGCCCGGCAGAACGAGATGGAGGTCCGGCTCGCCGTGCGTACCGCCGAGGAGCGGGTCTCCTCGATCGCCGGCCGGGCCGACTCGCTGACCCGGCAGGCCACCGCGGAGCGGGCCGCCCGCGAACGCGCCGCGGCCCGGCGGGCCGCGCGCACCCGGGGCGCGGGCATCGCCCGCGCCGTCGCCGGAGGCGCCCGCGAGGCGCTCACCCGCCTCACCACCTCGATCGCGACGGCCGAGGAACACCGGGACGCCGTCGCCCGGGAACGCGCCGCCCGGGAGGCGGAGCTGCAGGAGGTACGCGGGGCAGCCAAGCGGCTCGGCGCGGAGCTGGAGCGGCTGACCAGCCAGGTGCACCGCGACGAGGTGGCCCGCGCGGAGCAGCGGCTGCGCATCGAGCAGTTGGAGGCGAAGGCCGCCGAGGACTTCGGGTTGGACGTGGAGACGCTCGTCGCCGAGTACGGCCCCACCCAGCCCGTACCGCCGACCCAGGTGGACGTGGCGGCTGCCGAGCGCGACGGCCTGCCGGTGCCCGAGCCGGTGCGCTACGAGCGGCCGGTGCAGGAGAAGCGGGCCGCCAAGGCGGAACGCGAACTGGCCCTGCTCGGCAAGGTCAACCCGCTCGCGCTGGAGGAGTTCGCCGCGCTGGAGGAGCGCTTCAAGTTCCTCTCCGAGCAGTTGGAGGACCTCAAGGCAACCCGGCGGGACCTGCTCACCGTGGTCAAGGACGTGGACGAGCGGATCCTGGAGGTCTTCGCCAGTGCCTTCGAGGACACCGCCCGGGAGTTCGAGCAGGTGTTCACCGTGCTCTTCCCCGGCGGCGAGGGCCGACTGATCCTCACCGACCCCGACGACCTGCTCACCACCGGTGTCGAGGTGGAGGCCCGCCCACCGGGCAAGAAGATCAAGCGGCTGTCCCTGCTCTCCGGTGGCGAGCGGTCGCTGACCGCGGTGGCCATGCTGGTGGCGATCTTCCGCGCCCGGCCCAGCCCGTTCTACATCATGGACGAGGTGGAGGCGGCCCTGGACGACGTGAACCTGGGCCGGTTGATCACATTGCTGGCACAGTTGCGGGAGAAGAGTCAGCTGATCGTCATCACGCACCAGAAGCGGACGATGGAGATCGCCGACGCGCTCTACGGAGTGACCATGCGCAGCGGGGTCACCCAGGTGATCAGCCAACGGCTCAACCGGGCCGACGAGGACGACCAGCGGCACCGCCGCGGCGAGGAGAACGGGTAGTGGCTCGGGAACGCGCGACGGCGCTCCTGCTGGACTTCGACGGCGTACTGCGCCGGTGGGATCCGGCGGTGGCCGCCGTTGTCGAGCGGGAGTACGGCCTCTCCGAGGGGGTGCTCGGTGAGATCGCCATGCAGTGGGGGCGGCTCCAGCCGGTGCTCACCGGCCAGGTCAGCCACGCCGAGTGGATGAGCAGTGTGGCGGACGCCCTGACCGAGTCGGTGGGCAGCCCGGAACGGGCCCGCGCCGCTGTCGAGCAGTGGCAGGGCTACCGGGGCGAGGTCGACCAGGAGGTGCTGGCGTTCGTCCGGGAGGTCCGCGCGGCCGGCATCCGGGTCGGGCTGGGCACCAACGCCACCGACCTGCTCGACGCCGACCTGGCCGCGCTGGGCCTGGTCGGGGAGCTGGACGTGGTGGTCAATTCTTCCACGATCGGCGTGCACAAGCCGGCCCCGGAGTACTTCCAGGCCGCCTGCGTGGCCCTGGCCACCCCGCCGGCCCGGGTCCTCTTCGTCGACGACGAGGACTGGGCCGTGCGGGGCGCCCGCGCCGCCGGGCTGTCGGCGCACCGCTGGGGCGGCCACGCCGACCTGCGGTACCTGCGGGCGGCCCTGGACTACTGAGCCGGACCGCCGCTCAGCCCAGGCCGGGGACCTCGGTCACCGTGAACGGTGGTGCCGGCGCGGTCGCGTTGAGCTGGCTGTTGACCCAGAGCAGCCGGTCGCGGTCGCGGGCCAGGGTGGTCGGGGACTGCTCCAGGCCGGCGGTGCGGGACTGGCGGACCACCCGGGCGGCCCGAAGGTCACCGTCCAGCACCGCCAGGTTCACCGCGAAGCGGTACCCGTCAGCGGGGTCCGGGAAGTTGACCACACCGTAGAGGCGGTTGCCCTCCAGCAGCAGCCCGTCGGCACCGAGCTGTCCACCCGACACGGCGACCTCGCTGGCCGTGGCGTCGGCGAGGTCGATGCGCCAGAGACGTTCGGTGCCCGGCGCGCCGGTGCCCTGGTCGGCGACGAGCGCGACCCGATCGTCGGCGCCGGCGACGATGCCGTTGAGAAAGCCCGGGGCGGTCGGGAAGTCGGACGGCCGCAGCCACGGTTCGAGTGGACCGACGCGCTCACCGTCCAGCGTGGCCCGCCAGATCGTGCCGCCGGCCGAGTCGGTCACGTACGCGGCGTGGTCGGTGATCACCAGGTCGTTGAGAGCCGCACCGGTCACCGCGCTCCGCTTCGCCAGCAGGCGGCCGTCCGGGTCGTACACGAAGAGGGTCGCGGTGTCGTAACCGGCCACGAAGAGCCGGCCGGCGCGATCGACGTGGACCCCGGCGGCGTGGGCCCGCCCGTCCGAGCCCGCGGGGAGGAACGGACGCAGCCGCTGGTGCCGGACGTCGCCGCGGTAGACGGCCCCGGTGGCGAGGCTGGTGACGTACATGGTGCCGGCGCGGGTGACGGCGATGCCCTCGGGCAACACGCCCGGTTCGCGGGAGACGACGTACGTGTCGGGTTGCGCGTCAGCGGCGCGCGCCGGGGTGCCTGAGGTGCCGGCGAGCACGACCACGCTGGTGGCCAGGACAAGGAAGGTGTGCATGGAACGAGGATCCGATCCGGTGGCAGCCTGCTCCATGCCCTTTCAGGCAGGGCCGAAGGGTGGCTAGCGTCGGCTCATGCTGACGTTGCAGCTCACCGCGACGGACCTGAGCCGCACCGTCCTGCGCTCCGACCCCGCGGTGCTGCTGGAACTCGGGGCGGCCGGTCAGCGGCTGTTCGAGGCCGCACCGGAACACCTCACGGCCTGGCGGGCACGCACCCGGGCGGCGCTGCGTCCGGAGATGCGGCCGTACCTCGACCTGTGCCGGCGGCCCGGGTGGTTTCCGGACTTCCTCACCCCGCCAAGCCTCGGCGGCGACCTGCCGGCCGCCCTGGACGAGGTGCTGGCCACCCCGACGGCGACGCTGGCGGCGGAGCTACGACCCCGGATCGTCGCCGGCGACCTGCCGGCCCGGGTCGGTGCTCTCGCCTCTGGTGACACAGCCGCCCGGCGGCGACTCCGCGTGGCGATGCGGGCGTTCCACCAGATCGCGGTCGCGCCATACCAGCAGACGATCACCGCGGCGGTTCACGGCGACCGGACCGTGCGGGCACACGCCATGGTGGACAGTGGGATCGACCGCGTCCTACGCGACCTGAGCCCGTACCTGTTCTGGAAGCCGTACGGCGAGCGGTACGAGTTGTCGTACGAGTGTGGATTCGCCGACGGGATCGCCCTGGCGCCGGCCGGCCGGGGCGTCACCCTGGTGCCGTCGTACCTGCTGCCCCGGCCCTGCGTGCTGGACGACCCGACCGGCCCGCTGGTGCTGGCCTATCCGATCCGTCCCACCGCCCAGCGGGCGCTGGTGAGCAGCAAACCCCTGGCCGACCTGCTCGGGCGGACCCGGGCGGCGGTGCTGGGCGCGATCGCCGACGGCCCGAGCACCTCACAGCTGGCCCGGACGGTCGGCGTCTCCCTCGCCTCGGCCAGCCAGCACGCCTCCGTCCTCCGGTCGGCCGGGCTGGTCACCACCCACCGGGCGGGGCCGGCGGTACGGCACACGCTCACCCCGCTGGGCGAGCACCTGCTCCGCGCCGGGCACCCCGGGTGACGGGACCGCTGGTCAGTCGCCGGTGACGCCGTCGATGCGTTCCCGGATCAGGTCGGCGTGACCGTTGTGCCGGGCGTACTCCTCGATCATGTGCACGTACGCCCAGCGCAGGTTGAAGGTGGGGGTGCCGTCGTGGCGGGTCAGCGTGAACGTCTCGTCCAGGGACCGGCCGGCGGTCGCCGCCCGGGCCGCGTCGACCTCGGCGCGGAAGGCGGCGAAGGCGGCCTCCGGGTCGGCGTCGGCCGCGGCGTGGAACTCGGCGTCGTTGTCGGCGTCGAAGTCGTAGAGGTCGGGCAGGTCCTGACCGGCGAAGCGCTGGCGGAACCAGGACCGCTCGACCTCGGTCATGTGCAGGACCAACCCGAGCAGGCTCAGGCCGGACGGCTCGACACTCGCCGTGCGTAGCTGCTCGGCGGTCAGGCCGGCGCACTTGTGCAGCAGGGTGTCGCGGTGGTAGTCGAGCCAGCCTTCCAGCATGGTGCGCTCGTCAGCGACGAGGGGCTCGTGGGTGCGGTCGATCTCCGGTGCCGTCCATGTCGTCATCGGGCCATCCTGGGGCTCGGGTACGACAGTCGCGACAGGTTTTCAGGGCACCACGACGACGGGCCAGCGGCCGGCGCGGACCAGACGGGTGGCGACCGAGCCGACCAGCCGGTGACCGGCCTGCTCGGACGCCCCCACCACCACCATGTCGGCCTGGAACTCGTCGGCCGCCGCGCACAACTCGCCGTACGCGTCGCCGCGCCGGGACAGGAAGGTCACCGGAATGCCCCACTGCTCGGCCGCTCGCCGGCACTCGCGGCGCAACTCGTCGGCCACCTCGTCCTGGGAGCGCTGGATCGCGCTGGCGTCCATCCCGGGCACGAGGGAGGTGAACCCGCTCGCCGCGCTGACGAAGACCACCACCAGGGCGGCACCCTGCCGGCGGGCCAGGCCGGCCGCGTAGGCGCCGGCCCGCTCGGAGGTACGGGTGCCGTCCACGCCCACCATGATCACCCGCGGGCCGTCGGTGCCGCGTTCGAACGGCAGCGGGCGGGTCCGGGGGCCGTACTCCTCGCGGTCCGGTGCTCCCACGCTCATGGCTCTACCTCACCTCTGCTCGCCGGTGCGGACCACGGCGGCGCCCGCGCCGGCTGCGACTGTCGATTCCCGCTCGACCTCGTCGGAAACCGGGTTGCCGTTGTGCTGCCGCAGCGGCACCTCCTTGATGAAGGCCACCGCGATCAGCGCGATCAGCGCGAAGGGGGCGGCGGCGAGGAAGATGTCACCGGCGCCGTGGCCGTACGCGCTCTCCACCACGGCACGCAGCGGGCCGGGCAGGGTGTGCACGTCGGGCAGGGTGCCGCCGCTACCGGAGCTGGACGCGGGGATGCCGAGCTGGGACAGCCCGTCGGCGGTGTAGTCCTTGACCTTGTGGGCGAGTACCGCGCCGAGGGCGGAGACGCCGATCGCGCCACCGAGGCTGCGGAAGAACGCCACCACCGAGCTGGCCGCGCCGAGTTCGTGCGGGCCGACGGTGTTCTGCACGGCGAGGACCAGGTTCTGCATGGTCAGGCCCAGGCCGACGCCGATGAGCGCCATGTAGACGCTGAGCAGGGTGAAGTTGGTGTCCGCGCGGAGGGTGCCCATCAGCGCGAAGCCGATGGTGAGCAGCGCCGAGCCGGCCACCAGGAACCGCTTCCAGCGGCCGGTCTTGGTGATGATCCGCCCGCCCACGGTGGAGGCCACCAACAGGCCGAGGATCATCGGCAGGGTCATCAGACCCGACATGGTCGGGCTCTGCCCGCGGCTGATCTGGAAGTACTGGCCCAGGAAGATCGACGCGCCGAACATGCCGACACCGACCGCGATGCTGGCCACGACGGCGAGGGTGATGGTGCGGTTGCGGAACAGCCGCGGCGGGATCATCGGCTCGGCGGCCCGGGTCTCCACCCGGACGGCGAGGGCACCGAGGGCGAGCGCGCCGACGACCATGACGGCGGTCTGCCAGGAGGCCCAGGCGAACTGGTCACCGGCGAGGGAGACCCAGATCAGCAGGACCGAGACGGCCGCGGTGATCAGGGTGGCGCCCCACCAGTCGATCTGCGCCTTCCGCTTGACCACCGGCAGGTGCAGGGTCTTCTGGAGCACGATCAGGGCGACGATGGCGAACGGCACGCCGACGTAGAAGCACCAGCGCCAGCCGAGCCAGGAGGTGTCGACGATCACGCCGCCGATCAGCGGACCGCCGATGGTGCCGACGGCCATCACGGCGCCGAGGTAGCCGCTGTAGCGGCCCCGCTCGCGCGGCGCGATCATCGTGGCCATGATCACCTGAGCCAGCGCGGTGAGGCCGCCGGCGCCGACGCCCTGGAGCACCCGGCAGGCGATCAGCTCGCCGGTGCCCTGCGCGAGGCCGGCCAGCACCGAACCCAGCACGTAGATGCCCAGGGCCAGTTGCACGAGGGTCTTCTTGCTGGTCAGGTCGGCGAGCTTGCCCCAGATCGGGGTGGTCGCGGTGGTCGCGAGCAGGGCCGAGGTCACCACCCAGGTGTACGCGGACTGGCCGCCGTGCAGTTCGGTGATGATCCGCGGCAGCGCGTTCGAGATGACCGTGGAGGAGAGGATCGCGACGAACAGGCCCAGCAGCAGGCCGGAGAGTGCCTCCAGGATCTGCCGGTGGGTCATGGTCACGGCGGTCGCCTGGGGCGGCGCTGTCGCCTGGCTCATCGTTGTTGCCTCCGAACGGAGTCGAGGTGGAGCGGCGGCGGGTGGTGCGCATGGGCCGCCTGAGAGTTGCCTGAAGCAACCGTATGCCTTGGTTGCCTGAAGCAACAACTTGGTGGACCGGCACCATATTCCCCGCCGAGCGGGCTACTGCCAGGAGTCGTTGAACCGGCCGAGCAGCCGGGCGAACTCCTCGACGTCCCGGCTCGGCCAGCCGTCCAGCGCCCGCAGGAACTCACCCAACCGGGCCGCACGGGCGACGTCGAACCGCCGCTGACCCTCCTCGGTGAGGCGGATCTGCGCGGCCCGCCGGTCGCTCGGATCGGGGTCGCGGTGGACCAGCCCGAGGGCCTCCAGGGCGTTGATCTGCCGGCTGAGTGTGCCCTTGCCCACGCCGAGCCGCGACGCCAGCTCGGTCAACCGGATCGACCCACTGCGCCGCAACCAGAGCAGCAGCCCGTAGGTGTTCGGCTCCAGATTCGGGTGCACCTCCCGGGCGATCTCCCAGGAAACCGCCCGCCCACGACGCAGCAGAGCGGTCAACTCGTGCTCGACCGCCCGGATCGGCTCCGGCAGGTGCTCATCCACGGCGTAGAGACTACGGCGCGGTCGGCTCGCCGCTACCGGAGAGTCGACGTCGCATCACCGGGCGTAGGTGCCCGTCCTTGGTGGTGCCCTCGATGACCACGTCCGCGCCACGCCCCTGATGGGTGAGCGTGGCGACGGCGTTGCCGAAGTAGGGGCCGGCCAACTTGCGCCAGCGCACACCAGGCCGCCGTACGCCCGCCGAGCGGGCCAACGCCCGGGTGGCACCGGCCGGGCCGGCCGACCAGCCCAACCGCATCAGCGGACGGATGCCGGCCGGCACCTGGTTGTGGATCGGCGAGCAGGTGAGTTGGTGCACGGGTGTGACCACCGCGGGGTCGAAGAACCGGGCCCGAGCCACGTACGAGTGGTGCACGTCCCCGGAGAGCACGCTTATCGACGCCGGAGGGGCGTACGCCGGGCCGGCACCGACCCGTGCGCCGGACTGCCTCGGGGTGCCGGTGCCGATCCGGGCGAAGGTCTCCGTGAGCGCCTCGAAGGAGCGCCGGAACGCCGCCCAGTGCTCCAGGTCCAGGGCGCGGCGCAGCTTCTCCGCCCCGCGGGCCACCCAGGGGCGACGCGAGTCCGCCAGCTTCTCGTTCCACGCCTCGATGTGGTGGATGCCCTGCGGAAGCAGCCAGGGCAGCGACGCGCCGACCACCAGGTGGTCGTAGATCCCGTGCGCCTGGTCGAGGAACCAGGACCACTCGCCGGGCGGCAACATGGCCCGGCTGCCCGGGTCGAGCACCCGGCTGCACCTGTTGTCCAGCATGACCAACCGGGTCCGGCCCAGGTCCAGTGCGTAACTCCACTGGTACTGCACCGCGCGCCAGCGCTCGGTGTCGTGCGCCAGGTCCGACTCCTGGTCGACCCGGTGCCCGAACTCACGCAACACACCTGTTGCGTCCTCGGCGGCGACGACCTTGGCGTAGACCGGGTCGGCGGTGATCTCGTCCGGGGACAGGTTGCCCAGGTGCTGGTAGACCCAGTACGAGGCGAGTCCGCTGCCGATCCGCTCCTGCCACCACGGCTGCTCGCGCACCTCCGCACGCCAGGCCGCCGAGGTGTTCCAGTCGTCGATGATCTCGTGATCGTCGAAGATCATCACGCTCGGCACGGTGGAGAGCAGCCACCGAATCTCCGGATCGCGCCAGGACTCCAGGTAGAGCTTGGTGTACTCGTCGAAGCTCACCACCTGGTCGGCCGGGGCGCCCTTCGGCCGCCGCCGCCGCCGACGCAGCAACCGGCGCACCGTGGGCGAGGTGACGTCGGCGTAGACCTGGTCACCGAGCAGCACCAGCAGGTCGGGCAGCGGGTTCGACTCCGGGTCGGCCATCAACCGCCGGGCGTACGCGTCGAGCGCGTCCGGCGGCAGCTTCCGGGTGGTGGCGTGCTGGGTGGTCTCCCGGCACGAGCCGAAGATCAGGTTGACCGGCTGGTCCCGGTCGTCGGCGGCCCGGGTGCGGATCACGCTCGGCGGGAAGCCGCTGCTCGGCACCGGCCAGACCAGCTCGTCGTCGACGAGCACCTCGTAGGTGGTCGCGCTGTCCGGGGTGAGCCCCTCCACCACCACCAGCGCGTAGTGGTGCTCGTACGCCGAGAAGGTGGGCTGGGTGCCGGTGGCGCCGTCGGCGGTGCGGACGGTGACCACGGCGGGCCCCGCCGTCTCCACCCAGATGGTGGCGCGGGTGTCCACGACTCGCCGCAGGAGGGGGCCGATGAGGAGGTGTGCGGCGGACATGCGGCCGAGCCTACCGCCGGTTCCGGGCACGGGCCGGATGCGGTGGCGGAGACCGCGAGCACCGCTCAACCGTGCGGTGGCGGAGACTCCCGGCCCGCTCGGGGGTGCGGTGGCTGGGACGCCGTCGTCGCCATCTGACAGGATTCCGGCATGGCCGAATATCTCGTCCTCGCTCTGGTCCTGCTCGGTGTGCTGATCGCCGGCACAGTAGGGCTGGTCGTGCCGCGACTGCGGCGGCGGCCCGAGCCCCCGCTTCCCCGCACCGAGGTCGACACCCGGGCCGAGGAGGATCTCGCCGGCCCGCCGGTCGAGGCACCGGAGTCCGATCTGTCCACCGGCGTCCTGGTCGAGCCACCGCCGGTCATCGAGGCGCCCGCGCCGGTGGAGGTGCCCGAGCCGACCGCCGGACGGCTGGTGCGGCTCCGCTCGCGGCTGTCCCGCTCACAGAACGTCTTCGGCAAGGGCCTGCTCGGCCTGCTCGCCCGCGACCACCTCGACGAGGACGTCTGGGAGGAGATCGAGGACAGCCTGATCACCGCCGACGTCGGCGTCGACGCCACCCGCGACATCGTCGACCGGCTCCGTGAGCGCACCCGGGTGCTCGGCACCCGCTCGGCCTCCGAGCTGCGCGCGCTGCTCGCCGCCGAGTTGGTCAACGCGCTCGACCCGAGCCTGGACCGGTCGCTGCGGACCGCCCCGAAGGACGGCGTACCGGCCGTGGTCCTGGTCGTCGGCGTCAACGGCGCCGGAAAGACCACCACCTGCGGCAAGATCGCCCGGGTGCTGGTGGCCGACGGCCGGACCGTGCTGCTCGGCGCCGCGGACACCTTCCGGGCCGCCGCCGCCGACCAACTGGAGACCTGGGGCTCCCGGGTCGGCGCGGAGACCGTCCGTGGACCCGAGGCCGCCGACCCGGCAAGCGTCGCCTTCGACGCGGTCAAGCGCGGCATCGACACCGGCGTGGACACCGTGCTCATCGACACCGCCGGCCGCCTGCAGAACAAGGTCGGCCTGATGGACGAGCTGGGCAAGGTCAAGCGCGTGGTGGAGAAGCAGGGCCCGATCGACGAGACACTGCTCATCCTGGACGCCACGACCGGCCAGAACGGCCTGGAGCAGGCCCGGGTCTTCACCGACGTGGTGAACGTGACCGGGGTGGTGCTCACCAAGCTCGACGGGACCGCCAAGGGTGGCATCGTGATCGCCGTGCAGCGCAAGCTCGGCATCCCCGTGAAGCTGGTCGGCCTCGGCGAAGGCAAGGACGACCTGGCCCCGTTCGACCCCGCGCAGTTCGTCGACGCGTTGCTGGGGACCGAGGCCACCGGACGGGACGCGTAGTCTCGGGTGACCACCGACGATCGCGCGTACGCGGGCTGGCGCGAGCCCGGCCACCCCTCGCAGCGCCTCGGGAGACCGTACGTGACTTCGCAGGAGATCCCGCTGCACGGCGGCAACGTCAGCACCGTCGTCCGCGTCGGTGACACGGTCCGCCGCAACGCCGGGCCGTGGACACCGTCCGTGCACGCCCTGCTGCGCCACCTGGAGTACGTGGGCTTCACCGGTGCCCCCCGGGCGCTCGGGATGGACGAGCGCAACCGTGAGGTGCTGTCGTACCTGGAGGGGGAGTGCGGCGAATATCCGCTCGCCCCGCACTGGGTGACCGACGAGGCGCTGGTCACCGTCGCCACGATGCTGCGGATGTTCCACGACGCGCAGTACGGGTTCATCCCGCCGCCGCAGGCGGTCTGGCGTTCGTTCGGCCCGCCACCGCCGGACACCGAGGTGATCTGTCACCACGACGCCGCGCCGCACAACGTGATCTGGCGGCCGGACGGCACCCTCGGGCTGATCGACTTCGACCTCGCCTCACCGGGGGCGCGGATCTACGACGTGGCGTACGCGGCCTGGACCTGGGTGCCGATCTTCGCGGACCGGGACTCGATCACGCTGGGCTGGAAGCACCCGGACCGGCCGCGCCGGCTGCGGCTCTTCGCCGACGCGTACGGGTTGATCCCGCGCGACCGGCACCGGTTGATCCGGACCATCCGTAAACGGATCGTGGACCACGTCGAGGGGATCCGCCGGATGGCTGCCGCCGGCGAGCCGGCGTTCGTCCGGATCGTGCACAAGGGCCACCTGCGCCGGCCGATGCGGGATCTGCGGCTGCTCGACTACGAGCGGCACGCCCTGGAGAACGCCCTCCGCTGAGCGCGGACCGGTCGATGCTCGGCCGGTCCCGTCAAGCGGACCGGTCGATGCGCCTGGCCGGTCAGCCATCGACGTGCGCCGTCCGAACGATCCACCATTGTCCATGTCGATGACTGTGCGGACTTCGTGACACGTACGAAACAACCCGTCACGAACCGGAAACCCGCACGGGACCATGGGTGAAACAGCCGGCCGCGAAGCTTCCGCGCAACCGGCCTACGGGCGACGCTGCCCCGGAAAGCCGCGAAGGAGGACTTCACCTTTTAGGAGGCCAGCGTGCCTGAAGCACCGACGATCGACGGCGCCAATACCACGTGGCTGCTGGTTTCGACCGCGCTCGTGCTGCTCATGACCCCCGGATTGGCGCTGTTCTACGGCGGCCTCAACCGGGCCAAGGGCGTACTCAACATGATGATGATGAGCTTCTCTGCCATCGGGCTCATCTCTATTCTGTGGTGGTTCTACGGTTTCAGCGTCGCCTTCGGGACCGACGTGAACGGCTTCTGGGGTGACCCGGGCGCGTACCTCGGCACCAAGACCTTCCTCGCCGAGACCGACCTGTGGGGTGCCACGGCGGAGAACCCCAGCGGCATCGGCGTTCCGCTCTACGTGTTCATGGCCTTCCAGATGGTCTTCGCGGTGATCACCGTCGCGCTGATCAGTGGTGCCATCGCCGACCGGGCCAAGTTCGCCGGCTGGCTGCTGTTCGCCTTCGGGTGGGCCACCCTGGTCTACTTCCCGGTCGCGCACTGGGTGTGGGGCGGCGGCATCATCGGCGGTGACATCCACGCGCTGGACTTCGCCGGTGGCACCGCGGTGCACATCAACGCCGGTGCGGCGGCCCTGGCCGTGGCGCTGGTGCTCGGTAAGCGGCTCGGTTGGCCGCGCGAGGGCATGAAGCCGCACAACATCCCGCTTGTCGCGCTCGGTGCGGGTCTGCTGTGGTTCGGCTGGTTCGGGTTCAACGCCGGTTCGGAGTTGACCGTCGACTCGGTCGCCGGCCTCGCCTTCATCAACACCCAGCTCGCCACGGCGGCGGCGGTGCTCGGCTGGATCGCGGTCGAGTGGGTCAAGGACCGCAAGCCGACCATGGTCGGTGCCTCGTCCGGCGCCGTCGCCGGTCTGGTCGCCATCACCCCGGCCTGTGGCTTCGTCGCCCCGTGGGCGTCCGTCCTGCTCGGCATCGTCGCCGGGGTCGTGTGTGCGCTCGCCGTCAGCCTCAAGTACAAGCTCGGCTACGACGACTCCCTCGACGTGGTCGGCGTGCACTTCGTCGGTGGTTGGATCGGCTCGCTCTGGCTGGGTCTCTTCGCCACCAACTCGGTGAACGCCGCGATCACCGACGTGGTGGGCGCCTCCGACGGCCTCTTCTACGGCGGCGGCGTCACCCAGCTCGGGCGGCAGGCCCTCGCCGGCCTGATCGTCACCGCCTGGTCGTTCGCCATCGCCTGGGTGCTCGCCTTCGTCATCGAGAAGACGATCGGGTTCCGGGTGAAGGCCGAAGCCGAGGTCGAGGGCATCGACATCGGCGAGCACGCCGAGAGCAGCTACGACCTGTCCCCGGCCGGTGGCGGCACGGGCAGCGCGTTCGCGATGGCCGGCATCGGCACCCCCGGTGGCGGCACGACGAGTGGCGCCAAGCCGGAGGCGGAGCCCGCCGAGCCGGTAAGCGAAAAGGTCGCCGGTTAACGTTCCTGGGATGGAGGGGTTGGACATGAAGCTGGTGACCGCGGTCATCAAGCCGTACCAGCTGGACGCGGTGAAGGAGGCCCTGCACGCCCTCGGGGTGGCCGGGCTGACCGTCAGCGAGGTTCAGGGGTACGGGCGGCAGAAGGGGCACACCGAGGTCTACCGGGGTGCCGAGTACACGGTCGAGTTCCTGCCCAAGATCCGGGTAGAGGTGCTCACCGACGAGATCGACGTGGACAAGGTGGTGGACGCCATCGTCGGCGCGGCCCGCACGGGCAAGATCGGTGACGGCAAGGTCTGGGTCACCGGTGTCGAAGAGGTCGTCCGGGTGCGTACCGGCGAACGCGGCCTCGACGCACTCTGATCTGGAGACCACGACCGACATGACCTCGTTGATCAAGAAGGACGCGTCAGGCAACACCGGTGACGGTGGCGCGAACCCCTTGATCAACGAGGTCGTCGGCGTTCCCGGGGGGATCGGCGAGGCCGCCCGGCTGGCCCGGGCGGCCTCGTACGACACCTATCTGCGCGGCTTGCTGCCGGCGCAGGACGGAGTGGCACTGCTGGCGGTCGGGGGGCTGGGCCGGCGCCAGTGCGCCCCGTACAGCGACCTCGACCTGGTGTTGCTGCACGCCGGGGTACCCGGCACGAACGAGTTGGCGGCCTCGATCTGGTACCCGATCTGGGACGCGGGTCTGCGCCTGGACCATTCGGTACGCACCGTCGCCGAGGCGCTCTCGGTCGCCCAGGACGACGTCAAGGTCGCCCTCGGGCTGCTCGACGCCCGCCTGGTGGTGGGTGACCAGACGCTGGCCGACGCGCTGAGCCGCACCGCCGCCGATCATTGGCGGCGCACCGCCGTACGGCACCTGCCCGGCCTGCGGGAGGTCACCACCGCGCGCTGGCAGGCCCACGGCGAGCTGGCGTTCCTGCTGGAGGGCGACCTCAAGGAGGCCGCCGGGGGCCTGCGCGACGTGGGGCTGCTGCGGGCGATCTCCGCCGCCGGCATCACCGACGCGCTACGTCCCGCCGTGCGTGCCGCCCACCTTCGCCTGCTGGACACCCGGGACGCCCTGCACCAGCAGGTCGGCCGCCGGGTCGACCGGTTGGTCGCCCAGGAACGCGACGGGGTGGCCGCCCTGCTCGGTCTGGACGACGGCGACGCCCTCCTGCGCCGGGTCGCCGGTGACGCCCGCACGGTCAGCCACGCTCTGGATGACGCGTTCCGCGCCGCCGACCGGTTGCGCTCCGACCGGTCCCGAGGCGGCAACGGCCGCTCGGCGCGTCGACCGGTGGCACGTGACGTGGTCGAGCACGACGGCGAGCTGGTGCTGGCCCGGACGGCGATCGGCGCACGCCCCGACCCGAGCCTCTCGTTGCGGGTGGCCGCCGCGGCGGCCACGACCCGCCTGCCGATCGCACGGGCCACCTGCGAGTGGCTGGCGGCGTACTGCCCGCCGCTGCCCGCGCCCTGGCCGGCCGAGGCCCGGGCCGCGCTGACCACCCTGCTCGGCGCCGGTCCCGGCCTGGTGCCCGCCTGGGAGACCTGCGACCGGTACGGCCTGGTCGACGGCTGGCTGCCCGAGTGGACCCGACTGCGCAGCCTGCCCCAGCACAACCCGGTGCACCGTTACACCCTCGACCGGCACCTCGTGCAGGCCGCGCACGAGGCCAGCCGGCACGCCCGCGACGTGGAGCGCCCCGACCTGCTGCTCCTCGGTGCTCTCCTGCACGACATCGGCAAGGGCCTTCCCGGCGACCACAGCACCGTCGGGGTGCCACTGGCCCAGGCGGTGGCGACCCGGATCGGTCTGCCCCCCAGCGAGGTGGAGCTGATCGGCACGCTGGTCCGTCTGCACCTGCTGCTGCCCGACGTGGCCACCCGCCGGGACCTGTCCGACCCGGTCACCATCGCCTCGGTGGCCGAGGCGGTCGGTAACACCGGCACCCTCGACCTGCTGCACGCACTGGTCCGGGCCGACGCGGCGGCGACCGGGCCGGCGGCCTGGTCGGACTGGAAGGGTCGACTCGTCGCCGAGCTGGTCGCCCGGGTCCGCACCGCACTCGACACCGGCGTACTGCCCGAGCCGCCGGCACCCGATCCGGCGCTGCTGGCCGGGCCACTGCCGGTCGTCCACCTGACCGGGGACCGGGTGTCGGTCGCCGCGGCCGACCGGCGGGGCCTGCTCGCCACGGTTGCCGGCTGCCTGGCCCTGCACCGGCTGGAAGTGATCTCCGCGGACGCGTCAGTGGTCGACGGCCGGGCTCTGGTCGAGTGCCGGGTGCAGCCCCGCTACGGCCTGGCGCCGGACCCGGTGCCGCTCCGTGCCGACCTGCGCCGGGCGGTCGGCGGTGACGTGTCGGTCACCCAGCGACTGCGCGGCCGTGCGCTCGCCGCCCGGGGCAGCGGCGCCGCTCCCCGCGTTGTCTGGCACCGCGAGGCGGCCACCGACGCCGTGCTGCTGGAACTCCGCGCGGCCGACGCGGCCGGCCTGCTCTACCGGGTCACCTGCGCGCTCGACGAGGCGGGTGCCCTGGTCCGCGCGGCACGCATCTCCACTCTCGGCGCCGACGTGGTGGACGCCTTCTACCTGGTCGGCGGTTGGCCGGACGACGAAGCCCGAGCGACCCTGGAGGCCGCGGTCCTCGCCGCCGTCTGATCCCACCGTCGCCGCGGCGCTGCGGTTGCGGTCCGCTGCGGCTCGTACCGCTTCGGTCCCGTCCGGTCGCTGTTCTTCGGAAGCTCCGACGGCGTGCTGCGCAGTCCGCTTGGCCGGAGCCTGCGCCAACCCTCTCCACACGAGCGTGATGACTGTGCGGCATCTTGATGCCGCACAGTCATCACGCTCGTGGCGGTATCCGCCTCCGACTGCGCGGTCTCGGAGCCTCGCAACTCCCCATCGCCAGGGTGAGCGCCGCGTGGTCCGGCGGTGAGGGCAAGCGGGTACGTCCGGGGGCGTAGGGACGGTGCCGCTCGTGGACGCACGTCGGGAGGGCTTGGCGCGGGCAGAATGACGGCCATGCGGTGGGACGGGCAGTGGGGGCGACAGGCGGCGGATGCCGTGCTCGCCCTGGGGTTGCTCGGCTTCGGGCAACTCGCCACCGATCTCGCCGGGGACAACCAGCCCGGGTCGAGGCCGGTGGACGGGGTCTGCCGGGTGCTGATCGCGCTCGCCACGCTCGCCCTGCTGGCCCGTCGGCGCACCCCGGTCACCACCCTCGCCCTGGTCACCGCGGCCACCGCGACGTACCTGGTGCTCGGCTACCCGTACGGACCGATCCTGCTCGCCTTCCTGGTCGCGGTGTACACGGTGGCGGTGCGGCTGCCGGTGCGTCCGGCGGCGCTCGCCGCCGGAGGCGCGTTCGTGGTGCTGCTGACGCACGTCTTCTGGTCCCGGGGTCCGGCCCCGGGCTGGACCGGAGTGCTCCCGGCGTCGGCCTGGGTGGCCGTACCGTTCGCGGTGGGGGTCGTGGTGCGGGTCAACCGTGAGGTGGCGGCGCGCGGCCGGGCCGAGGAGGCCCGCGGTCGCGCCGAGGAGGCCCGGCGGCGGGCCGACGAGGAGCGGTTGCGGATCGCGCAGGAGGTGCACGACGTGGTGGGGCACGGACTGGCCGCGATCAGCATGCAGGCGGAGATCGCCCTGCATCTGCTGCCGAAACGACCCGAGCAGGCCGAGACCGCGCTGACCGCGATCAGCCGGACCAGCCGCGAGGCGCTGGACGAGCTCCGGGTCACGCTGGGCGCGGTGCGGCAGGGGGCAGAGCGCGAGCCGGTACCCGGCCTGGCCCGACTGCCGGCACTACGCGACCGGCTCGCCGGCGCCGGGCTCGCCGTCGACGTACGCGTCGTCGGTGCCCCCCGGGAGCTGCCGGCCGCGCTGGACCTGGCCGCGTACCGGGTGGTGCAGGAGGCGTTGACCAACGTGCTGCGCCATGCGGGGGTGGCGAGTGCGGAGGTGACGGTGGACTACCGCGCCGACGAGGTGACCGTCGAGGTCACCGACCGGGGGATGGGTGCCGGGGCAGCGCCGGCCGCCGACGAGCGCGGGCACGGTCTGGCCGGGATGCGGGAGCGGGTCGCGGCGCTGGGCGGGTGGTTGACCACCGGGCCGCACCCCGGTGGCGGCTTCCGGGTGTACGCCCGGCTGCCCGCGGAGCCGACCCCGTGATCCGGGTGCTGATCGCCGACGACCAGGACCTGGTCCGGCTCGGTCTCCGCGCGCTCGTGGAGAGCGAGGACGACCTGGCGCTGGCCGGCGAGGCGGCCGACGGGCTGCGGGCGGTCGAGCTGGCGCGCCGGGAGCGACCGGACGTGGTGCTGATGGACATCCGGATGCCCGGTATCGACGGCATCGAGGCGACCCGGCGAATCGTCGCGGACCCCGAACTGACAGGTACGCGGGTGGTGGTGCTGACCACCTTCGAGCTGGACGAATACGTCTTCGACGCGCTGCGGCACGGCGCGAGCGGGTTCCTCACCAAGGACACCCGGCCGGCCGAGCTGCTGCGCGCGATCCGGCTGGTCGCCGAGGGGGAGGCGCTGCTCTCGCCGTCGGTGACCCGCCGGGTGGTGCGGGAGTTCGCCACCCGACCGTCCCGGGTGCCGCGCCCGCACCCTCGACTGGACACGCTCACCGACCGGGAGCGCCAGGTGGTCGGCCTGGTCGGTGAGGGATTGAACAACGAGGAGATCGCCGCCCGGCTGGTGGTCAGTCCGGCGACCGCGCGGACCCACGTCAGCCGGGCGATGGGCAAGCTGGGAGCCCGGGACCGGGCCCAGCTCGTCGTGTTCGCGTACCAGTCGGGGTTGGTGTCGGGGTGAGGCCCGGGCCGGGCGACAGCGGCCTTGCGGTGGGGCGGCTACCCTAGCGGTGGCCGGACTCCGCAGTGCCGGCCGCGTTGTGCCCGCCGGAACACTGACAAACGGGATGTTCGCGTGTTTGACACCTTGAGTGACCGCCTGTCCGGGATCTTCACCAAGCTCCGCGGCAAGGGACGGCTCACCGACGCCGACATCGACGCCACCGCGCGCGAGATCCGCCTCGCGCTGCTGGAGGCGGACGTCGCGCTGCCGGTGGTCAAGGGCTTCATCGCGGCCGTCAAGGAGCGGGCGCGCAGCTCCGAGGTCTCCCAGGCGCTCAACCCGGCCCAGCAGATCATCAAGATCGTCAACGAAGAGCTGATCACCGTGCTCGGCGGCGAGGGCCGGCGGCTCCAGTTCGCCAAGCAGCCGCCGACCGTGATCATGCTGGCCGGCCTCCAGGGTTCCGGTAAGACGACCCTGGCCGGCAAGCTGGCCCGCTGGCTCAAGGGCCAGGGACACCAGCCGCTGCTCGTCGCCGCCGACCTCCAGCGCCCCAACGCCGTCGGGCAGCTCCAGGTGCTCGGTGGCCGGGCCGGCGTCGAGGTGTACGCCCCGGAGCCAGGCAACGGCACCGGTGACCCGGTGCAGGTGGCGCGCGCGTCGATCGAGCACGCGAAGCGCGCGGCCCGCGACATCGTCATCGTCGACACCGCCGGCCGGCTCGGCATCGACGCCGAGATGATGCAGCAGGCGGCCGACATCCGCGACGCCGTCTCGCCGGACGAGGTCATCTTCGTCATCGACGCGATGGTCGGTCAGGACGCCGTCCGTACCGCCGAGGCGTTCCGCGACGGCGTCGGCATCACCGGTGTGGTGCTCTCGAAGCTCGACGGCGACGCCCGTGGTGGCGCCGCCCTGTCGGTGCGCGAAGTGACCGGGCAACCGATCCTGTTCGCGTCCACCGGCGAGAAGTTGGAGGACTTCGACGTCTTCCACCCCGACCGGATGGCCAGCCGGATCCTCGGCATGGGCGACGTCCTCACTCTGATCGAGCAGGCCGAGCAGGCCTTCGACTCGGATCAGAAGGAGAAGATGACCGCCAAGCTGATGGGCGGCGAGCAGTTCACCCTGGACGACTTCCTCGACCAGCTCATCGCGGTGCGGCGGATGGGTCCGATCGCGAACGTGCTGGCCATGATGCCGGGCATGGGGCAGATGAAGGACCAGCTCGCCGAGCTGGACGACAGCCACTTCGACCGGGTCACCGCGATCATCCGGTCGATGACGCCGGGCGAGCGCACCAACCCGAAGATCATCAACGGTTCCCGCCGGGCGCGCATCGCCAACGGCTCCGGGGTCACCGTAATGGACGTCAACCAGCTGCTCAACCGCTTCGCCGACGCGCAGAAGATGATGAAGCAGATGGGCGGCATGATGGGCCTGCCCGGTGGTGGCCGCCGCAAGGCGACCAAGTCCCCGAAGAACAAGCGCAAGGGCACCAAGGGCGGCGGTCGTCCGCGTACCGGGGCCGGTGCCGGCCTCCCGGGCGGTTTCCCGGGTGGCATGCCGCAGCTCCCGCCGGGGATGGACCCGAACGACCTCGCCGGTGGCCAGGGCCTTCCCCCCGGCTTCAAGCTTCCGAAGATCGACTTCAACAAGCTCGGCAAGGGCGGCGACAAGGGCCCGCGCTGACGCGTCTCGGTGACGGCAGGCGACGGAAGAACGACCTGCTCGCCCCCGACGGGGAGTGATCGGGTAGGACTGTGCGCATGGCTCTTCACGTGCGCGGCGTACTGCTCCCCGACGACGAGGTCCGGGATCTCTGGCTGGTCGGCGACCGGGTGACCTTCACCCCGGTGCCCGGCGCGGAGACCGTCGTGGACGGCGGGTTCGTCCTGCCGGGGCTTGTCGACGCGCACTGCCACATCGGCATTGCCCGCGGTGGCGCCCCGATCACCTCGCTCGACCAGGCCCGCGAGCTGGCCCACGTCGACCGGGACGCCGGTGTGCTGGCGATCCGCGACGCCGGCTCGCCGTACCCGTACCCCGAACTCGACGACGAGCCCGACCTGCCGCGGCTGGCTCGCGCGGGCCGGCATGTCGCCCCGCCGAAGCGCTACCTGCGCGACATCGGCGTGGAGGTCGACGCGACCGAGGTGGCCGCCACGGTGGCCGCGCAGGCGAAGGCCGGCAACGGCTGGATCAAGCTGGTCGGCGACTGGATCGACCGGGGCGTGGGTGACCTGGCGCCGGCCTGGGACGCGGACACCCTCACCGCCGCCGTGCGGGCCGCGCACGACGCCGGGGTACGCGCCGCGGTGCACACCTTCTCCGAGTCGGCCGTCGAGATCATGGTGCGTGCCGGGGTGGACTCGGTGGAGCACGGCACCGGCCTCAGCCTCGACCTGATCGACGAGATGGCCCGACAGGGCACCGCGCTGATCCCCACAATGATCAACATTGCCACCTTCGGCGGCATCGCCGAGCAGGCGCGGGGCAAGTTCCCCGGGTACGCCGACCACATGCTCGCGCTGCGCGACGGGTTCCCCGAGGTGGTACGCGCCGCGTACGAGGCGGGCGTGCCGATCTACGTGGGTACCGACGCCGGCGGCGGCATCGACCACGGGCTGGCCGCCGAGGAGATGATGCTGCTGCACGAACGAGCCGGCATGGCGCCGATCGACGTGCTGGCCGCCGCCTCCTGGGCCGCCCGGGAGTGGCTCGGCTTCCCCGGCCTGGTCGAGGGTGGCCTCGCCGACCTGACCGTCTACCCCGAGGACCCCCGCCGCGACCTACGGGTGGTCCGCGCCCCGTCCCGCACGATCCTGCGCGGCCGAGTGTTGCGCTGATCCGGCGCCCGCGCCCCGCGCTCCCGTGGCTCGCCGCCTGGGGCGTGTCGCCCCGCATGATCGTGCTCGATCCTGGATCTAGTGGTGTCCGACAACGTCGAGGCCACTACATCCTGGATCGAGCACGATCATGGAGGGGCGAGCGAGCTGGCGAGCGGCGGCGGGCGGGCGGAAGGTGGTGGCCTCGGCGGGCGGCGGCCTACGGCAGTAGCTCGTCCGAGCGGCCGGCCCGCACCGCGTGGCCCGGCCCGCACCGCGTGGCCCGGCCCAGGACGCGTGGCCCGCCCCCGGCGCATGACCCGTCCGGCGCGGTGCGGGTTCGTCTGGGCGACCCCTTCGGCGTGGGCAAGAGGGGGTGGGACGCCTCCCGGGCGCGGTGGCGTCCCGCCTGGCGCATAGGATGTGCGGTCATGGCACGCGTGCTCACTCCCCGTGCGGAGGATTTCCCCCGCTGGTACCAGGACCTGATCGCCAAGGCGAAGCTGGCCGACAACGGCCCGGTTCGCGGCACCATGGTCATCCGACCGGCCGGCTACGCCATCTGGGAGCGCATGCAGCTCGAGATGGACGCCCGGATCAAGGCGGCGGGTGCGGAGAACGCGTACTTCCCGCTGTTCATCCCGGAGAGCTACCTCAAGCGGGAGGCGCAGCACGTCGAGGGCTTCTCGCCGGAGCTGGCGGTCGTCACCCACGGTGGTGGCAAGCCGCTCGCCGAGCCGGTGGTGGTGCGTCCGACCAGCGAGACGGTCATCGGCGAGTTCATGGCCAAGTGGATCGACTCGTACCGGGACCTGCCGCTGCTGCTCAACCAGTGGGCGAACGTGGTCCGGTGGGAGCTGCGTCCGCGGATCTTCCTGCGGACCAGTGAGTTCCTCTGGCAGGAGGGGCACACCGCGCACGCCACCCGCGAGGACGCCCGGGCGTACGCGCGGCGGATCCTGCACGAGGCGTACGAGGATCTGATGGTCAACGTGATCGGCATTCCGGTCGTGGTGGGCCTGAAGACGACGCGCGAGCGGTTCGCCGGCGCGACGGCCACGTACACCTGCGAAGGCATGATGGGCGACGGCAAGGCGCTCCAGTTGGGCACCAGCCACGAGCTGGGCCAGAACTTCGCCAAGGCGTTCGACATCAGCTACTCCTCCAAGGAGGGTGGCCGGGAACACGCCTGGACCACCTCCTGGGGCACGTCCACGCGGATGCTCGGCGGCCTGATCATGGCGCACGGCGACGACAACGGTCTGCGCGTGCCGCCGAGGTTGGCCCCGATCCAGGCGTACGTCATGATCGTCAAGGACGGCGAGGGCGTCGCGGAGGCGGCGGCCAAGCTGCGCGACGGCCTGCGCGACGCCGGTGTCCGGGTCGCGCTCGACGACCGGACCGACACCCCGTTCGGCCGCCGGGCCGTCGACGCCGAGCTGCGTGGTTATCCGGTACGCGTCGAGGTCGGCCCCCGTGACCTGGCCGCCGGCAACGCGGTGGTGGTGCGTCGTACGGACGGCTCGAAGTCCCCGACGCCGGTGGCGGACGTGGTCGCCGCGGTGCTGGCCGCGCTGGAGACCGACCAGCAGGTGCTGCACGACCAGGCTCTGGCCAACCGCGAGTCGCGCACGGTGGAGGTGGCGACGCTGGCCGAGGCGATCGAGGCCGCCGCGACCGGCTGGGCCCGGGTGCCGTGGTCGGCGGTCGGCGTGGCCGGCGAGGCCGAGGCGAACGGGCAGGGCGTCACGGTGCGCTGCCTGCTGCGCGCCGACGGTTCGGTGCCGGACTCGGAGGACGAGCCCGACCTGGTCGCCATCCTCGCCCGCGCCTACTGAGCGTAGGAAGGCAGTGCGCTTCGCGCCGGGTCGGCTGATCATGCACCGCAACGTGCGGCACGGTCGGATCGGATGGGTCCGACCGGGCCGCGTGGTCAGCGACGACGAGCGTGGTCTGCTGGTGTGGATCGCCCGGGACTCGCCGGTGGCCCACGAGGTGACCGAGGCGGGGCTGGGGATGCGGGCGATGCCGTTCGCCCAGTGGGTCTCGTCGTCGTACCGATTGGCGCACGGCCGCTGGAACGGGCCGCCGCTGCTGAAGTTCCTGCCCACCGGGGCGGCGCACTCCGTCTGGTGGTTCCGCGACGCGCAGGGGCACTTCCTGAACTGGTACGTCAACCTGGAGGAGCCGGGCGTCCGCTGGGACGACGGCACGGTGGCCGGTGTGGACGTGGTGGACCAGGACCTGGACGTGGTCGTCCACCCGGACCTCAGTTGGCAGTGGAAGGACGAGGACGAGTTCGTCGAGCGGCTTGCCTTCGGTGCCGACTACTGGGTGACCGACGAGAAGGCGGTCCGTGCCGAGGGGGAGCGGGTGATCGCGCTCGCCGAGACCGGCGCGTTCCCGTTCGACGGCACCTGGTGTGACTATGCCCCGCCGTCGGGCTGGGGCGTACCGGACGGGTTGCCCGCCGGCTGGGATCGTCCACCAGTTCGTTGACCTGCCGCGATTACTCTGTGTCGTCCTGCGGACATCGGGCGTGCGTGCGCGGCTGGGCGGCCTAGGGTTCAGGCAACGTCACCACCAGTTATGGGAGGCCCGATGGCCGACCAGATCAACACCTTCGCTGACCTACAGGCCCGCGCCGGCGTGATCCTCGCCAGGCTGAGTGCCGCTCCCGCCGTCGCGATCGCGGCAGCCACGAATCCGTTGCTGGCTGTCGAACACCTCGGCTACGAGTTCAACCCCGACACCCGTACCGGCATCGGCGACCGCATCCGACTCGGACCGTCCGCCGCAGAGAAGCTCGCCGAGCTGCGTACCGCGATCGCCCGGCTGGTCGATCGCCAGGTCGACCCCGACGATGGCCGCGCCGTCCGCCGGCTCCTGACCGACCTGGGCGTGCTCCCGTGCCCCGACGGTACTGACCCGGACACCGACCCGCCACGCTGGCAGCCCGGCGGCGCCGGCCCCGACCCGCTGGAACCGCTCCGGGACCGGCACCCGGTGCTGGAACCGCTGCTGGAGTACCGGCGGATCTCCGCCCGCCGGCCGAGGTTCGCGCCCCCGCACGCCTTCGCCGCGATCCTCAGCGGTGCGGTGACCACGCCGTTGACCGCCGTGCGTGGCCGGCTCCAGTCGCCAGCGCCGGATCCGGAACCCGACACCCACCCCCGCTGACCAACGGGCGGCCCGTCGCTCGGCGACGGCCCCGAGCAGTTCCTGACGTCCGGCCCGGCATCCGGCCGTCCACACACCCTCCGGCCTCCACCACACCGGCCCCGAAGGGGGACCAATGGCCGACACCCATGGCTTCGAGGTCGTCATCGAGGCGACCCCACCCGTACTCCGCAAGGCTCTCCAGGGTGCCTGGAAGTCGGCCGAGTGCGGCGACACCAGCACCGACGAGGGACGTATCCCGCAGTACCTGCCGGTCCCCGCCGGCCTCGGCATCGGGGGGTTCACCACGGCCGGCGGCCAGGTGGAGATCCCCCGGGACCAGCTCGACGCCACTCCACGACCCGACATCGACGGGTGCGACCTCACCTTCGGCCTGGTCATCCAGGTGATCGTCGCCGACCCGCCGGTGCCATCCGCGCAACTGCTGGACCTCACCGCCACCGCGCATGCCGTTGCGCCGATCGGGGTGCTGCCCGGTTCGAAGAACGTGGGGCTGCGTTTCGACGGCCTGCCCCGCAGTGCGGTCACCGCGACCCTGACCAGCGGCGACCCTCTCGCCCCGAAGCTCGTCCAGATCCTCGGCGAGTACGTCCACTTCGCCTACGAGAACGGCGGCCTCGGGGGCGTGCTGCACCCCGGTATCCCGGCGATCCCGCACGAGCAGGACGACACCGGGCTGGTGTTGGGCCTGGGCGTCGGCAGTTACACCCTCGACACCCACCTGGAGATCTACGACGACCAGGCCGACCCGGCCCACCGGATCGACGTCAGTCAGCCCGATCCGGGGCATGTCCTCATCAGCATGCCGATCTACCTGCGGATGTTCCACATCGTGGGTGGTGGCGCGGCGCCTTCGCTGGCCGACCCGATGGCTGTGGAAACCCGGCTCGCCATCACGGTGCCGTTGGAGACCCCGCCGGGGGCGTACACGTTGCGGTTCGACACGGCGACCGTGGTCGCGGGACCGATCAGCCCGGCGCCCGGCATCGAGGGCACCCATTTCACCACCAACAACGCCACCCTCTTCGGGTTCCTCGACAACGCGCTGCAAGCCCAGCTCAACCAGCAGGGGGCGGCGCTGGTGCACGGCTTCGGGGCGCAGAGCATCGTGGTGCCGACCGTGGCGCAGATCGAGACGGCCATCGGCGACCTGCTCTTCGACAACCTGGCCGGGCGGGGCTTCCTGGCACTGTGGACGCCGGAGGTCGGGGGCGAGGTGTTCGAGGCCGACAACGTCGCCACCCGGGTCTTCGCCGATCTGCTGGTGATCGCGATCAACGCCGGCGAGGGCGCCGACATCGGGGCGATGACCAACGTCGTACCGGCCGGTCGGGACTTCGCCATCCTGCTCGACGGGACGATCGTGCAGGAGAACATCGACTCCGCCCGGGTCACCAACGGTTGGGCGGACAGCGACCTGCCGCGCCGCGTCGACCAGGGCGACGACAAGGCGGACGTCCGTGAGTTGGACGTCGTCCTGCGCGACGGGTCGATCCGGATGACCGGAGAGCTGACCGTCATCGACGCGATCCTCGGCAGCATCGACGTCGATGCCAGCTTCCGGGCGGACGTGGGACTGCACTGGACCCCGAGCGGCGACCTCGATCCCGACGGTGTCCAGCGAATGGACAACCACCTGATCGGCGAGCCGGACGTCGACCCCGAGGAGTCGGTCCTGTTCTGGGTCATCGCCATCATCTTGGCGATCATCAGCTTCGGCGCCGGCAGCATCCTGATCGGGATCATCATCATCGTGGTCGCCGCGGTGATCACGGCCGTGGTCAACAACATCGGCGGGGCGCGCCTCGTCGACCCGATCACCGGAGCGGTCAGCGGCATCACCGGCTGGCCGCCCGAGTTGGCCCGCATCGGGCGGGTCCGGGCGGTCTTCTTCGACCCGGTCGTGATCAGCGCCGACGGGATCCTCCTCGGCGGTGACCTGGAGGTGCTCAGCTCCTGCGAGAGCACCGAGGTGCTCGCCGCGCGCAGCAGCGGGCCGTACACCGGGACGGCCCAGTCGGCCCTGCTGTTGGCCGCGGGGCACACCAGCGTCGCGGCCGGCTACACCTGGCTGACCGGCGACGGCGCGGCACCGGCCGCCACCGCGGACGTCAACCACGTCTACACGGCCAGCGGCACCTACCTGGCGGCGCACTCGTTGACGATCAACCAGCCCGGCGGCGCCACCAGCCGCCACTTCGCGCTGGTGTACGTCGCCAACGTGCCGCCCACGGTCGACGCCGGCCCGGACCTCACCGTCGACGAGGGTGAGGTGGTGACGCTCGTGGGGCGGTTCAGCGACGTCGAGTACGCCGACACCCACGAGACCACCTGGAACTTCGGCGACGCCCAACCCACCGAGCCGGGAACGGTCGTGGAGACCAACACCCCACCCCGGGCCGAGGGCACCAGCACGGTCCGGCACGCCTGGTGCGACAACGGTGTGTACGAGGTGACCCTGCGGGTCCGGGACCAGAACGGCGGCATGGCGACCGACACCCGGACCGTGACGGTGCGCAACGTCCCGCCCGTGGTCGACGCCGGCCCCGATCTGTTCACCTACCCCTGCACCGTCCTGACCCTCACCGCCCGGTTCACCGATCCCGGCTGGTGCGACACGCACACCGCGGTCTGGGATTTCGGCGACTGCACCCCGCCGCTGCCAGCCGTGATCGACGAGACGCACGAGCCGCCGGCCGGCCGGGGGACCGCCGTCGTGTCCCACCGTTACCCGGACTGCGGAACGTTCCTGGCCCGGTGCACGGTGACCGACGACGACGGCGGGACAGGCGTCGACGAGGTGGTGGTCCGGGCCGTCGACGTGGTCAACCGGCACTTCGAGGACGGGTTCGCCCAGCGCACCACCGGACAGGTCGCCAACGGCTGGGAGCCGTACGCGCTGGCCGGCTCGGCGGCCGGCGGCACCGGCCAGCACGCCGCGAGCAACTTCGTGGTGCACGGTGGTCGCCGGGCACAGGGGCTGGTGCCCGGGCCGCAGCAGCGGATCGGCGTCCGGCAGCAGATCGGGGCCAACCCGGGCTGGGCCTACCAGCTCACCGCCTGGTACGACCTCGACCAGGCCGACCCCTCGACGGCGCGACTCGGCGTCGATCCCACCGGCGGCACCGACCCGACCTCCGCCGCCGTCGTCTGGAGCGACGGCACGAGCGCCCAGCGGTGGAGCCCGCTGACGGTACGCGTCACCGCCCAGGCTGCCGCGCTGACCGTCTTCCTGGAGGCGGCGGCCGACGGGCGTGAACCCCGGAGGGGCGGTGGGCGGGTGTGGTTCGACGACGTGGACCTGCTGGCCGTGCAGCCGTACTGCCCGGCAGAGCCGCCGCCGCCCCGGCCGCGCGACTGCCTCGACTTCGCCGGCCGTCAGCCCGGTACGCAGTTCCCGGCGGAGTGGACGGACCACGAGTTCCTCATCCGTTCCGTGGACGGCGTCGGCCGGGTGGTCGTCGCGGTCGGGCCGCCCACCGGAGGTGCGGCCCTGCAACTCGGCGCCGGCGTCCAGGTCGAACTGACCCACCCGGCGGACCGGGTCATCGTCACCCTGGTCAACCAGGGCGGCAAACCGGTCGAGCTGACCGCGCTCGACGACGACGGTGCGTCACTCGACCGCGTCGACGTGCCGGCGAACTCACCACCGGGTGCGGCGACGGTGACTCTCAACGGTCCCGGCATCGTCTCCGTCCGGATCGTCGGGCGGTCGGCGGAAGGGCTGCTGGTCCGGCTCTGCGCCGAGTACGGCGACGACACCGGGCCGGACGACGAACACGGCGACCCCACGTCGCACCCGGTTCCGATCGACCCCGGTGCCACCGGCCCGACGCGCCGATCCGACCCGCCGTTTCGTGGTGGTTGCTGTGGCTGAGCCTGGCTCGCTCGACGCCGTCCGTGCCGTGCTGGCCGCGCACCGAGCCGACCTCACCCGGCGGTTCGCCGCCGTCGGCACCGGCATCGGCCGACCCGACCCGGCGGGCCCGTACGTCATCACCGTCTACGTCACCGACCCCGGGTTGGTGGCCGTCACCAGCGAGCGCGTCGACGGTGTCGCGCTGCGCTTCGTGCTCACCGGGCCGTTCGAGGCCCGCCGAACCTGATCCATCACCCCGTTCCACCGGCAGGAGGCGGCCATGTCCAATCCGTTCGACGACAGTTACGTCAAGGCCCGGGCGTTGGCCCGGGCGGCCCGTCAAGGACCACTGGCCGGGCTGCTCGGCGACCCGAACGTCAGCGGGCTCGCCTACGGCCGACGGGAGGTCAGCGGCCGCCGCACGGAGGAGCCGGCCCTGGTGGTGTACGTGGTCCGCAAGGTGCCGAGGCAGTTCCTACCGACCACCCGGCTGCTGCCGCGGCGGGTCTACTTCGGGTCCGACTTCGTCGAGGTCGACGTGGTGGAGACCGGTCCGTTCTTCGCCCAGGAGTTCACCGCCCGGGAACGTCCGGCGCCCAACGGGGTGAGCGTCGCGCACCTCAATGTCACGGCCGGCACGCTTGGCGCGCTGGTCACCGACAACACCGACGGTTCGCTCTGCATCCTGAGCAACAACCACGTGCTGGCGAATTCCAACGCCGGGGCGATCGGCGACGCGATCACGCAGCCCGGCTCTGCCGACGGCGGCACCACGCCCGCCGACACCATCGCCACCCTGAAGCGATTCGTGATGATCAACCCGGCCGGCAACCTGGTGGACTGCGCGATCGGCCAGGTCTCCCAGCCCAACGACGTGATCGACCAGGTCAAGGACAACATCTACCCGGTGGCCAACGGCAACCATCCGGCGATCGGTCTGCTCTTCGCCGGCTCGTGCAACCGGACCCTGATCAACCCCATCGACGAGGTACTGCGTCAACTCGACGTGACGTTCCTGAGCGGCGCGGGCGCCACCGCCGGCGTCGACATCGGCAGCAACGTGGAGAAGGTCGGCCGGACCACCGAGTACACCACCTCCACGGTGACCGAGCTGGATGTCAGCGCGAGCATCGACTACGGTCCCGGCGTCGGCGTGGCCACCTTCGAGGGCCAGATCGCCACCGCCCACCTGTCCGAGGGTGGCGACTCCGGGTCGGTGGTCTACCTGGGCGGCGAGGGTGGCAACGAGAGCGCCTGCGGTTGCGCATCCAGCAGCACCGCTCGCCGGGTCCTGGACCGGGACGTCGACCTCGACGTGGCGGTCGAGAAGGAGTTCCGGCAGCGCTACCTGCAGCAGACCAGGGTCGGCCGGTTCGCTGTCGACACCTACTTCGCCAACGAGGACGGGCTGGTGGCCCGGGTCCGGGCGACGAAGGTCTCCGACGCCGACCGGCGGCACCTGCAGAAGCTCTACGACACCTACGCCGAGACGGCCCGCGCGGTGCTGCTCCAGCCGCAGCGTTCCGAGGCGACGCTCACCAGCGAGCACCTCGACGAGGCCCGCAAGACGCTGCGCCGCTTCGCGGGCCGGTTGACCGCCGAGGAACTCTCCGCCGCCGAGGAGGTGCTGGCGCTGGCGAACGACGCCGTTGGTCGTACTCCCGTGGAGATCCTGCGGATGCTCGACGACGAGCAACTGCTGCACAAGGCACAGGAGTTGGTCGAGCGGGTGCCCACCCTGTCCGCTCCGGGCAGTGGGCGGCGCGGCGACGGTGGCTGTGGCTGCGGTGGGAGCAGCGGTGACGCCGGCCAACCGGCGGCCGAGAAGCCCACCAAGCCGAAGCCGAAGCGGAAGCGGTGACGATGGGTGCCGCACCCGATCCGGACTGGCTGGCCAGCGCTCCTACCCGAGAGGCGCTGGCCGGCCTGGACCGGCGGATGCGGGAGGCCGTCGCCGCGTCGGACCCGGCGTTGTGGGCGATGGCGACGGCGCTGCAGCGCCGGGGCGGCAAGCGGATCCGTCCCGCGCTGCTGCTGGTCGCGGCGGAATTCGGCACCGTGCGTCCGGCACATCTGCTCGACGCCGCCGCGGCGTTGGAGCTGCTGCACCTGGCCTCGCTCTACCACGACGACGTGATGGACCGGGCCGTCACCCGGCGACACGGCCCCAGCGTCAACGCCGAATGGGGCGAGCCGGCGGCCGTGGTCGCCGGGACCTTCCTGGTGGCCCGGGCGATCGCCCTGCTCGCCGCCTTCGACGACCGGTACGGCCGGGAGGCGGCCGCCGCGCTTGTCGCGCTCTGCACCGGGCAGCTCCGCGAGACGGAGAACGCGTTCTACACCGGCCTGACCGAGGCGGAGCACCTGGAGATCATCGCCGGCAAGACGGCGACCCTGTTCGAGTTGCCCTGCCGGTTGGGCGCGCTGCTCGCCGGGGCGCCGCCGGCGATCGTCGAGGCGCTGGCCGGGTACGGCCACGACCTCGGTGTCGCCTTCCAGCTCGCCGACGACGCGCTCGACGTGCGCGGCAGCTACGAGGCGCTCGGCAAACGGCCGCTGACGGACGTGCGGGAAGGGGTCTACACCCTGTCGGTGCTGCGGCTGCTGGCCCGCGACACACCGGCCGCCGGCCGGCTACGCGACCTTCTGGAGGTACGCGAGCCCACCCCGGCGGAGCTGGCCGAGGTGGCCGAACTGGTCGTCGCCTCGGGAGCCGTGGACGAGGTCCTCGCCGAGGCCCGGAGCCGGGCCGCCCAGGCCGCCCGACGGCTGGACCCGCTGCCTCCCGGCCCGGCCCGGGACTCGCTGGTCCGGCTCGCCGACTACGCCGTCACCAGGGCGGGTTGAGATGGATACGCTGGACCCGCCGATGATCCCGGACCGGCTCGACGGCTTCGACGCGGTCGTCGTGGGCGCCGGCCCGGGTGGCGCGGCCGCGGCCTACCGGCTGGCGACGTTGGGCCGCCGGGTTCTGCTGGTGGACCGGCGCGAGTTCCCCCGCGACAAGTGCTGCGGCGACGGCCTGACCCGCAGCGCCGTACGTCTGCTCGCGGAGCTGGGAGTGCTCGACGAGCTGACGGGTGCCCAGCGGGTCGGCGGGGTGCGGATTCGGATGCGTGGGCGCGGCGGTCGCGACTTCCACTACGAGGACCCCGACGGCACCGGGTACGGCATGGTGGTGCCCCGACTGGAGTTGGACGCGGTGCTGTGCCGACGGGCGGTGCGCGCCGGTGCGGTCCTCTGGACCGGGGCACGAGCCACCCGGCTGCTCGGCGGCGCCGCCGGGGTCCACGGCGTGCAGGTCGAGTACGCCGGCCGACGTTTCTCGCTGCGTACCCCGGCTGTGGTCGCCGCCGACGGGGCCTCCTCGCGGCTGGCTCACCAGGCCGGGTTGCGCAGCCCGGACCGGGAGTGGACCGGGTTCGCCGCCCGGGGCTACTTCACGCACATCGCGGACCTCGACGAGTTGCTGGAGATCCACCTTCCGCTGGCGGACGTCACGGACCGGCGGGTGCTGCCCTCCTACGGCTGGGTGTTTCCGGTCGGCGACGGGACGGCCAACGTCGGCGTGGGCCTCTTCGACCCGGCCCACCGGGAGAACGTCCGACTGCTGTACGAGCGTTTCGTCACCGAGCTGATGGCGACCGACCACCGGTTCCGGGCGGCCCGTCCGACCGGACCGATGACCGGTGCGCCGCTGCGGCTGGACTTCGACCCGTCCCGGTGCGGTGTGCCAGGGCTGCTGCTGGTCGGCGACGCGGCGGGGCTGGTGAGCCCGTTCACCGGCGAGGGCATCAGCTTCGCACTGGAATCGGGCCTGCTCGCCGCCGACCGGATCGACACGGCACGTCGCCGCGCCGAGACGGGACCGGTGGACCCAGCCCCGTACGCCCGGCAGTTGGCCGCCCGGCAGTCCGGCTACTTCGAGACCGGCCGGTACTCGGTGCGCCGCTACCTGCTCGCCTGGCGGGTGCTCGACGCCACCTTCGACGACGACCGGCCACTGTTCGCGCTCTGCCGCCGGCTGGCGCTCTTCCCGGACGGGGCACGGGCGGGTGTCCTGCTGGACCCGCTGCCGCAGCCGGCGCCGGAGCTGGCCCGCGACCTGCGGCGCGATCTGATGGCGGTGGGCGAGCTGCTCGCCGGCTGCGTACGTGAGGACTGGCCGATGTTCGTCCGGCTCGGCGGGGTGGACGAGGACCTGTCGACCCTCTCGCTGCGTCCGGCGGTGCTGCTGCTGGTCGCCGCGGCGGTCGGGGGCCGCGAGCATCCGCTCCGGCACGCCCTCGCCGCGGCGGTCGACCTGGGTCTGCTCGCCGGGCTGGCGGTGGACAGCGCCCGGGAGGAGCCCCGGTCGACCGGGCCACGACCGACGCCGTGGGGCAACCGGTTCGCGGTGCTGGTCGCGGACTTCCTGTTGGCCCGTGCGTACGAGTTCGCCGCGCAGGGCGGCGGCCCGGTGGTCGCCGAGTTCGCCGAGGCGTTGACCGTGGCCTGTGAGGGGCGGGCTCAGGAGTTGCGCGACGACCCGTCGTCGGGCGGCGGGGCCGGCGGTGCCGTCCTGGTCGGGCGCGCCGCCATCGCGTTCGAGTTGCCGTGTCGGCTCGGCGGCCGGCTCGGCGGCGCCCGGGTTCCGGTGGTGAACGCGCTGGCCACCTACGGTCGTGAGGTCGGCGCGGCCTATGCCCTCGGCGAGCAGCTTCGGGAGCTGGCCGGGGCGTCCCGGTGGGGTGGGTCGACGCAGCCCGGGGCGGTCGCGCCCGACGACCCACGGGTCGCCGGTCTGCTCGGCCTGATCGCCGAGCACGCCCAACGGGCGCGAGAGGCGTTGCGGATCGTGCCCGCCGGCCCGGCCCGTGAACTGCTGGCTCGGCTGGCCACCCCCGGGTTGCCGGGCACCGTGGATCCCGACGGCAGGGTGATGTCGGTCACGTAGCGGCGACCAGCGGGCGGGTCCGGGGCTCCGGTGTGAGTGATCGGCGCTTCATCTGGCAGAATGGGTCGCTGGTATCCGGCGCGCGTCCGGCGCCCTCTAACCCGGGCACGTCGCTAGTCCACCGAGTAGTCTCCGGCCCAACCCCACGGGTCCGGTCGGCGCTCACCCATGCACACCGCCCGCACGGGCCGGTGAGATCGCAACAGGAGCGAAACAACTGTGGCCGTAAAGATCCGGCTCCTGCGGATGGGCAAGATCCGCAACCCGCAGTACCGCATCGTCATCGCCGACTCGCGCACCAAGCGCGACGGCCGGGCGATCGAGTTCGTCGGGATTTACCAGCCCAAGGAAGACCCCTCGATCATCGAGGTCAAGTCGGAGCGGGTCCAGTACTGGCTGTCGGTCGGCGCTCAGCCGAGCGAGGCGGTGCAGCGCCTGCTGGAGCTGACCGGTGACTGGCAGAAGTACAAGGGCCTGCCGGCCCCGCCGCCGCTGCTCGTCGCCCCCGAGCGGGCCGACCGCAAGGCGACGTACGAGGCTGAGGCGAAGGCCGCCGCCGGGCTCGCCCCGGAGACCCCGGCCAAGCCGGCCAAGAAGGCCGCCAAGGCCGCCGAGGCTCCGAAGACCGAGGCTGCGGCCGAGGCGCCGAAGACCGAGGCCCCGGCCGAGGCTCCCGCCGCCACTGCCGACGCCGGTGAGCAGGCCTGACATGCCTCTGCGTCCGGCGTTGGAGCACCTGGTCAAGGGCATCGTCGATCACCCGGACGACGTCCGGGTGCGGATGGTCGATTCCCGTCGGGGCAAGCGGCTCGAAGTCCGCGTGCACCCCGAGGACCTCGGCACGGTGATCGGGCGGTCCGGCCGGACCGCCAAGGCGCTGCGCCAGGTGATCGGCTCCATCGGCGGGCGCGGGGTACGCGTCGACATCGTCGACTCGTACTGATGCAGCTCGTCATCGGAAGGATCGGCAAGCCGCACGGCGTCCGCGGTGAGGTCACCGTGGAAGTGCGGACCGACGAGCCCGAGGCACGGTTCGCCCCGGGTTCGGTGCTGCGCACCGAACCCGGGGCGACACCCCCGGCTCCCGCCACGGCGGACGAACCCGGGGTGCCGTTCCGGCTTCCGGCGGAGCTGACCATCGAGGAAGCCCGCTTCCACCAGGGTCGGGTGCTTATCGCGTTCGAGGGCATCCTGGACCGCAACACCGCCGAGGCGCTGCGTGGGACGCTGCTCGTGGTGGACAGCGCCGACGTGGACCCGCCGGACGACCCGGAGGAGTTCCACGACCACCAGTTGGTCGGGTTGGCCGTGGTGACCCCGGCCGGCGAACGGCTGGGCGACGTGGTCCGGATCGACCACGCGCCCTCCTCGGACCTGCTGGTGCTGCGACGCCCCGAGGGGCGCACCGCGTTGATCCCGTTCGTCCGGGCGATCGTTCCGGAGGTCGACCTGGCCGGTGGACGTGTGATCGTCGACCCGCCGGCCGGACTGCTCGATCTTTAGGAACACCCCCATGCGCGTCGACGTCGTGTCGATCTTTCCGGAGTACTTCGCCCCGCTCGATCTGTCGCTGATCGGGCGGGCGCGGGCCAACGGCGTACTCCAGCTTGCCGTGCACGATCTGCGGACCTGGACCCACGACGTGCACCGCACGGTCGACGACACCCCCTACGGTGGCGGGCCGGGAATGGTGATGCGCCCGGAGCCGTGGGGTGAGGCGCTGGACGCCCTCGCGCCGGTCGACGCCCCACCGCCACGGCTGCTGGTGCCGTCCCCGGCCGGTGCCCCGTTCACGCAGGCCATGGCTCACGAGCTGGCGGCGGAGTCGCATCTGCTCTTCGCCTGTGGCCGGTACGAGGGCATCGACCAGCGGGTGTTGGCGCACGCCGCCACCCGGATGCCGGTCACCGAGGTGTCGCTCGGTGACTACGTGCTCTTCGGCGGCGAGGTCGCGGTCCTGGTGATGCTGGAGGCGGTGACGCGGCTGCTCCCGGGGGTGCTGGGCAACGCGGGCTCGCTGGACGAGGAGTCGCACGCGCACGGGCTGCTGGAGGCCCCGATCTACACCAAGCCGCCGAGTTGGCGCGGGCACGACGTCCCGGAGGTGCTCCGCTCCGGTGACCACGGCAAGATCGCCCGCTGGCGGCGCGAGGAGGGTCTGCTGCGGACCGCCGCCCGGCGGCCGGACCTGATCGCCGCGCTGCCCGCCGACCGGCTCGACAAACGGGACATCGCGGCCCTGGACCGGGCCGGATTTCAGTCGCCACCGGGGGATGTGGCAAAGTAGGGGGGTTGCCGCATCCGTCCGCTCCCGCGGGCGGCTGCGAGGATCACCGACCGGGGTCGGCCCGCCGACCACCACCCGGGGATCAGAATCACCCACCCGCGCACCGAGTGACGGTGCGCCGTGAGCCTTACGAGGACGCAGCGATGAACATCCTGGACGCCCTTGACGCCCAGTCGAAGCGGACCGACCTTCCCGACTTCCGGGCCGGTGACACCGTCAAGGTGCACGCCCGCGTCGTCGAGGGCAACCGCTCCCGTGTCCAGATCTTCCAGGGCGTCGTGATCCGCCGCCAGGGTGACGGTCTGCGCGAGACCTTCTCGGTCCGCAAGGTCAGCTTCGGTGTCGGTGTCGAGCGGACCTACCCGCTCAACGGCCCGGGCATCGACCGGATCGAGGTCGTGACCCGCGGTGACGTGCGTCGCGCCAAGCTGTACTACCTGCGCGAGCTGCGCGGCAAGAAGGCCAAGATCAAGGAGAAGCGGGAGAAGCAGCCCAGCTGACTTCCCGCTCGCCACGCCGTCCGAGCTGCGCGTATGCCGTAACGACCAGACCGCACTACCCTGGTCGTCACGGGCGCAGCACGGCGGCGGACCCGCCCACGTGGGCGGGTAGCCGTCCACTGCCGCCCGTGGAGCCTCGACGAGGCTCCCGGGCGGTGGTGTTTCTGCGGACCGGGGAGTGGCGTGGTGCAGACGCTTGATGAGGACGGCACCGTCGATCCGTGGCGCCGACGGGCTCGCCGCACCCGCCGGCAGATGCCGCTCTGGCAGGAGCTTCCGCTGCTGCTGGTGGTGGCGTTCTGCCTCGCGGTGCTGATCCGCACCTTCCTGCTCCAGGCGTTCTACATCCCGTCCGGCTCGATGGAGGACACGCTTCTCGTCGATGATCGGGTGCTGGTCAACAAGGTCGTCTACGACGTCCGTGACCCGGTCCGCGGCGAGGTGGTGGTCTTCCGGGGGACCGACCGGTGGGCGCCACAGGTCGACGAGCAGCCGAAGCCGGGCTTCGTCGGCAAGGTGACCCGGACCGTCGGCGACCTGATCGGGGTGAGCCGTCCCGGTGAGAAGGACTTCATCAAGCGGGTGATCGGTCTCCCCGGCGACCGGGTCAGGTGCTGCGACAGTCAGGGGCGGGTGACAGTCAACGGCACGCCCCTCGACGAGCCGTACGTCCTGCGGGACTCCCCGCTGGACCTGCCGCCGAACCCCTCGGAGTGCCGCTCCCGGCGCTTCGACGAGGTCGTCGTACCGCCAGGTCAGATCTTCGTGATGGGCGACCACCGGGAGGTCTCCCAGGACGCGCGTTGCCAGGGCCCGGTGCCGATCGACAACGTGATCGGCCGGGCCTTCATGGTGGTCTGGCCCTCGTCGCGGTGGCACTCGCTGCCGGTGCCGCCGACGTTCGACGACGTGTCCGGGCCGAGCGTGGCATCCTCGGGCGTGCCCCCGGCGCGACCGACCCCGCAGGGCGGTGTGGTGCTCATCCTCCCGTTGGCGGCCGCTCTCCGCGGTTCCCGCGCGTTCCGGTCGATGACGTCCAGTTCGGCAACGTAGGCTCCTTGGCGTGATTGACGAGCAGACCGACAAGCCGCGCAGCTCCTTCTGGAAGGAGCTGCCGATCCTGCTGGGTGTGGCGATCCTGGTCGCGGTGCTGGTCCGCGCCTTCGTGCTGCAGACCTTCTTCATCCCCTCCCCGTCCATGGAGAACACTCTCAAGATCGACGACCGGGTGCTGGTCAACAAGCTGGTCTACGACTTCCGATCACCGCACCGCGGTGAGGTGATCGTTTTCAAGGCTCCGATCGAGTGGAGCGGCAACCCCAAGGGCGAGGACTTCATCAAGCGGGTGATCGGCGTTCCCGGTGACCACGTGGTCTGCTGCGACCCGCAGGAACGGCTGATGATCAACGGCAGGTCGTTGGACGAGCCGTACATCTTCTCGATGGACGGGGTCCGCGACAAGCCGGCCGACCAGGAGTTCGACATCACCGTGCCGAAGGGTCGGCTGTGGGTCATGGGTGACCACCGCTCGGCCTCCGGTGACTCGCTGGAGCACTGGCAGCAGTCCGGGCAGAACATCACCGAGGCCACCATCGCCGAGGACGACGTGGTCGGGCGGGCGTTCACCGTCTTCTGGCCGGTCAACCGGGCCACCTGGCTGACGGTGCCCGACGGGTTCGACGGCATTCCCAAGCCGTAGGCCGACAGGGCGTGGGCGATCCGCCGTCGGTCTGGCAGGCTGGTGCGGTGACCGTCTACACCCCTCGACGCGCGGCCCGCGTGCTGCTCGTCGACGCGGCCGACCGGGTCCTGCTCTTCGAGGGCTTCGACCCGGCCCGACCAGGGCACCGCTACTGGTTCACCCCCGGCGGTGGGCTCGACCCGGGGGAGGCGCCGGCAGTGGGCGCCGCCCGGGAGTTGGCCGAGGAGACCGGCCTACGACTCGACCCGGTCGAGTTGGGCGAGCCGGTCTGGTCCGACGCGACCGAGTTCTCCTTCGACGGTGTCTGGTACCGCCAGGAGCAGGATTTCTTCCTCGTCCGGGTGGAATCCTGGCGGGTGGACACCACGGGCTTCAACGACATCGAGCGGCGCAGCATCGCCGACCACCGCTGGTGGCTTCCCACCGAGTTGGTGGCCAGCGGCGACCGGTTCTACCCACCGGAGTTGCCCGCCCTGCTGACCCGGCTGGGGATGTCGACCACCGCAGGCCAGGGCGAGGCGCCGTGCTGACCCCGCCGCGCACCGTGGTGCGCCGTGAGGCCGGCCTGTACGCCCTGGAACGGGCGCTGCAACGCCGCGGCTTCCGACACGTCGCCGGCGCCGACGAGGCGGGCCGGGGGGCGTGCGCCGGTCCGCTGGTCGCCGCCGCCGCGGTGTTGCCCGAAGGTCGGCGCGGCGAGATCGAGGGGCTGGCCGACTCGAAGCTGCTCACCCCGGCCAGCCGGGAACGGGTGTACGCGGAGGTGGTGGACCGCGCCCTCGCGTACGCCGTGGTGGTCATCCCGGCCGAGGAGGTCGACGCCCGGGGCCTGCACGTGTGCAACCTCGCCGCGATGCGCCGGGCGCTCGCCTCGCTCACCACCCGGCCGGAGTACGTGCTGACCGACGGCTTCGGCGTGGACGGCCTGGGGGTGCCGGGGCTCGCGGTGTGGAAGGGTGACCGGGTGGCGGCGTGCGTCGCGGCGGCGAGCGTCCTCGCCAAGGTCACTCGGGACCGGTTGATGGTGGAGTTGGACGGGGTGTTCCCGGCGTACGGCTTCGCCGAGCACAAGGGTTACATCACCCCGGAGCACTCGGCGGCGCTGCGCGAGCACGGACCGTGCCGGGAGCACCGGTTCTCGTACGTCAATGTCGCTACGGTCTCCGGCCGCGACGGACGGCCGCCGCGCGCCAGACGTCCCGGCGGTCCCGGCCGGGACGAGCCGATGGAGCGCTCCGGGGCGTCAGGGGGTACCGTCGGCGTGGCGTTGGGCGAGCAGCCTCGGCCTCCGACGCCGGTGGGGGAAGATGTGGCCATGGAAGGCGGAGTGCGATGAGCGCGGAAGATCTCGAGAAGTACGAGACCGAGATGGAGCTGCAGCTCTACCGGGAGTACCGCGACATTGTCCGCCAGTTCTCGTACGTGGTGGAGACGGAGCGTCGGTTCTACCTGGCCAACCAGGTCGACCTGCACGTGCGCAACTCCGACGGCGAGGTCTACTTCGAGGTCGAGATGCACGACGCCTGGGTGTGGGACATGTACCGTCCGGCCCGTTTCGTGAAGAACGTCCGAGTGATGACCTTCAAGGACGTCAACGTCGAAGAGCTGGAGAAGCCCGACATCTCGTTGCCCGCCGACTCCGGCTTCGGCGGCTGACCGCAACCGCACCGCTCGGCCGCACCGCGGGTCCCCCACCCGTGACGTGGCACCCGCCGGTCACTCGGCCGGCACCACGACCTCGACCCGCTGCACCAGGTTGTTGGCGAAGCCGCCACGGTTCCACGGCTGCTCGACCGGCTGGGTCCGCCCGGACGCGTCGGTTGCCCGCGCGCCGAGCACGTACCGGCCCGGGGTGGCGGTCCACTCGTACCGCCAACGCCGCCAGGCGAAGTCGCCCCCGCCGGCCGGGTCCAGCTCGGCCGGAGCCCAGCTCTGCCCACCGTCGGTGGTGACCTCCACGGCGACCACCGGCGCGTGCCCCGACCAGGCCCGACCGTCCACCGTGCACGCGCCGGCCCGCACGACCCGGCGACGGGACATGAAGTCCGGAAAGCCGGGCGGCCGGACCAGCGCACGGGGCTCGATCCGGGTTACCGGCACGCCCGGGTCGTCGGCGTCGGTGCGCACCCGGTAGGCGACCGCGTTCTGATAACCCTCAAACGGCTCGGTCCGGACGTCGACGGAGTGGACCCACTTCACGTGCGCCATGCCGTACCAGCCCGGCACGATCAGCCGCAGCGGCGCACCGTGCTGCGGCAGCAGGGGAGCGCCGTTCATCTCGTACGCCAGCAGCACCTCCTCGCGCAGCGCGTCGGCGACCGGAAGCGCCCGCTGGTAGTCCTGCTCGATCCCGCGCTCGACGCCGTGGTCCGCGCCGGTGAAGACCACGTCCACCGCGGCCGGGTCGAGGCCCGCCTCCCGCAGCAGCGGAGCAAGGGGGGTGCCGGTCCACTCGGCGTTGCCGACCGCCTCGACCAGCCACGGCTGGCTGACCGGCCGAGGGTGCAGCAGGGCTCGGCCGTTTCCGGCGCACTCCAGCGTCACCTGGTGCGTGACCCGCGGTCGCTCGCGTAGCTCGGCGAGCGTGACCGTCAGCGGCCGGTCCACCGCGCCGCCGACGGTCAGCGTGTGCGACGCCGCGTCCAGCTCCGGGATGTCGTAGTGGATGAGCAGGTAGTGCAGCCCGGCCGGGGTGACGTCGTAACGCAGCGCCTCCAACGGGATGCCGTGGTTGCGGGCGGCGAGCTGCAACTCCTCGGCGCTGATCGCCTCGTCCGGCCCCGCGAGCCGGGACGGGCCGCTCACGTCGGCCACCGTCGGCGTCCGGTCATCGACAGTGGTCATACCTGGGCCTCCCCGGTCCACACGGCGGCACCCGCCGTACTCGGTCCAGCCTAGGGCCTGTTTCACAAGGGCGGTCAAGCCGAGGCGGAGTGCGGTCGGCCGGTTGGGCCGTGGACGGCGTCCGCATAACAGATCACCGAAGCTGTTGGGTGGTCGTCCACAGCCACCCCGGTTGTCCACAGCCCCGTCGGCCGGGCTGGCGGACGAGCCAGCCTCGGCCGAGGCTGCCGTCATGCGACCACGATCCGGTCATTCGATCCGCCGCACGCTGCTGTCCTGCGTCGCGCTTCCGCTCGCACTGACCGTCCAGCTCGGCGGGCTGGCGGTGCTGGTCGTGGCGGTGCCCGGCCAACCACCGACGTCGACCGTGCCGGTCGCCGCCCGGACCGTCCCGCTCGCCGACCCACCGCCGGCCGACCCGGCACCGGCCGGGCGGTTTCGCTGGCCGGTCGACGGGCCGCCTCGTCCGGTGCGCCGGTTCGACCCGCCGCCGCGACCATGGCTGCCGGGCCACCGCGGCGTCGACCTGGCCGCCCCGGCCGGAGCGGTGATCCGCAGCCCGGGGCCGGGCACGGTGCTCTTCGCCGGCCTGGTGGCCGGCCGGCCGGTGGTCACCGTGGGCCACGCCGGTGGCCTGCGGACCACCCACGAGCCGGTCCAACCGGCCGTACGACCCGGCCAGCCGGTCACCGCCGGCACACCGCTGGGCGGGCTGCTGCCCGGTCATCCGGGTTGCCCGGCCGAGGCGTGCCTGCACTGGGGACTCCGCCGGGACGAGGAGTATCTCGATCCGCTTGCCCTGCTCGGCCTCGGCCCGGTGCGCCTACTCCCGGTCGGGGGAGCCGGCGGCGGTGAGGTCAGCGCTGGGCGAGCAGCGCCGGCAGGCGCACGGCCAGCCGCTCGTACTCGTCGGCGGTGTTGTAGACCTGACCGGTGAGCCGCAGCCACCCACGGCCGTTCCAGCTCATCACCGCCACCTCGGTGGCGAGCCGCTCGCCGATCCGCGCCTGCAACGCCCGCGCCGCGTCGATCGTGGTGCCCGTGCCGGGCGGCAGCGGGATGAGACGCAGCGACACCCCCGGCCCGCCGGGGTCGGGCAGGTCGGCGGGTGCCACCCCGAGCGAGTCCCCCACCACCCGCTGGCCGTACGCGGCGAGCGCGGCGTTGTGCGCCCGCACCCGGTCCAGGCCGAGACTTCGCAACGTGAACAGCCCCGCCGGGGCGGCCAGCCAGGACGTGTAGTCGAGCGTCGCCTGCCACTCGATCCGGGCCGGGAAACCCGACTCCTGCTCCCAGGAGACCACAAGCGGTTCGATCCGGTCCCGCCACCGCGGTGCCACCGTCAGCAGGGCGGTCCCGCGCGGGGCGTACGCCCATTTGTGCAGGTTGCCGGCCCAGAAATCGGCACCGATGCCGCTCACCGGGGTGGCCAGCATTCCGGGGGCGTGTGCCGCGTCCACCAGGACGGGCACGCCCTGCTCGTGGGACGCCCCGACGATGGCGGCGGCCGGGAAGAGCTTCGCGGTGGCCGAGGTGACCTGGTCGACGACGAGCAGCCGGGTCCGCCCCGGGCGCAGCCCGGCGCGGACGATCTGCACGATCTGTTCGTCGGTGGCGTCCAGCGGGATGGGCAGGACGCGGCTGACCGCCCCCGTGCGGCGACACTCGCGCTGGATGGCCAGGCTCACCGCCCCGTACCCGTGGTCGGTGCTGAGCACCTCGTCGCCGGGTTGCAGGCCCAGCGACTGGAGGACCACGGCGACACCTGTGGTGGTATTGCCCACCAGGGCGCTGCCGTCGGGGTCGGCGCCGAGGAAACCGGCGAGGTGCCGGCGGGTGTGCGCGATCCGGTCGACCAGGCCCTGGGTGAAGAAGCGCAGCGGGTTGGCCTCCATCTCGTCGCGCAGCCGCTGCTGGGCTCGCTGCACCGCGATCGGGACCGCGCCGAACGAGCCGTGGTTGAGATGGCTGACCGCCGGGTCCAGGGAGAAGAGCAGACGGGCGCCCGGGATCGGCTCAGGGGGCTGCGGGACGCTCACCTGATGATCGTAACCGTCGGGCTCGTTCGCCTCCGGTGCTTGATCGGGCGAGCGGGTGGGCCTGCCGGTGGGCGGCGCGTTTCCGCTCGACATCAGGCGCGCGGGTGGGCCTGACGGTAGGCGGCACGCAACCGCTCCACCGACACGTGCGTGTAGATCTGCGTGCTCGCCAGCGACGAGTGGCCCAGCAGCTCCTGGACGGCCCGCAGGTCCGCACCGCCCTCCAACAGGTGGGTGGCCGCCGAGTGGCGCAGACCGTGCGGGCTCGTCCGGGGCAGGCCAACGGCCTCGGCGTACGCGCCGACGATCTGACGCGCCGTAGTCGGGTTGAGCCGACCGCCCTTGGCACCCAACAGCAACGCGTCTCCGGAGCGGGCGCCCACCAACGCCGGGCGGCCCCGGCGCAACCAGTCGTCCAACGCTCGCTGCGCGGGCACCCCGTACGGCACCGCGCGCTCCCGCCCACCCTTGCCGAGCACCCGGATCACCCGCCGGCTGTGGTCGACGTCGCCGACGTCCAACCCGCACGCCTCGCTGACCCGTACCCCGGTCGCGTAGAGCAGCTCCAGCAACACCCGGTCCCGCAACGGCACCGCCTCCGTCGCGGTGTCCTTCGCCGCTTCCGATGGCGGCGCGGTTGCGAACGGGGCCTGCTCGGCCGGTGCCTCGGCCGATCGAGGCGCGGGCGTGCGCGGGGCCGGCCGGGCCGGTGCCTCGACCAGGGCGGCGGCCTGGTCGGCGCGCAGGACGGTTGGCAATTCCCGGTGCGCCCGAGGGCTGGCCAGCGCGGCCCCCACGTCGGCGGGGAGCAGCCCGGCCCGGTGCGCCCAGGCGCTGAAGGCCCGCGCCGACGCTGCCCGCCGGGCCAACGACGTGCGGGCCGCCCCGGTGGTGCGTTGCCGCGCCAACCAACTGCGCAGCACCGACAGGTCCAGGTCGGCGAGGTCGACGCAACCCATCCGTACGGCGTGGTCGAGCAACGAGACGAGATCCGTGACGTACGCGCGGACGGTGTGCGCCGACCGGTTACGCACCCGGGACAGGTGCGCGGCGAAGTCGTCGACGGCGTCGCGCAGCTCGGGCGGCAGCGCCTGGTGCATGGCCCGGGTGCCTCGATCGGGCCGACTCATCGTGGCCGCGCCGGTTTGCGGACCGGTCCAGCGGCCCAGGCACCTTTACCGGCAGCTAGCACGGCACCAGCCTACGGCCGAGCGACGAGGGTCACCGGCCGCCACGGTGCCGGTGTTCGTCGGACTGGCCACGTTTCGCTGGTTACCGTGACTCGCTGCGAAGCTGGGCAACGCGACGCTGAGGCGGGTGGTGCGTGCCCCCGCGATCCGCCGGTAGGGTCACCTGCGCGGTATCGACCGATGGCCACCCTCGTCGTGGTGGTGCCAAGGTTCGTCGGCGACGAGGCGGTCATCATCGGCAACACCCGCCGCGGCTGCTCGATTTGGAGATCGATGAACACAACCGACGCCCTCGGTGTGCTGATCCGGTGACCGCTGACTGGAAGCGGGTGACAAGGCTCGACCGGTTGAGCCTCGTCACCTGGCTCCGCTCATCCGAGCACCACGACGTCCAGTGGACGGGCAACGAATGGCTGGGCGTCCTGCAACTGTTCACCTGGCGCCTCCATCGGGAGGGCGCCGAGGTTGCGCCGGCCGAGTGGCCGGCCTACTCCGCCGCCTACGACGTGCTGCTCGATCGGACGCAACGTGCCGATGGCATCGACGCCCGGGAGGCGGCCGTCCGACGGCTGCTCCTGACCGCTTTCGCTCTCACCCACAGCGTCTCGACCCGAGAGGTCGCGCTGCTGGACCCCCGGCATGCGATCACCGCGTTCAACGCCGCGCTGCCGATGCGGACGGCGGAGGCGATTCGGGTCGCGCCGCAGTGGCGTTTGTTGGGTCCCGAAGAGATGCGCCGGCTGGTCCTGGCTGCCGGGCTGGTCACCGCGGCCCGCGCGCTCAGGCCGTACCTCGACGAAACCGACGCCGGTAGTAGAGCCTTCGCCGCGGAGCTGGCGGCCTGGGAGCGCGACGTGCTCGTCCATCTCAGGTCCGAGTCTCCCCCTTCTTGACGGAGGGTTGGGGGGCGAGGGCGTAGCCGTCGTCTCGACGAACCACCATGGACAACTCCTCGAGCAAGGACAGCTTGCGCAACGCGGTCCGTACGTCGACACCGGCGCGGGCCGCGAGCCGGTCCACGCCCATCGCGCCGCGGCGGGGCAGCGCCTCCAGCAGTGACCGCGCTTCGTCGTCGAGCGCGTCGGTGGGCCGCTGCGGTCCGCGCGCCACCGGCGCCAGGTCGGCCCCGATCCGCCCCACCTCCTCGAGCACGTGCGCCACCCCGGTGACCAACCGAGCCTTGTCGGGGTACTCGCGCAGGAGCTCGTGCGCGCCGACGGACATCGCCGAGGTCACCGGGCCAGGCACCACCATGGCGACCCGATTGGTGTAGATGGCCCGCCGGGCGGTCTGCGTCGCGCCGCTGCGCGCCGACGCCTCCACCACGACGGTGCCGAGAGTGGCCCCGGCGATGACCCGGTTGCGGATCAGAAACCGGGGCCGCAGCGGCTCCGCGCCGGGTGGCCACTCGCTGACCAGCAGCCCGGTGTCGGCGATCCGGTCGAAGAGCGCGGTGTTGCCCATCGGGTATGGCCGGTCCACCCCACAGGCGAGCACCGCGACGGTCAGGCCGCCCGAGTTGAGGGCACCCCGGTGCGCGGCCGCGTCGATGCCGAACGCGCCACCGGAGACGACCGTCCAGTCCCGTTCGGCCAGCCCGTATCCCAGTTCGGTCGCGACGTGCTGGCCGTACGCGGTGGCCGCCCGCGCACCGACCACCGCCACCGAACGGTCCAGCGCCGCACCCAGCGGCCAGGCCCCGCGTACCCAGAAGCAGAGCGGTGGGGCGGTCTCACCGTCCACCCGGCGGCTGACGTCCGGCAGGCGCAGCGTGGACAGGCCGGCCACCCGTGCCGGCCACTCCTCGTCGTCGGGTGTGACCAGGCGGGCGCCGAGCCGGTCCGCCCGGTCCAGCGCCTCGGCCGCCACCGCCCGAGCGTCGCCGGCCACCGACCGGGCGGCCACCGCGGTACGCAGCCGGCCGTCCGGGCCGCCGCCGTCGAGCAGCAGGTCCAGAGTCGCCACCGGGCCGAGCCGTTCGACCAGTTGGTGGACCACGCGGGTGCCCGGCTCGGCCAGCCAGGTCAGTGCGACCCGGGCCAGCCTGCGGTCGTCATCGGCGCTCACGTCGCCTCTCCTGTCCGTAGTTGCAGCGCCTCCCGGACGTCGTTCAGGTCTGGTCGGTCCCGACCGTCCAGGTCGGCGATGGTCCACGCCATCCGGATCACCCGGTCGAAGCCGCGGGCGGACAGCGAGCCGGAGTCGAGCCGGCTCCGCAACTCGGCGGTGACCCGGGCGGGCAGCCGCCACGGCGGTCGGCGCAGGTGTGGGCCTTCCACCTCGGCGTTGAGCCGCCGACCGAGGCCGGCCCAGCGGGTGGCCGCCGCCTGCCGGGCGGCCGCCACCCGGGCGGCGACCGTCGCCGAGGGCTCGACGCCGCCGTCGGTCGCCATCAGCTCGGCCGCCCGCACCGGCATCAGCTGCACCTGGACGTCGATCCGGTCGAGCAGTGGCCCGGAGAGCCTTCCCAGGTAGCGGCGGCGAACCAGCGGGCTGCACTCACAGCGGGCGTCGCCTGCTGGTTGGGCGCACGGGCAAGGGTTGGCGGCAAGCACCAACTGGGTTCGGGCCGGATAGACCGTGCCGCCCCCGCTGCGGGTGAGCCGGATGCGGCCGTCTTCGAGCGGTTGGCGCAGCGCCTCCAGCGCGCCCTTGCTGAACTCGGGTGCCTCGTCGAGGAACAGCACGCCGCGGTGCGCCAGCGACACCGCGCCGGGTCGGGCCAGCCCCGAGCCGCCACCGACGAGCGACGGCACGGTCGCGGTGTGGTGCGGCGCCTGGAACGGTGGGCGCCGCAGCAGTTGACCGCCCGGCGGTAGCAGCCCGGCGACCGAATGCAGGGCGGTGACCTCCAGTGCCGCGTCGTCGTCCAACTCGGGCAGGATCGACGGCAGCCGCTCGGCGAGCATCGTCTTGCCGGCGCCCGGCGGCCCGAGCAGCGCCACGTGATGCCCGCCGGCCGCGGCGACCTCCAGTGCGCGGCGGCCGAACTGCTGCCCGGCGACGTCGGCGAGATCCGGCCCGTCGACGGCCGGCGTCGAGGTGGCCTCCGGAGGCTCGATCAGCGGGGCGCCGTCCCGAACGAAGGCGACCAGGCGGTGCAGGGAGTCCACCGCTCGCACCCGTACTCCGGGGATGACCGCGGCCTCGGCGGCGTTGCCGAGCGGGACGATCACCCGTGCGATGCCGGCCCGGGCCGCGGCGGCGACCATCGGGAGCACACCGCGCACCGGCCGGACCGTGCCGTCCAACCCCAGTTCGCCGAGGACCACCACCCCCTCCAGGGGAAGCAGCGGCAGCTCACCCGAGCCGCCCAGGAGCGCCGCGGCGATGGCCAGATCGAAGGCCGAGCCGGATTTCGGCAGCGTCGCGGGCAGCAGGTTGAGGGTGATCCGCCGGTTGGGCCAGCGCTGGCCGGAGTTGACCACTGCCGCGCGGACGCGGTCGCGGGCCTCGTGCAGGGCGGTGTCCGGCAGACCGGAGATCACCACGGCGGGCAGGCCGGCGGCCAGGTCGGCCTCCACCTCGACCAGGTGGCCGGTGACCCCGACCAGCCCGACGCAGAGCACCTTCGCGTAGCTCACGGCGCGTCACCGATCCTTCGGGGCGCGCATCTCAGAACGCGCCCTTGAGGTGGTCCACCTGTGCCGGGCCGGCGTCGGGCAACCGCACCGACAGCACGTCGAAACGCACCTCGTCGGCGGTCGTGCCGGTCTCGGAGAGCCAGCGCGCGGCGAGCCCTCGCAGGCGACGGGCCTTGGCCGGCACGACCGCCTCGGCCGGGGTGCCGAAGTCGTCGCCTCGGCGGGTCTTCACCTCGCAGAAGGCGAGCACCGGCCCATCCCACGCGATGATGTCGATCTCCCCGGCCGGGCAGCGCCAGTTTCGGGCGATGGGGCGAAGACCCGCCTCGGTCAGGTGCCGGGCGGCGCACCGCTCGCCGTACGCGCCGACCGCCTGGTTCCGCTTCGTCATGGCCGGAACCGTGCCCGCCCGGGTACCACCGCGGCTACTCCGACGGTGGCTCACCTGTGGACAACGGGGTCGCTGTGGACAGCCGGACGATCATGCCCGCGGTGTGCTAGCGGCGTTGGGCCTCCCCGACCGATGCCGGCAGCGCGGCTGCCTGCGCTGCGGGGACCGGTGGCGCGTGGCCGACCGGGCTGAGATGGCGCGGGCGTGGCCGGTCGCATACGGTGCCTGACGTGGACGGACGACGGAGTTTTCCGGAAGATCAGGAGTCGCGCTGGTACCCCGACGAGCGGGGTCGCGGTTACGGCGAGTCGGAGTGGCGCGGCGCGGGCGAATCGCGGTACCGGGACGGCGAGATCCCCGAGCAGCGTGGTGCGGAAGACAGCCGCTCCGTCGAGGACACCGGCGTCCGCCGGCGCCGCGAGCCGGACTCGGGACGCTTCGGCGCCGTCGACGCCAGCCGCTTCGGTACGCCTGAGTCCGACTCAGGTCGGCTGAGTGCGGTGGACGGGGGCCGCCTCGGTACGCCGGAGTCGGACTCGGGACGTTTCGGTGCCGTCGACGCATCCCGCTTCGGTACGCCGGAGTCGGACTCGGGTCGACTGAGTGCGGTGGACGCACCCCGCTTCGGTACGCCCGAGTCGGACTCGGGTCGCTTCGGCGCCCTGGACGGTCAGGCCGGTCGGTTCGGGGTGAGTGAGGCAGATTCGGGGCGTTTCGGTGCGGTCGACCCGGGCGCCGCACGACCGGAGGTGGACGGTTATCGGGCCACCCGCTCGCGGCGGGCGGATCGGGACCCCTCGGAGATCTCCGGTGAGCTGCCCGGTCGTCGGGCGGCCCGGGAGGCCACCGCCGCGACGCCCCCGCTGACCGGCCCCCCGCTGAGTGGCCCCCCGCTGAGTGGTCCCGCTCCGGAGGCCGCCCGCGACACTCCGTCGGCGGCCGTCCCGCCGGGCGGTGTGTTCGCCGAGCAGGCTCGTCCCGCCCCGCTCGGTGGCTACCCGATCGTCGAGCCGACCCGGGCCGGCGACACGCCGCACCCCCTGGAGATGCCGACCGGTCCGATGCCGGGGATCGGCCCCCGGCCCGACCTGCCCGCCGCGGAGCCGCCGACCTACGCCCCGGTGGCCGACGGCGTCTACCGGACCCGACGGCCGGTGCTGGCCGTACTCTTCGCTCTGCTGGTGTTGATCTTCGAGATCCCCGCGCTGCGGGTGCTGCTGGCGGGCGTGACCGGCGATCCGGTGGACGCCGGGAACGTGGTGGTGGGTATCGCCCTGGTTGCCGGGCTGCCGATCTTCGCGACCGGGCTCTACGGGCTGCGAACCGGCGGTCTGGCGCTCGCCGACGGTGGTCGGGGCTGGTTGCGCCCACCCACCGCCTACCTGACCGTCGGCCTCGTGCTCTTCCTCGCCGCCGCACTCGCGGCCGGCTGACCCGGCCGGCCTCGCGCCTTCGGGTCCAGCAGTTCCGTGGGGGGACACGGCGCCGCCGGGTTGGGACAACAACCAGGAAATAGTGGCCTCCTGCGACGCGGAGGGCACTATTTTCGCGAACCAGTGCGATCTTCCCGGCAACTTCCGCGATGGAGCTGAGCGGCCCACCCCGCGCACCCCGGGGCGGGTGGACGGGTGAGGGGCGTACACTGGCCAACTGGCGACCGCCTCGTGCGGTCGACCTCGCGCGCCCTCTTCACGAATCGTCGTGGAGCGACGGCCTCCCTGGTCCCGATCTTGATCGGGTCCACCATGGGTCGGCGACCAGGCGCCAGGACGCCCGGCCACCGGCCGGGCGTGACAACCAGGGATCTTGAGGAGTACCCCAACCATGGCCGTCGTGACCATGCGCCAGCTGCTGGAGAGCGGTGTCCACTTCGGGCACCAGACCCGGCGCTGGAACCCGAAGATGAAGCGCTTCATCATGACCGAGCGCAACGGCATCTACATCATCGACCTGCGCCAGACCCTCGAGTACATCGAGAAGGCGTACGAGTTCGTGCGTGGGACCGTCGCCGAGGGTGGCAGCATCCTGTTCGTCGGCACCAAGAAGCAGGCCCAGGAAGCGATCGCCGAGCAGGCGACCCGGGTCGGCCAGCCGTACGTCAACCACCGCTGGCTCGGTGGCATGCTGACCAACTTCCAGACGGTGTACAAGCGGCTCCAGCGGATGAAGGAGCTGGAGGGCCTGGGTGACCTCAGCGGCACCGCCGCCGGTTACACCAAGAAGGAGACCCTGCAGCTCTCCCGCGAGAAGATCAAGCTGACCCGCACCCTCGGTGGTCTGCGGGACATGCAGAAGCTTCCCGCCGCGGTCTGGATCGTCGACACCAAGAAGGAGCACATCGCCGTCGACGAGGCCCGCAAGCTGGGCATCCCGGTGATCGCGGTGCTGGACACCAACTGTGACCCGGACGAGGTCGACTTCCCGATCCCGGGCAACGACGACGCGATCCGCTCGGCCGAGTTGCTGACCAAGGTCGTGGCCGCCGCCGTCGCGGATGGTCTGATCGCGCGTTCCGGCCGTCGCCGGGGCAACGACGAGAAGCCCGAGGGTGTCGCGAGTGACGAGCCGCTGACCGAGTGGGAGCGCGAGCTGCTGGAGCCGAAGAAGGCCGACGAGTCGGCCGCCCCGGCCGAGCAGCCGGCCGCTGCCGCCGCCGAGCAGCCCGCCGCCACGGCGACCGAGCAGCCCGCCGCCGCCCCGGCCGAGCAGCCCGCCGCTGCTGCCACCGAGCAGCCGGCGGCCGCCACCGCGGAGTGATCGCATCGCCGCTGCCCGTCCGTTTTCGCAGACGGCGGGCAGCGGCGGTACGCCGGGCACGATCTGCCCGGATCCGGGTAACCGGCACCTCTGACCATCCACACGCCGTCTCAACACCGAAGAGAGAGCCATGTCCCAAATCACCGCCGCGGACGTCAAGAAGCTCCGCGACCTCACCGGCGCCGGCATGATGGACAGCAAGAAGGCGCTGACCGAGGCCGAGGGCGACTTCGACAAGGCCGTCGAGATCCTGCGCGTCAAGGGCGCCAAGGACGTCGGCAAGCGGGCCGGCCGTACGGCCGCCAACGGCCTGGTCGCCCACTCCGGCAAGGCGCTGCTCGAGCTCAACTGCGAGACCGACTTCGTCGCCAAGACCGAGTCGTTCATCGCGCTGGCCCAGCAGCTCGTCGAGCACGGCGAGCGCGCCGGCGTGAACACCGCCGAGGAGCTGCTCGCCACCGAGCTCGACGGCAAGGTCGTCGCGGACCTGATCCAGGAGCAGTCCGCCAAGATCGGCGAGAAGCTGGTGCTCAACCGGTTCGCCCGGGTCGAGGGCACCACCGCCGTCTACCTGCACCGCAAGGCCCAGGACCTGCCGCCGGCCGTTGGTGTGCTGGTGTCGTACACCGGCAAGAGCGACGAGGCGGGCGACGCCGACGCCCGTGGTGTGGCCATGCAGATCGCCGCGATGCGGCCGAAGTACCTCACCCGGGACGAGGTTCCGGCCGAGGTCGTCGAGTCCGAGCGGCGCATCGCCGAGCAGACCGCCCGCGAGGAGAACAAGCCCGAGGCGGCCCTGCCGAAGATCATCGAGGGTCGGGTGAACTCCTTCTTCAAGGACTACGTCCTGATCGAGCAGGCGTCCGTCGCCGACAACAAGAAGTCGGTGAAGCAGCTGCTGGCCGAGGCCGGCATCGAGGTCACCCGCTTCGTGCGGTTCGAGGTCGGCCAGGCCTGAGCCGCCACCGGGCGCCACGTGCGCCCGTGGGCAGAAGACGTCAACGAGGAGGCCGCCGGTGTACGTGACAGGCACCGCGGCCTCCTCGTCACATAGGGTCGGCAGCGGCAGGTTCGCGGTACGCGCCGCACGGGGCGTGCGCGTGGGGAAGGGCGGGGCGGATGACGCAGGTTGTGAGTGACCGGACGCTGGAGCTGGACGATCCGACGGCGCCGCCGCCGGGGCGCGCCCGCCGAGTGGTGCTGAAGCTCTCCGGTGAGGTGTTCGGTGGCGGCGCGATCGGCGTCGACCCGGACGTCGTCCAGGCGATCGCCCGGCAGATCGCCACCGTGGTCCGCCGCGGCGTGCAGGTCTCCGTGGTGGTCGGCGGCGGCAACTTCTTCCGCGGCGCGGAGCTGCAGAAGCGCGGGATGGACCGGGCCCGCGCCGACTACATGGGCATGCTCGGCACCGTGATGAACTGCCTCGCCCTCCAGGACTTCCTGGAGAAGGAGGGCATCGAGACCCGGGTGCAGAGCGCCATCACCATGGCCCAGGTCGCCGAGCCGTACATCCCGTTGCGGGCGATCCGGCACCTGGAGAAGGGCCGTGTGGTCATCTTCGGTGCGGGCGCGGGCATGCCGTACTTCTCCACCGACACGGTGGCCGCCCAGCGGGCTCTGGAGATTCGGGCCGACGTGGTGCTGATGAGCAAGAACGGCGTGGACGGCGTCTACACCGCCGACCCGCGGATCGATCCCACCGCCAGCAAGCTCGACTCGATCACCTTCTCCGAGGCGCTGCGCCGCAACCTGCGGGTGGCCGACGCGGCGGCGTTCAGCCTCTGCATGGAGAACGGCCTGCCGATGCTGGTGTTCGGCGCGCAGGGTGACGACACCATCATCCGCGCGGTGGGTGGCGACAAGATCGGCACCCTGATCACCGCCTGAGCCCCGCCGATGGCGACGGCACCGGCGGTCCTGACGACTTTCAGCAGAGCCCACCACGAGCACAGAAGGAGGCGAGGAGACCGGTGATCGACGACACCCTCCTCGAGGCCGAGGAAAAGATGGATCGTGCGGTTGAGCACGCCAAGGAGGAGTTCGGCGCCATCCGTACCGGTCGCGCCAACGCCGCCATGTTCTCCAAGGTCATCATCGACTACTACGGCACGCCCACGCCGCTGACCCAGATGGCGTCGATCGCGGTGCCCGAGCCGCGGATGGCCATCATCAAGCCGTACGACAACTCGCAGATCAATGCGATGGAGAAGGCGATCCGCGACTCGGACCTCGGGGTGAACCCGAACAACGAGGGCAACCAGCTGCGCATCCTGCTCCCGCAGATGACCGAGGAGCGTCGCCGCGACATGATCAAGGTGGCCAAGAACAAGGGCGAGGAGGCCAAGGTGGCCATCCGCAACGTCCGCCGCCGTGGCAAGGAAGAGCTGGACCGGATCGTCAAGGACGGCGAGGCCGGCGAGGACGACGGTCGCCGCGCCGAGAAGGAACTCGACGACCTGACCCAGCGCTACGTGGCCACCATCGACGACCTGGTGAAGCACAAGGAAACCGAGCTGCTCGAGGTCTGAACCATGCTTCGAGGCCCGTTCCCGACATCGGGAACGGGCCTCGTGTCGTATCTCAGCAGGGAATCCAGACGGTCCTGGTGCCCTCGGCGAACTCCTCGTTGGTGGTCGCGTCGCGCAGCGAGAAGTGGGCGGTGGCGCGACCGGGGTGCAGTGCCGGGGTGATCCGGGCGAAGGCCATCGCGAGCTCGACCGTGCCACCGTCGCAGAGGATCTCGCCGGCGCCGTGGCCGCCGGTGGCCCAGAGGGTCGGCAGGCCGTCCTGCACCAGCGAGGCCGACATGAGGACGATGCCGGCCGGGCAGTGCCGGGCGGTCGCGGTGACGGCGGTCGCCGGGTACGTCACCCCCGGCTCACCGACGGGCGGCTCGAACGGGAACAGTTCGCTGGCGTGCCGATCGATGGTGATCCTGGTCGGTGCGGTGGTGGCGGCGGCTGGTGCCCCTGCTCCGAGGACGATCGCCGCGGCCGCCAGCACCCCCAGACTGATCTTGTACATGTGCGTGCCCTTTCCCCGTGGTCACGTCGGCGGAGACCGGCGCGGCCCCAGCGGACCACGTCGGGCGGGTACGGCTCAGTACCTGATCGTGCAGCGAACGAGTCGGATCGATGGCTGCGAATCTGCGTACCGGATGGGTGCGTTTCGGTCGCGATGGCCTGCCGGCCAGGGGCGACGCCCGTCGCCGTGCCTCGTCCGCCGTGCCGGTCCGGCGGGTGCAGTAGGCTCGGCAGGATTCCCGGCCACCGGGCGGTGAACACCGGGGATCGACCGACCGTCGGGGCGGTCAATCGGAGGAACATCGCACGTGTAGGGGATGCTTGTGGTCTTGCGTCATGTGGTGGTTCTCGCGCCCCGTCGCGGTGCGTGATGTCCCACCCCGACCCCTACGGCAGCGAGCCTCGCGGCTGGGACCGCCCGGAGCACCCAGTGGCACTGCCCTGGCCCGAGCAGGACCTGGACGCCGGCCAGTGGCAACGCCGACCCACCGCCGGTCCTGAGCTGTACGCCGACCCGCGTACCCGGCCACCCGCCGACCCGCACCCGACGGACCCGTACGACGAGCGTGGCCGCGCGGTCCGCCCGGACGACCGTTTCGACGACCGCGACCGGCGCGACCGTTTCGACGGCCGCGACCGGTACGACGACGACCGGAACCAACCCGACAGGTACGACGACCGGGGTCGCGCCGGCCGGTACGGCGATCGTCCGCCCGCCGGCCCGGACGGCGCCCCGGCCCGCCCCGGTGACCCGGAGCGGTTCGACGAGCCCGGCCGGTTCGACGAGCCCGGCCGTTACGACGGCCCGCAGCCGTTCGACGGGCCGGTCCGTTACGACGACGACGCCGGTTTTCCGACCGCGCAGCTCGCGCCCATCGGGGCCGAGGTGGCACCGGACCTGCCGCCGGCGACCGAGCCGGATCCGCCGGGTGGCCGACGGCCGAAGGGCCGACGCCGGGCCAGCGTCGACCGACCGGCCACCCAGCAGGTGGGCAACGGGCGGGCCGGCCGCAACCTGCCGGCGGCGATCGGCGTGGGGCTCGGTCTCGGCGCGCTGATCGTGGTGCCGCTGATCTTCTACCCGTTGGCGTTCCTGCCGGTGATCGCCGCCGCCGTCGCCGTCGGCAGCTGGGAGATGGCCCGGGCGGTCCGCCGCAGTGGCGCGCACCCGCCGCTGGTGCCGTTGATCGCCGGCGGGGTGCTGACCGTGGGTCTGGCCTGGTTCGCCGGTCCGGACGCGCTCAGTCTCGGACTGCTGGTCACCGTGCTCGGCACCATGATCTGGCGGCTGGGTGACGGTCCGGCCGGCTTCCAGCGGGATGTCACCGCGACCACCCTGATCGCCGTCTACGTGCCGTTCCTCGCCGGTTTCGCGGCGCTGCTGGCGGCGGCGCCCGACGACGGTTGGATGCGGATCCTGGCCACCCTGATCGCGGTGGTCCTCTCCGACACCGGCGGGTACGCGGCCGGCGTCTCGTTCGGTCGCCACCCGATGGCGCCGTCGATCAGCCCGAAGAAGTCCTGGGAGGGTTTCGCCGGTTCGGTCACCGCCGCGGCCGTGGGCAGCGCGCTGCTGCTGTGGCTGATGTTCGACCTGGAGCCCTGGTGGGGTGCCCTGTTCGGGGTGGCCATCTCCTGTGCGGCGGTCCTCGGCGACCTGGCCGAGTCGATGATCAAGCGGGATCTCGGCGTCAAGGACATGAGCAACCTGCTGCCCGGCCACGGCGGGCTGATGGACCGACTGGACTCGATCCTGTTCGCGGTGCCGACCGCGTACCTGCTCCTGGCGATCTTCGTGCCGGCGGTGAACTGAGGTATGAATCACGGCGTCCTGGTCATCCGGCTCCGGTGGTGGCGGCCCGTTCGACACCTCCGGACCGGCACCTGCCGCCGAGGGCGTGACACACTGGACCAGCCATGACGAGCCTGCCGTTGATCCCCGCCATCTCGGACGCCCCCGCCGCGCGCCGGGCCTCCATGCCGCCGAAGCACCTCGCCGACCTGGACCTGGCCGGCCGCCAGACGCTGGTCACCGAGCTGGGTGAGCCCGCCTTCCGCGCCAAGCAAATCTCGAATCACTACTTCGGGCGGCTGGTCCGCGACCCGCAGGCCATGACCGACCTGCCCGCGGCGACCCGGGAACGGCTGTCCGAGCAGCTCATGCCGACCCTGCTCACCCCAGTGCGTGAACTGGCCTGTGACGACGGCGCGACCCGTAAGGCGCTCTGGCGGCTGCACGACGGCGCTCTGGTGGAGAGCGTGCTGATGGGTTATCCGGACCGGGTGACCGTCTGCATCTCCAGCCAGGCGGGCTGCGGGATGGCCTGCCCCTTCTGCGCGACCGGCCAGGCCGGGCTGACCCGCAACCTGTCCACCGCCGAGATCGTCGACCAGGCCGTGTACATGGCCGGCGTGGCGGCCTCCGGCGCGGTGGTCGGCTCCCCGCCGCGGCTGTCGCGTGTCGTGTTCATGGGCATGGGCGAGCCGCTGGCCAACTACAACCGGGTCATCGGGGCGATCCGCCGCCTGGTCAGCCCAGCTCCGGAGGGGCTCGGCCTGTCCCAGCGGCACATCACCGTTTCCACGGTCGGCCTGGTTCCGGCCATCCGCCGACTGGCCAGCGAAGACCTCTCAGTGACCCTTGCGCTGTCGTTGCACGCGCCCGATGATGATCTGCGCGACGAACTCGTGCCGGTGAACCAGCGCTGGAAGGTAGCCGAGGTGCTGGACGCGGCGTGGGACTACGCCGCCCGGACGGGCCGTCGCGTGTCGATCGAGTACGCGATGATCAGGGACGTGAACGACCAGCCGTGGCGAGCCGACCTCCTCGGGCGGCTGCTGGCCGGCAAATTGACCCACGTGAACCTCATTCCACTCAATCCGACGCCGGGCAGCCGCTGGGACGCGAGCCCGAAGCCGGTTGAGCGGGAGTTCGTCCGGCGGTTGCGCGATGCCGGGGTGTCCACCACCGTACGGGACACCCGAGGTCGCGAGATCGACGGCGCGTGTGGTCAACTCGCCGCCGCCGAGGACAACGACACCTTCACCGACCGCGCCGGAGAGGCACCGGCGTGACCGGGCGTAGCGAACGAGACCAGGAGACATAGTGGCGAGTCAGGGTCAGCGTTTCCGGCGCAAGGCGCTCCGCCGGGGATACAAGGTCGACGAGGTGGATGCCTTCCTCGACCGGGTCGAGGCGACGCTCGACGGCCGCCAGGTCGGCGCGCCGGTGGCCTCCCAGGAGGTCCACGACGTCGTCTTCCGGGTCCGCTTCAACGGCTACGACGAGTGGCAGGTCGACCTGCACCTGGACCGGGTCGAGCGGCAGTTGGCCGAGCTTGAGGAGCGCACCAGCGCCGGTCGCGGTGGCGACCCCCGGATGGGTGACCGGATGGGTCCACCGGACCGGATGGGGCCACCGATGCGCGATGACCGCGGCATGGTCCCGCAGCCGATGCCGCCCCGGCCGATGCCCGCGCAGGCCGGTCCTCCCGCCGATCGCTACGGCCGCTACGACGAGCCGACCGGTGCCTTCGCCGGTGGGTACGACGCCCCCCGCGGCGGCTACGACGCGCCGCGAGGCCCGGCCGGCCCCGGCCCGATGGGACCTGGCGGCCCGATGGGTCCCGGCGCTGCGATGGGTCCCGGCCCGATGGCGGGCCACGGTGTTCCGCCGCGCGGCCTGCCCGCCGGCCCCAGTGGTTACGGCCCCCCCGACGACCAGCGCGCGCCCGGTGGTTATGGCCCGGACGACCAGCGCTCTCCCGGCGGCTACGGCCCGGACGATCACCGCGCGCCCGGTGGGTACGGCCCGGACGATCACCGCTCTCCCGGCGGCTACGGTCCGGACGACAAGCGTTCGCCCGGCGGCTATCCCCCGGAGGAGCCGCGCTTCGACGGCTTCGAGGCCGGGCGGCACGGGCGTACCGACATGACCGCGGAGATCCGGATGCCGGAGCGGGACCTGCGCGACATGCGCCGGGGCCCCGCCGGTCCGCCTCCGCTGGCCCAGCAGGGCATCGGTGGGCCCCCGATGGCCGGCCCGCCCGCCGTGGCCGGTCCGCCGATGGGTGGCCCGCCGATGGTCGGCCCGCCGATGGCTGGCCCGCCCGGCAGCGATCTCTACCGGGTCGACCAGATCCGCCGGAGCTTCCAGGTGCGCCGGTTCGGCAGCGGGTACGACCCGGACCAGGTGGACCGGTTCTTCGACACCCTGCTCGGCGGCATGCAGCGCCGCAACCCGATGCCTGTCGACCCGAAGGACCTGGACACGCTCCGGTTCGGTCTGGTGCCCGGTGGCTACTTCGAGGCTGAGGTCGACGCCGCGCTCAAGGACGTGCAGGACATCCTCTTCGGGCGCTGACCCCGAGACGTACGGACGAGGGCCCGTTCCCCGGGTGGGGGCGGGCCCTCGGCGTTGTCGTCCGGTGCGGGTCGGGTCAGGAGCGCAGACCGTTGCGCCGCAGCACGATGTCGCCGATCACGATGATCAGCAGCAGTGCGGCCAGGCCGATCAGCCAGATGTCCTCGACCCTGCCCTCGTGGTTGCCGCAGATCATCGCCAGCAGCGCCAGTGCGGAGAGCACGGCGCCGATCTGCCCGGCCTTGCGGTGCCCGGGCTTGTGCTGGTCTGGCGACGTTACCGGCTCGCTTCCTGCCACTGTCGGTCCTTCCCTCGCGATCGGATCTTTGGTTAGTCTGGCACGCCTCGTACCGGCCCCGGCGCAGGGTCCGACCAGTGAGCCCTTCCCGGCTGGTCGAACGGCACTACCGGCGTCGCGGGGCGGCGGTCCGACGCACTCCGGTAGCGTTTGGCGTACACCTGATTGTCTGTTTGAGGGGGACTGTGCGGTGCGAGTGACCGGAACCGGGCACGCCAGCATGCGGATCGACACGGCCGCGGGCAGCATCCTGTGCGACCCGTGGGTCAACCCGGCCTACTTCGCGTCGTGGTTCCCGTTCCCGGACAATTCCCTGCTCGACTGGGACAGCCTGGGCCAGGTCGACTACCTGTACGTCTCGCACCTGCACCGGGACCACTTCGACGCGAAGCACCTGCGGGATTTCGTCTCGAAGGACGCTACGGTCCTGCTCCCCGAGTTCCCGACCTCGGAGATGGAGGACGAGTTTCGGGCGCTGGGCTTCACGAAGTTCCTGAGGACGCCCAACGAGCAGGTGGTGGAGCTGCCCGGCGGCCTGAAGATCATGATTCAGGCGTTGACCAGCCCGACCGACGGGCCGATCGGTGACTCCTCGCTCTGGGTCGAGTACGACGGGGTACGGCTGCTCAACCAGAACGACGCCCGCCCCACCGACCTGAGCGTCTTCGCCGAGCTGGGGCACGTGCACGCGCACCTGCTCCAGTTCTCCGGCGCGATCTGGTACCCGATGGTCTACGAGTTGCCGCAGGCGGCGAAGACCGCGTTCGGCAAGCAGAAGCGGGACCGGCAGTTCGACCGGACCTGGCGCTACATCGACGACCTGAAGGCCGACCACGTCTTCCCGATCGCCGGCCCGCCGTGTTTCCTCGACGACGCCCTGTGGCAGTTCAACGACATCCACGGCGACGAGGGCAACATCTTCCCCGACCAGTCGGTCTTCCTCTCGGAGTACGCCAAGGTCGGTGGCACCAACGGGATCGTGCTGCTGCCGGGCAGCGTCGCCGAGGTCACCACCGAGGGCGCGAGCACCACCCACCCGGTGCCGGTCGAGGAGTTCTTCGCGAACAAGGTCGCCCACCTGGAGGAGATGCGGGAGCGCAAGCGCCCGATCATCGAGGCGGAGAAGGCGTCCTGGCGGCACCCCGAGGTGGACGTGCTGGGCGAGATGAAGCGTCGGATCGAGCCGCTGCTCGACGAGTCGATCTACCTGGCCAAGGGCGTGGGCGGTCCGGTCCGCTTCGATCTGGTCGGCTACGACGGCGCGAGTGTCGAGTCGATCGTGGTGGACTTCCCCGGCAAGGAGGTCCGGCCGTACGCGGACGAGAAGGTCCGCTACCGGTTCCGGACCGAGCGGTCGCTGATCGAGCACCTGCTCTTCATCGACGAGGTGGACTGGGTCAACTCGCTCTTCCTGTCCTGCCGGTTCTCGGCGGCCCGGATCGGCCAGTACAACGAGTTCGTCTACGCGTTCTTCAAGTGCCTCTCCGAGGAGCGACTCCAGTACGCCGAGGGCTGGTACGACGAGCACGAGCGCAGCACCGACGCCGAGGACATCACGCTTGGCGACTGGGTGGTGCAGCGGCGCTGCCCGCACCTGAAGGCGGACCTGACCCGGTTCGGCATCGTCGAGGGTGACCAGCTCACCTGCCAGCTGCACGGCTGGAAGTTCGACCTGCCCAGCGGCCGCTGCCTGACGAGCGTGGGCCACAAGGTACGAGCCCACCGCGTGGACGCGGAAACCCCGGCCCCCGCCGGCGAAGCGGTGATCTGACCCCGCGCCTCCAGGCGCGCGTCGATCATGGAGTTGTGGTGGGTGACAAAGGTTGCTTACGGTCTCAAAGCAGGCACCACAAGTCCATGATCGACGCGGTGAGGGGGATCGCGCGGTGAGGGGGCTCGCGCGGTGAGGGGGCTCGCGCGGTGAGGGGGCTCGACGCGGGGAGGGACCGGGGTCAGCTCGCCAGGTCCGTGAGGATTCGGCGGGCGGCGTTGTGGCCGGCTGCGCCGATGACGCTGCCGGCCGGGTGGCAGCCGGCGCTGCCGGCGTACACACCGTCGATGCCGGTGGCGTAGGGCATCCGGTCGGTGAACGAGACGGTGTTGTCGACGTGGTGGATGTGCCCGCCGGTGATGCCGAAGTGCGCCTCGATGCCGGGCGGGGGCAGCGGCACCGCGTCGGCGATCAGGTCACCGGTGCCGGGCGCGTACCGTTCGACGATCTCGATCAGCCGGTCGACGTAGCCGGGCAGTTCCGCGTCCCAGGTGGTGCCGGCCAACTCGTACGGGACCGACTGGACGAACAGCGCCGACGAGTGGTGCCCGGCGGCGTCGGAGAGCGACGGGTCGACGGTGGTGTGCAGGTACCACTCGATCGTGGGCTCCGCCGGCAGCCGCCCGGCCCGCACGTCCGCCCACATGTCGCGCAGCGCGGTCATCGGCGAGGTGGCGTCCCCGCCGACCAGCGACGCGGACCCGGGCAGCAGGTGGATGGTCGAGCCGAACGGGCTCGGCGTACCGTCCGGCAGGCAGGAGAACCGCGGCAGCCCGCTGAGCGCCAGGTTGAGCTTGAGGGTGGTGCCGGGACGGCGGACCGCCGCCATCCGTTGGCCGAGCGGCGCCGGGAGCGCGCCGTCGGGCAACAGGTCCATCAGCCGGTACGGGTCGCACGCGCCGAGCACCACCCGGGCGGCGACCTGCCGTCCGTCGGCCAGCACGACTCCGCTGGCCGCGCCGCCGTCCAGGGTCACCGCGTGCACCGGCGTACCGGTCAGGATGGTCGCCCCGGCGGCGCGGGCGGCCTCGGCGAACGTCCGGGAGACCGTGCCCATCCCACCCTCGGCGATCATCCAGGTGCCGCCGGAGCCGGGCAGTCTGCACATGTTGTGCACGAGGAAGTTGTGACCGGTGCCGGGGTCGTCCGGGCCGGCGTTGAGCCCGGACAGGCCGTCGGTGACCGCGTACATGCTGACCAGCAGCTCCGAGCGGAACTCGAACCGGGCCAGGTAGTCGGCGACCGAGCCCCGTACGAGGTCGACGAAGACCTGCCGCAGCGCTGGGCGGACGTACCGCTCGGCGGTCTCCTCGGCGGTCAGCGGCTCCGCCAGCCAGGCCGGGGCGAGGTCCTCGCGCAGCGCCGCCAGTTCGGCCTGCATGGCGTCGTCGGCGGCCACGTCGGCGGGGGAGAAGAACTCCGCGAGCTGCGCCCGGGTGGCGGCGGTGTCACTGCCGAAGAGCAGGTACGGCGAGCCGAGGCCGCCCGGTGTGGGCAGGAAGTAGTGCGGGTCGCGGCGCAGCACCGGGATCCGTACGTCGAGCGTGGCGAGCAGTTCCGGGGGCATCAACCCGAGCAGGTACGAGCCGGTGGAGTGCCGCAGCCCCGGCACCTTCGGGAACGGGGCCTCGGTGCGGGCCGCACCGCCGATCACGTCGGCGGCCTCCAGCACCAGGACATCCAGGCCGGCGCGGGCCAGCAGCACGGCGGAGACCAGACCGTTGTGCCCGGCACCGACGATCACGACATCGGCGCGGGCGGGAATCTCACTGCTCATGCCGCGGCAGCCTAGTCCGCCCCACCACCCAGGTCACCCCTCCGCTCCCCACCCACCCCACCCCACCCCCGCCCCCGCCCCCGGTGATCAAGAGCTTTGCGTCAAGAAGTGGCCTCCCGGTGACGCAAAGCTCTTGATCAACTCGGCGGGGTGGGGGTGCGGGTGGTGCGCCAGCGGGAGAGGGCCAGGGTGGCGGAGTAGCCGGCCAGGACGATCACGTGGAACAGGTAGAGCCAGAGGAGTACGGCCACCCCGGCGCCGATGTCGTCGAAGCCGCCGAACGGCACGCCCAGGTCCAGCGGGAGCGAGGCGAAGAGCACGAAGCCGTGCAGGAAACCGGAGAGGTTCGCCGCGGTGAACGACCCGATCCCGATTGTGGAGAGCCAGTCCGGTGACGCCGGGCCGACCACCCGGAACACCCACACCAGCACGGGCGTGAGCACCAGCCAGACCGCGAGGAACGACAGCACCACGCCGAGCACGCCGAGCCAGCCGCCCTGGCGGACGAGTCGGGTGGTGAGCGGGAGCGCCAGCAGGATCGAGAGCAGCAGGGCGGGGGCCGGCGCGAGCAGGGGCAGCAGCAGAAGCCGGCCCCGCCAGCCGATCAGGTGCTCGTCGGAGCGGGGTGCGGCGACCGAGACGAACGCCCGGCGCAGACCCTCGCCGTAGAGGGACGCGGGCAGGAGGGAGGCCAGTGCCAGCAGCGGGGTCAGTTCCACCCCGGCGTTGACGAGCGCGTCCACCGCCCGGGGTGCGCCGATCGCGGTGGGCAGGGCTTCCACGGCGTACGAGGTGAGCCGGCGTACCCGGTCGGCCCCGGCCACCAGTGCGGTGAGCCAGATCGCCAGCAGGGCGACCGGCACCACGGCGATCGCCCCGTAGAAGGTGATCGCGGCGGCGTGCAGCGACAGGTCCCGACCGCGCACCGGACGGAACGCGGCACTGGTGATCCGTTTCGTGCGCTGCCATCCGTTGCCCATCGGGTCCTCCTTCCCTGTCGTCGGGGCCGTCACTCCTTAAGATCGCCGGTCATGACTGTTCTCACCACCGAACGCCTGATCCTGCGCGATTGGACCGACGATCCGACCGATCTGGCTCGGATCTACGACATCTACTCACGTCCCGAGATCAGCCGGTATCTGGGCGCGGCGCCGGGTCTGCCGATGACCAACCCGGCCCAGGCCGCCGAGCGACTGCGGAGCTGGCAGGAGCGGCACGCCGCCGACGGCGGCCGGTACGGCACCTGGGCGATCGAGGTACGCGAGACGGGGCAGGTGGTGGGCACGGCGTTGCTCAAGCCGCTGCCGGGCCGGGATGAGGCGGTGCGGACCGACGACATCGAGGTGGGCTGGCACCTGCACCCGGACGCGTGGGGTAACGGCTACGCCACCGAGGCGGCCCGCGCGGCGGTAGCCCGGGAGTTCGCCGCCGGTGCCCGGGAGATCTACGCCGTCGTGTCGTCGGGCAACGAGCCGTCGATGGCGGTGGCGCGGCGGCTGGGCATGACCCATGTGGGCCAGCGCAGCGACTGGTACGGCGGCGAGCTGCTGGAGACCTTCGTGCTGAGGGCACCAGATGCCTGATCGTTCTCGCACGACCTGACGCAAGATCCGCGCAAGTTCGGGGAAGGTGTCGCCTCCAGTCGTCGGGAGGTGGCCCCTTCCCCGAATTTGTGGGCAGGTTGGCGCTGGTGACGGCTGCCAGGGCAGACAAGTCCGTCAATAGTCACGGTGGTCGAAGTGTTGACGCTCCCGTAGCACGTCAGTAACCTTTGGCCAAAGTAACGCAAGATTTTGACAAACAAGTGCACTGTTCTGTGCACCCTCTCGGAAGATTCAACGGGCCTCCTGGGGAGGCCCGTTGATGGTCGTACCCATCTGGTGTTTCCAGGACGAGCGGCGCCCCCGCGCCGCCCGGACCTCCGTCTCTCTCGACACCGGCCCTCGCGCGTCGGCCGGCGCCGCACCGCCGCACCCCCGCCCGGTGGTCCCGCCACCGGGGCAACCGTCCCCCGACGACAAGGACAGTGATGAGACGAACGAATCTGTTCAGGATGGTGGCGGCCACGGCCGCCGCCGCGCTGATCGCCACGGTCGGAGCGACAGCCGTCGCGAACCCGGCCGCCGCCCGCCCCGCCGAGCCGGCAGCAGCGGCACCGAGCAGCGGGTTCGCCGCGGCGGCCACCAACCTCGCCCAGGGTCGTCCCACCCAGTCCAGTGGCCACGCCGACGTCTACGACTCGTCGAAGGTCGTCGACGGCAACGCGGGCAGCTACTGGGAGAGCGTCAACAACTCGTTCCCGCAGTGGGTGCAGGTCGATCTCGGCTCATCGCAGTCCGTCAACCAGGTCGTGCTGAAGCTGCCGACCTCCGGGTGGGGGACCCGGACGCAGACGTTGAGCGTGCAGGGCAGCACCAACGGTTCGTCGTTCAGCACCCTGGTCGGGTCGCAGACGTACACCTTCAACCCGGCGAGCGGCAACACGGTCACGATCAACGTCAGCCAGACCGCCACCCGCTACGTCCGGATCACCATCACCGCCAACAGCGGCTGGCCGGCCGGGCAGCTCTCCGAGCTGGAGGTGTACGGCAGCGGCGGCACCACCCCGGACACCACCGCGCCGAGCGTGCCGGGCAACCTCTCGTACACCCAGTCGGGCACCACCATCAGCCTCAACTGGGTGGCATCGACCGACAACGCGGGCGGCAGCGGCATCGCCGGCTACGACGTCTACCGCAACGGCGCGTTCCTCCAGTCCGTCGGCAACGTCACCACGTTCAACGACACCCAGCCAGCCACGGCGACCGTCTCGTACTACGTCCGGGCGCGCGACGCCGCGGGCAACCTCTCCGGCAACAGCAACACGGTCACCCGGACCGGCAGTGGTGACACCACCGCGCCGAGCACCCCGGGGACGCTGTCGCAGAGCACGTCGGGCAGCACGATCACGCTCACCTGGGGGGCCTCCACCGACTCCGGCGGCAGCGGGCTGGCCGGCTACAACGTCTACCGGGGCGGCAGCCTGATCGCCACGCTGGGCACCGTCCTCACCTATCAGGACACCCAACCGGCGACGGCCACGGTGTCCTACTACGTCCGCGCCCGGGACGGCGCCGGCAACCTCTCCGGCACCAGCAACACCGTCACCCGGACCGGGAGCAACCCGCCCGCCTGCACCAACGTGGCGCAGGGCAAGAGCATGACGGCGGGCGGCTCCACCTTCAGCTTCACCCCGGACAAGGCGAACGACGGGCAGCTCGGCACCTACTGGGAGGGCGCGGCGAGCTACCCGCAGAACCTGACCGTTGCGCTGGGTGCCAACCACTCGATCTCCGGCGTCACCGTGAAGCTCAACCCGGATTCGGCGTGGGGCACCCGTACCCAGACCATCCAGGTCCTCGGCCGCGACCAGTCGTCGTCGGCGTACACCAGTCTGGTGTCGGCGGCGGCCTACCAGTTCGTGCAGGGCACCAACGCGGTGACCATCCCGGTCAGCGCGACCACGGCGGACGTGCAGTTGCGGTTCACCGGCAACACCGGTGCCCCGTCCGGCCAGGTCGCCGAGTTCGAGGTGTGCGGCACCCCGGCGCCCAACCCGGACCTGGTGGTCAGCTCGGTGACCTGGTCGCCGACCTCGCCCAGCGAGGTCAGCACGGTCACCCTCTCGGCCGTGGTGCAGAACATCGGGTCGGCGTCCGCCGGCGCGACCACCGTCAACGTCAGTCTGGCCGGTGCGGTCGTCGGCAGCGCCACGGTGGGCGCGCTCGCCGCGGGTGCCTCGACCACCGTCTCGGTCAACGCGGGCACCCGCCCGATGGGCAGCTACGCCGTCACCGCGGTGGTCGACCCGACGAACACGATCGTCGAGCAGAACAACGGCAACAACAGCTTCACGGCGGCGTCGCCGCTGGTGGTGGCGCAGGCCCCCGGCCCGGACCTCCAGGTGCTCAGCATCGCCTCGAACCCGCCGAACCCGGCCGTCGGCGCGTCCGTCACCTTCACCGTGGCGGTGCGCAACCGGGGTACCACCGCGACCGGCGCGACCACCGTCACCCGGCTGGTGGCGGGCAGCACCACGCTCAACACCAACACCGCCTCGATCGCGCCCGGCGCGACGGTCACCGTGGCCGTCACGGGTAGCTGGACCGCCACCAGCGGCGGCGCCACCATCACCGCCACCGCGGACGCCACAAACGCGGTCGCCGAGACCAACGAGACGAACAACGCGTTCAGCCAGTCGATCGTGGTCGGGCGCGGGGCTGCCGTCCCGTACGTCTCCTACGAGGCGGAGGCCGGCCGTTACCAGGGCACGCTGCTGGAGACCGACGCCCTGCGTACCTTCGGGCACACCAACTTCGCCAGCGAGTCCTCCGGCCGCAAGTCGGTACGGCTCACCGGCACCGGCCAGTTCGTCGAGTTCACCTCGGCCAACCAGGCCAACTCCATCGTGGTGCGCAACTCCATCCCGGACGCGCCGGGTGGCGGTGGCATCGAGGCGACCATCAGCCTGTACGTCAACGACGCCTTCTCCCGCAAGCTGACCCTGTCGTCGAAGCACAGCTGGCTCTACGGCAACACCGACGGGCCGGAGGCGCTGACCAACACCCCGCAGGCCGACGCCCGACGGCTCTTCGACGAGTCGAACGCCCTGCTGGCGCAGTCGTACCCGGCCGGCACCCGGTTCAAGTTGCAGCGCGACTCGGGTGACACCGCGTCCTTCTACGTCATCGACATGATCGACCTGGAGCAGGTCGCCCCGGCGGCCAGCCAACCGGCCGGCTGCACCTCGATCACCTCGTACGGTGCGGTCCCGAACGACGGGCTCGACGACACCGCCGCCATCCAGCGGGCGGTGACCGACGACCAGAACGGTGTCATCGGCTGCGTCTGGATCCCGGCCGGGCAGTGGCGGCAGGAGCAGAAGATCCTGACCGACGACCCGCTGAACCGGGGCATGCACAACCAGGTCGGCATCAGCAACGTCACGATCCGGGGCGCCGGGATGTGGCACTCGCAGCTCTACACGCTCACCGAGCCGCAGAACGTGGTGGGCGGCATCAACCACCCGCACGAGGGCAACTTCGGCTTCGACATCGACAAGAACACCCAGATCTCCGACATCGCCATCTTCGGCTCGGGCCGGATCCGGGGCGGTGACGGCAACGCCGAGGGTGGCGTCGGTCTGAACGGTCGCTTCGGCACCGGCACGAAGATCAGCAACGTGTGGATCGAGCACGCCAACGTGGGTGCCTGGGTGGGCCGCGACTACGACAACATCCCCGACCTGTGGGGGCCGGCCGACGGGCTGGACTTCAGCGGCATGCGGATCCGCAACACGTACGCCGACGGCATCAACTTCAGCAACGGCACGCGCAACTCGCGGGTGTTCAACTCGTCCTTCCGGACCACCGGTGACGACGCGCTCGCCGTCTGGGCCAACCCGTACGTCAAGGACCGCAACGTCGACATCGCCCACGACAACCACTTCGTCAACAACACCATCCAGCTGCCCTGGCGGGCCAACGGCATCGCCATCTACGGCGGCTACGACAACTCGATCGAGAACAACCTGATCTACGACACCGCGAACTACCCGGGCATCATGCTGGCGACCGACCACGACCCGCTGCCGTTCTCCGGCACGACGCTGATCGCCAACAACGGGCTCTACCGCACCGGTGGCGCGTTCTGGAACGAGGACCAGGAGTTCGGTGCCATCACCCTCTTCCCGGCCACCCGGGACATCGTCGGGGTCACCATCCGGGACACCGACATCATCGACTCCACTTTCGACGGCATCCAGTTCAAGAACGGCGGCGGCACCATGCCGAACGTCGCCATCACCAATGTGAAGATCGACAAGTCGAACAACGGTGCCGGCATCCTCGCGATGAGCGGGGCGCGCGGCAACGCCAACCTGACGAACGTGACGATCACCAACTCGGCCGACGGCAACATCGTCATCCAGCCGGGCTCCCAGTTCGTCATCACTCCCTGATCCACACGTTTTGCATAAAGTCGGGGTGTCCGCGGCATGCGGACACCCCGACTTCTGTAATCCCGAGTCGATCATCGCGGTGCGTCTCGGCGGCCAGGCCGAAGCGCGCCGGCCCCGGTCAGGCGGTCGGCACGGGCACCAGGGCCGCCGCGAGGGCCTCGGCGTTCTTCTTGTCCACTCGGGGGAAGGTCAGGGTGACGCCGTCTCCCGCGGTGCCGAAGGCGATGCGCAGCAGACTCACGATGCCCATCCTCCTCGCTGAGCGTCATCTCGCCGAAGTCGACGACGGCAAGGTGGCCGAGCGAGTCGCACAACGCCACGGCCAGCGCGGCGACCTCGTCGAGGCTGGTCAACGTGGTCGGCAGGTGGATGATCCAGCGTGGTCGGGTTGCGAAGCTCATGGCAGGATCACGGTTCCTCCAGCGATCAACGTCTGGATCTGCCCGTCGGTCAACCCGCGCACAGCAGTTGGCCAACCGCCGCTGAGCCGCTCGGCGAACTCGTTCACCAGAGATCTTGGAAGAATCCGGCCCCGGGAGGGGCGATTTCCCTCCAAGATCTGTCGCGGTCCGGGTCCGGGTCCGGGTTGGCCGCCCCGCGATTTCTGCGGAGGGGGTGCCGGGTGGACGCCCGGGGGATCGCACCGGCCGCCGCTCGCTGCTGCCCGCAGATCTTGGACACTTTCCGTTTCGCCTTGACGGAAAGTGTCCAAGATCTGCGCGACACCGTGGTCCGTGGGCGGACTGGGTGTGCGATGACGCGCATCTGGGGCTGCGGTGGCTAGGCTGACCTGAGCAGGATGGTCCGCTGAGGGGGTGAGCCCGGATGGCCCAGGCCGCGTTCGCGCCGGAGCCGGCGCCGCAGCACACCGAGCCGTCGTTCGACGTGCTGCGGTGGCACGACGAACCCTGGACCGCGCAGCTCGCCCTCGACCTGTTGCCGGAGACCAACGGCCCCAAGGTTGAGGTCCTGAGCGGAAGCGTGATCGTGACACCACACGCGGGAATCGATCATCAGTCGGTCGAGCGGGAGTTGCCGTACGTGCTGCACCGTGCTGCGCGGAAGGCCGGATTCTGGGTCTACCCGGAGATCAACGTGATCTCCGGGGATGATCTTTTTATCCCGGACATCGCTGTGCTGCGTAACTCGGGCGGTGGCCGCACGACGGTTCCCATCGCCGAGGCGGTGCTGCTGGGGGAGATCGTTTCCCCAGGTAACCGACGCAAGGACGTGATCGACCGGCCTCGAGAGTACGCAGCCGTCGGAGTGCCGTTCTTCCTCCGGGTGGACCTGCGCAACCGGGTGCCGACCATCGCCCTGTTCGAGCTGGTCGACGCGGAGTACCGGCCGCTGGCCGCCGCCGCGGCAGGCAGCACGTTCGCCATGCGCGAGCCGTTCGAGTTCGCCATCGACCCGGCCGAACTGCTCGACGAGGAAGCACCGGACGCGACGCCCACCGACTCGGCTGACGACAACGCTTGATCGACACGGCTTCGTTGAAGTCGGGGTGTCCGGGTGCCGGGGATAGCGCGACTTCCTTGAAAGCGAGTCGATCAAACGCCGGGCGCACGGCGCGGGCGGGCGGGAAAGGGCTGAGGCTCCCAGCGGGCGTTCAGTGACGGTGGGGGAGAATGGCCGCGTGACTTCCCCCCGCGACCTCGTCCTGCTCGGGTCCACCGGTTCGATCGGCACCCAGGCCATCGACATCGTCCGGCGTAACCCGGACCGGTTCCGGGTGGTCGCGGTGGGTGCCGGCGGCGGCAACGTCGAGCTGCTGGCCGCGCAGGCCCTCGAGTTGGGCGTCGAGGCGGTCGGGGTGGCCAAGGCGTCCGCCGCCCAGGACCTGCAACTCGCGTTCTACGCGGAGGCGAGCCGGCGTGGCTGGGCCACCGGCGACTTCAAGCTTCCCAAGATCGTGGCCGGCCCGGACGCCATGACCGAGCTGGCCCAGTGGCCGTGCGACATCGTGCTCAACGGGGTGGTCGGTTCGCTGGGCCTCGCTCCTACGCTGGCCGCGCTGCGTGGTGGTCGTACCCTCGCGTTGGCCAACAAGGAGTCGCTCGTGGCCGGCGGCCCCCTGGTCAAGGGCGCGGTGACGCGGCCGGGGCAGATCGTGCCGGTCGACTCGGAGCACTCGGCGCTGGCCCAGTGCCTGCGCAGCGGGACGCGCGGCGAGGTGCGCCGGTTGATCGTCACGGCCAGCGGCGGCCCGTTCCGGGGTCGGCGACGCGACGAGTTGACGCAGGTCACACCGGAGCAGGCGCTCGCACACCCGACGTGGAACATGGGGCCGGTCGTCACGATCAACTCGGCGACCATGGTCAACAAGGCGCTTGAGGTGGTCGAGGCGCACGAGCTGTTCGACGTGCCGTACGCCGACATCACCGTCATGGTGCACCCGCAGTCGGTGATCCACTCGATGGTCGAGTTCGTCGACGGGTCGACGATCGCCCAGGCCAGCCCACCGGACATGCGGCTGCCCATCGCGCTCGGCATCGGCTGGCCGGACCGGGTGCCCGAGGCGGCCACGGCGGTCGACTGGACGGCGGCGCACGCCTGGGAGTTCGCGCCGCTCGACGACGAGGCGTTCCCGGCCGTCGCGCTGGCCAAGGCCGCGGGGGAGGCCGGGCGCTGCCGCCCGGCGATCTACAACGCGGCGAACGAGGAGTGCGTGGCGGCGTTCGTGGCGGGCCGACTGCCGTTCCTCGGCATCGTCGACACCCTGGAACGCGTGTTGGAGGACGCTCCGGACTTCGACGAACCAGGTACCGTCGAGGACGTGCTCGCGGCTGAATCGTGGGCACGCGCGCACGCGCAGGAGATCATCGCGGGTTCGGTGGAAGGAGCTTGATGTCGTACCTGCTCGGGGTGGTCCTCTTCGCCCTGGCCATCCTCGTCTCGGTCAGTCTGCACGAGGCGGGGCACCTGCTGACCGCCAAGATGTTCGGGATGAAGGTCACCAAGTACTTCGTCGGTTTCGGCCCCACCATCTGGTCGTTCCGGCGGGGTGAGACCGAGTACGGCCTCAAGGGCATCCCGCTCGGCGGCTTCTGCAAGATCGTCGGGATGACGCCGCAGGACGACGACGTCGAACCGGGCGACGAGTCGCGGGTGATGTGGCGCTACCCGGTGTGGAAGCGCACGATCGTGATGGCCGCCGGGTCGATCACGCACTTCGCGCTCGCCCTGGTCACCATCTGGATCCTCGCCGTCTCCGCCGGCCTGCCCAACCCGGACTTTCCCACCACCGACACGGAGGCCCGCAAGGAGCCCGCCGTGATCCAGCTCAGCCAGTGCGTGGTGCCGGAGAACGCGGTGCGGGCGTGCACCTCCACCGACGCGGCCAGCCCGGCGGCCCAGGGTCAGCTGCGCAACGGTGACCGGATCACCTCGATCAACGGCACCGCGATCGGCAACTACGGCGACCTGCTCACCACCCTGCGCGCGCTCAAGCCAGGAGAGACCGCGCAGATCCAGTACGTCCGTGACGGGCAGCCGGGCAGCACCAGCACGGTGCTCGCGCAGACCCAGCGTCCGCCGCTGGACGACCCGACCGGTGCCACCGTGCCGGTGGCCGCGCTCGGCGTCGGGCTCGTCCCCAGCACCCCGACCCGGGTGACGTACGGGCCGGTCGGAGCCTTCGGCGCGACCGCCGACTTCACCGGTGACCTGGCCGTCGGCACCGTACAGGCGCTGCAACGCCTCCCCCAGAAGGTCCCCGCCCTGTGGACCGCGCTCACCGGCGGCGAACGCGACGTCGACACCCCGATCAGCGTGGTCGGCGCCAGCCGGCTCGGCGGCGAGGCGGTGGAGAACAACGCCTGGCTGGTCTTCTTCATGCTCTTCGTGTCGCTGAACTTCTTCATCGGCGTGTTCAACCTGCTGCCGCTGCTCCCGGTGGACGGCGGCCACATCGCCATCGCCTGGTTCGAACGGGCCCGCTCCTGGGTCTACGCGCGGATCGGCCGGACCGACCCCGGCCGGGTGGACTACCTCAAACTGATGCCCTTCACGTACGTGGTGATCCTGATCGGTGGCGCGTTCACGCTGCTGACCATCGCCGCGGACGTCGTCAACCCCATCACGCTCTTCTCAAGGTGAGTGCCTGAAGTGACAGCTATCAGTCTCGGTATGCCCGCCGTGCCGCCCCCGCCACTCGCTCCCCGCCGGGCCAGCCGCCAGATCATGGTCGGTTCGGTGCCGGTCGGTGGCGGCGCGCCGGTGTCGGTGCAGTCGATGACCACGACCCTCACCTCCGACATCAACGCCACGCTTCAGCAGATCGCCGAGCTGACCGCGTCCGGTTGCCAGATCGTCCGGGTGGCCGTGCCCTCGCAGGACGACGTCGAGGCACTGCCCGCGATCGCCAAGAAGTCCCAGATCCCGGTGATCGCCGACATCCACTTCCAGCCCAAGTACGTCTTCGCCGCGATCGACGCCGGCTGTGCGGCCGTCCGGGTCAACCCGGGCAACATCCGGCAGTTCGACGACAAGGTCAAGGAGATCGCTCGTGCGGCTGGCGCGGCGGGCGTGCCCATCCGGATCGGCGTCAACGCCGGGTCGCTGGACAAGCGACTGCTGAGCAAGTACGGCAAGGCCACCGCCGAGGCGCTCGTCGAGTCGGCGCTGTGGGAGTGCTCGCTGTTCGAGGAGCACGGCTTCCGCGACATCAAGATCTCCGTCAAGCACAACGACCCGGTCGTGATGATCCGCGCGTACCGGCAGCTCGCCGAGCAGTGCGACTACCCGCTGCACCTGGGCGTCACCGAGGCTGGCCCGTCCTTCCAGGGCACCATCAAGTCGGCGGTCGCCTTCGGTGCCCTGCTCGCCGAGGGGATCGGCGACACCATCCGGGTGTCGCTGTCCGCCCCGCCGGTCGAGGAGATCAAGGTCGGCAACCAGATCCTGGAGTCGCTGGGCCTGCGTGAGCGGGGCCTGGAGATCGTCTCGTGCCCGTCCTGCGGTCGCGCCCAGGTGGACGTCTACAAGCTCGCCGAGGAGGTCACCGCCGGCCTGGAAGGACTGCCGGTGCCGCTGCGGGTCGCCGTGATGGGCTGCGTCGTCAACGGTCCCGGTGAGGCCCGCGAGGCCGACCTGGGCGTCGCCTCCGGCAACGGCAAGGGTCAGATCTTCGTCAAGGGCAAGGTCGTCAAGACGGTCCCCGAGGCGCAGATCGTGGAGACGCTGATCGAGGAGGCGCTGCGGATCGCCGACGAGATGGGCGCCGAGCTTCCCGAGGAACTGCGCGGGCTGGTGACCGGCCCGACCGTGACCGTGCACTGATCGTTCACTCGGAAAAGCGGCCGTTCCCCGTGCGGGGAACGGCCGCTTTCGTCTGCACAGGCCTCGCTCGTCACTCGGATTCGGCGAGGATCGCGTACAGCTTGCGCCGGGTCTCGTCGAGCACCTGGGCGGCCCGCTCACGCTGGTCGTCGGTGCCGTTCATCATCACCTGACGCAGGGCGTTCATCGCCTGCGCACCGGAGTCGCGGATGTCGTGCCAACTGGTCACGGTGCCCTGGGCGACGTCCGCCCACGCCGGGGTCTGCGCCGCCTCGGTGGCCTCGGCCTGGCCGGCCTCGGTGACCGTGAACCGCTTCCGCCCGCCGCCGGACTCCTCCGTGCTGGCGACGATCACACCCTCGTCCTCCAGCAGTTGGAGAGTGGGGTAGATCGAGCCCGGACTCGGCCGCCACGCACCGCCGGTGCGGGAGTCGATCTCCTGGATCATCTCGTAGCCGTGCATCGGCCGCTCGGTGAGCAGAGCCAGCACGGCGGCTCGGACGTTGGGGCGTCGGCCCCGACCCCGGCCACGGCCTCGACCGCCCCAGGGGCCGCCGTGTCCGTGCTCGTGGCCATGACCGTGCGGACCGGGCGGGACCGGCGGGAAGCCGAATCCCCGCATCCGGGCCTCGTGCAACGGGTGGTGCTGTCGGTGGAACCGCATCGGGTTCTTCCTTCCGTAGGACTATCGCTGATGCATCAACGATATATCGGCAATGCATCGCCGACAAGTCCCCGGGCGATTGACGCGGTGGCTGCTCGCCGCGGGGGTGCTCGCCCACCCACCGGGGAGCTGTGGTACTCCGACGCCCTTTTATCCTGGTCTGGGCACTGTGCTCCCGGTCGTACGGTGGGCCGGGCGGACCCGTCCGACCAGCGGGCCGGCCGAGCCGCTGCCGGCCTTGCCACTCGACCGGCGGAGCGGGGGGTCGATCTGGCAGGCTGGTAGGCGTGCTGACGGTGCCGGTACGCCAACTGGGGGAATCGGAGCGCCGCGCGGTCGAGCGTCTACTCGACCATGACCCGTTCGCGGGCGCGCAGGTCGCCGAGCGGATAGCCGCGCGCGGGCTCTCCTGGTGGCGGGCCGAGGGCAGAATCCTGGGGTACGGCGCGCGCCGCAACCTCGAATCGCTGTGCTGGCTCGGTGGCAACCTCACACCGGTGCTGGCGACCGACGCCGCGGTGGCCGCCTTCGCCGACCTGCTCGCCGGCGAGGAGCGGCTCTGCTCCTCCATCGTCGGCCGAGCCGATGCGGTGCTCGGGCTCTGGGACCGGCTCTCGGACACCTGGGGGCCGGCGCGGGACGTCCGCCCCAACCAGCCACTGCTGGCCACCGACACCCTGCCACAGGTACCGGCCGACCCGGAGGTACGCCAGGTCCGCTCCGGCGAGGTCGATCGGCTCTTCCCGGCCGCGGTGGCCATGTACACCGAGGAGGTCGGCGTCTCCCCGCTGGCCGAGGACGCCGGGCGCAGCTACCGTCGACGGGTCAACGACCTGGTCCGGGCCGGTCGGGCGTACGCCCGCTTCGTCGACGGCAAGGTCGTGTTCAAGGCCGAGCTGGCCGTCGTCACCAAGCGGACGGCGCAGGTCCAGGGCGTCTGGGTGGCACCGGAGTGGCGGGGCCGGGGGATCGCGACGGCCGCCATGGCAGCCGTGGTCCGCGACGCGCTGCTGCGGGTCGCCCCCACCGTCAGCCTGTACGTCAACGACTTCAACCTCCCGGCCCGCCGGGTCTACGAGCGCTGCGGCTTCCAGCCGATCGGCACCCTCGCCACCGTCCTCTTCTGACCCCTGCTGCGTGCCGTCGGGTTGCGCGCCGCGCGCCGGGCCGGGTCGGCGTGCCGAGCCGTCGTGCCGGCGTGCCGCGTGCCGGGCCGCGCCGGCGTGCCGCGTGCCGAGCCGCGCCGGCGTGCCGCGTGCCGAGCCGTCGTGCCGGCGTGCCGCGTGCCGGGCCGCGCCGGCGTGCCGGGCCGCGCCGGCGTGCCGTGCCGGGCCGGCCGCGTGCCGCGTCGCCGGTAGATCTTGGACAGTTTCCGTTTCCGCGTGAACGGAAACTGTCCAAGATCTCCGAAAAGCCGCCGGCCACGGCCGGGTCATCACCTCTGCGGCACGCCCGACGGCGCGTATCCCATTCGCTCGCGCCGACCAGGCGGCGGATACGCCGCTGGCCGGCACCCCGAATTGCGGGGCGCCGGCCAGCGGTCGGTGTCGTGCGGGTGGTGCTGGTGTCAGCTGTTCCAGTACTGGGCGACGAGGTCGGTGGCCTGCTGCTCCCACTGGGCGTAGGCGTCGGGGTAGGCGGAGACCTGGACGGTCTGTGCGGCCTCGGTCAGGGGCATGTCCTGCCAGCCGTCGACCTGCTTGAGGCCCTTGAGGAACGCGGTGGTGGAGTAGGCCGGGTCGGTGATCTGCTCCGGCGTGCCCCAACCCGAACTCGGGCGCTGTTGGAACAGGCCCAGCGAGTCGTGGTCGTTCATGTCGCCCAGGTGGCCGAGGTTGTCCAGCTTCGACTCCTGCAGGCTCGTCGCGATCGAGATCACCGCAGCCCGCTCCGGGAGGCCGGCCTTCTTCGTGGCGGCGATGATCGCCTTGACGTTGGCGGTCTTCTCGTCGTTGAGGTCGATGTGCGACTGCTCGCCCTGCGGCTTCGGCGCGGTGGTCTGCACGGCGGCCGCGACGGGCTTGCCCTCGACCGGGGTGGCGGCGTGGGCGGCGATCGGGCCGGCGAACACACCACCGGCGAACGCGAGACCAGCAACGGACAGGACGCTCTTACGCATGATCGTGTTCATGGGGGTAGCTCCTTCGGGGGTAGGAAACACCCCGACCGCCAAAAGGGGGGAACGGCGGCAGGGTGTGAGCACCTCGTCCGGCGCTGCACGTTCACAAGGGGGAAGTCTGAGGGGTGACACCCTGTCGGGCGTCGGAGTCGGCGACCTGCCGAGCGGGGGACTCGGGGCGCCGGGGTTCAGGTGTAACGACCGGCGGGCCGGGGTGATTCCGGGGGGCGGCCCATCCATCGGCACCCACGTGAAGGCGGTGCCCGCGGTCGTTCGTGGGGGCTGTAACGACCCGGCCGGGTCCCGCATTCCCACCCCCGGGGGGCGGGGGCGGCGGGGCGGTGGTCCTGCGATCGTCAGGGTATGTAACGACGCCGCCCCGGCCATGATTCCGCCCCACGGGTGCGGCCGGTCACCACCCAGCGACCCCTTGAATCGGACAAACCTCGCGCCGACCGCCACGCCGGGCATGCGCGGCGCTGGGTGCCGCGCGCTCCGGCACCCAACGGTCACCAAACGGCATGATCCACTCGACGTCACGGATATCGGGGTGTCCGGGACGGGCTGACCCCGCGACGTCACGGAAGCCGAGTCGATCATGGGATCGGCGGAAGCTGATGCCCTGTTCGGGGCCGGAAATTCGGTTGAATCTGGGCGTCGTCGCCGCCAGGCTGAAGTCTCCGCCACCCCACGTCCGGAGGACTTCCATGCGCCTGCTCCGTGATCTGTGGGGCACCTCGGCACGTCGGATGACGGTCGTGGCCGTCCTGATCGTGCTCGGCGCCGCCGGCCAGGCGGGCGCCTCGGCGTTGGCCGGTGCGGTCCTGGTGCACCGGTCGTCCGGTTTCTTCGCCGTGCTGGCCGCGGCGCTGGTCGCGGTGGTGCTCAGCGACCTCGCGGTGAGCCTGCTGATGGCCGGCGTGACGGCGGACTGGTCCGCCGACGTACGCCGCCGGCTCTGCCGGGTCGCTCTCGGGCAGGACCTGCCCACCCTGGAGACCACCCCGGTGGGTGAGCTGCTCGACCGGATCGACGGGGACGTCTACCAGGTGGCCTCGGCGATCCGCAACCAGGGCACCCGGCTCGCCCAGGGCCTCTGCGTCGGCCTGTTGTCGATGGTCGTGGCGTTGGCCGTGTGGTGGCCGGCCGGGGTCGCGATGCTGCTGCTCACGGTGCTGCTCGCCGCCGGCCTGCGGCGGCCCACGGCGCGGATCGCCCCGGCCCGGATGCGCGAGGAGGAGGCGTGGTCCGACCTGGCCGCCGTGATGGAGGAGGCGGTGCACGGCCAGGACGACGTACGTACCAGCCTGGCCCGGCCGTACGTGCTGCGGCTCTACGCCCGGCGGGCCGCCGCCGTGTTGTCCCGGGGCAGCCTGGTCTGGGTGTTGTCCGCCCGGGTGGCCGCGGCCGCCACCGCGACGATCCGCGGCGGCATCGGCGCGGTGGTACTCGGAGGGGCCTGGGCGTTGGCCACCGGCCGGATCGACGCCGCCCGGCTCACCGCCATCTGGCTGCTCGCCCTGGCCTTCGGGGCCACCGCGGAACACGTCAGCCGAATGGTGCCGGAGATCCAGGAGGCTCTGGGCGCATGGGCGCGGGTGCGGCTGCTGCACAGGGCCCGGCAGGAGCCCGTCGGCGGGGCCAGCCCGACCGAGGGTGACCTCCGCATCCGCGACCTGACCTTCGAGTACGAGGTGAGTGGCCCCGAGGGCGGCCGGGGGGCCGCGTTGCGCGGGCTCAGCCTCACCTTCGCGCGCGGACGCTCGTACGCGCTCATCGGGCGGACCGGTTCGGGCAAGTCGACGTTGGCGAAGGTGCTCACCAGGGCGGTCGACGTGCCGTCGGGCACTGTCTTCCTCGGTGGCACCGACCTGTGCGACCTCGACGTCGAGCAGTTGCGCCGCTGGGTGGCGCTGGTGCCGCAGCGTACCGAGATCCTGGCGGGCACTCTCGCGGAGAACGTCGCGCTCTACGACCCGGAGCTGCTCGACGCCGCGGCGAAGGCGCTTGACGAGTTGGGCCTGGCCGGCTGGATCGCCGAGTTGCCGGACGGGTTGGCGACCCGGCTCGGGGAGGGCGGGCACGTGCTCTCCGCGGGCCAGGAGCAGCTGGTGGCGTTCGCCCGGATCCTGGTCCGTGACCCGCATGTGGTGGTCCTCGACGAGGCCACCGCGCGTCTGGATCCGGTGACCGAGGCGCGGGTGCAGCGGGCCACCGAACGACTGCTGCGTGACCGGATCGGCATCGTCATCGCGCACCGGCTCTCCTCCGTGCGCCGCTGTGACGAGGTGGTGGTGCTGGCCGACGGCGCGGTGGTCGAGGCCGGTCCACTGGAGACGTCGACGCGTTTCGCCGAGCTGCTGGCGACCAGTCACGCCGCCACGTACGCCGCGGTGGCACCGATGGGCCGTGCCGGCGCGGGCACCGACCTGCTGGTCGGCCCCGATCCGGCCGATGCCTGGCCGAGCGAACCGCCGACGACCGGTGCCGTCCCGAAGGCCGGGTCGATCGCCGACCAGATCGAGCAGGTCACGCCGGCCGAGCAGGTCGGGCCGACGCGGGCCGATCCGCCGCCGCTGCCGCCCGTGCCGCCGGCCCGGACACTGCGGGAGATCTTCCGGCTCTGCACCAACGATCCCCGGTACGGGCTGGCCGCGATCGGGTTGTTCCTCGGGCTCAGCCTGCTGGGGCTGGACGGCCCGGTGCTGCCCTGGCTCTGGGCCGACCTGGTCGACGGGACCGGCAACCCGTACCTGCCGGCAGTCGGGATCGTGGCCGGGCTGCTGATCACCCTGCCGCTGCCGTTCTACACCCACGTCTGGTTCCCGCAGTGGTGGGTGCGGCAGATGCTGCGGATCAGCCTGCGCCTGGTGCACGGGCAGACCGGGCCGCGCCGGGTCAGCTCGCACACCCCGGCGGAGGTCGTGGCGCAGGGCGGCGACACCGAGCGGGTGGTCCAGCTCGCCGACAACGTGCTGGATCAGGCCGTCGCGCTGGTCCTGGTGGTCGCCATGACGGCGGTCACCGGCAGCGTCGTACCGGGGCTGTTCTTCCTCGGCACGATGGTGGTCTCCGGGCTGGCCGCGACGCTGTTCGGGCCGAAACTCGAACGTGCCGCCCAGGCGACGGTGACGGCGCGCGCCGCCTTCGCCACGGCTCTGGTCTCCGCGCTCTCCGCAGCACGGACGGTGAAGCTCGCCGGCGCGACCACGGCGGTGCTGCGCCACCTGGCGGGTCTGGACGTGCTGCGCAGCGACCGGCAGCGGCGGGAGATCTCGGTGCAGGTGTGGGCGCGTTCCACGCCGTCGATGGCCAGTGGGCTGTTGCCGATCGGCGCGTGGGCGCTCTACCTGAGCGGCTCGCTCTCCGCCGGGGCGGTGCTGGTGGCCGTGTCCACGTTGGGCGCGGCACGGTGGTTCGCCTGGACCACCGCTTCGTTGATCTCCCAGCTACCGTCGGCGCGGGTCTGGACGCGGCGCACGGTGGCGATGACCGGGGTGAGCACGTACTCCGCGGGGGTTGCCGCGGTCGACCTGGCGGCCGGGACGGCGCCCGCGCCGACACCCGCGCCGCGACATCCGCTGCGACGGCTGGAGTTGCGCGGTTTCGGGGTGGTGCACTCCGACGGCACGGTGGCCGTCCGCGACGTGGACCTGACCGTGCAGCGGGGGCAGTTGGTGCTCGTCGTCGGGCCGGTGGGGTCGGGCAAGTCCTCGCTGCTGCGAGGGCTGGCCGGGATCGTGCACCACACCGGGGAGCTGGCCTGGAACGGTGATCCGGTCACCGAGCCGGAACTGTTCCTGCGCCCCAACCAGGTCGGCTACGTCGGCCAGTTGCCGCGGGTGCTGTCCGGCACGGTCGCGGACAACATCGCGCTCGGGCACCAGGTGGACGCGGCCGGGGCGGTCAGCACCGCCCAGCTCGACCACGACCTGGCCGCCGCCGGCGGTGGGCTGGGTCTGCTCATCGGGCACAAGGGCACCCGGCTCTCCGGCGGGCAGTTGCAGCGGTTGGCGTTGGCTCGGGCGCTGGCGCCGCGTACCGAACTGTTGGTCGCCGACGACGTGTCGTCGGCGCTGGACGTCACCACCGAGTTGGCGTTGTGGCAGGCGTTGCGCGACCACGGGGTGACAGTGGTCGGCTCGACCGCGAAGCGCGCCGCGCTGGTCCGCGCCGACCACGTGGTGGTGCTGATCGGTGGCACGGTGGCGGCGCGAGGCAGCTGGCAGGACCTGGAGGGGGACTGGTCGCACCTGGCGGGCTGACCCGTCGGACGGAGGCGGTGGACGACCAGCGGCCGCGAGGCAGGAAGAAGTAGGTGAGCACCAGGGTCGCGAGCAGGACGGTGGCGGCGG
>NZ_JBEZFV010000008.1:70573-418462 GCF_040649655.1 Micromonospora sp. NPDC048905 | reverse complement strand
CCACAACCACAACCCAACCCCTAGGGGCACCCGCGCCCCAAATTCTAACCCCGGGGGGGGGGGGCCGGGGCGTGCTGGGGGGGGGGCCCCCCGCCGGGGCCCCCCCCCACTTGTCAGTTGTCCGTGGTGTCAGCAGCCCGTCCAGCGCACCGGGGTGACTCGCTCCCCGTTGCGGAACCCGACGATGGTGCCCGTGTCGGAGATGGAGCGCGCTCCGATGCCCACCCCGTCGCTGGCGCCCGGCAGCACCCGGGAGGTCGCGCCGCGCACGACGCGGTCAGCGCCCACCACGACGCCCTTGGCGTTGACGTCCTCCAACGTCGGCGACTGCGGGTCGAGCGTCGTGTACGAGCCGTCCCGGAGGTTCCAGCGCACCGGGACCCAGATGCTGTCCGGCAGGTCGACATGGCCGATCGCCCAGTGACCGGCCGCTTCGCTGACATAGGACATCTGCGCGCCGGGGACCGTGAGTGCGTCGTACCGGCCGTTCGGCCGGCGGACCCAACTGGTCCAGTACCCGAAGTCACCGGCGGAACCGACGATGGTCCCGTTCGCGGTGATCCCTCGCGGCTGGGCATTGGCCGGGGCGTCGAGCACCTCGACAGTGCCCGGCCGAGCGGCCGGCCAGCGCAGCGCGAAGAACTCCCCGGTGTCGATGTCATTACCGAGGCCGACGATGTCGCCGGCCTTGTTGATGGCGGTGACGGAGATGTCCGTGCCGGACGGCACCACCGGCAGTTGCTCGACCCGGCCGTCGCGGTACCGCCACGGCTGGCCGCCGTTGCCCCAGCCGTTGCCGATCACGACGCCGTCGGCGTTGACGTCGGCAGGGGTCGCCATGCTCGGCGCCTCGACCTCGGTGAGCCGATTCCGGTCCCAGAACAGCAGCAGGTACTGGTTGTCGGTGCCCTCCTTCCGTAGGGCCGAGCCGGCTACGAAGCGGCCCGTCGGGTCGATGACGTTCGCATCGGCACGGTAGGTGTCGGTCGGGTACGGCAGCGTGCTGATCTTGCAGGTGCCGAGGGCGGCAGCCCTGGGCGCGGCGGTCGCCGGTGCGGAGACAGCGACGCCGAGAGAGGCGGTCAGCAGGCCGGCGGCGGTGACGCCGGCCAGCGTCCGTCGAGCGGTGTGAGTCATCTTTACTCCCCGTGTAAGCCCGGGTGAACCCGAGCGCCGATTACTACTGGTGTCACCCGCGGGTGGACCGTCCGGTTGCGGGGTGTCGGCGAGATGACAGCAGCGGAATCACGCGGACCTACGGTGCCCACTGTTGAGCTGGGGGAACGACCGGCCCGCCAGCGCGTACCGAATCTCATGGTCCTGACACGCCTCGGCCAGGGGATACGGCGTCGCCGCTGCCATCCGGGCACCGCCCGCCGGATTCGGGGCGTACGCGGCGACTGGTGGCGGACGCTCCTCTTTGTTCGGCTTGTCGCACCGGCCGATTATGACCATCAATCCGTGCCGTAATGAGCTGACAGTAACCGCCGGGCAACCGCCCGTGCGGCTGTCTCGCCTCAGAGAGGAACGGGGATGCAGGGATCCTGGCGTAGGGCGGCACTCACAGCCGCCCTGTCGATCGTTTGTGTGTCGGGTGGGTTGGCCCTTACCACGCCCGCACAGGCGCAGATCGTGGAGTCCGGTTCGGTCTCCTTCGACGGCGACCCCGGTGACTACATCACCGGCGGGGCCTCCTACTCGTACTCCACCGACGACAACGACCAACTCACGGCGGACAGTCCGCTCGACAACAGCCGCGTGACGGTCAGCATCAGCGGTTACAACGGCGACCAGTGGTCCCTCACCTTCGACGCGCCCGGCAGCGCGGCGCTGGTGCCGGGCACCTACGAGACAACGAGCCGATACCCGTACAACGGGGCCGGACCCGGCCTCGACCTGTCCGGCAACGGGCGGGGCTGCGACGACGCGACCGGCATCTTCACGATCAACAACGCGGTGTTCGGCTCCAACGGCTACGTACAGACCCTGGACGCCACCTTCGAGCAGTACTGCAACGGCGCGACGGCGGGTGCTCGCGGCGAGGTGCACATCGCCAACCCGCCACCGCCTGAGCGGCTGCAACTCGCTCTCGCCGTGGCGACCGACGGCATCGCCCACCGGGTGAACGGCAACGCCGTCCTGCACGGCACGGTGACCTGCAGTCAGCCCATCTCGGTGTCCGTGGACGGCACGGTCACGCAGATCGTCCGGAAGGTGTTGGTTCGGGGCAGCTTCTCCACCCAGGTGACCTGCACCCCGGGCAGCCAGGTCCAATGGACGGCCGCGGCCGTCCCGACCGGCACCACCCCGTTCGGCAAGGGGCTCGCCGAGGCCATCACCCGGGCCATCGCCTACGACATCCCGTACGACGAGTACGTCTTCGTGACCGACACCTCGACCGTCAGGCTCACCCGGTCCTGATCCGTCCCGCCTGGCGGCCGGCACGACCCGGCCGCCAGGCGCTACGGTGGCCGGGCCCACGACGGAAGCACGACGAAAGATGGCACAGATGGCTGCCAACCCCGTGCACACCGCGCCTCGTCCAGCGGTCACCACGGCGCATCGGTCACCGTCCTCGCTGGACTACTACCTGGTCCTGCCTCGACCCGACGACCCTGACCCGCCCAGCGGGGTCGCGGGGCTCGTCGTCGAGGAGTTCACCCGGGAGCACGACCACGTCAGCACGGGCCTGGACAGCGCGGGCTGGACGCCGACCGCCGGCTGGTGGAGTTCCGCCGCCCTCAGCCGGAGCATCCGCACCGACCCGGACACGTCGGCGCGGGTGGTCCCCACGTCTCGCGTCGAGGCCGAGGGTCACTACCGCAGGCTCGGTGGCGGGCAACTGCCCGACGACACGGAGCTGCGCTCGTACTTCCTCGTCCACCAGCCGATTCCGACCGCCGCGCCGCTGCGGCTCGGCCCGGCACAGCCGCCGGCCGGCTGGCACGAGCGGCGCGTCTACCGGGTCCTCTTCGCCAAGGATCTCCGTCCGGACCAGGTGACGAGCCTCCGGGCGAGCTGGCATACGCCGGTTGACGCCACGGGCGCATCGGCCGCGAGCGGTCACCTGGAGAGGGGCGGCGACCGGTTCGACTGGGAGCTACGGCGGGTCGCCCACACCCGGGCCTGGGCTCTCGACGTGACAGTCCTGCTGGTCGCCGCCGCCGACGGCGCGGTGGGTTCGACCCTGTCCGACCTGACGACAGTCCTGCGACAGCACGGTCTGATACCCGTGACGACCGAGCGGTTCAGCTAACTGTTCCAAAGGCGGAGGATCACCCCCGTCTTGCTGTCGTCAGCCCTCGGGCAACCATGCAAATCCTGCGGCAAAGCCAGATCGCCGGGATCATGATCATCTACGGCGATGCCAACTCCGGGGGCCACCCAAGCCGCCCTGAAGCGACTTGGTGGGCAGTTCGGCCCTTTCCGTAGCTAGCCAATCGCAGTCAGCAAATCCTCAGTCAAAGCAGAAGCAGCGGCCGAAACGACTGGGGGATCTCCGATACCCTCCTCAGCTCTTCCCGCCATTACCGACCCGAGCGCATCGGGGCCTGCCGCGAATAAATCCGCAGCAAATCCCAGGGCCTGGCTAGTAACTTGTCCAGCCAGATCATCAGCCCGCAACTCCCGCAGCTTGTCAGCAAGCTGCTCGGTGGGGACGGCTACGAGCAGACGATAGATATCATGCGCATCCTTGTCCACAAGCCGCTTAGGCATTTCCTGCCGTTCGCCGATCTTGTGCAATTTGGCTACGAGCAAAGCAGCGGGGCCTGCAACATTGGCCCTGTCGACCCTATTGTCTCCGGAAGCTAGCGCACGTATTTCGAACTTATCATGGTCAACGACGGCAGCTTCCAATCCAACCGCCCTCCTCGCAGCACTTTTCGAATGAGGTGGGATTTTCGCTGCGCGGCGACTTGATCCACCAGCAAGCGCTTCCGGCACCATCAAGTCAACGGGAATGCCTTTGGGGTTTAGCCACGCTCCAGGCTGGTGCGCGTGAACATCTAGATGGAAGCCGGCCGCCTGCATGGCCTCCTCCAGCAACGGTTCGTGCGGGAGCGCCCGTGCATCGAGCGCAAGGTCGCAATCCTTGGTCGCCTCTGCTAAGGCGATGGGCGCGGCCCCGGTGTGCAGATATATGGCTTGCGCTCCCACTACAACCACAGCATCGGCGTGCTCGCGAAGAGCTTCCAGTGCATCCAGTAGCGCGCTGCGTGCGGCTACCAGCAGGTCAGCGTCGCCAATCCCGCTCATGCTTTCCCATCCAATCAAGGAGTTCTTGCCCCTCAGCAGGAGTCCGCCCCGGGCCTGTTAGTAGATCGACAGCAGCTTGGCTGGGAGGCACATAAAGCAGACCATCATCCTGCACCAGTCGATCGAATACGACGTCATATTTTCCTTGAGCGACAAGTACGTTCGCGCCAGTATCAACGGCGCGCAACCTGAGTTTTTCGGCGGCTTGGTCTAGGTCGTCTACATAAACCATTGCCAGCTTGGCTGGAGCATAGGGCGCTAAGCGATGAGCCGCCAGAGAACCAGTTAATGCGTAGCGCAAACCTTCGGCATGCCGCAGACTTTCCTGCAACGCCGGCAGTCCCCGCAGGCTCAAATAAGAGGTGACAGTGTTGCTGCGTTGAAACCCGTAATCCTCGCTCCATCGCTCCAGGATTCGGCGCCACTCGACATCCACTATCGGGCCGCGTCGATCACGTCGAACAAGCGCCTCGCGCTCAAGGAACTCAACCACTCGATACGTTGCACCCGTCGATGCCCCAGACCGGCGTATCAAGTCCGGAACAGTCATAGGCTCAGCGAAATCGACCAAAGCGCGCACCACCCGAGCGGCCGGAGACCCCTGCAAGGTACCGCGCGGCCTGCCTGGCCCTCGCCAAGGGTCTCGATCAGCGCCCCTGTCGCGCATATATATTGCTGGACGTTCAAGCAAGATGCACATGTTCCCGGTGGCGTCGACGTAGGAGACCCCACGTTCTTCCAACCACGCGCGAGCGGAAGACCCGATGTAGCGCGCGGCGAGCATAGGCACCGGACGAGCGACGTGAGGCAGATTATAGGAGCGAAGTTGGTCAAGGGCCGCAGCAAGATCGCTCGTGACGACTGAGAGTTTTGCCTCAATGAAAAAGACCGCTTGTGTCCCATCAGGAGCGGCTAACTCCGCCACACCATCGATCCGGCGATCCACCTCCTGACCCACAAGGCGGATCGACCATCCAGACGGCAGGCGATCCTCCACGACTGCCATGGCGCGGCGGAGGACATCGACCTCGCGCTCCGGCGGCGCATCCGGGGAAGCTTTACGCGAGGTTTGCACGCGTCGCCCCTTACGGTGGGTTCGGCTAATTCGGTAGTTCCGTTCCGAACGGAACCATCCTATATCCGGAACCAGGCAAGGTTGACCATTGCGGCGGAACCCGGCGAGTCGACTCTCTGCCAGCCTGGCTCCAGCGGGCGGAACGCTAGCTAGAGGCGACTTCGACTGTCGCACTTCAGGGGTGCGAAACCGGAAAAGACCGTTTCCGACTCGCGGAAACGGTCTTGACGTGGGGTGGAGCTGAGGGGATTTGAACCCCTGACCCCCTCGATGCGAACGAGGTGCGCTACCAGTCTGCGCCACAGCCCCCCACCGGCGAACCGGCTTCGGTCCCACCCGGCTTACACCGGGCGGGCCGGCAGCAAGGCTAACAGGTCGCCGGCCCTCACCGCGAATCCGCCCCCGGTGCGGCGCTCGACCTGGCCCGGAGATCCACGCGCGTTACAGGAACCCGGGGCATTCTAGACGCCCCGACACCCCACCTTTCAGGAAACCGAGTCGATCAAGCGCCCGCCAGCCGGGCAGCCGGCCGGGCAGCTGGCCAGCACGAGGCGCCGGCCAGCACGGGATGCCGGCGGTCAGGCGCCTCGGCCGGCCTCGTAGGGGCGCCCGCGGAGCCCGCCGGCCCGTCGGTACGAGACCGAGCCACCGTTGACCGCCGCCGGCAGGTCGCCGGGGCGGTCCAGGCCCATGGCGGCTCGGCGCACCCCCTCGCGCTGGGCGGCCAGGCGGCGCTGGGCCTCCCGGCGGGCCGCTGCGCGGCGGGCCTGCTCCCGGCGTACCTCGGCCTGCCGGGCGGCCAACCAGGCGGCCTCCCGGGCTCGGGCGCGGCGGCGACGACGCCCGGCGAGGGCGCGACCTCGCAGGTGGACGACGTACATGGTCAGGAGCAGGAAGGTGACCGCGAAGCCGATCCAGAATCCGGGGCTGGCGAACAGCACGCCGATCAGCTCGACGACGTTGAGCAGCAGCAGGGCGGCGAGCACCCGGCGACGCCGGTACACGGCCGGGGTGTGCTGACGGCGGGACGACGGGCGGCGGCGGGATCGCTTCGATGCGGGTGGCACGGCGCGCAGTCGACCGGAGCGGCGGCCCGCCGGCGGCCCGGAGACCGGCGCGGTCAACGCTCCGGTAGTCGCGTCCTCGCTCAGGGTGACGACGAGTGAGCGCGGCGGGTGGACCGGCTGCCGCCCGGGGACAGTACGTCGCCGCCGGCGGCGCTGGAGCACCCGCGCCGTCGACTGCGCCCGCTCCGCCACCAACCGCTCGGTGGCGTCGTACCGGCGAACCAACGCCGGGGCCAGGGCGAGCAGGCCGGCGGCGGCGAGGACGGCGAGGAGCACCGAGGTCGGCACCCTCACCCCTCCCGTCACCGAATTCGGAGCAACCGCCACCCCACCGCAGGATCTTCCACCGATCGCGCCTAGGTGCGTGGATCGTCCGGCCGGAGAGCGCTCGCCGCAACTTGCAGTTACTTGAGGTTACGGTGGACCGACCAGGAAGCCGTCGCGCCGCGCCGATCCCGTGCGTGGGACAGCCTCTCAGCGGGCGGAGGCGCGGACCCGATGCCAGCGGGCCAGCAGGCCGCCCTCGGCAGCGATCTCCTCACTCGTCATCGCGTATCCGATGTGGTCACGCCAGGCACCGTCGATGTGCATGTAGCGCACGTGGTACGACTCCTCGCGGAATCCCAGCTTCTCCACCACCCGCCGCGACGGCCGATTCTCCGGACGGATGTTGACCTCCACCCGGTGTAGCCCGCCGGGGCCGAACGCGTGGTCCACGGCGAGGGCGAGCGCCGTCGGAATCACGCCCTGGCCGGCGACCCGGGCGTCCACCCAGTAGCCGACATAGCCGGAGCAGAGCGCTCGTCGCACGATGCTGCCCACGTTGATGTGCCCGACCAGCAGGTCCCGACTGCCCTCGCGGAGACAGACGGCGAAGGGCATGCCGTCACCCTCCCGGGCCGAGCGCCGCTGGTCACGCAGCACCCAGCGGAACGCGGCAGGTGAGTTCAGCTCGTCCCAACCGCCGGGCAACGACGACTCCCAGGGCGCCAGCCAGGCCCGGTTGGCCCGGCGGATCTCCGACCACGGCACCGCGTCGGAGCGCCGGTAGGGCCGCAGCAACACCGGGCCGTCCGCCAACTCCACCGGCCAGCCCGGTGGCCGCGGGGGTCCGAAGAGACTCACCCCTACAGTCTCCCGCGCGGGGCGGTGACGCGCGCAAGTGGATCCGTCAGGACCCGCCAACCGTCCGTCCGAGACACCGTCACCGGCGGCGGTCCAGCAGCAGGACGTCCACGGTAGAGCCGGCCGCGGCGGTGGTGACCCGCTCACCGAGCACCAGCAGCCCGTTCGCCTCGGCCAGCCCGGAGAGGGTGAACGGTCCACCGCTGAGTGGCTGCACCGTGTACCCGCCCCCGCGCCGCTCGGCGACGTGCGCCGGCCGGAACTCACGCAACCCGGCCGGGGACGACACGGTCTCCAGCAGGTGCGCTCGCACGCTGGGGCGGAACACCGGTTCGGCGCCGGCGAGCAGTTGGATGGCGGGACGGGCCAGCACCTCGAACCCGATCAGGGCGGCACCCGGGTCGCCGGGCAGGCAGACCACCGGCACCTCCTCGGCGCCGACCGTGCCGAACCCGAGCGCGGTGCCGGGATAGAGCGCCACGTCGGTGAACGTGACCGGCCCGACCCGGCCACCCTCGCGGCGGGACAGGATCCGGCGCACCATGTCTCCGGGGCCGGTGCCGGTGCCCCCGGTGGTGATGATGAGGTCGGCGCGCAGGGTCTGGTCCTCCAGCAACCCGCGCAGCCCCTCCGGGTCGTCGTCGCAGATCCCCACCCGGTACGCCAGTGCGCCCACCTCGGCCGCGGCGGCCGTCAGCGCGTGCGAGTTCGCGTCGACGACCTGCCCGGGCTGACTGCCCCGACCCACGTCGACGAGTTCGTCACCGGTGGCCACGATGACCACCCGCGGGCTGGGGCGGACCACCACGTGCCCGATGCCGGTGGCGGCGAAGACCGCGACCAGGGCCGGGGACACGTACGTGCCGGCGCGGGCGAGCAGGGTGCCGGCGGGCAGTTCCGCACCGGCGCGCCGGACCCCGTACCCCCGTTTGGGGGTGCGGAAGATCTCCACCGCGGCCATGCCCTGGTCGGTCCACTCCACCGGGACCACGACGTCGGCGGCGACCGGCAGCGGCGCCCCGGCGGCCACCGAGAAGCACGAGCCCGGGGTGAGTCGCACCGGCCGCCAGCTCGCCGCCCCGAGATCGCCGACCACGTTGAGCCGGATGGTCCGGCCACCGCGTGTGCCGGAGGGGGCCGGGACGTAGCTCGGCCCCCGGCCCCCTCCGGAAATGTCCTCCCAGCGCGCCGCGTAGCCGTCCACGGCCGCCTGGTCGAAGGCCGGGAAGGCGTGCGGCGCGACGACGTCCTCGGCGAGGACGTTGCCGTGCGCCTGGGTGAGCTCGAGGTCGAGTGGCGGCAGCGCGCGCAACCTGCGCAGCACGCTGCCCAGGTAGTCGGCGAGCGGCGTCAACTCGTTCGCGGCCGCCTCGGCGTCGGCCGTCGCGGTCATGTACCAGATCCGCCTGCCGCGTCGGCCTTGACGAAGTCGGCCAGCCAGGACCGGAACTCGGCGCCCAGGTCCTCGCGCTCGGCGGCGATCTGCACCACCGTCTGGAGGTAGCCCAGCGGCATGCCGGTGTCGTAGCGGGTGCCCCGGTAGACGATCGCGTGCACCGGAGTGCCCTCGGTGCGCAGCAACTCCATCGCGTCGGTCAGCTGGATCTCGCCGCCACTGCCCGGCTTGGTCCGCCGGATCGCGTCGAAGATCTTGCCCGGCAGCACGTACCGGCCGAGCACCGCGAGGTTGCTCGGGGCATCCTCGGGCTGCGGCTTCTCCACCATTCCGGTCACCCTGACGACCTCACCGATGTCGGTCAGCTCCGCCTCGGCGGGCTCGACGGAGGCGATGCCGTACCGCTTGGTCTCGGCCGGGTCGACCTCGAAGAAGGCGAGCACCACACCGCCGGTGCGGGCCTGCAACTCGAGCATCGCCGGCAGCAGCGGCTCCGAGGGCTTGACGAACTCGTCGCCGAGAAGCACCGCGAAGGGCTGGTCGCCGACGTGCGACTCGGCGTACCCGACGGCGTGGCCGAGCCCGAGCTGCTCGGGCTGCCGCACGGTGTAGATCTCGGCCAGCTCGCTGGGCCGACGCACCGCGGCCAGCCGCTCGGTGTCACCCTTCTCCTCCAGCCTGGTCTCCAGGTCGGGGCGACGGTCGAAGTGGTCCACCATCGACGTCTTACCCCGACCGGTGATCAGCAACACGTCACCGATGCCGGCCTGGGTGGCCTCCTCGACGATGTACTGCAGAACCGGCCGGTCCACCACCGGCAGCAACTCCTTGGGCACCGCCTTGGTGGCGGGCAGGAACCGGGTGGCCAGTCCGGCGGCCGGGATGACGGCCTTGACCGCCAGGGGACGGCCGTTCGCGGCGGCCGTCGATGAGGGGTTCGCTGAGTGCTCCGACATGCCGCGAGACTATCGGCCACGGCTCTGTCGCGGCGGGTGTGGCCCAGAAGACGCGCCGCCACCCGGCCCCGGCCGCGCGGGATCCGGGCCGGCGCGGGCCGCATCCTCGTCGATGTCCGCCGGGTCGTCGGCCGGAACGGGCCACGCGTGCGCCGGCGACCCTTCCGGTACGCCCACCGCCGGCTCCGACCGGGCGGACCCGCCCGGCTCCCGGTTGGCAGGCACCGGCTGGCCGGCGCGCGGCAGCCCGTCGGGTGGGCTGACGGCACCCGCGAGCACCGGTATCTCCCGGGTGGTCACGTCCGGGCGTACCTCGGCGACCCGGTAGGTGTCGCGGCCGGCCGCCTTGGCCGCGTAGAGCGCGTCGTCGGCGGCCTCCAGCACCTCCCGGCCGGTGCTGCCGTTGTCCGGGTAGACGGCGATGCCCACCGACACCGTCACGAGCACCGGCCCGGCGTACGCCTCGACGGCGATCGGCGTCTCGCGAACCGACGCGCCGAGTCGCTCGGCCACGATCGCCGCGCCCCGCGCGTCGGTCTCCGGCAGCAGCAGCACGAATTCCTCACCGCCCTGCCGGAAGGCGAGGTCGACCTCACGGATCTCACCGCGCATCCGCCTGGCGAACTCGGCCAGCACGGTGTCCCCCGCGGCGTGCCCGTACGTGTCGTTGACGTCCTTGAACCGGTCGAGGTCCAGGGCGAGGACGCTGAGCATCCGCCCGAAGCGGCTGGCCCGTTCCACCTCACGTCGGATCGACTCGCGCAGGTAGCGGTAGTTCCACAGCCCGGTGAGCGGGTCGGTGAGGGAGAGTCGTTGGGCCTCCTCGTGCACCCGGACGTTGTCGACAGCCACCGCCGCGTGTCCGGCGAAGGTGCGCAGGGTGGCCAGGTCGTCGTCGTCGAACTCGTCGGCGCCCAGCCGGTCGTAGAGGGCCAGCACGCCGAGCGCCGCCGCCACGCCGGCCTCGTCGGCCGGGCCGGAGGATCCGCTGAGGGTGGCCGCGGCCGAGCCCGGGGTGGCGAACGGGACCGCGACGTACGTGCGGCAGCGTGGCTCGATGGACGGGGCGTCGGTCGGCTCCGCCCTTCCCCGCTGTGGCTCCCCGGTGGCGGCGACGGCGCCGACCACACCGACCCCGACCGGCACCCGGAGCGTCGGCGGCCCGTCCCCGTCCGCCTCCGGCCAGCGCCCGTCCAACCCCTCGGTGCACTGCGCGACGAGCATCCCGCCGGTCTCCACCAGCAGCACGGCGCCGGCACGCGCGCCGGTGGCGCCGATGGCGCTGCGCAGGATCACCCGCAGGATGCGTTGCAGGTCGTGCGTGCTGGCCAGGGTGTCGCCGAGCACCGCGAGGTGACCGCGGAGCTGGTCGCGGTTGCTGGTCAACGCCGCGACGTAGGAGCCGGTCTCCCGGGTCATCCGGTTGAACGCGGCGGCGAGCCGGCCCAACTCGTCGCGGCTGCGGACCGGCACCCGGGCGGTCAGGTCGCCGTGCGCGACCCGGTCGACCGCGCCAGCCAACTCGATAAGCGGTCGGGTGGTCATCCGGGCCAGCCGCCAGGCGGTCAGCACGGCGAGCAGCGCGGCCACCACGACCACCCCGATCAGCGTGGCGTGCAGCCCCGCCGGGCGCTCGCTGGGCACGGACACCACGAGCGGCAGCGGCTGCGCGTCGGTGGGCCCGATCCTGCGCACGTACCGGCCCTGGCTGGTCTCGGTCACCCGCTCACCGTCGACGGCGCTGGCGGCGGCCAGCACCGCGTCGCGTACCTCGCGGGATTCGGTCGTGTGGGTGACCCGGGCGGCGCCGGCTCCGCTGTCGAGCAGGGTGACCGCCACCCCGGTCACCGCCGCCAGCCGGGCCACGAACGCCGGGTCGACACGGTGCGCGGCGGTCACCGTGCCCAGCAGCGCGCCGGCGCGGTCGCGGAGGTCGACGTGGGCGGCCAGCGCGCGGACCGGACCTGTCGCATCCGTGGTCGGGCCGGAGCAGTCCCGCCACGGGGTCGACGGCGCCCCGGGCGACAGAAAGGTGGTCTCGCCGCTCACGTCGGTGATCAGCACCGCGGCGACCAGGCCCCGGCCGATCAGTTGGGCGGCGGCGACGGACGGATCGGCGCTGAGAGCCAGCACGTCGGCGGTGGCGCGGAGCTGCTGGCAGAGCGCGTCGACCGAGGTCCGCACGGTGGACGCCGCCACCGCCAGGCGCTCGGTGGAGCGGCTGCGGTCGACGGCGCTGACGGTGGAGGCGACGAAGAGCGCGCCGAGCAGGACCGGGCCGAGCACCACCACGAGGAAGGCTGCCGTCAACCGCCCGCGTAGCGTCACTCGGTCCCCCCGGAAGTTCCGCCTCCGTTGCTTGCGATGCTGACACAGTGCAACCGTGAGAGAGGCGTTGCGTCAGGAGTGTTGCGTGGCGGAATTTTCTGATGAAGCGGAAGTGACCCGAATGGCGAAGCGGGACGCCCGCGTCGAGCTGCTCGCCCGCCGCCGGTCACTGAGCGGCCCCACCCGGGCCGTCGCCGCCGGGCGCGTGCAGGCCGAGCTGGTCACGCTGGTACGCCGGCTGCGCCCCCGCCGGATGACGGCGTACGTGCCGGTCGGCTCCGAGCCGGGCGGCGCGGACCTGCCGGAGGTGCTGCGCGCGGCCCTTCCGGCCGACGCCGAGTTGCTGCTGCCGGTCCTCCTCGAGGACCTGGATCTGGACTGGGCGGCCTATACCGCCCCCGGGGCCTTGATCGCCGCCGGCCGGGGTATCCGGGAGCCGACAGGTGCCCGTCTCGGGGTGGCCGCCGTGGCGGAGGCGGACCTGGTGCTCGTACCGGCCCTCGCGGTCGACCGCCTCGGTCGGCGACTCGGACGCGGCGGCGGCTCGTACGACCGGGCACTGGCCCGGGTGCCCGAGACGACGCTGACGGTGGTGCCCCTGCACGACGGCGAGCTGGTCGAGGCGCTGCCGGCGGAGCCACACGACCGTCGTGTCCGCGCGGTCGTCACCCCCGCCGACGGGGTGCGTACGCTTGACGCCGACCCGGGTGCGCCGCATGATGTCGCGCCTCACACGTCCGCTGGACGAACCCGGGGCGAATGACGCACCATTGGCACTCGAATACGTCGAGTGCCAACTGGCTGAGCCCAGATCCGGAGGAGAACGTGCCCACGTACCAGTACGCCTGCACCACGTGCGGTCACCAGCTCGAGGCGGTGCAGTCCTTCTCTGACGAGCCGCTGACCGAGTGCCCGGCGTGTCAGGGGCGGCTGCGCAAGGTCTTCAACTCGGTCGGCATCGTCTTCAAGGGTTCGGGCTTCTACCGCACCGACTCGCGGGCGTCCGGCTCTGAGGCGACGGCCGGCGGCACGACCGGCAAGCCCGGTAAGTCCGATTCATCGTCCTCGGGTGCGGACTCCGGGTCGTCTGGCTCGTCCTCGTCGGGGTCGTCCTCGTCGGGGTCGTCGTCGTCCGGGTCGTCCTCGTCGGGGTCGGGCTCGTCGGGGTCGGGCTCGTCGGGGTCGTCCTCGTCCGGCGGGTCGAGCGGCGGCGGCAAGGCCGCGGCGGCCAGTTCCACCTCCTGACCCGCCAGGGTCGACTCGCTCGGCGATCAAACTTTGATCCACTCGGGTTCACGGAACTCGGCCCGTCCAGGCAGGCCGGACACCCCGGCTTCCGTGACCCCGAGTCGATCAGCGGGCCGCCCTGCTCGGCACCTCCGTTCGCGTAGCAGATCGAGCCGGCAGGCGGGCGTTGTCCACAGGCCGTCGAGTTATCCACAGGCGCCGGCGAACGGCCGGTTGACCAGGGCGTGAGCCGCCTAGTCTGCCGCCCACGGGTCGTCACCGCGACGCCCCAGGGCGGGAGGCGACAGAGGCGATGGGCGATCCAGACTCCGCGCGGGCGTTACGGCCACTGCGCCGACCCACCCTGCCCGGCGGACCCCTCCTGTTCCGGGCCGGAATGGTCGCCGCCCTGCTCGGCCTGGCCGCAGCCGTCCTGCAACCGCCGACCGGCTGCCCACCGCCCGCCGCGCCCTCCGACGGGCCGACGGGAGCGGCTGCCACGTCCAGACCGGACGCCGACGGCAGTCCGATCACCAACGGCAGACCGGACGACGACGGCGCGGCCGGCCCCACGGACGGTGGCGGACCGCCCGGTCCACCCCCAAGCGGCCCAACCACCGGGAGCGGCACGGCGGGTCCGCTGCCGCTGCCGAGCGGCGCCGTCGGGGTGCCGGTCCGGCTGGCCGAGCCGGCCGCCCTGGCGGTGGCCCGTCCAGGAGTCCGGGTCGACCTGCTCGTGGTGGCACCGGGCGGGGTGGGCACGAAAGCGGTGTTGCTCGCTCCGGCGGCGCTGGTGCTGGACGTGTTGGGTGCCGCCCCGACCGACAGGTCCCCGGCGCTCTATCTGGCGCTCCGCCCGGACCAGGCGCAACGCACCGTCGGGTTGCCGGAGGGCACGCGCTTCGCGATTGTCGTCCGCGACTGAGTCGCGCCGGGAGTTGGCCGCGCTCCGCGTCAGTCCCAGTGCGGAGGACGCTCGGCGAGCAGCCAGTCGTCGTTGCCAGCCGCCCGCTCGCCCCAGCCCCGGTCGGTGTCGTCGGAGGTCTGCTCGGGCAGCACCACGAAGTCCTCGCTCAGGTCGACGGTGCGGTCGTCGTCGGGCGCGGCCTGGTTGCCGGGTTCCATGGGGCTCACGAGCGGCAAGACTAGCGCAGCGAACGGGCAGTGGACCGGTCGCCGACGGTGGCGCGTCGCGCAGAAGCGGACGGGCCGCCGGTCGCGTTGGTAGCGTCGGACGGCGTGACGACCCCCAGCGGTGGCAGCACCCCGGACGACTACTGGCGACGGCCCGGCACCGGTGACGAAGCGGTGGCGGCCCAACCCCCCGCCTCGTCCACGAGCACCCCCGCGAGCGGCTATGTGGGCCCGCCGCCGACCGTGCCGCCGCCGACCGGTTGGCGGCCACCCGTACATCTGCGGCCGGCGCCGCCACGACGGCTGCCGCCGCAGGACATGGCCGAGTTGGACGTGGCTGAGCAGCGCTCGCAGCGGGTCACCTACGGCTTCGGGGTGGGGGCCGCCGTGGTGTTGGTGGTCGTGGTCTGCCTGCTCTGCTCGCGAATCATCTTCTGAAGCGGGTCAGAGGGTGGTGCCCCAGACGGCCTCGGCGCCGCTGTGGCCGGTGAGATAGACGTAGACCAGGGCGGCGATGGACAGCGCCACGACCGCCACCGCCAGCACCGGCGTGACAAGCGTCGGCAGCCGCGGCACCCGGGGATGTCCACTGGTCGCCACCAGCAGCAGAATGGCCCCGATCCCGAGCGGCACCACGATCCGGAAGAGGATGTCGCCGTAGCGGGAGTGTTCGAAGATCTGGTCGAGGATCGGTCCCTGGAAGCCCCGGGCGACAAGCGCGTCGGTGAACACCTCACCCGACTTGACGGCCACGAACGCGGTCACCGGCGCCGCCACGGCGAGGAGGCCCAGAGCCCAGTCCAGCCGGTGCCGCCACCGCGGCAGCCCCACGTACGCCATGGCCAGCACCGCCAGCAGCGGCACGAACACGACGACCGCGTGGACCACCAGGACGTGTCCCGGCAGACCGAGGATCTCCTCGAACATCGAACCCTCCAGGTGGATCATGGTCAGGAGAGCGCAGGCGTACGGCCCGACCGGCCGTCCCCAGGCTCTCGACCGGTCACACGCGCGCCGCGTCGATCGGGTTCACCGTCGGAGGCAGCAGGCCCGATCTTCCCGGGCTGTGTCGGCGACCACCTGGGCCGGGCGACGGTTGTCGATGCTCGTTCAGCCGGCGCGTCCGGGAACGCCTCGACTCGGTCTCCACCCAGGCGGCGTACGACGTGCTGGGCGCGCTGTCCCGGGCCGGGTCGTCCCGCCGGATCGAGCCGGCCGGCGGTCCCGCCCGCTACGAGGCGCGTGTCGGCGACAACCACCATCACGTGGTCTGCCGGGGCTGCGGCGAGATCGACTGCGCGGTGGGCGGCGCACCGTGTCTGGAGCCGAACGTCACGCACGGGTTCGAGGTGGACGAGGCGGAAGTGACCTTCTGGGGTCTCTGCCCGGGCTGCCGGGCGCGCCGCTCCGCCGACGTGTGACCGGGCGGCGCCGACGGGACGTGTCCGACGGGGTCGGCCCGAGCGTGGCACTCTTGGGCGGTGGACTCCGATGACCTCGGCCTCTTCGGTCCAGGTTCGGTCACGTGGAAGGTGCACGAGGAGCCGATCCTGATCGTCGCCGGCCTGCGCTCGCTCTACCTCCAGGCGTTGCACCCTCGGGCGATGGCCGGGGTCGCGCAGAACAGCAACTACCGCACCGACGCGTGGGGCCGCCTGGTCCGCACCGCCACCTATGTCGCAACCACCGTCTACGGGACCACCGCGGAGGCGGAGGCGGCCGGAGCACGGCTGCGCCGACTGCACGACCGGCTGCGGGCCACCGACCTGCGCACCGGCGCGGAGTTCCGGATCGACGAGCCGGACCTGCTGCGCTGGGTGCATGTCACCGAGGTGGAGTCGTTCCTCAGCACGGCCCGGCGGGCCGGGCTGCCGCTGAGCGACGACGAGGTGGACGGCTACTACACCGAGCAGCGCCGATCCGCCGAGCTGGTCGGTCTGGACCCGGCCACCGTGCCGGGCACCGCGGCCGAGGTCGAGGACTACTACCGCGACGTACGGCCGGAGCTGCGGATGACCCGCGAGGCCGCCGAGACGGCGATCTTCCTCACCGCTCCGCCGCTGCCGTGGAAGCTCAGCCTGCCGGCCCGGTTGGGGCTCACCCTCGGCCCGCCCCGCTGGGCGTACCTGGGGATTGCCGGCACCGCCTTCGCACTGCTGCCGGCCTGGGCGCGCCGGATGTACGGCGGGCTCGGTCTGCCGACCACCGCGGTGTCGGCGGACCTGACCGTGCGCGCGCTGCGGCTCGCGTTCGCCGCCGTGCCCCGTCGTTACCTGGAGGGGCCGTTGATCCAGGCCGCCAAGGAGCGGGCCGCGCGTCACGCCGCCAGCCAACTGGCCGGCTGACCCGGCCGCCGCCACCCGAGGTCAGCCGTCGACGTGCCGGTCCATGGCCGCCCACGGCTCCTTGCCCGGCACCTGCGCGCCCGTTGGGCAGTGCCGCCGGAAGTCGCACCAGCCGCAGCGCGGGCCGGGCGCCACCGGGAACGCCTCGTCCGCGTCGGCGCCGTCGGCGACCGCCCGTTCGGCGGCCATGATGTCGCGGGCCGTCTCCTCCGCGCGGGTCAACTGCCGGGCCAGTGACTCGACGGTGTGGTCGTGGCCGGCGACCGTGCCGGTCGGCAGGTGGTGCAACTCCACCCGACGGCACGGCTTGCGGAACACCCGCTCGGCCGCGTACGCGTAGAGCGCCAACGCCTGCGAACCCCGGGCGTCGTCGGTGTCCAGGCCGGTGCGACCGGTCTTGTAGTCGACGATGACCAGCTCGGGCCCATCCGGCCCGGGTCGTGAGTCGATCCGGTCGGTGCGGCCGTTGAACGCCAGCACGGCGGTCTTGACCGCCACCACCCGCTCCACACCGAGCGGGTCCGAGTCGGCGTCAAGCGTCTCGACGTACGCCTCCAACCAGCCCAAGGCCCGTCGGTAGGCGGCCCGCTCCTGCTCGTCGTCGCGGTAACCCTCGCGGACCCAGGTGCCCTTGAGCAGGGTGGCCAGGGCTTCGGGGCGACGCCGGTCGGCGGGCAGCGCATACCAGTTTTTCAGGGCGGTGTGCACGCTGGCGCCGAGCGAGTTGTGCGCCCACGGCGGGCCCTTGGGCGGGGCCGGCCGGTCGACGTAGGAGTAGCGGTAGCGGCGCGGGCAGTCCGCGTACGCGCCGAGCTTGCTCGGGGTGCAGACGAACAGGCGCTCCGGCATGCCCTCGAAGCCAAGCTGCTCGGCATCGCCGGCGCGCTGTCGGGGAGCCCGGCCACCGGCCGCCGGCCGTCCCGCTGAGGAGGATCGTCGCACGCCTGCGATCCTGCCACCCACCCCCGACACCGTGCGGGAGCCGGTCAGGTCATGTTCACGTACCGGGTGACGAAGGCGAACACCGCGTCGGCGATGAGCTGCACGGCGATCGCGGCCAGCAGCAGGCCGGCGATCCTGGTCAGCACCTCGATCCCGCCCGGCCGGAGGATCTTCACGATGCCGCCGGAGAAGCGGAGGACGATCCACACCGCGAGCATCACGGCGAGGATCGCCAGGGCGATGGCCGTGAAGTCGCCGAACCCGTCGGCCTGCTGGACGAAGAGCATGGTCGCCACGATGGCGCCCGGACCGGCCAGCAGCGGGGTGCCCAGCGGCACCAGGGCGATGTTCGAGGTGGCGTCCGCGCTCGGGCCGTCGGTCTTCCCGGTGAGCAGTTCGAGTGCGACGAGCACGAGCAGCAGCCCACCGGCCGCCTGCAACGCCGGTAGGTCCACGTGCAGGTAGTCCAGCAGGGTCTGCCCCGCCACCGCGAAGACCACGATCACGCCCAACGCCAGCGTGACGGCCTGCCAGGCGGCCCGGTTACGGTCCCGGGCGGGCAGCGGGCCGGTCAACGCCAGGAAGATCGGCATCATGCCCGGCGGGTCGGTGATCACCAGCAGAGTCACGAAGACCTCGCCGAACAGCTTCAGATCCACGTGATCAACCTAGCCGCGCCAGAGTGGGCAAAATACTCGGATCAGCCCGAAGCGACCTCGGTCACCCCGGCGGCGACGATCCGCTCGTACGCATCGACGCTCGTGGTGAAGGCACCGAGCTGGACGGCTTTGTGGGTGCCATGGAAATCCGACGAACCGGTGACGAACAGCCCCAACTCGGCGGCGAGCGCTCGCACGTGCTCCCGTTCGGCCGGGCTGTGGTCCTCATGGTCGGCCTCGAGCCCGGCCAGCCCCGCGGCGGCCAGCTCGGCGATCAACTCGTCGGGCACCACCCGACCGCGCCGAGTGGCCCGGGGATGGGCGAAGACCGGCACGCCGCCCGCCGACCGGACCAGGTGGATCGCCCGGAACACGTCGATGTCGTCCTTGGGCAGCCGGTAGCGCTCGCCCAGCCAGTCCGGGCCGAACGCCTCCCGGGTGCTGCTGACCAGGCCGGCCCGGATCAGCGCCTGCGCGATGTGCGGGCGGCCGACGGTGCCGCCGCCGGCACTGGCCAGGATGTCCGGCCAGCTCACGTCGATGCCGTCGGCTCGCAGCAGCCCGACGATCCGTTCGCCGCGCTCCTCCCGGGCGGCTCGCACCCGGCCCAGCTCGGCCACCAGTTCCGGGTGGTCCGGGTCGAACAGGTACGCGAGCAGGTGCAGCGGCACCGCCGGCCGGGTGCCGGACCATCGACACGACAGCTCCGCCCCCCGGATCAGGCGTAGTCCCGGTGGCAACGCCCGCACGGCCGGCGCCCAGCCGGCGGTGGTGTCGTGGTCGGTGATCGCCAGCACGTCCAGCCCCGCCTCGGCGGCAGCCCGAACCAGCTCAGCCGGGGGCAGCGTGCCGTCGCTGGCCGTCGAGTGGGTGTGCAGGTCGATACGCGGGGCGGAGCCGGTATGCGAGGTCACCGTCCGACGCTACCGAGGAACAACCGAGCCCGGTTCACGGAGGTCACCTCGATCGGTCGGGTCAGAGGCCGGCCACCAGGACCGGCCGGTCCCCGGCCGGCACGCCGGAGACCGCGGCGGGGCTCGCGGGTTTCCCGGCCCGCACCCGAGCGATGTCGACCTGGACCAGCGCGCCGGCGGCGTCGAGGTAGGAGGCGTGGGACTCGTCGGCCCAGACGATCGAACCGGTGATCGGTGGCCCGGCCGAGACGGCTGTCGGGTTCGACCCGAGCCGCCGCAGGTCGACCAGCAGCGCCCGGCTGGTCTTGCCGACCCGCCCGTTCACCAGCAGCCACCGCCCGTCGGCGGAGATTCCGCCGACGCCGTCCTGGCTGAGCTCCGGCCCGCAGCCGGTCTCGACGGGGCGCAGGTGACGGGTCGGGTCGAGCACGGCCAGGCACGTCCGACCCGGGTCGGTGGAGATCTGCCCGACGAGCCGCCCGTCGGGCAGCCCACCGTAGAAGTTGAGGGTTTCCTGGTCGACGGCCTCGGTCAACGGCCCCGCGCCGGGTCGCCAGAGGGTGTGGCCGGCGTCCGCCGGGTCGGGTCGGACCAGCACACTGTCGCCGACGAACCGGACGGGCACCGCGCCGGCGGGCGCCACGGTACGCGCCGCACCGATCAATTGACCGCCGACCACCCCCGCCACCAGCAGATCGCTGCCGTCCCGCCAGGCGACCTGGCGGCTGTCCGGGGCCAGCACGATCGAACCCGCTCCGGCCAGCAGCACCTGCACCAGGCCGTCGTTCTGCACCACCCGGAGGGAGCGGCCCGCGGTGGTCCGCGTACTGACCACCAGCCAACCGCCGCCACCGGGCAGGAGTTGGGCGCTTTCGGCCGACCCGACGTCGGGCAGCACCAGCCGTCGGCCGTCGGGGCTGACAAGCGTCTCGGCCCCGAGCAGGGCCGCTGACGGTCCGGGCGAGGGATCGGTGCCGGAAGCGCTGGCTGTCGGGATCGGCCGACCGGACAGGTCCGGGTCACCGATCACCACGATGGGTGAACCCTCGCGGCCGGTCTCGGCCCCGAGTTGTGCCATGCCGGCGCTGAGCAGGACGGTGGCGACCGCCCCGATGGCCAGGCCGGCCGCGGTACGCCGCCGCCGGATCCGGTTCGCGCGGCGGATGGCCTGGCCTGCCGGGTCGACGCCCTGTGGGCGGGCGAGGGCGACCTGGCGCGAGAGGGTCTCCCGCACCGCACCTTCCAGCTCGTCCGGCCGCACCTGGTAAGAACGCCGCGGGCCGTCCGTCCGGTTGTCGGGCTGGCCCGGCAATGCGCTCACTGCTGCTCCCCGGGGCCAGTGCCGACTGGCACGGGCGCCGGGGCGGAGGGGAGCACGACCTGCGGGCCGATCGGCTGCGGCGCGGCCGGGCGGGGAGTGGCCGGGCGGGGCTCGGGGCGGCCGGCCGACTGGCGCGCTCTGCGCGCGGCGGCGGCACCGGCGGTCGGGACCGGTCCGGTCGGGGCGCTCGAGCCGCCGGACCGGCCGGCCGCGGCGGCCGACCCGCCGGCGGCACCGGCAGCGGCCGGCCGACCGGCAGCACCGGCTGCGGCGGTCAGGTCCGGCGTGTCGGCGCCCATCCGACGGCGCAGCGTGGCCAGCGCCCGGGACGACTGACTCTTCACCGTGCCCGGTGAGATGTTCAGCATCGCGGCGGTCTGCGCCTCCGACAGGTCCTCGTAGTAGCGGAGCACCAGCACCGCCCGCTGCCGGGTGGGCAACTCGCGGAGGTGCCGCCAGAGCAGGTCCCGGTCGAGTTGCTGCGAGATCTCGTCGACACCGGCGCGTTCCGGCAACACCTCGGTGGGGCGTTCGCCGTGCCAGCGTCGCCGCCACCAACTGGTCGACGTGTTGACCATCACGCGTCGGGCGTACGACTCGACGGCCTCGATCCCCCCGAGCCGCTTCCAGGCGAGGTAGGTCTTGGTCAGCGCGGTCTGCAGCAGATCCTCGGCCGTGGCCCAGTCGCCGGTGAGCAGATAGGCGGTGCGGAGGAGCGCGGCGGAGCGGGCCGCGACGAACTCGCGGAACTGCTCCTCCAACGGATCCCTGCTCGCCACCGCCCACCTCCACACCCCAGCCGTCCTGGCAGAGTGCCACGTCAGAGGCGTACTGGTCCATGGCGAAAGGTGCGCACTTGCTCCGATGTTCGGTCGGAAACCTTCACGCCCCGTCGTCGGCCTTGGCCTCGTCGGCCTCCTTGCCGAGCCGAGCCTCGACTGCCTGCGGCTCGTACATCTCCTCGACCACACGCAGGTAGAGCTCGTTCGGGTTGGGCAGATTCTTGACCTCGCGGAGCGCCTGTTCCTGGCCGGCGGACTCCAGCACGAAGGTGCCGTAGTTGAGGGCGCGCCCCGTCGGCGTCTGCTCGTACTTCATGTCGGTGACCCGGACCAGCGGCATCATCGCCACCTTGCGGGTGACGATGCCGTTGACCACCATGACCCGCTTGTTGGTCAGGATGAAACGGTCATACCACCAGTCGGCGACCTTCCACGCCACCCACCCCATCACCGCGAACCAGAGCAGCACGGCGATGGTGGTCAGCGCGCCCACGTCGTTGCCGGCGAGGAAGCCGGAGAGGTAGCCGAGCACGAAGGTCGCCGCGACGCCGATGAGGAGCGGGTTGGTGAGGTGGATCCAGTGCCGCTTCCACTCACCCCGGTAGCGCTCGGTGGGGAAGAGGTAGCGGGCGACCAGCGAGCTGGGCTCGTCCTCCAGGGGCAGCACCCGTCGAGGAGTCGCGCCCGTCGCGTCGGCGCGCAACCCGGCCAGCTCGTCCTCGGAGATCTGCGGCTGCTGGTAGCCGGCCTCCGGGTCCCGGATCCACGCTCGACCCGAACGACCCTGGCCGGCGTAGCCGGGCCCGTCGCCATAGCCGACGTCGTCCGAAAGGGACGGACCGTCGGACAGGCCGGGACCGGCCCCGTAGTCCGGGCCGTCATCAGGCCCGATCCGTGGGATCGGCTCAGTGTCTCGCTCGCGACGTTCCCGGTCGGGGTCGTCCGGGTCGAAGGGTGGACCGGAAGGGCTGCCCATCGGCGGTTAAGCGACGAGGCTGGTGAAGAAGTCGCCGAACCCCTGGGCGATATCCATGATCCCGCCGCCGAGCGACTTGAACACATCCGCCGCCGAGTTTGGCCGGTAGGCGACGAAGAAGATCAAGAATGCGATTCCGGCCCAGGTGAGGACCTTCTTGACCATGGCGGGCCATCCTCTCGCGCGGCGCCGGGTCCCATTACCGCAGCGGCACCCAGAGTATCAGTGTGGTGTCGTACAGTGAAGATCTGCGTCCGTTCTCCGTCAACCCGGAAAGCTTGTCAAGCCCTCCCGGGTAGGTACGGGGACGGTGCGCCGTACACGAGCTCGGGCGGAGTCCACTCGGTCAGGTCGTGTAACACGACGTCTTCCGCGAGGAGATGACCCGCACTCGCCGGCCAGGCTATCGCATGGAGCCACATTCCCCGAGCTTCGCCGGCGTACGCGCTTCGATCCGTCGGAGAATTAACCAACCACAGTGGAGTCGGATGGCCGCCGACCTTGATCTTCGCCTGTCCGACGTGGTCGGGGTGACCTGGCCCCGGGTCGGTCAGCGCGCCGATTAACTCCGGCCCCGGGTCCGGGCCGGCCAGCCCGGCGAGTCGGGTGCCCAGGCCCACACCGGGTTCCTCGGCCACGAAGACGAGATCCGCCGGACCACCGCCGAGTGGCGCCGGACCGGCGCAGGCCACCGCGGTCGCCCGCACTCCCGTCCGCTCGTCCCCGGCGTACGCCACGCCGGTGAGTGTCCAACCGGGGGGCAGCGGCCACGGGCACCACAACGGCGTCACCGGTGGATCGCCGGTCGCGGTGATCTGCTCCACCACGCTCGCCACGATCTCCGCTCCGATGTGCTCGGGCACGTGCAACGGCGGCACCGGGCCACAGCGCACGCACCTCGAGTCGGTGTGCATCAGATCCGGCGCCCGTACCGGGCCCCCGCATCTCGGACAACTCACCGCGACACTCACATCCCCACCGTCTCCCCGGACCGCCGGCACGTCAAGCCGGAACGTCCGATTCGGCACCGTACGTGGGTCAGTCCGGCGGCGCGCCGGCGTGCGCACGGATCCAGGCGTGCATCGCGATACCGCTGGCCACGCCCGCGTTGATCGACCTCGTCGAGCCGTACTGGGCGATCGAGTAGAGCTGGTCGCACGCGGCGCGGGCCGGCGCGGAGAGGCCGGGCCCCTCCTGACCGAACAGCAGCACACAGTGCCGGGGCAGGGTGCCGGTCTCCAGCGGGAGCGAGCCGGGCAGGTTGTCGATGCCGAACACCGGCAGTCGCCGATCGGCCGCCCAGGCGACGAACTCCTCGATCGTCTCGTGGTGTCGCACGTGCTGGTAGCGATCGGTCACCATGGCGCCGCGCCGGTTCCACCGGCGCCGCCCGACGATGTGCACCTCGGCGGCGTTGAACGCGTTGGCGTTGCGGACCACCGTGCCGATGTTGAAGTCGTGCTGCCAGTTCTCGATCGCGACGTGGAAGCCGTGCCGGTGCCGGTCCAGGTCGGCGACGATCGCCTCGTGCCGCCAGTAGCGGTAGCGGTCGACGACGTTGCGCCGATCCCCCTCGGCCAGCAACTGCGGGTCGTAGCGAGGGTCGTCCGGTGGGTCCCCCGGCCAGGGGCCCACGCCCACCTCAAGCTGGTCGTCGGTCACGATCACCAGAGGGTACGGACCGTGCCGGCGCTCGGCGCGACGGCCTGCCGGTCAGCCCAGACCGAGCGCGGCACCGAGTCGGTCCAGGAAGCGCCGGTCCGCCGGGGTGGCGGGCTGGTCCACGCGGCGTTCGCCGGGGCCGGGCACCGCGCGGCAGACCCGGGCCGCGACCGACTGCACCCACTGGCGGTACGCGGCCGAGTCGGCGGGGTCGGCGCGCCGCCCGAGGACGCGACTCGCCGCCCGACAGGCGGCCAGCAGGTCCACCAGGTCGGCGAGGCGTTCGACCGGCGGCGACGTGCCGTCGTGCCGGGCGTAGATGGCGGCGACCACCGCACGGACCAGGTCGCTGTCGGAGGCCCGGCCCGCGGCCACGGCGTCCAGGCCGGTCAGACCCGCCAGCACTCCTCGATCCGGGCGACCGGGGCGGGGCGCCGCGGTGGCCACGAGAACGCGACCGGGCAGGCTGATGAGCAGATCCCACTCGGCGGCGGAGTAGACAGCGGTGGTCAGGGGTGCGGCTCGACGGCCGGCAGAGGGCGGCTCTCCGGCGACGGAGTGGCTCATCGGAACCTCCGGCGTCAGCATATGTCCCCCGCGACCCGGACAGCGCCCCTTCGCCACACAACCCGCTGACGGGTGAGCTGGGCCGGAGTACGGGCGGCGGTCGGCCCGCCGCGCCGCTCAGCGTGGCTCGGGGAAGCTGGGCCGCTCCGGATCCACTCCCTCGGGGGCGGCGGCGGCCGCGTACTCCCGCTTGGGGACCATGACCTTGCGCCGGAAGACGCAGACCATCGTGCCGTCCTGGTTGTATCCGCGGGTCTCCACCGACACCACGCCCCGGTCGGGCTTGGAGCCGGACTCACGCTTGTCCAGCACGGTGGTCTCGCCGTAGATGGTGTCGCCGTGGAAGGTCGGCGCGACGTGCCGCAGCGACTCGACCTCGAGGTTGGCGATCGCCTTCCCACTCACGTCCGGCACCGACATGCCGAGCAGCAGGGAGTAGATGTAGTTGCCCACCACGACGTTGCGCTTGAACTGGCTGGCTGTCGCGGCGTAGTGCGCGTCCAGGTGCAGCGGGTGGTGGTTCATGGTGAGCAGGCAGAAGAGGTGGTCGTCGTACTCGGTCACGGTCTTGCCCGGCCAGTGCCGGTAGACCGCGCCGACCTCGAACTCCTCGTAGTAGCGGCCGAACTGCATCCTGGTCCCCTTCGACGGGCGGCGATGGAGTTCGGCACAGCATGCCTTACCGGTGGTTAAGGAAACTGCCCGGGAGCGACCACGGCGGAAATGTCACACCGGTCACCCACAAGGGGGGAGACGCAATGAGCGGCGGGGCCCTCCCCGGCACCCGCCGCCCACGCTCTGATGGGGAGAATTCTGCCCTACGGATGCGTAGGTCCGACAGAGACTGAGGTCACATTTATCTTTTTGTAACACTACTCTCAGTGATGGACCGAGAGTTGATCAGCGATCTCCGCAGGCCGGATACCTCCTCGTCAGGCACCAAGTTACCGATTCGTAGCGGGCAGGCGGGTGGATCTCCCTGGAACCGCTCCCATCACCGCAGGTCACGCAAGTGCGTCATGCATTTGCGTTCCGCAGATCGAGATGAACAGACGTGGGTCGATGACCCGCAGCGCCCCCCGGCAGGCCGCGCACGTTTCGGGCCGGACCGCCCGGGAATTCGATACGGTCAGCCCTGGTTCTACGGGACGTAGACAAACCGCGGTGATCGGAGAGTGCAATGGCAACCGTTGAGCTGACCTCGGCGAACTTCGACGAGGTGACCGGCAACGACGGCATCGTCCTGGTCGACTTCTGGGCCGACTGGTGTGGTCCGTGCAAGCGGTTCGCCCCGGTCTACGAGCGCTCCTCGGAGAAGCACCAGAACATCGTCTTCGGCAAGGTCGACACGGAGGCTCAGCAGGAGCTGGGCGCCAAGTTCGACATCCGGTCGATCCCGACGATCATGGCGATCCGCGACGGCGTGATCGTCTTCGCCCAGCCGGGCGCCCTTCCGGAGTCCGCCCTCGAAAACCTGATCGAGCAGGTCGAGGCACTGGACATGGACGACGTCCGTAAGCAGCTGGCCGAGCACAAGCACTGAGTCGTCTCCACGACGGCATCCGAAGGCCGGGCCCCGGCAGGGGGTCCGGCCTTCGTCGTGCCCCCTTCGTGATCAGCTGCCCGGGCAGGCCCACCTGACCGTCGGAGGGACCCGAGGCGGCCGGTACATCCCGTATCGTCACGACCTGATGGAGACCCTGACCACCCGCGGGCGCGTGACCCGGCTGGGCGCGACCGCACTCGTTCTCGTCCTGCTGCTGGCCGGCACCTTCTGGGGCAGCGACGACGACTTCCCGTTCGGCCCGTTCCGGATGTACTCCACCTCCAACCCGCCGAACGCACCCGCGCCGGACACCCGCGTCGAGGGGGTGACCAGCACGGGCGCCGTGGTCGACCTCGACCAGAACGCGACAGGCATCCGCCGCGCCGAGATCGAGGGGCAGCAGGACCGGTACGCCGCCGACCCGGCGCTGCTCGCCGAGGTCGCCGACGCGTACGCCGAACGCCACCCGGATGCCGCCGCGCTCGTCGAGATCCGCATCGTCATCCGCTGGCACGGCATCCGTGCCGGCCGGCCGACCGGCAAGCACACCGACGAGACCGTGGTCCGCTGGCAGGCTCCCCGATGAGCCGCTGGCTGACCGAGGCCGTGCCGCGCGGTCGCATCGCCGCGTTCCGGACCGTGATCTACCTCTTCGTCGCCGCCGACCTGGTGTTCTTCACCCCCTGGGTGCGCACCCGGGTCAGCGTGCCCGGCGAGCTGTACCAGCCGCTGCTGGTCGGCCGCCTGCTCCCACTACCGACGCCGACCCCGGCGCTGGTGGCGGTCATCTTCTGGGCACTGCTGCTCCTCGCGCTCCTCGCCGCGACCGGGCGCGCGCCCCGACTGCTCGGTTGGGCGGTCTGCGCGCTGTACCTGGAGTGGATGATCATCGCGATGAGCTACGGGAAGGTCGACCACGACCGGATCGGGCTGCTCGTCGCACTGGCCGTCCTACCCACCGCCGGTCGAGCCCGCCACGGCGACACCACCCGCACCGAGGCCGGCGGGTGGGCGCTGCGCGTCACCCAACTCGCGGTGATCTGCACGTACTTCCTGGCCGCCTTCGCCAAGCTGCGCTTCGGCGGCCTGGACTGGCTGACCGGCTCGGTGCTGGCCCGAGCGATCATCCGACGCGGCACCGACCTGGCCGACCTCATCGCCCAGGTGCCGCACCTGCTGATCGTCGCCCAGTTCGGCATCGTCGCGTTCGAGCTGCTCAGCCCGGTGGTCTTCCTGCTGCCGGCCCGCTGGCGGCTCGCCATGGTCGGCTTCTTCTACTCGTTCCACGTCGTCACCATCGCGACCATCACGATCTCGTTCGCGCCGCACCTGGCCGCGATGACCAGTTTCCTGCCGCTGGAGCGGGTCCGCCCGGTGGTCTGGGCCCGCCGGCTCGCCGGCCGGGACACCCCCGGATCGACCTCGACGGACGTCGACACCGCATCGCCGCCGCCTGACCAGGAGCGGGTCGGCGCCAGCACGGACCGGACACCGCTCGGCGATCAGGCCCCGGTGGTCGGACGTCCGGCCGGACCGTAGAGCCGCTCGCGCGCCTCCTGCGGCAGCGAGCACGCCGCCGTGCCGCCCGGCAGGCGGTGCCGGTTGCGCGCCACCCAGCGGTACACCGGCCAAGCCGCCGCGCGCACCGGCGGGAACCGCAGGCCCGCCCCGGCCATCCGCCAGACCGGGCCGCTGTCGGCGAGCAGCTTCGCGATGGCATCCGGACCGGCGGCACGTACGCCGTCCGCCCCCACCCACTGCACGGCCTCCTCGCACTCGGCCACGGTGAGACCGAGCGCGTCCAGGTCGGAGAACTGCCAGGGCACCACCCGCGCGCCCGTGGGAATCCGGCGAGCGATGAACTCGGCGCACTGCGTGCAGAACGCGCAGTCCCCGTCGTAGACGAAGGTCGACGTCTCCATACCGTCCATCCTCCCCTCTCCGACCACCCGAACGACCACCGGTGTACGGCGGGTCACTTGCACTCCACTCGTACGCGTGTTCGAATAGTGGCCATGCGCTGGGACAACCTCACCGCTCCCCCGGTTGAGGGAGACCCCGAGCGGGCAGCGCCAGCGACACCACCCCTGCCGCTGGCGCTGCCCGGCGCCGTCGCCCGCACCTTCGACACTCCCGAGTTCGCCGGGATGACCTTCTACGAGGTGCAGGCCAAGTCGATCCTCAATCGGGTGCCCGGGCAGTCCCGCGTCCCGTTCGAGTGGACAATCAACCCATATCGGGGCTGTTCCCATGCTTGTGTTTACTGTTTCGCGAGAAATACCCACACTTATTTGGATCTCGACGCCGGTGCGGACTTCGACCGGAAGGTGATCGTCAAGGTCAACGCCGGTGAGCTGGTCCGACGGGAGTTGGGCGGGCCGAAGTGGCGGGGCGCGCACGTGGCGATGGGCACCAACGTGGACTGCTACCAGCGGGCCGAGGGTCGCTACCGGCTGATGCCGCAGATCATCGCGGCCCTGCGGGACTTCGCCAACCCGTTCTCGATCCTCACCAAGGGCACGCTGATCCTGCGCGACCTGCCCCTGCTGCGGCAGGCCGCCGAGGTCACCACCGTGGGCATCTCCTTCTCGGTGGGGTTCGTCGACGAGCAGCTCTGGCGTTCCGTCGAGCCGGGCACGCCGCATCCTCGCCGCCGGCTGGACGCGGTCCGGGCGCTCACCGACGCCGGCTTCTCCGTCGGGGTGCTGATGGCCCCGATCCTGCCCGGCCTCAGCGACAGCGACGAGTCGATCGACGCCACCGTGTCGGCGATCGCCGCGGCCGGTGCGACGAGCGTGACCGCCCTGCCCCTGCACCTGCGTTCCGGCGCTCGGGAGTGGTACGCGCACTGGCTCGCCCGGGAGCACCCGCACCTCGTGCCCCGCTATCGCGAGCTCTACCGGGCCGGCGCGTACGCCCCACAGGCCTACCAGCGGGAGTTGACCGCGCGGGTGCGGATCGCGTCCCGCCGGCACGGGCTGCACCGCGGGGAGCGGGGCGACAACCGCAGCCTGCCCGAGCCACCCGCAGCGCCGGCCTCCGAACAGCTCACCCTGCTCTAGGCAGAGCTACAGTCGGCGGGTGCGTACCGCTTCGCAGATCCTCGCCGACTCCGCCGTGATCGCCGTCGTGGGGGCGTCCCGCGACCCGTTGAAGGCCGCGCACGGCGTGCCGTTGCAGATGCAGCGGTACGGCTGGCGCATCATCCCGGTCAACCCGACGGTCGACGAACTGTTCGGGGAGCGGGCGTACAAGTCGCTTGCCGACATCCCGCATCCGGTCGACCTGGTGGACGTGTTCCGGCCGGCGGCCGACGCCGTGCAGGTGGTTCGGGACGCGGCGGCGATCGGCGCCCCGGCGGTCTGGCTGCAACTGGGCATCGTCTCGGCCGAGGCGCGGCGGATCGCCGAGGAGGCCGGCATGGACTACGTCGAGGACCGCTGCCTGATCGTCGAGCGAGCCGCCGCCAACCTGACCCGCCTGACCTGACCCCACCCCGCTCCCGGTGGTCGGCGGCAGGGACACCGTGCCCGCCGGCGCGGACGACCTCGGCGGGGAGCGTGATGCCGGTGAGTCATATTGATGCCTCACAGTCATCACGCTCTTGACCGACGACGGCGCTGGACGTCCGAGCGGAGGGTGTCGGCGGCGGGCAGAGCGACCAGACGACCGGCGACCGGATCAGCAGGCGCGGGTCAGAGCTTGTACTCCTTGAGCAGGCCGCGGGAGATGATGGTCTTCTGGATCTCCGAGGTGCCCTCGCCGATGAGCAGGAACGGGGCCTCCCGCATCAGCCGCTCGATCTCGTACTCCTTGGAGTAGCCGTAGCCGCCGTGGATGCGGAACGCCTCCTGGACGACCTCGGCGCAGTATTCGGAGGCGAGCAGCTTGGCCATCCCGGCCTCGACGTCGTTGCGCTGGCCGGCGTCCTTGAGGCGGGCGGCGTTGACCATGAGGGCGTGCGCGGCCTCGATCTTCGTGCCCATTTCGGCGAGCTTGAAGGCGATCGCCTGGTGCTTGGCGAGCGGCTGGCCGAACGTCTTGCGCTGCTGGGCGTAGCTGACCGCCAGTTCGAAGGCGCGGATGGAGATGCCGCAGGCGCGGGCGGCCACGTTGACCCGGCCCACCTCGATGCCGTCCATCATCTGGTAGAAGCCTCGGCCGACCCGGTCGGCGCCGCCGAGGATCGCGGAGTCGGGCACGGTCACCCCGTCGAGGATCATCTCGGTGGTCTCGACGCCCTTGTAGCCCATCTTCTCGATCTTGCCGGGGATGGTGAGGCCGGGGGCCGTCTCGCCGAAGCCCGGCTCCTTCTCCAGCAGGAACGTGCTCATGTTGCCGTAGACGGAGTCCGCGCCGGTGTCGGTCTTGACCAGGGTGGCCACCACCGAGGAGTACGCGCCGTTGGTCAGCCACATCTTCTGGCCGTTGAGCACGTAGTTGTCGCCCTCCCGTACGGCCCGGCTCTTGATCGCCGCGACGTCGGAGCCGGTCTCCGGCTCGGACATGGAGAACGCGCCGCGCACCTCGCCGGTGGCCATCCTCGGCAGCAGTCGGGCCTTCTGCTCGGCGGAGCCGTGCTGGGAGATCAGGTACGCCACGATGAAGTGGGTGTTGACGATGCCGGAGATCGACATCCAGCCCCGGGACAACTGCTCCACCACCAGCGCGTAGGTGAGCAGTGATTCGCCGAGCCCGCCGTACTCCTCGTCGATGGTGAGGCCGAACAGGCCCATCTCGCGCATGCCGTCGAGGATGTCGGTGGGGTACTCGTCGGCGTGCTCCAGCCGCTGCGCGTGCGGGATGATCTCCTTGTCGGCGAACTCCCGGACGGTCTCCAGGATCGACGTCTGCACATCGGTCAGGCCGGGCGTCTGGGCGAGTCGGGCCATCTCAGCCTCCGGGGATCCGCGCACTACTCGTGGGTAACTGAACGCTGGGTCAGTATCGGCCTCCCGCACCGACGAGGCCAAGGTGACCAGTCCACACAACCGCTGTGAAAAGGTTCACCGCTACGGGTAGCGTCCGGCAAGAGGGACTTTTCCGGCACCGGCAGGAGGAGGACAGCGCGTGAGCCACCCGCCGCCGTCGGGACCACCAGCAGACGAGCAACCGCCGTCACCCTACGAGCCACCCCGGGACCAGTCGCCGTACGCGCCGCCGCCGGCCGGCCAGTCGCCGTACGCGCCGCAGCCGGACCAGCCGGCGTTCGAGCTGCCGACGGAACGCTCACCGTACGGGCCGCCAGCCGACGAACCATCGCCGTACGGGCAGCAGGGGCCGCACCAGTCGGGGCACTGGGGTCAGCAGCCGCCGTACCCCCCGCAGGGCCCCTACGCCCAGTACGGCCCGCCGCCGTCCGGACCGGGTCGGGGCACCAACGTGCTGGCGATCCTGTCGCTGGTCTTCGCCTTCGTCTTTCCGCCGGCCGGCGCCGTGCTCGGTCACGTCGCGAAGCGGCAGATCCGCACCAGCGGCGAGGAGGGCGACCAGCTCGCCACCTGGGGGCTGATCCTCGGGTACGTGTTCACCGGGCTCACCGTGCTGGCCTGCTGTGGCTGGCTGGCCCTGGTGGCTCTCGGTAACACCGGCGACAGCGGGGGCTACTGACCCGCCGCGCCGGTCAGCGGAACCGGGCCTCGCGGACGCTGTTGCCGCCGTCCACCACGAGCATCTGACCGGTGATGTACGAGGCGGCCGGCGAGCAGAGGAAGCTGATCGCGGCGGCGACCTCGTCCGGAGTGCCCGGTCGACCCACCGGCGTGCCCAGCCCCTGCTTGATCTCGGCCATCGTGGACGCCGCAGTGTAGATGGTGCCGGGCGCCACCGCGTTGACGGTCACCCCGTCCGCGATCATCTCCATGGCCAGCGCCCGGGTCAGCCCGACGACCCCGGCCTTCGCCGCCGCGTACGCGGCCTCGGTGGGTAGGGCGTTGACCGGGCCGGCCGTGGCCGACAGGTTGACGATCCGGCCCCAGCCCCGCTCGGCCATCCCGCCGATGAACGCCCGACTGCACAGGAACGCGGTGGACAGGTTGCGGTCGATCTCGCCGCGCCACTCGTCGTAGGTCAGCTGGGCGACCGGTCGCAGCACCCCCTGGCTGGCTCGACTGGCCAGGCCGGCGTTGTTGACCAGCACCTCGACGTCGCCCAACTGCTCGGCGACCGCGTCGGCCAGCGCGCCGACCTCGGACTCGTCGGTGAGGTCCGCGACGAATCCGGTCACCCCCAGCTCGGTCGCCCGCTCGTGGATGCGCCGGGTGGTGGAGACGATGGCCACGCGCGCGCCCAGGTCGGCGAGGCGCCGGGCGGTGGCGTACCCGATGCCGTCCGGGCTGCCCGCCCCGGTCACCAGGGCGACCCGCCCGTCGAGGCGCATGGTCACCGGGTCGGCGAGCGCGACCGGCTCATCCGGGCCGGGGCTGCCCGCCGGCGTGGCCGCGCGGGCGCGCCGGGCCCCACCCGGGCGGCTGACGTCCCGTCTGGGTCGGCTGCCGGAACGGTCCGCGGCGCGCGCGTCGAATGCCATGCCAGGATCCTGCCCGTTAGGACCGGTCCGAGCAACGCGGCACCCGGTAGTGGGGGCAACGGGTTTGGTCACCCCTGGCTACCCTGACGGCGCACCCGACCTGACGGAGAGAGCTCGCATGACCAATCCCCCGCCGCCCGGCAACTGGTCCGACCCCACGTGGTCGGCCCAGCCGTCGAGCCACGCACCGGATCCGACCCTCGTGGCCGGTCAGCCGGTGCCCGCCCAACCCGGCCCTGCCGACCCGTACGCGCCGGTCGACCCGTACGCCGGGGGCCAGCCGCCGTTCGGTGAGCCGATGAAGGGTTACGCACCGCCGGCCTACGGCCCACCCGGTTATCCCCCGCAGTACCCCGGCTACGGCTACCCGCAGAAGACCAACGGGATGGCGATCGCGGCGCTGGTGCTCGCGCTCGTCGGTATCGCGTCCTGCATCACCGCGCCGGTCGGCGCGATCCTCGGGCACGTGGCGCAGAAACAGATCCGGCTCAGCGGCGAGGGCGGTGCGGGGATGGCGAAGGCCGCCATCATCGTCGGGTGGATCCTCACCGGGCTGCTCGGGCTGCTGATCCTCTTCTACGTTGGCGCGATCATCCTCGCGGTCACCACGGGCGCGAGCAGCGACAGCAGCTACTGACCGACGGGCGGGATCGACGTACCGCCGACTGTCGGGCCGGACCGACGGCCGGCGGCGGTCGTCCCGGCCCGACCGGTCATTCGGCCGGTGGGGTGAACGACGAGGTTCGGCTCATCCCGGCGGCCCGGCCCTTGGCGGCGATGACGAGCGCCATCTTGCGGGAGGCCTCGTCGATCATCTCGTCGCCGAGCATCACCGCGCCCAGCTTGCCGCCGGCCTCGGAGGTGTAGTGGTCGTACGCGTCGAGGATCAGCTCGGCGTGGTCGTAGTCGGCCTGCGCCGGCTGGTAGACCTCGTTGGCGGCGTCGATCTGACCCGGGTGCAGCACCCACTTGCCGTCGAAGCCCAGCGCCGCCGAGCGCTTGGCCACCGCGCGGAACGCGTCGACGTCCCGGATCTGCAGGAACGGGCCGTCGATGGCCTGCTTGTCGTGCATCCGGGCGGCCATCAGGATCCGCATCAGGATGTAGTGGTACGGGTCGCCCGGATAGTCGGGGATCAGGCCGCCGACCACCATCGACTTCATGTTGATGGACGCCATGAAGTCGGCCGGGCCGAAGATGATGGTCTCCACGCGCGGCGAGGCGGCGGCGATCGCGTCCACGTTCACCAGACCGGCGGCGTTCTCGATCTGCGCCTCGATGCCGATCCGGCCGACCTCCAGGCCGAGCGTCTTCTCGATCTGGGTGAGCAGCAGGTCCAGCCAGTGCACCTGCTCGGCGGTCTGCACCTTCGGCAGCATGACGCAGTCCAGGTTCGCGCCGGCGCCCTCGACGACCTCGATGACGTCCCGGTAGGTCCACGGGGTGGTCAGGTCGTTGACCCGCACGACCCGGGTCTTGCCGGCCCAGTCGCCCTCGTTGAGCGCGGCCACGATGTTCTTGCGCGCGTCCGGCTTGGCCAGTGGGGCGACGGCGTCCTCCAGGTCCAGGAAGACCTGGTCGGCGGGCAGCCCCTGTGCCTTGCCGAGCATCTTGACGCTGGAACCCGGCACGGCGAGGCACGACCGGCGGGGACGACCGACTGCGGCCATGGATGCGCTCCTTCCAGCGTCCGGCGGGCACGCCGACGCCACCCACGAAAACTTAACGATCCTAAAGGGCGTTGTGACGCCACGGTAACCTCGCGCCATGACCGGGGTGAATGGACCTGTGGAAGATCTCACTGGGCGTCGACTGGTGGTGGTGACCGGGGCCAGCTCCGGCATCGGCCTGGCCGCCGCCGTGCACCTGGCGTGCCGGGGTGACCGGGTGGTGCTGGTCGGGCGGGACCCGGCCCGCCTGCAGGCCGCAGCCGTTCGGGTACGGGAGGCCTCCGGCGAGCGTCCGGAGCTGTTCCGGGCCGACTTCGCCAGCCTCGACGACGTGCGCCGACTGGCCGAGCAACTCCGGGCCGCGTACGACCGGATCGACGTGCTCGCCAACAACGCCGGCGCGATCGCGTTGCAACCCCTGCGCACCGTCGACGGCTTCGAGATGTCGATCCAGGCCAACCACCTCGCCCCGTTCCTGCTGACCAACCTGCTCGCCGACCGGTTGGGCCGGATCGTGGTGACCGCCTCCGGCGCACACCGATTCGGCGCACTCGACCCGGACGACCTGAACGCCCCGCTGCGCGGCTACCGCTCGATGGGCGCGTACGGCACCAGCAAGCAGGCGAACGTCCTGTTCGCCGCCGAGGCGGCGCGGCGCTGGCCGGACGTTCCCGCGTACAGCTTCCACCCCGGGGTGGTGCGCACCCGGTTCGCGAACGACAGCAGGTTGGTGGCGTTCGGCATGCGGATCATTCCGTTCCGCAGCCCGGAGAAGGCCGCCGAAACCCTGGTCTGGCTGGCCGGTCAGGACCGTTCCCGACTCGTCGACGGCGCCTACTACATCGACCGTCGGGTGCGTCGCCCGTACCGGAAGGCAGCCGATCCACACCTGGCCGCCCGGCTGTGGGAGGCCAGCGCCAAGGCCGTCGGTCTCGACTGACGTGGGCGGCATGCTGACGCTCGTCGCGCTCGTCGAGTTTCCCGCCGGGGCCGAGGCCACCGGGCGGCGCTACGAGGACGCCGTGCTGGCCCTGCTCGGGCGGCACGGCGGCCACCTGGACCGGCGGCTGCGCGGCACCGACGGGCAGACCGAGGTGCACGTGATCCGCTTCGACGGACGGGCCGGTTACGAGTCGTTCCTCGTCGACCCGGAGCGGACGGCCCTGCGTGCCACTCTCGGTGACACCGCGCCGACCACCCGGGTCATCGAGGTGCACGAGGTCTAGGTCCGAGCCCTCGCGGGCCGCGCCAGCGGCGCAGCAGCGACAGCACGGCCCGGATGACGAGAACCGCCAGGACGAACCCCACCACGAGCGCCCAGAACGGCGGTGGCCCGTAGTGGGGGGGGCCGGACTCGCGTACCGCGCCGCGGATCGCGAGGTCGGCGGCGACCGACAGGTCCGTGATGCCCTCCGGCGTCCGGAAGAGCACCTCCGGCGCGGTCGCCCCCCGACGTAGCGCCACCAGCTCCACCGCCTCCGTGCCGACCTCGTGATACGGCCCCCAGGCGATGTCGTGCTCCTCCGGGCTGTCCACCGCCTCCGGACCCGGCACACCGACCAACGCGACCGCCTCGTCCGCCGAGCGCCAGCCCAGCAGCTGCACGAACGAACGGGAGCGCAACGTTGGGAACGCCGCGCCGGCCAGCGTTGTGCCGTCGGCTGCGGACCGCACCGACAGTGTCCAGGTTCTTCGGTAGGACGGAACCGGGCAGTCGGTACAGGTGGACCGGCCGAGGACAGCCACCGAACGGCCGTCCGGCAACCACGACCCGGCCCCGGCGAGCCGCCCGCCCGCCAGCGGCAGCTTCCGGTACGGCGTGGCGACCCGATCCGCGCCCGCGTCGCCCACCCGGGTCAGCCAGACCTCGTCGCGGATCTGGAGGGCGAGGTCGCCGCCGTCCGACGACAGCGCGGCCGTGCGCCCCGGCGGGACCCAGGTGGTGCCGACCGGCACCCGCAGCACGTCCGCTCCGCGATCCCGGTCGTAGACCCCCACGTACGGGGTGGCGTAGGTGTTCGGGGGCGTGAACGTGGTGCCGTCGTCGGCGTAGACCAACCGTTTCCCGTTCGGCGCGAAGGCGAGCGGATAGCCGTTCGGGCGATCCGGGGTGGTCTTCCCCGACGTCAGGTCGAGGAGGGAATCGCCCACCCAGACGTACCGGCCGTCCGGGGAGAGCATCGCCTCGAAACCCGCTACGGCCGGATCGCCGTTCAGCACGCGGTACCGGTCGTCGTCGGCGGCCACCACACCCATCCGGGTCTCGAACCAGTTGGTGCGCACGGCGGGACCACCGAAGAGCATCGCCGCCACGCCAGGTGCCGAGTAGCCGACCGAGGCGGTCCGCAGCGGCGGGTCGACGAGCCTGGTGGGCAGGCCCGGGGTCTCGTGCCGCGGACCGGCTGGCAGCGGCAGGGCCACCGGGTGCAGCGCGTACCCGGTGCCGAGAAGGAGGACCAGGACGGCGAGCGCGCCGGCGACGACGGCCCGGCGACGACGGTGCCGGGTCCGCGCCGCGTCGAAGAGCCCCTCCGGTACGCGCGCCGGCGGCACGTCGTCGGCGAGGCGGCGCAGCGCCGCGGAGAGTCGGGCGGTCACCGGGCCACCTCCTGCGGGTCACGGCCGACGAGTTCGGCCAGTTCGGGGGCGAGGACGCGGAGTCGGCCGAGGGCGTGGCGGGTCTGACTCTTCACGGTGCCGACCCGGCAGCCGAGCAGTTCCGCGGTCTCCGTCTCGGTGCGGTCCTCGTAGTAGCGCAGCACGAGGACCGCACGCTGCCGCACGGTCAGCCGGGCCAACGCCGCCGACAGCACCAGGCGCAGATCGGCGTCGTCATCCGGACCGGATCGTTCCGGCAGCGCCCCGCCCAGCCGCTCCGCCGGGCGAGCCCGCCGCCAGCGCCACCAACTGGCGGCCTGGGTGCAGAGCACCCGACGCAGGTACGCGGGTGGGTCCTCGATCCGCTCCCAGCGCACGGCGACCCGAGCCAGCGCGACCTGGACCAGGTCCTCGGCGTGGTGCCGATCCCCGGTCAGCAGGTACGCGAACCGGGTTAGCCCGGCGGTCTCCGCCCGGACGAAATCGACGAAGCCGTCCCGGGTGCGGTCCTCAGTCGTCAACGGATCGCCCTCCTCACCCGGATAGACGCCGGGCGGGTCCGCCGCGGAGGGAACCACTGTCCATGTTCCTCACCTCGCCGCAGCGCCGTCGCGCGGTCAGTCGGCCAGCGGGGTCGGGTCGGTCGGCAGCGCGGTCGGCGCGACCCGGCGAGCGGCCCGACCACCGCCGAGCACCACCACCGCTACCCCGACCAGCAGCAGCGCCATCCCGACAAGCGCGTACGGGCGGGGCAGCTGCCCCAGCCACGCCCAGCCGAGCAGGGCCGCGCCGGGGGCTTCCAGCAGGATCAGCACGCTCACCGTGGTCGCCGAGATCTTCCGCAGGGCGTAGTTGAACATCGAGTGCCCGAGCAGCTGGGCACCGGCCACCAGGGCCAGGATGGCCAGCCACGTGTGCCCGTCGAACCCGGTCAGCCGTACGCCGCCGACCAGGCACACCAGCAGCAGGATCAGCGCGCAGATCCCGTAGCAGATGGTGGTGTACGTGGTGGTGCTGATGCTGGCGCGGGCCCGCTCGCCGAAGGCGGTGTAGCCGGCCGCGAACACGCCGCCGGTCAGCGCCAGCACGTCACCGAGGACGGCCGCGCCGGAGACACCCACGTCCGTCCCGGTGGTGATCGCCGCACCGCCGACCGCCACCGCGATGCCGAGCCACACCACCCGGGGCAACCGCCGCCCCTGGGCGCGGGCGATCAGCCCCTGCCAGACCGGCTGCGTGGCGACCAGGGCGGTGGACGTGGCAACCGAGGTGAGCTGGGCGCTCGGCACCCAGGTGGCGAAGTGCCCGGCGAGCGCGACCCCGGCCAGGACGCAGAACAGGCCCTCCCGCCGTCCCGCCCCCACGGTCAGCCTGCGGAACTCGGCGCGGCGCCGGGCCAGCGAGAAGGGGCTCAGCACGGCCACCGCGAGCAGGTTGCGCCAGAACGCGATGGCCAGCGCGGGAGCGGCCGCGTACGCGATCAGCGGCGCGGACGACGACACGGCGACCACGGCCAGGCCGACCGCGCCGGTGGTCGACAGGTCCGGGGACGGACGGTGCGGAGGTGGGGACACGGGACGTAATCCTCACACGTATGACGGACAACACGGACCGTCAGCACTCCGTTACGATCACGCGGGTTCGCGCCGGCGACCCTCGACCGGCCGGAGGCGTTTTGCCATGCCCAGCTACCAGGCGGTCCTGTTCGACTTCTTCGGCACCCTGACCCGTTCGGTGCAGCGCGGTGTCGCGCACGTCGGCACCGCCGAGCTCCTCGGGTGTCCCACCGAGATCCTGACCGAGGTGCTGAACCGCACCTACTACGAGCGGGCCAGCGGCCGGCTCGGCGACGCGGAGGCGACCCTGCGCTGGGTGTGCGCCCAGGCCGGCGTACACCCCAGCGACCATGCGGTGCGGGCGGCGGTGGCGTCCCGGCACCGGGCGGTCCGCGCGGACACCTGGCTGCGGGCCGAGGCCGTGCCCGTCCTGGCGGCCCTGCGCCAACGCGGCCTGCGGACCGGCGTGATCAGCGACTGTACGCACGAGCTGCCGGCCTTCCTGCCCCAACTCGCGGTCGCCCCTCTGCTCGACGTGCGGGTGTTCTCGGTGCAGGTCGGGCGATGCAAGCCGGATCCGGTGCTCTACCTGACCGCCTGCCAGCGGCTCGGGCTGGCGCCGGCGGACTGCCTCTACGTCGGTGACGGCGGCAGCCAGGAGCTGACCGGCGCCGAGCGGGCCGGGATGACCGCCGTCCGACTCGCCGCGCCGGACCTGGCCACGCACATGGTGTTCAACGCCGACCTGGACTGGCGAGGCCCCACGCTCGGCGCACTGGGTGAGGTGCTCACCCTTGTCGACAGCTACGTCGACGTGGTCCCGGCCGGCTGACCCCAGCAGCGGCGGCGGCCCCTCGTGGGCGGTCGCCGTCAGCGGCGACGGACCCGGTGCAGGCGGAACGGTTTGCGGGTGGCCCGGACCGCCGGGGTGGGCCGGGGTGGCTCGGCCTGGGCGTCGGCGGGCAGGTCCGCGCCGGCCAGCGACGTACCCGCCGGGGTGAGCCGGTTCACCGCGCACCCGTCGGATGCCCAGCGGGCCACCAGGTCGGCGGTCGGACCCGGTGCGTTGAGGCGCTTCGCCGCGACCAGCGGCGCGGCGGTGTCCCACGCCTCGGTGCCCGGCAGCACCCGGCTCACCCGGGCCGGCCAGGTGACGATCCGACCGCCGTGATCGCCGCGCAGGGTGACCTGCGCCTCGGTCGCGTCGGCCAGCCCCGGCGCGGCCTGCTCGCCCGGCCCGGAGACCACCAGCAGCGCGCCCTCCAGTGGGGCGCACCAGAGGGCGAGCGCCGGCCCGCCGGACACGCTGACCCAGGCCACGGCGGCCTTCTTCATCGCCTCGTCGACAAGCGGTGTGCCCCCGGGGGCGTTCTCGTCCGTCACACCCGCATCCTCCCGCATCGGCACCCCAGCTCACCCCACGAAGGGCGGGACGGTGATCTCGCCCCGGGCCACCGGCATCACCTGACCGGCGACCGTCGCGCCGACCGCCACCCCGTCCACCGCGGTGACCGTGCACGCCAGCGCGGACGGGCGGTTCATCTCCACACCCTGACGCACCGCGTACTCCGACAGCCCCACACCGGGCAGCAGCCCGGTCGCCACCAGCCAGACGCCGAGGCCGAGCGCCGCCGAGCCGGTCGCCGGGTCCTCCGGGACGCCCATCCCCGGCACGAACACCCGCGCGTGCGCGGTTTGCGTGGCGGCGTCCCAGGAGAAGACGCTGACGTGCGACACCCCGTACCGCTGCGCCGCCGCCGCGTTCACCCGCGCGCGGGCCACCGACTCCGGACGCACCGGCAGGTACGGGAACTCCAGCCCGCAGCCCGCGACGCGGGGAGCGGGACCGACGTGGTCGTCCGCGGTCAACCCGGCGATCTCCAGCAACGGCTCCGGGTCCAACTCGGGGCCGAGGGTCGGGGTGCCACCGGTCAGCGTCGCCCCGGTCGCGGTCACCTCGATCGGCAGCACTCCGGCATGGCACTCCTGGGTGACCTGCCCCACACCGAACATGCCCCGCCGGCTCGCGGTCACCGCCGCGCCGACGCTCGGGTGCCCCGCGAACGGCAACTCCTCGACCGGCGTGAAGATCCTGGCCCGGTAGGTGGCACCGAACTGGGTCGGTGGCAGCACGAACACCGTCTCGGACAGGTTGAACTCCAGCGCGAGCGCCTGCATCTGCTCGGTGGCCAGCGCCTCCGCGCCGAACACCACGGCCAGCGGGTTGCCGGCGAAGGGGCGGTCGGTGAAGACGTCCACGATCTCGTAGGCCAAGGTCGACATGTTGATAAACACTAGGCGCTTAGGCTGGTGCCCGTGAGCACGCCGACCCGGGTCTACATCGCCCGTCTCGCCGGAGTCGCCGTCTTCGACCCGAACGGTGACCAGGTGGGGCGCGTTCGCGACGCCGTGGCCCGGCTGCGGGCGACCAAGCGCCCCCCGGAGGTGGTGGGTCTCGTCGCCGAGATGCCGATGCGTCGCCGGATCTTCCTGTCCATCAACCGGATCACCTCCATCGACGCGGACGCCGTCGTGCTCGGCTCCGGCACCCTCAACCTGCGCCGCTTCGAGAAGCGCCCGAACGAGCTGCTGGTCCTCCAGGAACTCCTCGACCGGCGGGTGCAGCTCGACCCGGGCGGCCAGCCCGGCGCCGTCGTGGACGTCGCGATGGAGTGCACCCGCGGCGGTGAGTGGTCGTTGACCCGCGTCGCCGTACGGGAGCAGACCGGCCGGCTCAGCCGCCGCGGCCACCTGCACCAGGTCGAGTGGGACCGGGTGCGCGGGCTCAGCGGCATCGCCGACAACCGGGGTACGGCCAACCTGCTCGCCGTCCTGGAGGACATGCGCCCCGCCGACCTGGCCAACGCGCTTCAGGACCTGCCCGACGCACGGCGTAACGAGGTGGCTGCCGCACTGGACGACGAGCGGCTGGCCGACGTGCTCAGCGAGCTGCCGGAGCACGACCAGGTGGAGATCCTCGCCGCACTGGACCGGGAACGGGCCGCGGACGTACTGGAGGAGATGGACCCGGACGACGCGGCCGACCTGCTCAACGAGCTGCCCCCACCGGAGCAGGACGTGCTGCTGGACCTGATGGAGCCGGACGAGGCCGACCCGGTGCGTCAGCTCCTGAAGTACACCCCCGGCACGGCGGGCAGTGTGATGACCTCGGAGCCGGTCATCCTCCCGCCGGACGCCACCGTCGCCGAGGCGCTGGCCCGGATCCGGGAACCACAGCTCTCCCCCGCCGTCGCCGCGCAGGTCTTCGTGACCCGGGCGCCACAGAACACCCCGACCGGTCGCTACCTGGGCATGGTGCACTTCCAGGCGCTGCTCCGTGAACCGCCGGCCGACCTGCTGGGCAAGGTGGTGGTCAACGACATCGACCCACTGCGCCCGACCACCCCGCTGCCGGAGATCACCCGTCGGATGGCCACCTACGACCTGGTCGCCATGCCGGTGATCGACCGGAGCAACCGGCTGGTCGGCGCCGTGACGGTGGACGACGTGCTGGACCACTCGCTCCCCCGGGACTGGCGGGACCGCGACGCCCTGGCCGCCCCGGGCACCACCGACGCGACGCTGGACGGCGCGGATGGCTGAGCGGCGGCGTAACGAACGCCTCGACCAACCGCGTGAGCCCCGGGGCATCAAGCTGCCCCGGTTCGACGCGGAAGCGTTCGGCAGGTGGTCGGAGGGCATCGCCCGGGGCATGGGCACCGCGAACTTCATCGTCGTCATGACGGTGGTGATCACGATCTGGTTCGTCTGGAACACGTTGGCCCCGGCGGACCTGCGCTTCGACCCGTACACCTTCACGTTCTTGACCCTGGTGCTGTCGTTGCAGGCCAGCTACGCGGCGCCGCTGATCCTGCTGGCGCAGAACCGGCAGGCCGACCGGGACCGGGTGGCCCTGGAGGAGGACCGGCGGCGAGCCACCGCGCAGAAGGCGGACACCGAGTACCTGGCGCGGGAGATCGCGGCACTGCGGATCGCGTTGGGTGAGGTGGCGACCCGTGACTTCCTCCGCTCCGAGCTGACCCGGCTGGCCGAGGAGCTGGACGAGGCGGGGCAACGCCGGCAACGCCTGGAACGCCGCCAGCAGGACCGGGACAGCCGGCAGGAGAAGCGGAGCCACCGGCCGACCGACGGTGTCGGCCTGGACGAGCCGCGCGACGACCTGGACGGCGACTTCACCCGGGACGTCCGGCCGGACGGCGCCGGGCCGCGCCTGCCGGAGGGCTGATCCGTGGGGTCATCGATTGGCTCACACCACCCCGGGCAGCAGCGGCAACGGATGCCCCGCGACGTAGCATTGCGGGCATGTCAGCACCCGTGAGCACCGTCGAGGACGCGATCCAGGCCGCCCTGGCCACCGTCAACGACCCGGAGATCCGCCGGCCCATCACCGAGCTGGGCATGGTCCGCTCCGCCACGATCGCTGCCAGCGGCGTCGTACGCGTCGAGCTGCTGCTCACCGTCGCCGGTTGCCCGCTCAAGGACAAGCTGCGTACGGACATCACCACCGCGCTCGCCGCGGTGCCCGGAGTGACCGGTGTGGAGATCGACTTTGGGGTGATGACCCCCGAGCAACGACAGTCGTTGCAGTCGCAGCTGCGCGGTGGCGGCGCCGCCACCGAGGAGCCCGTCATCCCGTTCGCGCAGCCCGGCTCCCGCACCCGCGTGTACGCGGTGGCCAGCGGCAAGGGTGGCGTCGGCAAGTCCAGCGTGACGGTCAACCTGGCGGCGGCGCTCGCCGCTCGTGGGCTCTCCGTCGGCGTGGTCGACGCGGACATCTACGGCCACTCGGTGCCCCGGATGCTCGGCACGGAGGCCCGGCCCACCCGGGTCGAAGACATGATCATGCCGCCGCAGGCGCACGGCGTGAAGGTGATCTCCATCGGCATGTTCACCTCGGGCAACGCCGCCGTGGTGTGGCGCGGCCCGATGCTGCACCGGGCGTTGCAGCAGTTCCTGGCGGACGTCTACTGGGGCGACCTGGACGTGCTCCTGCTCGACCTTCCCCCGGGCACGGGTGACGTGGCCATCTCGCTGGCCCAACTGCTCCCCAACTCGGAGATCCTGATCGTCACCACCCCGCAGACCGCCGCCGCCGAGGTGGCCGAGCGGGCCGGCGCGATCGCCCTGCAGACCCACCAGCGGGTGGTCGGCGTCATCGAGAACATGTCCTGGCTGGAGCTTCCGGACGGCTCCCGGATGGAGATCTTCGGCTCCGGGGGCGGCACGGCCGTCGCCGAGTCGCTGAGCCGGACCATCGGCGCTCAGGTGCCGCTGCTCGGTCAGATCCCGCTGGACACCCGGGTCCGTGAGGCCGGCGACGCGGGCAACCCGATCGTGCTGGCCGAGCCGGAGTCCCCGGCCGCGCAGGCCCTCGGCACCATCGCCGACCGGCTCGCGCTGCGCCGTGAGTCGCTGCTCGGCAAGCCGCTCGGTCTGAAGCCCGCCGGCCGCTGACCACCACGTCCCACCGTCAGCCCGTCGGCCGCTGTTGGCCGGCGGGCTGAGTCGTGTCGGTGGGTGGCCGCAGCCGGCACAGCCCCGGCGTAGCCGGCACCGCCGCGTAGCCGGCACCGCCGCGTAGCCGGCACCGCCGCGTGATCGACTCGGGTTTCTGAAAGTCGGGGCGTCCTGGGCGGGTTGAAGGGCCGAATTCCTGAAAATCGAGTCGATCAAGGCACCGAGCGCGGGCGGGGCCGGTCGATCGCGAGCGCGGGCCGGGCGGGCGGGCCGGGCGGGCGGGCCGGGCGGGCGGGCCGGGCGGGCGGGCGCGGGTCGGTCAGGTGGCGTCGTCGTAGCTGGCGCGGGGTGCCGGGGTGGTGCTGCCGGTGGCCGTGGTGGGCCGCGTCCCGTTCGACCGCAGGTCGGCGGCGCTGGCCACGTCCTTCAGGTCGTCGTGCACGCCGCTGACGTCCGCGCGGAGGTTGTCGTAGACGCCCTGCAACGGCTTGCGGATCGCCGCCTCGTCCTCCTCGCTGAGGAGGTGCTTGCGGATGAAGGCTTTCGGGTGCAGGTCTTCCAGCTGGATGTCGGTGCCCAGCTCACGACTCAGGTCGCCGGTGGCGTTGCGGGCCATGTTTCGCAGGTTGCGCACCAGCCGCAAGCCGTCGTTGATGACCGCGGGCAGCCGATCACCGAAGATCAGCAGCGCCAGGAGCAGCAGCGCCCCGATCTCCCACCAGTTCAGGTTCTCGAACATCCCGCTGGCCTCCTCTCCGCGTCAGCAGCAAGACTACGCACGCCAGGCGGCGTTCGAGCAAGGGGTGAGCCGTGTTCACTTCGCGTCGGCGGCGAGAGTTACCGAGGTGTTCTGCCGGTCGGAGCCCCGTCGAAACTCGACGGATACCACCGAGCCCGGCGCGAACTTGCGAACCAACGCGGTCAGGTCCGTCGGCTCGGTCATCGGCCGACCATTGATCTTGAGGATGACGTCACCGACCTTCAACCCGGCGCTGTCCGCCGGGCCGGACGGCGCCACCTCCGCCAGCCGCAGGCCACCCCCGGCGACCCCGGTCGGGCCGTCCGCCCGGGCACCGATCACCGTACGCCGGGCCTTGCCGGTGCCGATGATGTCCTGGGTCACCCGCTTGGCCTGGTTGATCGGGATGGCGAAGGCGAGCCCGATGTTGCCCGCCTCCTGCCCCTCGGCGACAAGTGACTTGATTGTCGAGTTCACCCCGACCACCCGCCCGGCGCCGTCGACCAACGGCCCGCCCGAGTTGCCGTGGTTGACGGCCGCGTCGGTCTGGATCGCCGCGTAGTAGCGGATCGGACCACCGGGCTCGCCGGCCTGCATCGTCCGGTCCAGGGCACTCACGATGCCGGCGGTGACCGTGTTGGCCAGCGACAGCGGCGAGCCGATGGCGAGCACCGGGTCACCGACGGCCAGGGCGTCGGAATCGCCGAACTCCACAGGTCGCAGCCCGCTACGGCTCACCTTGATCACCGCGATGTCCGACTCCGGATCCTGACCGACGATTGTCGCCGGCGCGGTGCTGCCGTCGTTGAAGACCACCGAGGCCTTGCCGCTGCCGCCGGCCACCACGTGGTCGTTGGTGATCACGTGGCCGTCGGCGGTGGCGACGAAGCCGGAGCCCTCGCTGGTCCCGCCGAGGCTGCTCACGCGGACGGTGACCACGCTGGGCAGGACACGTTCGGCGACACCGGCAAGCGATTCCGGCTTGCGCTGGGCCAGCGCGGGGGGCTCTGCCGGCGCACCGCCGAGCACCACTCCGGCAGCCCCGCCGCGAACCGCGAACGCGTAGCCCAGCGCCCCGCCGAGGGTGCCGGCCAGCAGCGCGGTGATCACGGGAATGAGCAGCAGTTGGCGTAGCGTCGGTCGACCCGGCGCGTCCGGATCGGTGACCGGCTCGGGCTCGGAACCGGCCGCCACCACCCCCGGCACCACCACCGCGGTCGGCGCGGCCGGGTCCCGCCAGGGATCGGCGAGCGCGTCCGACCACCAGGGCGACGCCCCGGCCGTCCCGGGTCCGCCCGCGACAGGTACCGGCCAACCCGGTGACGGCCCCACGGGCGGCACCGGCGGGTATCCGGCTGCCGGCACGCCTGCCGGCGGCACAACTGGCGCACCCCCCGGCGGCCCCACGGGCGTGCTCCCCGGCGGCCCCATGACGGGCATGCTGCCCGGCGGCACCACTACGGGCATGCTGCCCGGTGGCACCACAGCAGGCGTGCTGCCGGCCCCCGGCATGGATGGCGATCCCACCGGCGGGGCCTCTGCCCCGGGCGGTCGCGCCGGAGCCGGAGTCTCACCGCCCCGGCGCCAGTCCCAGCCGTCGGTCACGTCGGTGCCTCCCAGTCCGTCCCCGGATCCCGCGCCGCGTCGCCCGGCCACGGGCCGGTTCGGTCGCGGCTGACGGGATACCGCTTCCAGGATTGCACGGATGCGCGCGGTGGAGTCAGCGGTTGCCCCCGGCGATCGCTTCGGGCGGAGGCCCGGCTGCGCCCCCTGGCGGTCGCCTCTACGCTCACAGTGCCAACCCGCCCCCGCACCACGCACCGCCCCCGGAGGTGCCCCATCGCCATGGTCGCCGGTACCGGCAGTTCGACGGCCCAGGCTCAGCAGTTCGCTGAGTCGTACGTCACCGAGGATCTCGTCCTGCGCACCGCCCGTAGCCTGGCCCTGGAGGTGGGCCTCGACGCGGTCACCCCGGGCGCGGGAGCGGCGTTGCGGCTGCTGGCCGCCGCCGGCAACGCCCGCGCGGTGGTGGAGATCGGCACCGGCACCGGCGTGAGCGGTGTCTGGTTGCTGCGCGGCATGCGCGCCGACGGTGTGCTCACCACCATCGACGTGGAGGTGGAGCATCAGCGGATCGCCCGGCGGATCTTCGCCGAGGCGGGCTTCGCGGCCGGCCGTACGCGGATCATCACCGGTCGGGCGCTCGACGTGCTGCCCCGGCTCGCCGACGGCGCGTACGACCTGGTCTTCGTGGACGCGGAGGCCACCGGCTTCCATGCCTGCGTGGAAGCCGCACTGCGGCTGTTGCGACCGGGCGGAGTGCTCGCGCTCAACGGCGTGTTGGCCAGCGGCCGGATCGGTGATCCGGCCGCCCGGGACGCGGAGACGGTGACGGTCCGCGAGACGATCAAGGCAGTCCGGGAGTCGGAGCACTGGATCCCCGCGCTGCTTCCGGTCGGACACGGGGTGCTCGCCGCGGTGAAGTGCTGACCCGGGTCAGTCGACGCTGGCCAGCCAGCGCAGCAACCACCGAACGCCCCAACCGGTGGCGCCGCGGCTGACCTCGGCCTGGTCGCCGTCCGCCCAGGACGGGGCCGACATGTCCAGGTGCAGCCAGCGGTCCCGCAGCTCGCCGGTGAACTCGCGCAGGTAGAGCGCGGCCAGCACCGAACCGGCACCCTGTGTCGGCGCGCTGTAGAGATCGGCGACGTCGCTGCCCAGGTATTCGGCGTAGTCGTTGTGCAGCGGCATCCGCCAGGCCGACTCGCCCGCCGCCTCGGTCGCGGCCAGCACGTCCGCGGCCAGTTGGTCGTTCTCGCTGTACAGCGCGGCGGTGCGCTTGCCCAGCGCAACGGCGTTGGCGCCGGTGAGGGTGGCCAGGTCGAGCAGTAGGTCCGGTTCGAGCTGCTGCACCGCGTACGCCAGGGCGTCGGCGAGGACCAGACGGCCCTCGGCGTCGGAGTTGGTCGTCTCGCTCGTCGTGCCGCCGTAGTGCCGGATGACGTCGCCGGGGCGGAACGCGGAGCCGCTGACCATGTTCTCGGCGAGCGGGGCGAGCGTCGTGATGCGCACCGGCAGCCGCAGCGCGGCGGCACCGAGGGTGGCGGCGACGACCGCGGCCGCGCCGGCCATGTCCTTGCGCATCAGTTTCATCGCCGGTACCGGCTTGATCGAGATGCCGCCGGTGTCGAAGGTGATGCCCTTGCCGACCAGCACCACGTGGGTACGCGCGTCGGCGGGGTGCCAGTCCAACTCGACCAGCCGGGGGCCACTGGCCGAGCCGCCGCCCACGGCGAGGATCCCGCCGAAGCCCTCGGCGGCCAACTCGGCCGGGCCGCGAACCCGCAGTCGCAGGTCCGGCAGGTCGGCCGCGGCGGACGTCACCTGGTCGACGAACCACTGCGGGGTCTTCGTCGAGGAGGGCGTGTTGGTCAGGTCACGGGCGAGATGGGTCATCGCCGCGGTGGTCCGGGCCGTGGCGACGGTGGCCTCGAACGTGGTCGGGTCGTCGAGCAGCAGGTCGATGCCGTCGAGCGTCGGCGCGTCGCCGGCCTCGGTCAGCCGGTACCGGTGCGAGGCGAGCAGCAGCCCCTCGGTCAACCCGCGCACCGCGGCCGGAGTCAGCTCGCCCGGCAGCGCGATGGTGATATGCGTCTCATTCGCGGCAGACCGGGCCAGGGCCGCGCCGGCCGTCCGCCAGGCTGCCTCGCCGCCGTCGCCGATGCCGAGCAGCAGAAGCCGGCCGGGGGTACGTCCGGGGCGCAGTTGGGTGTGGATCTCGCCAGCTCGGCCGTTCAGCCGGGCCGCCGACACCAGTGCGGTCGCCTCGTCGGCCGTGTCGTCCGGCGGGGCCGCGGCGGTCGACACGGGCTCGGCCGAGGCGTCACCTCCGGCTGCCGGATCGACGGGACGGACAGGCAGGACGAGGACGTCGAGCCGGTCGGGCTCGGCGATCAGACGGATGGCGAGCACGCGGAACCGTACCTCCAGGAAAGTGTCGCGGAGCGGAACTCAGCCCACCTGCCCGCAGTGATGAAGACCCTGAGCCACCGGCGGTACCGGTGGCTCAGGGTCACGGAACGCTCCGGGCGGTGCGAGCCGCCCGGACCACTCCTTACTCAGCCGGCCGCCGCCTTCAACGCGTCACCGAGCGCGTTGGCCTCGTCGGGAGTCATCTCGACGACGAGCCGGCCACCGCCCTCCAGCGGGACCCGCATGACGATGCCCCGCCCCTCCTTGGTGACTTCCAGCGGACCGTCGCCCGTCCGCGGCTTCATCGCCGCCATGTTGTCTCCCCTCAGACCTACACCAGGGTCGGTGGGTTGCCCCACAGCCACTTCGTCACGACCACCCGCAACGGTCGCGGGGGTGTCGACAGCGATTTTCCCTGATGAACACCGCCGGACCCAAACCGGAGCAGCATTGATGTAACAGCATCTAGCTTATCTTGAGAAGGCCTGTCACAATGTGCGGTCATGCAGGCACGGTCGGCACTCTTCGACCTGTACGGCGACCACCTCCGACCGAGGGGTGGCCGCGCACCGGTTGCTGCCCTGGTCAAACTGCTGGCGCCGCTGGGAATCGCACCGCCAGCCGTTCGCACCGCCGTGTCCCGGATGGTGCGTCAGGGCTGGCTCGAACCGCTCCGGTTGATCTCCGGACCGGGATATTCGATCACACCGAAAGCCGCCCGACGACTCGACGAGGCGGCCTCCCGGATCTACCGGACCGGCCGGGTCACCTGGGACGGCCGGTTCGATCTGCTGGTGCTGGAGGCCCCGGGCTCCCGACGGGACCGCCAGCGGCTCGCCGCGAACCTGAGCTTCCTCGGCTACGGCACGCTCGACGAGCAGACCTGGGTCGCCACCCGTCCCGCCGAGGACGTCGACCTGATCCTCGCCGAGGCCGGCATCCGGTTCGAGCGGTTCAACGCCGCACACTTCGCCGGCACCCCCGGTGCGATGGGCGTGGTCCGGCGAGCATGGGACCTGACCGAGATCGGCCGCGCCTACGAGCAGTTCGTCGCGGACCAGCGCCCACTGCTCTCCGCCGTGACCGTGCGCAGCAGCGACGAGGAGGCGTACGCGACCCGGTTCCGGCTGGTGCACGCGTGGCGTACGTTCCTCTTCCGGGACCCGCAGCTACCCCCGGCGCTGCTGCCCGAACGCTGGCCCGGCACCGCCGCGGCCAGTTTCTTCGACCGGCACGCGGCCCGCCTGCGTCCGGCCGCGGACCGGTACGTCGAACAGTGCCTCGACGCCGGCAACCGCCTCGTCCGACAGAAGGGTCGTTAGACACGTGACCGAGCCGCTGCTGGTCGACCGGACCGACGCCGTCGTCACCCTCACGCTGAACCGGGCGAACGCGATGAACGCGCTCGACGTGGCGCTGAAGGAGGCGCTGCGGGACGCCCTGGCGGAGCTGGAGACCGACCGGTCCTGCCGGGCGGTCGTGCTGGCCGGGGCGGGCGGGTCGTTCAGCGCCGGTCAGGACCTGCGCGAGCACGTGGCGACGCTGGAAAGCTCCGGGAACGATCCCCTGGGCACCGTGCGGGCGCACTACAACCCGATCGCCGCCCGGCTGGCCAACCTGCCCAAGCCGGTGATCGCCGCGGTCCGTGGCATGGCCGCCGGTGCGGGCGCGTCGCTGGCCTTCCTCGCCGACATCCGCATCGGTGGCCCGACCACCAGCTTCCTGATGGCCTTCGCCAAGGTCGGCCTCGCCGCCGACACGGGCGCCTCCTGGACCCTGCCCCGGCTGGTCGGCCACGCCAAGGCGGTGGAGCTGCTGATGCTGGCCGAGCCCGTCCGTGCCGAGGAGGCCTGCCGGATCGGCCTGCTCAACCGCCTGGTGGATGACGACGAGTTGGTCTTGCCGACCGCCCAGGAGCTGGCCGCCCGCCTCGCCGCCGGCCCGACGGTCGCCTACGGGGCGATCAAGCGGCAGCTCTCCATCGCCGACGCCGGCACCCTCGCCGACGCCCTCGCGGCCGAGGCGCAGGCCCAGTCGATCTGCGGTTCCACCGCCGACCACCGGGCGGCCACGTTCGCCTTCGTCGGCAAGCAGAAACCGGTCTTCGAGGGACGCTGAACGCGATTCGCACGCCGCCCTTACCGTCCTCGAACACGGGCGGCCTAACGTCGGCCGGTATGAGCGATCGTGAAGCGGTGGCGCACCTGCTGCGCCGGGCCACCTTCGGGCCGACCGCAGACGAGGTGGACGCCGCCGAGCGGGCCGGTCCGGCAGCGACCCTGGACCGGCTGCTCACCCCGCCCGCGACGGACCGGGGTGCGGCGGCCACGCCGATCCCCACGCTGTCCGCCGACCCGTACGCCGGGCTGACCAAGGACTCCACCCGCGAGCAGCGGCAGCAGGCCAACGCGGAGCGGCGCAAGCAGCTCCAGCAGGTCACCGCCTGGTGGCTGGACCGGATGGTGGCCGCCGAGGACGGGCTGAGCGAGAAGCTGCTCTTCTTCTGGCACGGGCACTGGGCGACAAGCGCGCAGAAGGTCAAGTCGGCCCGGGTGATGCAGGGCCAACTGGACACGCTGCGCCGGCACGGACGCGGGCCACTGGCCCCGCTCGTCACCGCGATGGTGCGCGACCCCGCCCTGATCATCTGGCTGGACGGGCAGAAGAACACCCGCAAGGCCCCGAACGAGAACCTGGCCCGCGAGCTGATGGAGTTGTTCACCCTCGGCATCGGCGCCTACACCGAGGCCGACGTGAAGGCCGGCGCGCGCGCCCTGACGGGCTGGGTGGTCGACAGGCGTACCGGGACGGCCCGCTTCGAGGCCAAGCGGCACGACCCCGGCGAGAAGACCATCCTCGGGCAGAGCGGCCGGTTCGACGCCGAGGCGTACGCCGGGCTGCTGGCCGCCCAGCCCGCGGCGGCGACGTTCGTGGCCGGCCGGCTCTGGTTCCGCTACGCCGGCACCGACGTCCCGGCACCGGAGGGCCTGGCCGGCGCGGACACCATCGCGACCCTGCGGGCGATCCTCTCGGCACCGGCCTTCGCCCAGACCAGGGGCACGCTCGTCAAGCAGCCGGTGGAGTGGCTGGTCGGGGCGCTGCGGCAGCTCGGCATCCGACCCTCCGCCCTGCCCGAGCAGGAGCACAAGCAACTACTGGCCGGCCTGAACGCGCTCGACCAGGTGCCGCTGCGACCGCCGAGCGTGGGCGGCTGGCCGGCCGGGGCCGCCTGGCTGACCACCTCGTCGTTGCAGGCACGGCTGCGGACGGCCGGGATGCTCGCCGCCGCGGTGAATCCCACGGTGCTGGCCCGGCTGACCGCCGCGCCCACCGCCGGCCGGCCGGACGCGCTGGCGCGACTGCTGGTGGTCGACGGCTGGAGCGCGCGTACCCGGGCCGCCCTCACCCCGCTGGCCGGCGATCCGCGCAAGTTGCTGGCCGCCGGCCTGGTCAGTCCCGAATACACAGTCAGCTGAGCGGAGGAGTCGACATGGACACCCAGACCCGACGCAGGTTCCTGCTGACCAGCGGGGTGGTCGGCGCGGGCGCGCTGGCCGCCGGCGCCGGCGCGTACCGCCTGCGGGACCTGCTGGACACCGGCGGGGACCGTGATCCAGAGGCCCGCACGCTGGTGCTGGTGACCCTCTACGGCGGCAATGACGGGCTCAACACGGTCATCCCGTACGGCGATCCGGCCTACCGGGCGGCCCGTCCCGAGCTGGCGTACCCCGACGGGGAGGTGCTGCGGTTGGACGACGGCTTCGGCCTCAACCCGGCACTGGCCGGTCTGCACCGGCGCTGGTCGGGCGGTGGGCTGGCGATCGTGCGCGGGGTCGGCTACCCGAAGCCGGACCGCAGCCACTTCCGGTCGATGGACATCTGGCACACCGCGCAGCCGGACCGGCCGGGAAACACCGGTTGGCTGGGTCGTTGGCTGGACTCCGTCGGTGGCGACCCCCGGCTGGCGGTCTCCTTCGAGCCGGCGCTGCCGCCACTGCTGGCCGGGGAGCGGAGCGCGGGCGCCGCCGTGCCGGTGGCCGACCGGAAGGCCGCCAAGGGGCTGCCCGCCGAGACACTGACCGCGCTCGCCGCCGCCGAGGCGGGTGAGTCGGCGGCCCGGGGCCGGGCCGCCGCCTGCTTCGCCGACCTGCGGTCGGTGGACGAGATGATCCGCCAGGTACGCGACTCCGCCGACCCGGACGCGGCGGAACCGGACGGCGAGCAGGCGCCCGCGACGGCGACCGGCGGTGCCCGCACCCCGCTGGACGCGCAACTCGACCTGGTCGCGCAGTGCGTCGAGGCCGGAGTGTCCACCCGGGCCTTCTCGGTGTCGCTCGGTGGCTTCGACACGCACGCCGACGAGAAGCAGTTGCAGGCCGTCCTGCTGGGTCAGGTGGACCGGGCGCTGACCGGGTTCGCCGACCGGATGAGCCGCACCGAGGCGGGTCGGAAGGTGGTGGTGGCGGTCTACTCCGAGTTCGGCCGCCGCGTCCGGGCCAACGCCTCGGACGGCACCGACCACGGCACCGCCTCGGACGTGCTGCTGCTGGGTGCCGGGGTGCGCGGCGGCTGGCACGGTGCACCGCCGAGCCTCACCGATCTCGACGACGGCGACCTGAAATACACGACCGACTTCCGGGACGTCTACGCCACGCTGCTGGAACGGGTGCTGGACACCGACCCGGGACCGATCCTCGCCGACTGGCGGGGACGCGTGGACAAGCTGTTCTAGTCGTCCTCTTCCGGGTCCTGGTTGGCCTCCGCGCCCAGCACGAACGCCTGCATGGCCAGCTCGTCGTCGGACGGCGAGACGAAGGCGGGCAGCTCACGCGGACCCAACTCCTGCACGTACGACCAGAACAGCCGGACCGCCTCCGCCCGCGTGCCGGCCTCGATCGGCAGGTCGAGGCTGACCAGCCAGGTGCGCCGCTCCGGGGGCGGGCCGAGCTGGTCGGCCAGCGCCCGGAAGGCCGCCGGCTCCAACGCGGTGACCGGCCCGTCGAGCGTCAGCAGGTCGGCCGGCACCGGCTCGTCGAAAACCCGCCGGGTGTACGACACCACGACCGTCCCCGGCTCGACCGAGGACTGCGGGTCGTCCGGGTCTTCGCGGTGACGGCGACCCGGCGCGCGGACCCGGCCGAGCGCGACCAGCCGTGGCGGCGCGTCGACGAGCACCGCCACCTGGTCTCCCGTGCTCGGCCGGCTGCTGTCGGTCAGCCCGGTCAACTCCAGCGTGTCGTGGTGCACGAGCCGCTCGGCCTCGTACCGCTCGGCCGGCAGCAGCACGGCCCACGCGCCCACGCCGTCGGCACGGCCGGATCCACCGGCCCGGTACGCGGTCTCGGTCGTCATGCCTGCCATCCCATCATGTCGCCGCGGGAAGGGTGACGTGACAGCCGACGATGTGATCGTCGACCATGCCGGTGGCCTGCATCAGCGCGTACGCGGTGGTCGGGCCGACGAACCGGAAGCCGCGCTTCTTGAGCGCCTTGGCCATCGCCGTCGACTCCGCGGTGATCGGCGCCAGCTCGGCGAACGAGGCGGGGCGGGCCGGTCGGGGCTCCGGGGCGTAGGACCAGAGCAGCGCGGACAACCCTTCCGGCACCTCCAGAGCGGCGCGGGCATTGGCGATCGCCGCCTCGATCTTGGCCCGGTTGCGGACGATGCCGGCGTCGGCGAGCAGCCGGGTCACGTCGGCGTCGGAGTATCCGGCGACGGTCGGGATGTGGAACTCGTCGAAGGCCAGCCGGAACGCCGGGCGTTTGCGCAGAATGGTCAGCCAGGACAACCCGGATTGGAACGCCTCCAGCGTCATCCGCTCGTAGAGCGCGTCGTCTCCGCGCAGCGGCCGACCCCACTCGGTGTCGTGGTAGATGGCGTAGTCAGGGGTGCTCGACCCCCAGGCGCAGCGGGCCAGCCCGTCGACGCCGATCACCAGGTCAGTCACGTCGTACACGCTAGGGCATCGCTCCGACACCCCACCGCCGCCGGCACCGGCTGGCCGCCGGCGCGGTCAGGGCAGCCGGCCCTGCTCGACCAGACGGGCGAACCTCTTCAGCGCCTGGGTGAGGCCGAGCTTGGAGCCGGGCCAGAGCACCGGCCACGCCAGTCGACCGGCCCGGCCGCCCGGCAGGTGGAACCACTCGTGCCAGACGACCTGGGTACGGTCCCGACCCAGCTGGGTGCAGCGCAGCACACCCGGGCCGCGCAGCAACTGCCCGTAGTGCACCACGCCGATCTCGTACGGTTCGTCGACCCGGACCACCCGCATCTCGTCGCGCAGCACGGCCCGGCCGAGCGCCGTCACGGCCTCGATGCGGCTGCCCTCGCGCCCGTCGCCCTCGACCACGCGCACCCGCGTGAACGGGATCCAGTCGGACTGCCGCTCCCAGGCGAGCAGGGCGGCGAAGACCCGCTCGGCGGGGGCGTCGACGATCACCGTGGCGGTTACCTCACCAGCACCGGGTTGGGCGGCCTCCCGAAGATCGTCGGCGCCCCCCGGGCCGGTCACGCCGACTCCGACCGAACCGTCGCGCCGTGCTGCCCGGTGCCGTCGGCGGAGGCGCCGTCGGTCTGCTCAGGATCGCCCGTCGTACCACCGGACGGCACGGCGGCCGGCGCCACACCGTCGGAATCCGCGGGTGACGCGGTGGCGGTGGGTTCCAGGCCCGCGCTGGTCGAGCCGACCGGGGCAGCCCCGGAGCCGGTCGCGTCGGCCGGCGGCCCGGCCGCGTCGGACGTCGCCGCGTCGGACTCGGCGGTGGTGGACTCGGCGGTGTCGGACTCGGCGGCGTCCGCGGTCGTCGCCTTGCTGACGGACCGAACACGAGCGTCGCGCAGCACGTCCGCGTCGTCGATACGGCCGGCACGCAACGCGGTGACCTCCGCCTCCAGTACGCCGATCAGCTCCGACTTGTAGCCGATGTCGTAGGCGGCACGTCGCATCGCCTGATCGACCTGGGACATCCGGTACCCGCGCAACGCGGTGTCGAAACGGACCGCCCCCACGTCGGATTCGCGCAGTGGCCGGGTGCCGGGCAGCGCCACGGCCTGCGAATCCGGCTCGGCGGGCGCCAGACCGGGATCACGGCCGCTGACCAGCACCGTCACGCCGAATATCACCGCCGCGACCGTCAACGCCACGACCAGGAGGAGCAGAAGCTGACCCATGTACTGATCGTGGCACGGCAGCCGGCCGGGAGCGACCCCGCCACCCGTCCCGATCACGATCCGTACCGACGCCGCCCGGAGTTGCGGTCGGACCAGCGACTAGCGTCGGGGTCGGCCGACGTGGCAGCGACGGCGGACTCTCGGGAGGCGGGCATGGCCGGGGCGCTTCGGCTGGGTGGGCGCACGTTCGCCCCCGACGAGCTGGTGGTGATGGCGATCGTCAACCGCACCCCGGACTCGTTCTTCGACCGGGGGGCCACCTACGCCGCCGACAGCGCGCTGCGCGCGGTGGAGCGGGCCGTGGCGGAGGGTGCGGCGATCATCGACATCGGCGGCGTCAAGGCCGGCCCCGGCGCGGAGGTGGACGTCGTCGAGGAGATCCGCCGCACGGTGGACACCATCGCCGCCGTCCGGGTCGCGTTCCCAGAGGTGGTGATCTCCATCGACACCTGGCGCGCCGAGGTGGCGACGGAGGCCGTGGCGGCCGGCGCCGACCTGCTCAACGACACCTGGTCGGGTGTAGACCCGACCCTGGCCCGGGTGGCCGCGCGCACCGGCGCGGGCCTGGTCTGCTCGCACGCCGGCGGCCTGGTCCCCCGGACCCGGCCGCACCGGGCCGCCTTCACCGACGTGGTCACCGACGTGGTCGCGACGGTGACCGGGCTCGCCAAGCGAGCGGTCGCAGCCGGGGTACGCCCCGACGGCATCCTCATCGACCCGGCCCACGACTTCGGCAAGAACACCAGGCACTCCCTGGAGATCACTCGCCGACTGGGCGAGCTGACCGACACCGGTTGGCCGGTGCTGGTGGCGCTCTCCAACAAGGACTTCATCGGTGAGTCCCTGGACCTCCCGGTGCCGGAACGCCTGGAGGGGACGCTCGCCGCGACGGCGGTCTCGGCCTGGCTGGGCGCCCGGGTGTTCCGGGCTCACCAGGTCGGCCCGACCCGCCGGGTGCTGGACATGGTGGCCTCGATCCGCGGCGACCGCCCACCGTCGGCAAGCCGCCGGGGCCTGGCCTGACGCGGTGACGGTCAGGTCCAGCGGAGGATGTTCCTACGCCAGGCGTAGAGGATGCCGAGTGCGAGCACGGCCACGAACACCGCCATCTCCACCACCGTCACCAGGCCGAAGCCCGGCCGGTCGAAGACCACCGCCCAGGGGAAGAGAAACACCGCCTCGACCGCGAACAGCACGTACAGATACGCGTAGACGTAGTAGCGGATCTGCATCTGCGCCCAGTCCGCGCCGACCGGGTCGAGCCCGCACTCGTAGCTGGCCCGCTTGCCCGGCGGGTCGGCCGGACGCGCGGGGCGTAACACCCGGTTGGCCGAGAACGCCGTAACAAAGAACAGAACGCTGGCGAGCAGCAAGAGCCCGAGCGTCGCGTACGAGCCCAGGTATCCGGTCACAGTCGGGAGCCTACCGTCCGCCCGTCAGGGCCGTCCCAAACACGTTACGGATTTGTTTCCTGTCGGGACTAGTGCGCCGGGGCAACTGTTACCGACCATTGGACACCCACCCATGCACCGGAGGACAGATGGCCCGCCTGAAGGCATCGCCCGGTAAGCGGGCGGCGGGGCGGCACCCCATGTCCCTGCTGGGGACCTCGCTGGCGCTCGGTCTGCTCGCGGCGCTCGCCGTGGGGCCGGCCTGGGCCAGCGCGGCGACGCCGGAGGCGGACCCGGTCGTGTCGGCTACCGACCCGGTCGGTGAACCCGGGGGTGAGCCGGAGACCAGCCCGACGGACGAGCCGCCTCCGACCGAGGAGCCGGGCGGGTCTCCGGAGCCGACCAACCCGGCGCCGGAGACCACCGCGCCGCCGCCGGAAACGCAGCCGCCGGCACCGGAGACCACCGCGCCGCCGCCGGAAACGCAGCCGCCGGCACCGAGCAACAACGCGCCCGCGCCGGGCGGACCAGCCACACCGGCACCCCCGGCACCTCCGGCACCCCCGGTGCTGCCGGCGCCTCCGGCCCCGCCGGTCCGGCCGCCCGCCCCGGGTGCGGAGGCGCCGCCGGCGAATCCGCTCGGTGTGCAGGTCACCACCCAGGACGTGACGCTCTCCAAGGCGTACTGGAACGCGGCCAGCACGGCCACCACCCTGCAGGTCACGGTCAACAACACCGGCACGACGACGCAACGGATCCGCCTCTCGTACACGCTGCCGGTCGGGCTGACCGACGCGGGGACGAAGGGCTGCGCCGCCGCCGGCGGAGGTACGTACCACTGTGGGGCCTGGACGGTCGAAGCCGGCGTCCGGTTCAGCGCTCTGCTCCGCCTGCGGGTCGACGGCACCGCATGGCAGAAGATGCCCCTCGCCGGCTCCGTCCAGGTCGTCGCGGACGCGCCGGGGGTGCCCGGGGAAGCGGTCGACGACCAGGGCTTCGCGGTGCTCTTCCCGCCCGGTCCCCCGGTTCCCGGCATCACGCTGGCCGCCGACGAGGTCGCCTTCGACATCAGCGGCACCGCCAGCACCCTCGCGCTTCGGCTGGGCAACACCGGCGCGGTGGACGCCGCCGGCCGGGTCGAGGTCGTCCTGCCAGCCGGGGTGACCATCCCGACCCCGCCGTCCGGCTGCGTGGCGTCCGACCCGAGCCGGATCCGCTGCGACGTGGGCACGGTGGCGGCGGGCCGGACCACCGAGTTGCGGCTGCCGGTGGAGGCGACGCCGCAGGCCCAGCGGGAGGCACCGTTGTCCGGTGCCGTGATCGCCCAACTCGACCCACGCAGCGGCGCGACCCGGCAGGTACAGATGAGTTTCCGGATCACCGCCGCGGCCGCGCTGGCCACCCCCGTGGTCTCACCGCCCGCGCCGGCCGGATCCCAGGGCGTGCTTCCCGGAGGGGCTGCCGACGACGACGGAACGACCTCGGTACGGCGTACCGCGATCATCCTGATCGTGGTCTCCACGCTGCTGGTGGTGCTGGCCCTCACGCTGGCCACCATCTCGCTGCGCCGCCGGTTGTCCGGCCCGGCGCCCGAGCCGGTGTCGCACACCGCCGACTGAATCGACGAGCGGCCCCGGACCGCGTGTGTTCGGTGCCGCCGGCGTGCAACCTCTGGTGATCTGAATTACGGCGGGCGGGGCAAAAGCTCGCAAAGTCGGATATTCCTACTCCCATTCCGGTCCCAGTCGGCGGACCTCCGGCGATGGTTAGGGCTCCCTTAGACGTAGGCTCTCAGAAGAGGTACGACAGCGGCCGGACCAGCCTGGGGCGGTGCGGCGAAACGTCGCGTCAAGGAGGTCCCGTGGCCGGGCAAGGCGAGCTTCTGCGAGCCCCGCAGTCGCGAACGAAGGTGGCACAGTGACCAAGCAGATCCGTCAGCTCGACCGGGTGGTCATCCGGTTCGCCGGTGACTCCGGCGACGGCATGCAGCTGACCGGCGACCGGTTCACCTCGGAGACGGCGCAGCTCGGCAACGACATCTCCACGCTGCCAAACTTCCCCGCCGAGATCCGGGCTCCCGCCGGCACCCTGCCCGGTGTGTCGAGCTTCCAGGTGCACTTCGCCGACTACGACATCCTCACCCCGGGCGACGCGCCCAACGTGCTGGTGGCGATGAACCCGGCGGCCCTCAAGGCCAACCTGGCCGACCTGCCGCGCGGCGCGGACATCATCGTCAACACCGACGAGTTCACCAAGCGCAACCTCGCCAAGGTCGGCTACCAGGCCAGCCCGTTGGACGACGACTCGCTGGCCGGCTACGTCGTGCACCCGGTGGCGCTGACCTCGATGACCGTCGGTGCGCTCGCCGACTACCAGGTGTCCAAGAAGGACGCCGAGCGGTCGAAGAACATGTTCGCCCTCGGCCTGCTCTCCTGGATGTATTCGCGGCCCTACGAGTCGACGCTGCGATTCCTGGAGCGCAAGTTCGCGTCCCGTCCGGAGCTGGTCGCGGCCAACGTCGCCGCCTTCCGGGCCGGCTGGAACTTCGGCGAGACGACCGAGGACTTCGCCGTCCGCTACGAGGTCAAGCCGGCGAAGATGAAGCCGGGCACCTACCGCAACATCACCGGCAACGCGGCGCTCTCATTGGGGCTGGTCGCCGCCGGGGTCCGCTCCGGGCTGCCGGTCTTCCTCGGCGCGTACCCGATCACGCCCGCGTCGGACATCCTGCACGAGCTGAGCAAGCACAAGCGCTTCGGCGTCACGACCGTGCAGGCCGAGGACGAGATCGCCGCGGTCGGCGCGGCGCTGGGCGCGTCGTACGGCGGAGCGCTCGGTGTGACCACCACCAGCGGCCCCGGCGTGGCACTCAAGAGCGAGACGATCTCCCTCGCGGTGGCGCTGGAGCTGCCCCTGGTGATCGTGGACGTGCAGCGCGCCGGCCCGTCGACGGGCATGCCGACCAAGACCGAGCAGGCCGACCTCAACATGGCGCTCTACGGTCGGCACGGCGAGGCCCCGGTCGCGGTGATCGCACCCCGGTCGCCGTCGGACTGCTTCTTCGCGGCGCTGGAGGCGGCCCGGATCGCGCTGACCTACCGCACCCCGGTGATCCTGCTGTCCGACAACTACGTCGCCAACGGCTCCGAGCCGTGGCTGCTGCCCGACGTGGAGTCGCTGCCCGACCTGCGGGTCGAGTTCGCCACCGAGCCCAACGGCGAGGACGGCACCACCTTCCTGCCCTACCTGCGTGACCCGGAGACCCTGGCCCGGCCGTGGGCGATCCCCGGCACCGCCGGGCTGGAGCACCGGATCGGCGGCCTGGAGAAGGCCGACAAGACCGGCGACATCTCGTACGACCCGGCCAACCACGATTTCATGGTGCGCACCCGGGCCGCCCGGATCGAGGCGATTCCGGTGCCGGACATCGAGGTGGAGGACCCGGACGGCGACGCCCGGGTGCTGGTCCTCGGCTGGGGCTCGACGTACGGGCCGATCGGCGCGGCGTGCCGGGGGGTGCGCCAGCGCGGGCTGTCCATCGCCCAGGCGCACCTGCGGCACCTGGCCCCGATGCCGGCCAATCTCGGTGCGGTGCTGCGCGCGTACGACCGGGTGGTCATCCCGGAGATGAACCTGGGCCAGCTCGCCCACGTCATCCGGGCCCGCTACCTGGTCGACGCGATCAGCTACAACCAGGTCCGTGGCCTGCCGTTCACGGCCACCGAGCTGGAGACGACGCTGGAAGAGGTCCTGAAGAATGTCTGAGCCCGTCGCCCTCAAGCTCACCGCGAAGGACTTCAAGTCCGACCAGGAGGTGCGCTGGTGCCCCGGCTGCGGTGACTACGCGATCCTCGCGGCCATTCAGCAGTTCATGCCGGAACTGAACATCCCCCGCGAGCGGACCGTCTTCGTCTCCGGGATCGGCTGCTCGTCGCGCTTCCCGTACTACATGAACACCTACGGGATGCACTCGATCCACGGCCGCGCCCCGGCGATCGCGACCGGCCTGTCGGTGTCCCGGCCGGACCTGTCGGTCTGGGTGGTCACCGGCGACGGCGACGCGCTCTCCATCGGTGGCAACCACCTGATCCACGCCCTGCGGCGCAACGTCAACCTCAAGATCCTGCTGTTCAACAACCGGATCTACGGTCTGACCAAGGGTCAGTATTCTCCGACGTCCGAGGTCGGCAAGGTCACCAAGTCGACTCCGTCCGGCTCGGCGGACGCCCCGTTCAACCCGCTCTCGCTCGCCCTCGGCGCGGAGGCCAGCTTCGTCGGGCGGACCATCGACTCCGACCGCAAGCACCTGCAGTCGGTGCTGCGGGCCGCCGCCGAGCACGAGGGCTCGGCGTTCGTGGAGATCTACCAGAACTGCAACATCTTCAACGACGGTGCGTTCGAGCAGCTCAAGGACCCGTCCACCCGGGACGACTACCTGATCCGCCTGGAGCACGGGCAGCCGATCACCTTCGGCGCGGACGGGCAGTTCTGCGTGGTACATCCGCCGGGCGCGTTCGGCCTGGAGGTCCGGGAGACCAGCTCGGTCCGCCCGGAGGAGATCGTCGTGCACGACGCGACGGTGGCCGACCCGGCGTACGCCTTCGCGCTGTCCCGGCTGCCCGGCCTGGACCTGCGCAACACCCCGATCGGGGTGTTCCGCTCGGTGGACCGACCGTCCTACGACAGTGTGGTGCAGGGTCAGCTCGCGGCCGCCAAGGCGACGGTCACCGAGACCCCCGAGCAGCAGCTCGCCGGCCTGCTGACCAGTGGCGACACCTGGACCATTCTCTGACCTGTCCGACCTGACGAGAGCGGCCGTCCCCGAACCGGGGGCGGCCGCTCTCGTACGTGCCGGTGCTGGCTCAGCGCTGGGCGGAGGCCGGCGTCCAGAGGTTGTCGATCTCCTTCTCGGTGGCCGCGAGGCTCGCCTCGTGCAGCGGGATCAGCTCGGCCATCGCCGGCACCGAGGGCGCCAGGGTCAGCTCGGTGCTGATGAAACGCGGCTCCAGGCCGGTCATCGACAGACCGTGCGGGAGCCACTGCTCCGCGTGGTCCCAACCGTGCCGCGGGGTGCCCTCACCGTAGCCGCCTCCCCGGGTGGCCAGCACCACGAACTCGCGGCCGCCGAGCAGGCCCTCCTGGGTCGTCGGGTCGTAGGTGAGGCCGGCGACGATCAGGTGGTCGACCCAGGACTTGACGCTGCTGGGCGCGCCGTAGTTGTAGAGCGGCAGCCCGAGCAGCACGACGTCGGCCTGCTTCACCTCGTCGACCAGCCGCCCGCTGAGTTCCCAGGATTCGCGCTGCGCCGGGGTGTGCTGGTCCGGCGGAGTCATCCGAGCCAGACCACCCGCCGCGTCGAGGTGCGGCAGCGGTTCCGCGCCGAGGTCCCGGTAGGTCACCGTGCCGTCCGGGTGGGCGGCGCGCCAGGTGTCGACCGCGCGGGCGGTGAGCCGACGGCTGACCGACCAGTCACCCCGAATGCTCGAGTCGATATGCAGCAGATGCATTATTCCTCCTCCAAGGATCGTCTGTGCAGCACCAACTATTTATAGCAGGCCGATGTTCCATCAGCTCGGTAGACTGGGTCACATGTCCGCCCCGCTGCCCGCCCCCTCGGAGCACCGCTCTGGCGCGCTCCTGGACCATCTGGCCCGGCGGATGCGGCTACGGTCGGAGTCGGTGCTGGCGCCACTCGGCCTACGGCCGCGGCACCTGGTCGCGCTCACCGTGCTGCGCGCCGGCGGCGGCACCAGCCAGCAATCGCTCGCCTCCATCCTGGAAATGGACAGCACCAACATCGTCGGGCTGCTCAACGACCTGGAAGCGGAGCAGTTGATCGAGCGTCGCCGCTCACCCGAGGACCGGCGCCGGCACGTCGTCGAACTCACCGAAAGTGGTGCAAAACGCCTCAGCGAGGCCGAATGTGCCCTCGCCGGAGCCGAGGACGAGGTGCTGGGTGCGCTGGCTCCCAGCGAGCGGGAGACGCTCTACGAGTTGCTGCGGCGGGCCTCCACCACGACGCCGGTCAGCTGCACCGAGGCGATCTGCGCCGCCGACGACACATTCTGACGCGCCACGCCTGCACCAACACCCCGACGACGCGCCTGCACCGCCACCCCGACGACGGGACGATCAACCGGCCGGACGACAAGCTGCGCCGGGACGGGCGGTCAAGCGTGCGAGGGCGGGACGGTCAGGAGGTCGTCGCCGACTGCGGACGATCGTCGCGGACATGCACCAGCATGTCTCCGGTCTCGATCACCGCACCGGCCCGGTCGGCCAGCGTGACCACCTTGCCCCGTCGCACCAGGGCGATCACCAACGAGTCCAACTCGCGTGGTGAACGACCCACCTCGTCCCGCTCCGCCGAGCGCATCGCCAGCGCCATGCCCTGACCGGGGGTGAGCAGATCCTCCACCACGTCGATCAGCGGCGGGGCCGAGGTGGACAGGCCGAGCAGCCGACCCGCGGTGGCCGACGAGACGATCACGTGATGCGCACCGCTCTGCTTGAGCAGCGGCGCGTTCTCCGCCTCGCGGGCCGCCGCGATGATCCGGACCTGCCCGGCGGTGAGCTGTCGCACGGTGAGCGCGACGAGCACCGACGCGTCGTCACTGTCGGTCGCGATGATCACGGCCTTCGCGTTCTTCACGTGCGCCTCGTTAAGCACCGACGAGCGGGTCGCCGAGCCCTCGATCGCCACCAGCCCGGCGGAGGTGGCCTGCCGCAGGGCAGCGGCGCTGCGCTCCACCACCACGATCCGCGACCGGTCCAGACCATTTTCCAGCAGGGCGGAGACGGCGCTGCGCCCCTTGGTGCCGTAGCCGCAGATGATGACGTGGTCCTTCACGGCTCTCCTCCACCGCGACAGGCGACGGCCGGTCCGGTACTGCTCGGTCAGAACTTCCAGGGTGGTACCGACCAGGATGATCAGGAAGATCACTCGGGCCGGGGTGATGAAGAGGACGTTCACCAGCCGGGCCGACGGCGCGGCGGGCGTGATGTCGCCGTAGCCGGTGGTGGAGAGCGACACGACCGCGTAGTAGAAGCAGTCGAGCAGGGTGAGGCCGTCCTCGTTGACATCACGGTAGCCGTCCCGGCCCAGGTAGACCGCGGCGACCACGGCGAAGACCAGGCCCAGGGCGGCGGCGAGCCGCAGGCTCAGCGCGCTCAACGGACCCCTGCGCTGCGCGGGAAAATGGATCACCGTCGAACCTGCCCCGCCACCGTCGCCTGCACGAGCACAACATAGCGGGTACGCCGCCCCCGGCACGTCCGGGTTGGGCAGGGACGACCGACGTCCCTCCCGCACCGGCTGTCGGACGACAACGACGAACCGGTGCGGGCCGGCAGACGGAGGCGGTCGCGACCCTCGCGACGACCAGCCGCGGACGACGCGACCGAGAAAGGATGGGACGGTCCGGATGGCCCGGGAAGGGCATGATGAGGGTGTTCCCGACGACGACCGCGAAAGTGAGGCCGGCATGTCGTTGCTGCGACGAGTCATCGGCGGAGTGCTGCGCCGACTGCGTCAGAGCCAGGGCCGCACGCTGCGCGAGGTGGCCGCCACCGCCGGAGTCTCCGTGCCCTACCTGTCCGAGGTGGAGCGGGGCCGCAAGGAAGCCTCGTCGGAGGTGCTCGCGGCGATCTGCCGAGCGCTCGGCATCCGCCTGTCCGACCTGCTGGAGGAGGCCCGCGACGACCTGCGGCGCGTCGAGCCTCGCATCCCGGCCGCACCACGGGCACAGCTCAACCGGATCGAACGGGCCGAGGTCGTCCGACACGACGCGCGCCAGCACGCCCTGCGGACGAGCAGGCCGATCCCCCACCGGGCACCCGGGGCGAGCGGCCCGACCCTCTGCGTCGGGGCGACGGCGTCCGCTGGTGGCTCGCGCTCCGGTCCGCGTACCGCCGCTCTGCGGGGTTGTGCGTGGGCTCGGGCGGGCGCGCGGCGGCTGACCGCCGCGTAGGCCGCCCGGTTCTGCCGTCGGCGGATCTGCCGGCGGCAGAATCACTGGGCCAGCGACCACCGTCGCCCGCACGCTGGAGGGGCCGGTCCACCGGGCGGTCCCACCGCTCGCCGGCGTGGTGGAAGGCGGCGGCGTGATCTCCTCCGGGGTACGGATGCTGGACGGCGCACAGCCGTCCTTCGGCGACCAGGTGTTCGAGCGATTGCTGCGGGAACGGATCGTCTTTCTCGGCACCGAGGTGACCGAGGAGTCGGCCAACCAGATCTGCGCGCAGATCCTGCTGCTCTCCGCCGAGGACGCCGAGCGGGACATCTTCCTCTACATCAACTCGCCGGGCGGGTCGGTGAGTGCGGGGATGGCGGTCTACGACACGATGCGCTACGTCCGCAACGACGTTGCCACGCTGGCGCTCGGGTTCGCCGGTTCGATGGGGCAGTTCCTGCTCTGTGCGGGCGCGGCCGGCAAGCGGTACGCGCTGCCGCACTCGCGGATCATGATGCACCAGCCGTCCGGTGGAATGGGCGGCACCGCCTCGGACATCACCATTCAGGCCGAGAACATGCTGCACGTGAAGCGGACGATGCAGGAGCTGATTGCCCAGCACACTGGACGAACCCTCGCCGAGATCCAGCAGGACTGGGACCGGGACCGTTGGTTCACCGCCGAGCAGGCCCGGGATTACGGCCTCATCGACCAGGTGATCACCCGGGCCGAGCAACTGCCCACGATTGCCTGATCCGTCCCGGCCTGTCGACGCTGCCACCACTGGCGAAAATCCGGTGGCGGCCGTTTATTAGGGTCACGTCTATGCGCCGACTGATTCCCACCCTGTCGATAGTCCTCGCCGTCGCCCTCGTCGGCGGCTGCGGCACCAAGTCCGACGACTCCGCGAAGCCCGACGCCACGGCCTCGGCACCGTCCAAACTCGAACCTGTCGCGGCCGTCAAGCAGGGCATGGACCGCAGCCTCTCCGGCACGCTCAGCATGCAAGCCTCGATCAAGGCCGGCAGCCAGTCGATGACCCTCGGCGGAAAGATGGATCCCGTCGCCAAGGCGATCCAGATCAGCGGCAAGGCCCCGGAACCGATCGAGGTCCGGATGCTCGACAACACCGCCTACATCAAGTCCGAGTCGATGGAGGGCGAGAAGCCCTGGATGAAGATCGACCTCGGCAAGCTCAAGCCGACGAGCACGCTGCGCCAGTCGTTCGACGTCAAGTCGCAGACCGGCCTCATCGGCGGCACCGTCTCCGCCCAGGAGGTGGGCGAGGGCCGTTACACCGGCGTCGCCGATCTCAACAAGGCGGCCGAGGTCGCCAGCACCGAGGCCGGAATGCGGGAGGGCCTCGAGTCGACCGCCAAGTTGGCGAAGGACCCGAAGGCGATTCCGTTCGAGGCGACCCTCGACGCCGACGGACGCCTCACCACGCTCTCCTACACCATCGCCACGAAGTCGCTTGGTGACCTCGTCACCGAGATGCGGATGAGCGAATTCGGCAAGCCGGTCACTGTGGAAGCCCCACCCGCCGGCGAGACCGAGGCGGCCGCCGACGAGATGTACGCGTTCCTCTGACCGACCGGCACATCGTCGGCGTCACAAGCGTGGGCTGCGGGTCTCCCGCAGCCCACGCTGCGTCGGACGCCCGACACGACCCGATGTGGCACGCGCTGTGCCTCAGGTCACAGCACCGCAGGTAACAATCCGCGGCACCGATCCGTCCTTGAGGCAGACAACCACAGGGAGGGCACATGTTCGCCGCGTACGTCACGCTCACGATTCTTGCCTCGGTCTTCACCGGCATCGCTGCCGTCACCTACCTGATCGGCCACGACTATCCGAAGGCCCAGGCCGACATGAAGCGCGTCCCACACTCGTGGTTGCCCCGGTTGGGCCTGACGCTGGCGGCGGGATCCCTGGGCCTGCTTGTCGGATTCGCCGTACCGCTGCTGGGCACCCTCGCCGCCGCCGGCCTCGTGCTGTACTTCGTCGGCGCGCTCATCGCGCACCTGCGGGTGGGCTCCCGCCAACTGGCGGGGCCGGCCGTCTTCTTCACCACCACGGTGGCCACGCTGGCGGTGAATGTGGCCTACCACTGGTGATCCGAGGGCTCCGCGCCGCCTGCGGTAGCCACTTATTTGTGGGTACTTGCCGGCGCGTGGGCGCGGCATGAGTCTGGTGGTGGGCAGTCGCGAGGGCCGGATTACGGGGAGGTGGCCGATGGTTCAGGAGGCCCCCCGGCCTCGATGAGCTTCTCCAGGCGACGGTGGCCCCAGTCGGAAACGGGGGCCAGCGCCTCGGAGAGGTCCCGGCCGAACGCCGTCAGCGAGTAGACGGTCTTCAACGGCAGCACCTCGTGCACCTCCCGGTGCACCAGTCCGTCGGTCTCCATCTCACGGAGCGCCTGAGTCAGCACCTTCTCGGTCAGGCCCGGCAGTTGACGGCGCAGCTCGCCGGGCCGGTGCGGACCGGATTCCAGCAACCAGAGCAGAGCCGTCTTCCACTTGCCGTCGATCACGGCGATCGCGGCGGTCACCCCGCAGACATTCAGGTCCTGTGCACGACTGCGCGTCATATCCGTCCTATTCGCTGCTTTTACTATGCTTTCCGGGAGTTGAATCGTGTCCTCGTACTCCGAAAAGTCTGTCACGGTGCTGGGCCTGGGGCCGATGGGACGAGCCCTGGCCGACGCATTCCTGGACGCCGACCTGCGGACCACGGTCTGGAACCGGACCCCGGGCCGGGGACGAGAGTTGGTCGGGCGGGGCGCCACCGCCGCCCGGTCGGCCGAGGAGGCGGTCGCCGCGAGTGGGCTGACCGTGGTCTGCGTGGTGAACTACGACGCGTCGGACGCCATCCTGAGACCCGACGCGGTCACCGATGCGCTCCGGGGGCGCACGGTGGTGAACCTGACCGCGGATACTCCGGACCGGGCCCGGGACTCCGCGCGATGGGCGGCACGGCACGGCATCGGGTACCTGGACGGGGCGATCATGACGCCGATCCCCACCATCGGGACGCCGGACGGGGTGTTCATCCACAGCGGACCGACCGACCTCTACCAGGAGCACCGGCCGGCGCTGAACGCGCTGGGCGGGACCCACACCCACCTCGGCGACGAGATCGGCCGGGCAGCGGCGTACGACATCGCGTTGCTCGACATCTTCTGGACCGCGATGGCGGGCTACGCGCACGCGTTGGCGGTGGCGCGGGCGGAAGGTGTCACCGCACGGGACCTGGCCCCGTTCGCCAAGGGCATCGGTGCGATCCTCCCGCCGATCTTCGAGCAGACCGCGGAGGAGGTGGACAGCGGCCGCTTCTCCGGCGAGGACAACCCCATCACCTCGGCGGCATCCTCCATGGCCCACATCGTCCACACCTCGGAGGCACACGGCATCGACGCGGGCGTCATGCGCGCCGTCGAGGGCATGGCCCGCCGCGTGATCGGACTGGGCCACGGCACCGACGGGTTCATCCGGGTCACCGAGATGCTGGGACGGCGCTGAGGGTCGGACGCCGGTCCGCGACAGAGCCGCATCCCAGTCAGCCAGAGCATCCCGCCGGTTGGCTGCTCGGCTTCCTCGTCTGCCGATCTGCGCGCGCCCGAGCACGGCGGCAGCGATGCCGACGACAGGGCGTGCGGGCCATGGGCACCCGGTCGCTGAGGGCTCGCCTCCTGGTCGTTGTCTTCGTGGCATCATGTTGCGCTGTGGATCATCAGGGGCAGTTTTGTCGTGCAGCGCTCGCGTTGGGCGTCCCGGACGACGAGGTCAGCCGGTTCAATCAGCACCTCCGTTTGTCGATCCGGTTGAGCGGAGGATCCGGCGGTGTTCCGGTCGGGCAGTTCGGCGGGTTGCCCCGGCTGCCGGTGGACATGGACTGGCCGTCCGACGGGGTCGATCCGTTGCCGTTCATCTTCTCGGTCGACTGTGCGGCACTGCCAAGAGTCGACGGCTTCGGCCTGCCGGCAGACGGCTCGCTGCTGTTCTTCCTGAACCACGAGCAGGCCGCTGCCACCGGGGAGCGGAGGTACGGGCGAGTCGTGTATGTGCCGGCCGACGCCGATACCGAGGTGGCGGCAGGGTCCGCCGGCCACGCGCTCGTCGACAAGCAGTACGACGTCGGCGCCACGCTGCGCGCGGAGTTCCCCGATTGGTTCGAGGCAGACGAGGACGAGGACGAGGACGACCTGTCGCCCTTCCAGCAGCAGTTGGCCCGTGACCTCGAGCGGGACCTGCCGCACCTTGACGAACTTCGCACCCTGGCCAACGATCTCTGGCCGCCTGACAACGGGTACGCCAGCGCCTATATCGGTGGGTACGCCGACGAGGAGGTAATCAAGAGCATCGCGGAGCAGACCCTCGCGTGGCGCGAGAAGATCGGCGAGATCGTCATCCCGGTCGCGAAATGGTATTCCCATGTGGAGAAGGAGACGCACCGGCTAACGAGTGAGTGGGTGTCGCTCGCCCGCTTCCCCGTAGACAACGAGTCCTATTACCGGAGTGACGGGAGTTTCGTGATCCGTCACGACGACCTGGCCGCTGGTCGGCTGGACGAGGCACTTTCCGTGGCTGAGTTGGTCCCATAGAAGAGCGGGTCTGGCGCCTGCACGAAGTCCAGGCAGCCCGGCGCAAGGCGGGCCACGTCCACAACCCCCGGCGAGGTAGCGGTCGCGGTCGGAGGGGTCGACGTGAAGCCTTCCAGCACGTCCGGAATCTGTGGGCGGATGCGAACCCGGCGGCCACCCCGGCCTACTGGTCGGCGATGCGGTAGCCGACGCCGGCCCTGGTGGTGATGATCTGCGGTTCGCCGAGTTTGCGGCGCAGGCGGCCGATCGTGACCGTGACGGTGTTGGTGAATGGGTCGGTGTTCTCGTCCCAGACCTGGTCCAGCAGCGATTCGGCGCTCAGGAACGTAGGCGCCGCCCGCAGCAGCGCCTCCAGCAGGGCGAACTCTTTGACCGACAGGTCCAGCCGGCGGCCGTCGCGGGTGGCGGTGCGCCGGGCCGGGTCGAGCTCCAGGCCAGCCGCGCGCAGCGTCCTCGGCTGCGCCGACGGGCGGCGGCGGGCCAGGGCGCGGATCCGCAGCACCAGCTCGGGGAAGTGGAACGGCTTGGCCAGGTAGTCGTCGGCGCCGAGCGTCAGGCCGGTGACCCGGTCGCCGGGCGCGCCAGCCGCGGTCAGCATCAGGACCATCGGGCGGTCGCCCCGTTCGGTGATCATCTGGCAGAGGGTGTCGCCGTGCAGGCCCGGCAGGTCGCGGTCAAGCACCACCACCTCGTACGGCGCGAGGTCCAGCTTCTCGGCGGCCGCCAGGCCATCCACCGCGACGTCAACGGCCATCCCCTGGTCACGCAGGCCCTCGGCGATCACCTCGGCGAGCGCCCGCGCGTCCTCGACCACCAGCACCCTCACGCGGCCTCGTCCTCCCCGGACGCCGGCGGTATCAGCGGGAGCCGGATCGCCACGTGCAGGCCGCCCTCGGGCCGGGCACGCAGCACCAGCGTGCCGCCGTGCGCCGCCGCGACGGCCGCCACGATCGACAGGCCCAGCCCGGTGCCGCCGCCGGCGGTCCGCTCCAGGCCGAGCCGCTGGAACGGCTGGCCGAGCCGGGCGACCTGATCCGGGTCGAGGGGCGGGCCGCCGGTCTCGACGGCCAGCAGTGCCGTGCCGGCCTCGGGCGCGGCGACCACCCGGACCCAGCCGTCCGGCACGTTGTGGGTGATCGCATTGTCGATCACATTGCCGGTCATCTGGGCGAGCAGCACCGCGTTGCCGCGGGTCCAGGCGTCCGGCCGCATTTCGGCGCGGACCGTCAGCCGCTTGGCCTCGATGTCGGCGGCGCGGGCGGACACCACCTCCGTGACCAGCGCGCCTACGGAGACCGGTTCGCGGTCGGCGAGCGCGCCGTGCTGGATGCGGGCCAGGGTGAGGAAGCCGTCGAGCAGCCCGTCGACCCGGTCCAGCTCGGTACGCAGCCGGCCGGCGAGCGCGACCGTCTGCGGCGGCACCGGCCCGGGCTTCGCGACCGCGACGTCCAGCGACGCACGCATCGTGGCCAGCGGTGTGCGCAGCTCGTGGGAGGCGTTGGCGACGAACCGGCGCTGCGCCGCGAACGCCTGCTCCAGGCGTTCGAGCAACTCGTCGATGGTGTCGGCGAGCGCCTTGACCTCGTCGTCGGGACCGGGGGTGGCCAGCCGCTCGTGCAGGTTGTCGGCGGTGATCCGGCGGGTGGCCGCGGTGATCGTGCGCAGCGGGCGCAGTACCCGCCCGGCGACGGACCGGCCCAGCAGCACCGAGGCCACCCCCATCACGGCCAGCGCGATCGCCGAGCCTCCCAGCAGTTGCCGGGCCTGATCCCGGTGCACGGCCTCCAGTCGGGCCTCCAGTTCGGCGATCCGCGCGGCGGAGGCGTCCGGCCGTTGTTGCTGCGCGGGCACGACCGGGGAGGTAGTGCGGGCGATCGTGAGGAAGCTGGTGAGGCCGAGCAGCGCGACGCCGGAGAGCATGAACAGCGCCACGTAGATGATCGTGAACCGCAGCCGAGCCGTCCGCATCCGTTCCCCCTGCCGCGCCGCCGACCGGCACGTGACCAGCATTCCGGTCCGGACCTAACAACGGCATAACGGTGCGCGTTCGACCGCTGTTATGGCGCGCGCCGTAGAACCGAGCCCATGGAATCCACCATCGAGGTCTCAGACCTCCACAAACGGTACGGGCGCACCGTCGCCCTGGACGGCATGTCCTTCACGGTACGGCCGGGGCACGTCACCGGCTTCGTCGGCCCGAACGGCGCCGGCAAGTCCACCACCATGCGGGTGGTCCTCGGTCTCGCGGCCCCGAACGCCGGCACCGCGCTCGTCGGCGGCGTGCCCTACCGGACGCTGCGCCGGCCACTGACCCACGTGGGGGCGCTGCTCGACGCCGGGGCGCTACAGCCGAGCCGCTCCGCCCGCAACCACCTGCTCTGGCTGGCCCATTCGCAGGGCTTCGCTGCCCGGCGGGTCGACGAGGTGCTGGAGCAGGCCGGGCTGGGCGAGGTCCGCCGCCGCAAAGCCGGCGGCTTCTCCCTGGGCATGCGGCAGCGGCTCGGGATCGCCGCCGCGCTGCTCGGCGACCCGCCGGTGCTGATGCTGGACGAGCCGTTCAACGGCCTCGACCCGGAGGGCATCGTGTGGATGCGCGGGCTACTGGGGACCCTCGCCGCCCAGGGGCGGGCCGTGCTGGTCTCCAGCCACCTGATGAGCGAGCTCCAACACATCGCCGCGCACGTGGTGATCGCCGGCCGGGGCCGGGTCCTCGCCGACACCACCGTGTCCGAACTGCTGGCGGCGACACCGGGGGGAGGCGCGGGCTCGCTGGAGGACGCCTACTTCGCGCTGACCCGCGACGCGGTTGAGTTCCGCGGGGAGGTGACCCGATGAGCGAGCGTGCGGGCGAATCAGCGTCGGAGCGTAGCGGCGGTGGCGGCATGAGCGACTTCGGACGACTCGTGCGGGCCGAATGGACCAAGTTCCGGACGGTCCGCGGCTGGGTGCTCGGCATCGTGGCCGCGGCCGTGGTGACCGTGCTGCTGGGGCTGTACGTCGCGTCGAACAGCCTGTCGTCCTGCTCTCTGGGGACCGTCGAGGTCGAGTGCCCGACGCCCCCGGTCGGCCCGGACGGCGAGGCGGTGCGGGACAAGTTCTACTTCGTGCACCAGCCGCTGGCCGGGGACGGCGCCATCACGGTACGGGTGACGTCGATGACCGGCCTGATCACCTACCCGCCGCCGAATCACAACGAGATCGTCCCCGGCCTGGTGGAGTGGGCGAAGGCCGGCGTCATCGCCAAGGACGGCACCGCCGAGGGATCCCGCTATGTGGCCGTCATGGTCACGGCCAAGCACGGCGTGCGGATGCAGCACAACTTCATCCACGACACCGCGGGCAGACCAGGCGCCGTATCCGCCGACGCCCCGCGCTGGCTGCGGCTGACCCGCGCGGGTGACACGCTCACCGGAGAGGAGTCGACCGACGGCGCATCCTGGACCAGAGTCGGCACCGCGACGCTGGCAGGCACCGTCCAGATCGGCCTCTTCGTCACCTCACCCAGTGACCTCACCGTGGATGGTGGTGTCGGAGGCGGGACCGCCCAGGCCCGGCTGGCCAAGGCGACCGCCACCTTCGACAACGTCGGGCTGACCGGCACCGCGCCCGGCGGCGACTGGCTCCGCGACGACGTCGGGGCCAAACCGAACCTGGACGGCGTCCCGCACCACCCGGGCAGCGTCGAGGAGGCGGGCGGCGTCATGACCCTTTCCGGCAACGGCGACATGGCACCACTCACCGGCGAAGCCGGGCCCGCTGTCCCGCTTGTACTGATCGGACTGGTCATCGGCCTGATCGTGGTGATCGTGGTGGCCGCCCTCAACGTCTCGACCGAACTCCGGCGGGGCCTGATCGGGATGACGCTGCTGGCGAGCCCACGGCGGGGTCGCGTCCTGGCGGCGAAGGCCGTCGTGCTCGGCACCGTCACCTTCGTCGCCGGGACGGCCGCGGCCGCGCTGGTCATCCCGCTCGCCTGGGACCTGCTGCGGGATAACGGCTTCCGGCAGCCGGGGTTGCCGCCGCCGACCATCGCGCGGGTGGCCGTCGAGGCCGGTCTGCTGGTTGCCGGCACGGCGCTGCTCACCCTGGGGCTCGGCGCGTTGCTCCGGCGCGGGTTGGCGGCGGTCGGCATCGCCGTGGCGGTGGTGGTGTTGCCGTACCTGGCGGTGATCATCGGCGGCCTGCCGACCGCGGCGTCGGAATGGCTGCTGCGGCTGACCCCCGCCGCGGCCTTCGCGATCCAGCAGGTCACGCCCGAGTATGCGCACGTGGTGGCCAACTACACACCCGGGTCCGGCTACTACCCGCTGCCGGCATGGGGCGGCCTCGCCGTCATGGCCGGGTACGCCGCGCTGGCCCTCGGCCTGGCGGCCGCACGGCTGCGCCGGAGCGACGCGTGAGCGAGGAGCGAGCTTGCGAGCCCCACAGCGAACGCACCTGGGGCACGGCGTGAGCCGGGCGCTGCACGCCGAGTGGACGAAGCTGCGGACCGAGCCGGCCGCCTGCTGGCTGCTGCCGTGCCTCGTGGTGGCGACGGTGCTGGTGAGCCTGTTCGCGGTCGCCGCGGCGAGCTGCAAGGTGGGTGGATGCGGTGTCGATCCGGCGGCGCTGAGCCTGGCCGGGGTGCAGTTGGGCCAGGCTGTCGTCGTGATGCTGGCCGTGCTGGCGATCGGCGGCGAGCAGGGCACGGGCCTGCTCCGCACGACGTTCACCGCCGCGCCCCGCCGGATAGCGGTGCTGGCCGCGAAGGCGGTCCTGATCGGCGGCCTGACCCTGGCCGCCGGGACCGTCGCCGTGCTCGGCTGCGTGGCCGCCGGCCGGGCGATCCTGCCCGGCAACGGCATCGCCGCGCCGTCGCTGGCCGACGGTCCCACGCTGCGGGCGGCCGTCGGGTCGGTGCTCTATCTGGTGCTGATCGGGCTGCTCGCGCTCGGCGTCGCCGCCGCGATCCGAGACTCGGCGGCCTCGGCGGGGGCGATGTTCGCCCTGCTCTACACCGTGCCGCTCGTCGCGGCGGTGATCAACGACCCGGAGCTGCAACGGACGCTGCGCCGGTTCGCGCCGATGACGTCGGGCCTCGCCATCCAGGCCACCACCGACCTGGACAACCTCCCGATCGGCCCCTGGGCGGGCCTCGCCGTCCTGGCCGCCTGGTCCGCCGCGTCCCTACTCCTCGGCGCCCTCCTCCTCCACCACCGCGACCCCTGACCCGCCCCTCCCCGCGACCGTAGGCCCCACCGAGCAAGAACTCCTCTCGGCGATCAAGGACTTATTGGACTCAATTGGAGTCAAAGCACAATGATATGTCCGATTGAATGCCCCGGGGTGGTCCGCAGAGCATCCACGGGCACTCCAGAGGGCCGACGGTCGGCGGCAGGCAGATCCGCGACATCGGTGTCGGCCCGCGAGAAGCCTGGCGAGTGTTTAGCGCCGACCGTCCACTTCCTTTGATTCTGCGCCCTTAGAAGAGCTCACCGAATCCGTGGTCACGATCCTTGGCTGGAGCAGGAGCGGGCGAGTTCGTCCTCGACGAACGCGGGCTTGGCCAGCGTGAACGCCGGGATGACCGCCACGAGGGCGACGGCGAGCAGAAACAGCAGCGGCAGGGTCCATCCGCCGTTCACGTCGTGCAGCAGCCCGACGAGCAGAGGACCGAGCGCGCCCAGCGCGTACGCGATCCCCTGCGCGAAGCCGCTCAGCGCGACGGTGCCGCCCTGGGTTCGGGTGCGTACGTTGACGAGTACGAGGCTGACCGGGAACAGGATCGAGCCCGAGCCGATGAGCAGCACCCAGAGCAGTGTGAGTGTCGCGGGCGCGAGCAGCAGGCCAAGGTAGCCGAGCACGAAGCTGGCGGTACCGGCGGCGATCAGCCAGCTGACAGAGCGCAGCCGCGCGACGAGCAGGGGTGCGATGAGCGCGATGGGGGCGCTGATGATGCCGGTGACGGCGAGCAGCACACCGGCTTCGGTCGGCGTCGAGCCAGCGATGTCGCCGAGGATCTCGGGCAGCCAGGCGAAACACGCGTAGGTAAGGATCGTGCTGGTCGAGAAAACGACGGTGATCGACAGGGCCACGCGTGACCGCCACAGTCGCGTGACGAGGGTGGTGGGCGGGGACTCGACGGCGTCGTTGTCCGAGAGTCGTCGGCGGCGCTCCCGCGTGCTGATGACGAGCCACGGAACGAGCGCCACCACCGAGGTCGCCGCCCACATGCCGAGCGAGAACCGCCATCCGACCTGCTCGGCGACCGGGGAGGCGACCGCCGCGGGCAAGGCCGTGCTCACTCCCAGGATGCAGACGTAGATGGCGGTCAGCAACGCTATCCGGTCGGGGAAGTAGCGCCGCACGATCGGCGGCAGCAGCACATTGCCGATGCCCGTGCCGGCGAGCGCGACGACGCTGCCGACGAGCAGCACCGCGTAGCCCGGGGCGGCTGCGCGCACGAGATGGCCGAGGGTCATGAGCAGCAGCGCCAGCACGATGCCGCCGTCGAGGCCGATGCCGCGGGCGACGCGCGGCGCGACGAACCCCGATACCGCCAGCAGGATCGGTGGCAACGTGCCGAGCAGCCCGACGCCGATGTTCGAGATCGGGATGTCCGCACGGATGTCACCGAGGATCGGCGACATCACCGCAACCGTCTGGCGCAGGGTGAGCGCGACAAGCACGATGCCCAGCAGCGCGGCTACGCGTCCCGCCCATAAGGTAAGGGGTCTATCCGCAGACATCTCCTTACCGTAGTGCTCCCGGCGGGATCGTGATCATCAGGGTTCGATGATTCTCAGCGCTCACGGCGAGGCGGTTGACGGCTTGCGAGGGCTCGGTGGATCAGGCTGACTCAGTCGTCGCCCGCTGACTTTGCCGGCGGGCTCGGCACACCTGAGCACCTAGCAGCCCCACGGAGACTCGCAGAGAAGTGCTAAGGATGTCGGCTTCTTGCGGAAGTGGTGAGGCCACGCCCGGTGCCAGATCAGGGAGGTGATCTACGTTTTGCCTGGTGCCCCCGGCAGGATTCGAACCTGCGACACACGGTTTAGGAAACCGATGCTCTATCCCCTGAGCTACGGGGGCGCGAGTGCTCAGTGTAACGACCTGCGGGTCGACCCGCGTTGGCAGGGAGTGACCCGCGTTGACCTGCGTTGACCCGGCGAACCGCCCGACCGACGACTACACGGCGACCACACCGGGCCGGTCGGCGACCATGATCATTAACTAGGGCCGACCTGGAGTGGCACGGATTGACCCGGGGTGACCTTCGGCTATGTGCGGCTGCCCATCGACGAGACCGGCCTGCGCGTCGCCCCGCTGTACACCGAGCCACGGGTGGCGGTGCTGCCCGCCGGCCATCGACTCGACAGCCGTGTTCTACTCCCACCCGGAAGTCAGCTATGTGTCCGTCACGGACCTGGCGCCCGACCAGGTGTGCCTCGCGGTGGCGGCATTCCGCACCTCACCGGTGGTCAGCGACTTCCTCGCCACGACCCTCGGCCACATCCATCGATGGTCACGATGGCGACGCCGACGCCAGCACCGCACCAAAACAGCCCACTACCAGCGAAGATGCCGACTCCACCAAATGCGGCTGGAGTACTAAGCACGGGTCGTCCTTCGGCCCGCAACGCCCGCTCATACTTGACGACTGCGCGTCCGAGTAGACACATCTCGACGGGCTGCCCGATAGCTCTGCGGCTGTGGCCAACGATGTGCCGGCGATTCAGCTACGCATCGATGCTGTGGGTGGCCCGATCCACGAGGTTGAAGACCGTGTACGGATCACGCCCGCCGAACAGCAGCGAGATCACGATTGCTGCCATGGCCTCGAGGTGGTGCGCGTGTCGGAGGTCGCCGATCGGCAGTGGTTCGCCGCCAAGGTCGGTGATGAGCTGCCGGGTCATGTCCAGTGCGGCGGAATGTTCACCGCAGTAGGGGACCACGAGACGGCGATTGTCGAATACCGGCGGTTCCATCTGCCACACGAGCGCCTGGCAGAGGTTGAACGCCTTGACGACGTGACCGCCGGTGGCCGACTCGATCTGCTGTGCCATCGACCGGCCGGGTTCGGTGACCAGTGTGAAGTGTTCGATCTCGACTGGGTTGTTGCAGTCGACGATCGGTTTGCCGCGCAACCCGTCACCGATCTCGGCCAAGGTTGCCGGCATGCCTTGGTAGAGGACCGCGATCAGCGCGATGTCGCCGAACTCGGCCACCTCCTCGAAGCTGCCGGCGCGGGCGCCCCACTTACGGGCCAACGCGTCGGCCTTGACCGCCGTCCGGCCCGCGATCATCAACTCGTGGCCGGCAGCCGCCCATCGGGTGCCGAGCGCATCGGCCATCACTCCGGCACCAAGAACACCTATCTTCATGACAGCGACGTTAGGCAGCCGTGGGGCACTATCCGGTTCCCCGCCTGGTCAGCTGCCGTCGTCGACGGCAAGGTCGTCGGCATGGTCCTCGGCCCACCGAGCGAGGACCGACACCGGCCCGAGCAGGCTCTGCCCGAGGTGGGTCAATCGGTACTCCACGCCCGCAGGCGCGGTAGCCAAGACTCGTCGCTCCACGAGGTTGTTGCGCTCCAACTTGCGCAGTGTCTGAGTGAGCATCTTCTTGCTGATCCCGCCGATTCGATCGCGAAGATCGCTATAGCGGTGCGGACCACGTCCCAGCCCGAACACCACGACCACCGACCAGGTGTCAGCCACCAGTTCCAGCGTCGTACGGGCAGGGCAGTCAGCGAGAAACACGTCGTAGTCACTCACGCAACGCCCACCTTCGCTTCTCGTCATGCCCTCCGGCGGTCAGCCCAGGGCCTGCTCGAGCATGGCAGAACCGCTTGGCGCAGTCGGCCGTCGCATCCTTCGCTTCCCCACGCTCGCCGCCAAGGCGGGGCGGCGGTGTCCGTAGCCGCGATGAGCGCACCTTGGTCGATGTCCGCTCGGGCGACCCGTCGTCACTCGGCATTACCGTCATCAGTGACCCGGCTTCGGGCCGAGGGCAGTACCATGGAAGGACGTCAGCAACAGCCGGCACGACAGCGGCTCCGTCGACTGCCTCAAAGCCCCTGTCCCAGGGTTCAACACATCAAGATCGACGTCATGCACGTGAAGGATCCCGGCTGGGGAACCAGTGACCGTGGAGCGGGACCTGGCCCGGTTCAAGAGGGGCGTGGACCAGCGCTGGGGCGAGCTGGTGTACGACTGCCTGTGGTTCTCGCCGTTGAAGGACTCACTCGACCCCGTCGCCTGCTCGAACGGGGCATACGGGCTCAACAATGCCCAGTCTCCCGGGGAATAGTGCACGGGCGCGATAACACCCTCCCACCAGTACTGCGCACGACCGGCTGACCGAGCGTCCGGCGGGGCGGCGCCTTGCCCGTGCGGGAATTGAGCTGTCCGTGTTCACTGCCGCCGACGTCCGCAGTACGCCGGGCCGCGGAAGCTGATCAACATGCTGAACTCACCTCACGGATTGCAGCTGTGATTGCGCGCTGACCACGCAGCGGCTCTGACGGTCTACGCCTGCGGTTGAGCTGGCTCGGTATCCGGACACAGCCGATGAGCGTGGACTCGCGGGCGCGGCCTGAAGCATTGGTGCGCGGGTTGCCGATCCGGCCAACCCCTGGATCTGGGGCACGATTGCGCTCGGGTGATGTCGTTGATGGCCGGGAGGTGCCGTGCTGCTGCCCCGAGCCGCACGCACCATCCGGTGATCTGGTTGTCGCGAGCATGATCGCGGACCTGCACCGCAACGACCGTGCCTGTCACCAGTGCGCCCCCGACGGCTGCGAGCTGACCGATTGGAGCCGACCCCGGTTGGAGGCGTTCCGGCGGGAAGTCGCTGCCCGCCGTCGATGACCCTGGGACGACGAAAGGCGCCCCGCTCCACCGACCGCGATGTGCGGCTTGGCGGAGCGGGACGCCTTGGTTTTCGAGTCAGGGTTTGCGACCAACTTCAGAATCCGCCACCCGGATTACCTGTTCAAGGCGGCATGACGACGCACTAGGCACCCTTTGTGGACCGGATTAGGCGCAAGAGAAAGTAGTTCCGCCATACTCCAGATAACCCTCCCAGACCCAGCCGTACACGGTATTCCGCGTACGCAGGTAGGTCCAGTAGCCGCTATCGTCATCGCCCCAGCGCCAGCAATGGTAGTCGACCTTATTGCCGACGCTCGCAAAACCCACCACCCCACACTCCCAGCTTGGGCCGCTGCGAAGGTGGACGCTTTCGGTGAAGTGATATCCGTACGGATTGAAGTCCTGGTCCGGCCCCGTACGAGACTGGCAGGCTGCCGACACTGCTGCGGCTGACGCAGGAGTTGTGACCCCCGCCAGCATTGCTGTGGCGGCAAGCAGCAGGCTAGCCGCCACCACTCCGATCTTGCGCAACTTGGTGAACATTCGAATCTCCCATCACCAGGCGCCCCATCTGTCCGGCAACAGTCACACTTCCTCCTTCACGATCTACGCGCAGCACAACAGGCGCCACTGTCGCCCTCCGCCCATCGATGAGATTCGAAGCTAGCCCGCTTCGATTGTGACCTCAAGACAACGAGGCCGCTATCTCTGTCCCGAACAGTCCCGAACACGCCTCGGGCAGCCATCAGTCCGCATGTCGCCGCCGGCAGTGGCCGTTCGTCTCGTTTGCTGTCCACCAAACCCGGAGCCCGTCAGACAAGAGCTTGGGGCGACGGTCGTGGGCAATATCAACCTTCGATTTGCCTGTCGCAGACGGTGAACGGACGGCGGAAACCCCGACAAGAGGCTGTCACTCCTCCGCCTCGACCTCTCGAACCGTCGCCGCTACCGACTGCACGGCGTTGGCATTCCAATGGTTCTAATACCCGACGTTGCCATCAGACATCACCCGGGCGATCCGGGCAGCGGTACCGCTCGGCGCAGTGCTCGACGGTGAGCTGATCGTTTTCGAGCGCGGGCGCACCAATTTCGCCCAGTTGCAGCGGCGCGTCACCGCCGGCCGCGGATTTCTCCGCCTGGCCCACGAATGCCCCGCCCACTACGTGCTCTGGCAGGGAGTGACCCGCGTTGACCTGCGTTGGCGCGACACCCTGTTCTGATCGACACCGATCGTCAGCGGCTCCAGTGCCACTCGGACGGGCGGCAGCCCGGCGCGTTCAGCCGTGATGATCGTGACGACGACGTGTGAGCGCGAGTCGCGTGGTCAGCCGTACGCCCGGATGATGCGGCCGGTGTCGTCACCTTCCACGCAGTGCAGGTAGTGGCCGACGAGTTCGTCCATCGGCACCGGACGCATGCCGGGGAAGTGTTCGGCGAAGGCGTCGAGGGAGTCGCCGATCATCGTGGGGCTGACCACGTTGATCCGCATACCCCGCGGTAGCTCGATCGCGGCCGACAGGCCGAAGCTGTGCAGGGCGCCGCTGATGACGCCGCCGCCGGTGACGTGCGGCCATGCTTGGTCGGCGAAGATACCGGAGGTCAGGGTGAACGAGGCACCGTCGGCGCAGTGGTGCTGGCCGGTGAGAACCAGATCTGCCTGCCCGAAGAACTTGGCTCGCATGTTTTCGAACAGCGCGTCGGATGTCAGCGTCGTGAACTCGTCGAGCGCGCCGTGCGCTGCGATGCTCACGACGCTGTCGACCGCCCCGACCTCGCGGTACATGGCCTCGATGGTCGAGTGCGAGGTCAGGTCGACGTGGACGTCACCCGAGGTGCGTCCGGCCACGACAACGTCGTGGCCGCGCGATCGCAACGCGGGCACCAAACGTCGCCCGATGGTGCCGGCGCCGCCGACGACGACGATCCTCATCGTGCTTCCTCCTTCCGGGACAGGGTTCCTGGCGCGACGCGTCGTACGAGGCTCTGTGCCAGCAAGGTGAGCGCGTCGGCATCAGATGTGCCGGGACGCGCGTAAAACAGGCCGATCTGCTGGTCATCGTCAGGGAGGGTGACCGTCTCGTTAGCCAGAGTCACTCGCCCGACGATCGGATGGTCGAGTTCTCGTAGGTAGTACGAGCACGTTCGGACGGGGCGCCGCGCCCACATTCGCGCGAACTCCGGGCTGTCGACGGCGAGTTGGCCGACGAGCTGTTCGAGCACTGGGTCGGCCGGGTGCCGCGCAACCGCCTGATGCAGGGCCGCGACGGTGACCTGCGCCTTGGCGTGCCAGTCGCAATACAACGCGCGATGGTGCGGGTCGAGGAACAGCATTCGGGCGATGTTGGGCCGAATCCGCAGGTCCGGGGCGTCGACGTCGACATGGCCGGCCAGCAGAGCGTGTCCGAGGCGGTTCCACGCGAGGACGTCGGCGCGGTGATCGATCACGATCGCCGGTGTTGCAGGCAGGGCGGCGAGCAGTTCACGTACTGAGGGCCTGAGCTTGCTTCTACGGGCACGAGGACGAGTCGGTCGTCGCGGAGCAGCAAGGATCCGCAGATGTTCGTGCTCCGCCGGAGAGAGCTGCAACGCCGCGGCCAGCGCGTCGATGACGGCGGCAGAGGCGCTACCGCTGACCCCCTGCTCCAGTCGCGTGTAGTAGCCGATACTTACCCCGGCGAGTTCGGCCAGCTCTTCCCTGCGCAGTCCCGGGACTCGCCGACGAGTGGCGCCGGGCTCGATACCCGCAGCGTCTGGCGTCAGGCGTTCGCGCCGGCTACGTAGAAAGCCGCCGAGATCGTTCGTGCCTTTGTTGACCACCAGCTCATCGTCGCGCCGATCGCCGATCTCCGCCTGCCCCAAACAGGGACACCTTCGCGGACCTCCGCGTGTTGCCTACTCCTCCCATGAACGGCCCTTTGCACACGGGTAAGATCAAGAATGAGCTGGCGCCGCAGGGCGTGGACGAAGTTCCGGCCGCGGAGAACACCGCCGCCGACGCCGTCAGACTCACCGCCGACCAACTCAAGCGCCTCGACTCGCTCACGCCCGCCGGCGCCCGCCACGACGAGGCCAACATGGCCTCGATCGACCGCTGAGCTGAGTACGGCGGCAGACGTGGGTGTGACATTCAGGTCCAGGCGCGTTGTCCTGATGAGTACGCCCATGCCCCACGCAACCTCGGAGAATTCGTGTCAGAAGCATCAGAGCAGGGCCGAGGTGGTCGTCATCTCATCGCTCTCGGCATCGTCTTCATCGCGGTCGGATTGTCCGCCGCGATGGCCACTCCCTACCTGACTCTGTTTCTCGACGAAGCGCTGCGTGCTGACACCGCTCGCATCGCGGTGTTTCTTGCTGCCGCACCGATCAGTGCCGTGATCGTCGCCAGCCTGTTCGGCCGCCTCTCCGACCGGTTGCCCCACCGCCGTGGCATTTTGCTTATCACCGCACTGGCCGGTGTCGCATCGAGCGGGCTCTCCGCGATCGTCCGTAACTACTGGCTCTTTCTCCTCATCACCGTGACGCTGACCGCCGTCGCCAACGCGGTGATGCCCCAGATCTTTGCCTACGCCCGCGAATCACTGGGCGGCGGTAGCAACGTCGCGATGCAGATGAGCACGTTCCGCATGCTCTTCTCCGTCTCCTGGGTGGCCGGTCCACCTCTTGCCTCGCTGCTGCTGGCCGCCGGCGGCTTCGCGATGACCTACGCCTTCTCCGCACTGATGTACGTCACGGTCGCCGTCGTGGTCCTGGCGGTCCTGCGGCGGCGACAACCGGCAACAGCCGAACATGATCACCTGCCGCACGCGGTGGAAGCCGCTACCTGGCACCCCGCTATCTGGATGAGCGTGGGCGCCTTCACGCTTCTCTACGCCGCCAGCAATCTCGCCGTCCAAGCCCTACCCCTGTTCGTCCTGCGCGAGCTCGACGCGGGCATCGGCAGCGCCGGGCTGCTCCTGGGGCTCTGCGCAGGTTTGGAGATACCTCTCATGATCGGTTTCGGGTATCTCGCCACCCGCGTCCCGATACACCGGCTGCTCGTCATCGGCACTGGTTGTGGCCTCGCCTACATGGTGTCGGTTGCCTACGCCACCGATGTCTGGCAACTCATGGCCGCGCAGCTACTCAACGCGGCGACGGTCGCCGCCGTCGGTGGCCTCGGCATCACCTATGTCCAGGACCTGCTGCCCCGTGAACGGGGACGCGCCTCGACGCTGTACACCAACACCATCCCGATCGGTGCCCTCCTCGCCGGCCCCGTCCTCGGTGCGGCACAGCAAACCGGCTACCGCGTGTCATTCGTCATCGGAGCGTTTCTCTATGCCGGCGCAGTACTGCTGCTGTTCCTCACCAATTTCCTGAACAGAACTCGCCTGCCCAAGACGCCCGGCCCTGCAACTCCCGTCATCGACCAGCGAGGCGCCGGACCGGACAGCACCGACAGCGACGCCCCAACGGAGGATTGGTCTGGCACGGCCTCATCCGGCGCCAAGGAGTTCACACGGCACGTGTCCTGATCACCGGATCCACCGACGGCATCGGCCCGTGCCGCTGCTGAGCGACGACCACGAGGTCGTCGTACACCGGCGGGTGCTGGAACGCCGGACCGGCCGGACGGACGCCGGCCGGCACGATCGCGGCACGTCGGCAGCTACAGGCCAGCAGTGGTCTTCTCCAGGATGCCGGCGAGTGCACCGAAGTCGACGTCCTGCCCTTCGGTGATGTCGACGGTCTTGCGCTCCCCCTTGCCCATCGCCCGGAGGAAACCCTTTACCTCGGGTACGTCCGTCGCGTTGAAGACCATGAACGAGACCTTGGCCTTGGCCACCGCGATGACGGCCGCGTAGTGGCCGTTCTTGAGGTAGTGCGGCTTGCCGTACTGGAGTCGTTCGTCCACGCCCGGAACCGTCTGGTCGATCATCGCGCGAAGCTTCTCGCAGACCTCGACCTGCCACGGCTGCGCCTTGTTGATGTACTGGGTGACCTCGTCGTTCACTAATTTCTCCCTCATCGGTGCTCGCTGGTCTTGCACACGTGCCGTAGCCGAGGGTCGGTGACCGCCTCGCTCCCACCCTGCAGTGCCAACCGCCTCGGGCGAATCCTCCCGCGGTACCCCCCGGTCCGTCTGCCCCGTTGCGGGCTGAGCCACGTCGGCAATCTCTCCAGGCAGCGACTCAGCCACCTTGCGGTGCCGCCCGGTGATCGGGTGAGCTGCGGCGTGTGCCCTGCGCCCTCAGCCGATGGGGGTTCCGATCAGGTTGTAGGTGAAGGCCACCATCAGATAGCTGATGGCAGCGACGGTCGTGATCGTGTACGCCATTCGGCCCTGGACGGTCCACCATCGCCTGGCCCACGCCGCTCCCGTGCCGGCGATCATCACCGCCGTTGTCGCCACCGCTATTGCGTTCAGGGACAGCAGGACCGTCAGCACCACCGAGCCGAGCACGACCGATTCGGTGAGGGCGTTCATGTCTGACGCCAGCACGGCGAGCCAGCCGATGAATACCGTCGTCAGTCCGCCGGTGAGCCACGCTGCTACCCGCGCCGCTTGCGCCCAGCGCGAGTGCGCCGGCCTGCCCTTCCGCTGTCGTACCAACGCCAGGATCGGGAGCCAGAGGAACGCCACCAGCAGGACCATCACGCCGGCCCCCAGCATGATCTGGTGCAGGGTCGGCGACGAATACCAGGCCAGTTTCGTGAAGGCGACCGTCGGGTCGTCCGACATGAACAAATTGCCCTTGCCGTCGAAGGCGATCTGAGCCTGGCCGGCTTGCTCCTGGAACAGTCCCGTGCCGATCGGGTACCAGTGCTGGTCGCCCGCGTTCGGATTCAACGACAGACCGCTCGTGGTCAGCGAGCCGCCGGGGGCCACGGCGACGGTGACCGTCGAGAGCAGCGCCACCACCTTCGTCACCTGGGTGTGGCTGATGCGGTTGACCCGATAGTTTCCCGCCAGACCGGACGTGTCGATCCCGCTGACCGCCTTCGGTGCTGGACTCGTGTCCGGGACGTAGCGGTCGACGATCTGGTGGATGAGGTCCCTGCCGCTCCAGCTCGCGACGCCGTTCGTCCCGTCGCCGTTGTAGACCACGTAGATCCCGATTTTCTGGTCGGGCAGCATCGCGAGATTGGCGTGGAAGCCCGGGACGTCGCCGTTCTTGAACAGCAGCGGCTGTCCGTTGCGCGGCGCCTGCTGCAGCATCCAGCCCATCCCCGGCAGACGCGGGTCCATCGTGAAGTGCTGCTGCCGCAGCGATTGGGCGACGCCCGCGCCGAGCCGTGGGTCGTCGGCCATCTGGGCGATCATGAACGTGCCCATGTCGGTCGCGGTGGCCACCGTGCCCGCCCCGGTCGGTGACCACGCGCCGTACTGGCCCTTTTCGCGGACCTGACCGCGACCTACGGGACGGTAGCCGACCGCCACGTGCGCCTGGATCGCGGCCGGATGCGGCTGAACGAATGTCGTGCCGCTCATCCCCAGCGGTCCGAAGACGTGGTCCTGGACGTACTGTGCGAACGGCTGGCCGGAGACGACCTGCACCAGATATCCGGCCAGTGCGACGCCGTAATTGTCGTATCGCGCCAGGGTTCCCGGCGGGCGGACCCGGTGGGGCTGGTGCGCGGCGAGGTATTCCCCCAGGGCCGGCACGGCTGCGGGGTCGGCCACGGCGACCCCCCGCGGGTCGTCGTCGAAGCCCGCCGTGTGGGTCAGCAGATCCGCCACCGTGACCGGGTGCCCGGGGTAGGTGTCGCGAATCTTGAAGGCCTTGAGGTACGTGTTCACGTCGGCGCTCGGATCGAGTTTGCCCTGGTGGATCAGCTGCGCGGCCGCCGTCGCCGTGAAGATCTTGGCCACCGAGCCGGTGAAGAACACGGTCGAGGCCGCATCGACAGGCGTTCGGGCGGGGACGTTCGAGACGCCGTATCCCTTGGCGAAGACCTGCTTTCCGCCGGCTACGACGACGACCGCAGCGCCAGGGATCCGGTCCCGTGCCAACTGGGTCGAGACGACCTGGTCCACCAGCTGCCCGATACCGGTTAGCTCGGAGGCCGGTGCTCCCGCCGGCGCCACGGCAGGGTAATCCCGGGTCACGAGCGCCGCGGAGGCCGCCGAGAGAGGAACGAGCGCCAAAGCCCCAGCGCTAACCCCGGCGACCAGCATGCGCATCGGGCGGGTCAGGTGCATACCCCGAGCCTTCCGAAACGGCGGCCGGATACCGATCATGCTGGCACTCGTCTACGGGGTAGGGCTATCCCTACCGAGCCGCCGACCGAGCGTCCGATATGGACAAGGACCACCCGGGATGTGGACCAGCCGCCAACCCCACCCCACACAAGGCGGTCGGGCCGAGGTGGAGGTCGGGCGGCGATCCGGCAGGGCGCGGTTTCGCGGAGCGGCCGCCGCCGGAGGCCGGTCCGGAGTTCATGCAGGCCCTGTTGCAACGGTTCCGGATGAGCTACTACAGGTTCGTCGACGAGAGCGGCTGAGCCAGGATGTCCACCGGCACGACAGGCCGCTGACCCGCCACCCTTCGTCACTGCCTACGGGCCGGCTGTCCGGGCGGCACGGCGACGTTCGGTGAGCCGTCGTGCCTTTACCGCGTTACCGCAGTCGGCCATGCGGCACCAACGGCGGGAACCGCTGCGGCTCCGGTCGAGAAACAGCCAGCCACAACCGCCCTCGAGCACCGGGCAGCGGCGTACCCGGGTCAGGTCGGCCGTCAGCATGACATCGAGGGCTGCCGCGGCGATCCGGTCGGGCACCACCATGGCCGGCACCGTGCCGTAGGTCAGCCGCACCCGCGACGAGTCGAGCACGAATCTCGCTCGGGCGGCAGCGCCGGACCAGCGCTGATGGAGTGCGACCAACGCGGCTCCGGCCGCGACCGGGTCACCTGCCGTGCCCGCGTCCGCGTCGGTGATCGTCGCGAGCAGCACGAGATGCAGCGCCTCACGAATGTCCCGGACGGCGACCACTCCCGCGTGCGCCGCCGCGGGCTCGTCGCGCCACGCACGGCCAATCTCGTCGACCTCCGCGTCGCTGATCACGCCCACCCGGACCGACCAGCGCAGCAGAGCGGAGCTGTCGGACAGGAAGTCGTGCGGCGACGCGCCCCCTCGCTCACGTGTGTTGACCAGATCGAGCACAGGGTGCCCACCAACCAACGGTAGCTGGCACACATCGAGGGGCATGCCGAGAGGCTACCACCTAAGCCCTCCGGGGCGGTTGCGGCCGATTGGAGTAGAGCCGGGTGAGCGCGGTGAGCTCGGTGAGCGACCACTCTGGAGAACGGCGTCGGCCCATGCCACGGCGAGGAATTTCCGACTGTCTATGCTACCTTCAAAACCCGTTTTGCTGGAATCACGCCCGTGCAGCAGCGATGAGTGATGCCATCGAGATGATCGAGGGCTTCCCGCGTACCGCCTGCCTGGCTGTTTCCCGCTACGCCTTGTCCAGGATCTGGGAGGTAGCCAATGGCGCACCAACGACGCGCGGCCTATGCCCTCGCCGCGCTGTCCGCCGCCACTTTCTGTTACGTCACCACCGAGGTGCTGCCGATCGGGTTGCTCACGCTGATCGCCCCAGACCTGGGCCGCTCCAGATCCGAGGCCGGTCTGCTGGTGACCGGGTACGCCGTGGTGGTCATGATTGTGGCGCTCCCGCTGACCCGGGTCACTCGGCGACTGCCCCGGCGCCCACTGCTCGCCGGCTCCCTCGGTGTGTTCGCCGCGGCGACGACGGTGTCGGCCTTCGCGACCTCCTACGAGGTGCTGCTCGCCGCGCGGCTGGTGTCCGCCACCACCAACGGGGTCTTCTGGGCGGTGGTGTTCCCCGTAGCGATCTCGATGTTCCCCGCGAACATCCGCGGCCGCATCGTGGCTCGACTGTCGATCGGCAACGCTCTCGGCCCGGTCCTCGGCGTACCGCTGAGCACCTGGTTGGGCGGGCAGGCCGGATGGCGGGCCGCCTTCCTCGCGATGGCCATCCTCGGCTTCGTCACCTGCATCGCGGTCGTCCTTCTCCTGCCGCGCGACACAGCGCAAGAGAGTGCGGGCAGTTTCGGACCCATGCCGGATCGGCCCCGCTTCGTCGTGCTCCTCGTCGCCACCATCCTCGCGGTCACCGGCGCCATGGGCGCGTTCACCTACATGACCGTCTTCCTCCTCGACGTCAGCGGGTTCGCCGCCGCATCCCTCGGCCTGCTGCTCTTCGTCCAGGGCTCGTTCGGCGTCGCCGGCACCTGGGCGGTCGGCCGGGTCCTGGACCGGTTCCCGATCGGTGTCGTGCTGGGCCTGCTCGGGCTCATCACCGCCGCGATGCTCGGCCTCTACGGGGTGGGAGCGAGCAAGGCACTGACGATCCCGTTGCTCGCCGTGGCGGGGATGTCCTTCAGCTCGCTGATCGCGGGAATCCAGCACCGCATCATGCAGGTGGCCCCGTCGACCACCGACATGGCATCGGCCAGCCTCAGTGTCGCGTTCAACGTCGGCCTCGCCGCCGGCTCGCTCATCGGTGCGGGCCTGCTGGCGACGTTCGGGGTACGCGTCATCCCGTTGTTCGGTGGCCTGCTGACGGCCGCGGCGTTCGCGCTGCTCGCCTGCCACGAGACGTCCCGGAGAGGGAGAAGCCGACACCGGGAAACCGGCAGTCGCCCTTCCGACCTACCACCGGTCGGACAATCCGTAGCTGCTGCTTGAGTCCGTGCACCGGAGCAACTGAGTCGACGAGTCCTTCACGCCCATTGGGCCCGGCCGTCATTCCGGCACCGGCCGGCCCGAACCGCAGGACGCGCACGAGCCCGGCGCGGAAAGGTCCTCCGCACCGGGCTCGTGACATCGGGTGGGGTCAGCTGGCCGCACAGATGGCCGACGTGCCCGGACCAGTGCCGGTGCCCTGGAAGCCGAAGCTGGTCGACTGTCCGGCGCCGACGCTTCCGTTGTAACTCACGTTCGTGTACCTGATGGTGCCGCTGGTGCCGCTGGCCTGGGCGCTCCAGACGCCGGTGACCGCGGCGCCGCTGGGCAGCGTGATGGTCGTGGTCCAGCCGTTGATGGCCGCGGATCCGGCGGTGACCGTCACGCTCGCGGTGAAGCCGCCGGACCACTGGTTGACCGCCACCGACGCCGAACAACCGTTACCGGTCGGCGGCGGGGTGGTGGGGGGAGCCGTGGTCGGCGGAGCGGTCGTCGGCGGAGCCGTGGTCGGCGGAGCCGTGGTCGGCGGAGCCGTGGTCGGCGGAGCCGTGGTCGGCGGGGCGGTGGTGGGCGGATTGGGCACACCGTTGGCCAGGCTGTAGGCCAGGTCGGGCTGGAACGATCCGGCCGTGTAGCGGCAGCCGTCGGCCTCCCCCGGCGGCTTCACCCAGAGGTACGCGTCGATGTTGCTGTCGCCGGTGTTCGTCGTCGGGTACTGCCCGATGCGCCGGTCGCTGTTGTCGTCACCGCACCAGTCGCCGCTGGCACCGCCGTTGCGGCTGGTGTCGATGACCTGGCGCTTGCCCGAGAGGCCCATGCCGTTGAGGGCGGAGATGACCGCCCGGCCGAAGTTCGCCTCGTTGGAGGTGGAGTTGTAGTTGGACACGTTGCTGAAGAAGCCGTCGGCGTACTGCACGCCGGCCGCCCGGAGGCGGTTGGCCGTCTCACCCGCGCTGTTCCAGGTGGAGTGCCCGGCGTCGAGGTACACCTTGGCGTTGGGGTTGCCCGACTTGATGGTCCGGGTGGCCGTCGAGATCGCCTGGTTGCGCGCGTTGATCTCGGCGCTGCTCAGGCACGTCAGCAGGGCGAGCGAGTCGGTTTCCAGGATGATGATGACCGTCTGGTTGCCCAGTCCCCGGGCGAAGTTGGACACCCACGTCTGGTACTGGTTGAGGTCCGGCGCCCCACCCGCACTGGCCCCGCCGCAGTCCCGGTTGGTGATCTCGTACACCGCCAGCACCGGGATCTGCTGCGCCGCGTTGGCCGCGCCGATGTACCCGGACACTTCGGACTGCACCGTGGAGGGGTTGAAGTTGGCGAACCAGCGGGCCTGCGGCTGACTCGCGATCTTGTCGCGGATGACGGCGGTACGCGAGTCGCCGGGGTTGGCGGCGACCCAGCGTACGACTGCCGAACTCGGGTCGCGGTAGAGCGATCCGGACAGCGTGCCCGCGGAGGCGCTGCCGACGGTGAGGCAGACGCCGACAGCGGTGGCGCCCGCGACGGCCGCCAGGCTGGTGGCCACCGATCTGCGGCGGAGCGAGGAGAGGATAGCCACGACGTGTTGCCTCCTGGTCACATAGACGTTTCCAAGTGTGTGGGAGCGTTCCCATGGACGGTAGCGGAGGCACGCGTCGCTGCCAAGACGTGGAGACCTATCGATGCAGTACCGGGCTGCGGTCGGTCGCCCGCAACGGCGGCCACTGCCGCTCGGTCCAGGCCCGCAACACCCACTCCATCGGCCCGTACCGGAACCGCGCCATCCACGCCGCGCTGACGGCAAGCTGCACACCGTAGATCGCGACCGCGATGAGGACGACGACCGCAGGTGCGACGCTGCCGGCGAGGCCCAGACCAACTCCGGTGAACACCAGCACGCAGAGCAGCGACTGACCCAGGTAGTTCGACAGGGACATCCGTCCGGCCGGCGCGAGCACGGCGACGACCCGCCGCCCCCGGTCACTCCTGAAGAACTGGAGCACGCTGGCCGCGTACGCCGCCGCGAGCAGGGGCGCGGTGAGCACGCCCGCCGTCAGACCGGTCAGGTTGGCGGTGCCCCCGCCTGAGGCGAAGATGACGCCACCGGCCAGGCCGATCGGGTAGCCCACCTGCTGCACCCGGCGCAGGAGCTGCCGGTTCTCGCCGATGGTGGCGAGGAGCTTGCGACGCCCGGCCACATAACCGAAGAGGAAGGCCGAGAAGGCGAGCGGCCCCTGCACGAGGAGCGCGCCGAACATCGCCGGCAGTTGGCGTACGTGCTCGGCGATCACCGAGCCGAACCCACCCTGCAGTGCCTCGGTCGACCGCTGCCCGGCCGCGAGTGCCGTCGCCGGATCGGTGACCAGCTGCACCCCGCCGGTGGCGGCGAGCGCGAGGACGAAGCCGATCCCGCCGGTCACCAGTACGGCGGTACGCAGCGCGGTCCCGACGGCGACTCGTCGCATGGCGAGCAGGATCAGACCGAGCAATGCGTACGTGGTCAGGATGTCGCCGTGGAACAGCAGCACCGCGTGCAGGATTCCGAGCACGAAGAGCCCGGCCAGTCGTCGCCGGAATCGTGGGGCGAAATCGACGTTGCGCCGTGCGGCGGAATCGAGCTGGAGCGTGAAGCTGTAACCGAACAGAAAAGAGAAGAGCAGGTACGCCTTCATCGCGAAGAGCGCCTCGACGAGCCACCGGACCGCCTGGTCACCCCACGAGTCGTGGGCGGGATCCGGAACCAGCTGGAAGGAATAGCCGTCGGCGAAGTAGGCGATGTTGACGATCAGGATGAGGAGCAGCGCCACGGCGCGCAGAGCGTCGACGTCGACGATCCGGGAGGGCGTACCGGCTGGTGCTCGGTTCCTGGCGGGCGGGTCTTCGATGGAAGGGTTCATTGGCCACCTCCGGAGCGACAGGAGTTGTGTTGGAGGACTCTCCTGCAACGCTAGGAAATGGGCCGTCCAGGTGACAGCCAGTGAGCGGGAAGGCCGCCGGTGGGGCAGGCCCTACCCAGGCTCCCTCCAGGCCGCAACCCGCCGGACACGGCATTGACATATTTCACTGTGCGATCTAGCGTCGAGGCGAATTGATTCGATGTTTGGCCGGGCGCTCCGGCACCGTCCGGCGGTCAACCGTTGGTGTTCGGGCAACCACGGTGTCCGTCGCCGACGATTCATCGACCAACTGGTCCCGCGTGGGCGGCGGACCAGCCGCGGGAACCTCTGGCGATGAGCCGGCCGGGCGCCATGGGCACATCGCGTCCTCCAGGGTTTCCTCCGCCAGGAGTGCGGTCGGCGGGGGCGACGGGAGTGGCGCGTCATAGCGGCGTGGGTGTCGCCGTGGACCCCTGCGCCTAAGTCAGTTCGTGTCGAGTGGCGGGAGCCTCATCATGACAAGACGTAGACCCATCCTTGGTCTTCTGGCAACGGCCGCGGCTGTCGTCGTGACCGTGAGCGCGGGGGCACTGGCCGGCGGCCTGGGCACCACCGCGTCGGCAGCGGACATCGTCCCGGCCGCGGCGACCGCCGGGTGCGGCAAGGCGCCCACGTTGACGAGCGGTCAGCGGTCCATCCAGAGCAGCGGCCAGAACCGCAGCTTCATCCTGCGAATCCCGGACAACTACGACCGAAACCACCCGTACCGGTTGATCTTCGGGTTCCACTGGAACGGCGGCACCGCCGGCGACGTCGACGGTGGCGGGTCGGACGGGGCGGCCTGGTCCTACTACGGGCTGCGGCAGCAGGCGAACAACAGCACCATTTTCGTCGCCCCCCAGGGCAACGGCAACGGCTGGGCCAACCCCAACGGCCAGGACGTCACGTTCGTCGACAACATGATCAGCCTGATCGAGGCGGACCTGTGCGTCGACACCACGCAGCTCTTCGCGCTCGGCTTCAGCTACGGCGGAGGCATGAGCTACTCGCTTGCCTGCTCCCGGGCGACCGTCTTCCGCGCCGTCGCGGTCTACTCCGGCGGGCAGCTCAGCGGGTGCAGCGGCGGCACCCAGCCGATCGCGTACATGGGTATCCACGGCCTCGGGGACTCGGTGCTCAACATCTCCGCCGGACGGTCCCTGCGGGACAGGTTCGTCCGGAACAACGGTTGCACCGCGCAGAACCCGCCCGAGCCACGAGCGGGCAGCCTGACCCACATCACCACCACCTACTCCGGCTGCCGATCCGGCTATCCGGTGGTGTGGGCCGCCTTCGACGGTGGGCACGGCCCCGGCCCGGTGGACGGCGGCGGCGAAAGCGGCGTCCGGACCTGGACCAAGGGCGAGGTGTGGAGGTTCTTCACCCAGTTCGGCAGCACCGATCCGACACCGACCCCGACCACGTCGCCGACCACGTCGCCCACCGGCAGCCCGACTACCCCGCCGCCGGGCGGCACGTCGCCCCTGCGCAACGCGGCCTCCGGACGGTGCCTGGACGTCAACGGCGCCTCGCAGGCCAACGGCGCGGCGGCGATCATCTGGGACTGCCACGGTCAGAGCAACCAGAGCTGGACCGCGACCGCCGCCGGGGAGCTGCGCGTCTTCGGCGGAAAGTGTCTCGACGTCAACGGCGCCGGCACCGCGAACGGCAGCTCGGTGATCATTTGGGACTGCAACGGCCAGTCCAACCAGCGGTGGTCGGTAAACGCCAACGGCTCGATCACGGGCGTTGGCTCGGGCCGCTGCCTGGACGTGGTCAGCAGCGGTACGGCCAACGGCACGCGCATCCAGATCTGGGACTGCAACGGCGGGGCCAACCAACGATGGAGCCGCAGCTGAACCCTGCGACCGTCGCGGGAGGGCAACGGTAGGTCCCGGGTCGCCGGCCTTCGGCACAGGGGATCCGAGGCTGACCCGTCGGCCTCCGGACGAGGACTCGTACCCGGTTCCTGGCTGCCGGCCGCTCACCTGAGCGGCCGGCAGTCGTCCGGTGGCCGTGACGGGAAGGGTCGACGGACCGTGCCGCCGGCAGACCATGTCGGCGGGTCCGTTGGTTGCCTATGCTCGACGGGTGGAGGACAACGATCAGGCCGTGCTGGCCGGGATGCTCCAGTCGGCCGAGGAGGCCGCTCCGGTCGAGGCTGTCGAGGCGGTCACCGGCGCCGTCGCCACGGCGTTGGGCGCGCTCGGCGTCTCGCTGCTCATCGCCGACCTCAGTGGCCGGGCACTGGTCCGGCTGACCCACCAGACGATCATCGGCCGCCCCGATCGGCGTCAGGGCACGGAGGCCGCCCAGGTCTTCCCCTTCGACGGCGGGCCCTACGAGCGGGCACTGCGCCAGCAGACCACCCTGGTGCTTCCCGGAGACGGCCACTGGACGGTGCTCGCACCCGTCACCGAGCGCGGCGAGGCCATCGGCCTGCTGGAGATCGACCTGCCCGACGAGCCGGACACCGCCGCGGTCGCGGAGATCGCCCGCACCGCGCACGCGCTGGCGTTCGTGGTCATCGCCAACCGTCGGCACACCGACCTGTTCGAATGGGGTCAACGCAGCACCCCGTTCTCTCTCTCCGCCGAGATCCAACGCCGCCTGCTGCCCGCCTCGTTCACCTGCGAGGCCGGCTCGTTCGCGCTCTCCGGCTGGCTGGAACCCGCCGCCAGCATCGGCGGAGACACCTTCGACTACAGCGTGGCCCGCGACGTGCTGCACGTCAGCGTCACCGACGCGATGGGCCACGGCGTGGCCAGCGCGCTCACCGCCACCCTCGGTGTGGGTAGCCTGCGCAACACCCGCCGCCGCGGGGACAGCCTGATCCAACAGGCCGAGGGGGCCAACCGGGCCGTCGCCGAGCACGCCAACGTACGCGGCGCCTACGTGACCGCCGTGCTGGGCCGCATCGACCTGTCGACCGGGCGGTGCGAGCTACTCAACGCCGGACACGTTCCGCCGATGCTGGTCCGGGACGGCCGGGCCACGCCGCTCGAACTGCCCGCCAACTTCCCGCTGGGCATGTTTCCCGACGAGGGCTACCGCAGCGGCGCAGTGTCCCTGCTGCCCGGTGACCGGCTGGTCATCGTCACCGACGGGATGCGTGAACGCAACGCCGCCGACCTGGACCTGCCCGCCGCCCTGCTCGGCATCTCCCACCTGCACCCACGCGAGGCGGTGCGGGCGCTGTCCGACGCGGTGCTGGCAATCGCCGGACCGGTCCTGGCCGACGACGCGACACTGCTCATCATCGACTGGTACGGCGGCGAGGGATCGCGGTCGAGCACTGCCGGCGCGGACACCTCCCGCGCCAGCACCTTCCCCTAGGGAGGGCGGTCACGACACCACCCGTGCCGCCTCCTCGGCGTCGTCCACCGTGTCGAAGACGTCGATGACCCGGTCGACCGAGGTGATGGACAACACCGTACGCACCGAACGACCGACCCCGGCCAGGGCGAGCGAACCGCCCCGCTCCCGCAGGTCCTTGTAGGCGACCACGAGCGCGCCCAGGCCACTGGAGTCCAGGAAACCGACGCCGGTCAGGTCGACCACCACCACCTGGACCCCGCTCTCCGCCAGCAGGCGCAACTGGTCCCTCAGCTCGGGCGTGGTGCTCATGTCCAGGTCGCCGACGACCTCCACCACGGTGCCGATCCGCCCCTGCCGCGTCGACAGCGTGAAGTCCACGTAACCCCCTCGATACGGCCGTCACCGGCACTCGGCAACACGTCGCGCCGTACTCACGGTGCCAGAAACTGGCCGCGATCGCTCGTCGACGCATGGGCGCCACCGCGCGGGGCGGTCGGCAAGGGCGAAGGATCGGTACGGTGGAGCGCATGATCCTGCCCCCCAGTCGCACGAACGCGGAGGCGCACCTCTACATGGACCTGCGGCCCTGCTCCTGCGGGGAGACGCGGTTTCCCCGGCAGAGCGCGGTCGTGGCGCTCGAGGACGGTGACGTGGCCGCCCGCTACACCGGCGCCTGCCCCACCTGCGGCCAACCACGCGAATTCATCTTCCGGTTGCCGGCCGAGCCCGCCGTGGCTCCCGCGGGGGGATTCCGCTACGGCGGGGACGAGCCGTCACACCTGCTCGATCCCGGCGAGTGGCTCCGGGTCGCCGACGGGTACGCCAGGTCGGTGCCGGCAGAGGTGGCGACCGGGGACGCGGCGCAGAGGGCCCGCGCCACACTGATCCGGGCTGTCGCGGCCCTGGACGAGGTACTCAAGTTCGTCCCACCCGGCGAGGACGTGGTGCCCGCCGCCGCCTTCACCACCGAGCAGGGACGCGATCTGCACCGGCGGGAGCCGGGGCGCTTCCGGCGCGACCGGCTCGCCGCGGTCCGCGCCGCGTACGCCGGGATGCTGCCGCAGGCGGTCTGAGTCGGCGCGACCCGCGACCCGGATAGCAACCCCTCAGGCCCGCCAGGCCCTGGATGCGGCGGTCCTCACCGGCGGGCCTCGTCCAGACAGGCGGCGTTCGCGCCGACCAGCAGGGGCAACACGGCCAGGAACTCCCGCAGCAGGTGCCGAGGGTCGTGCTCGCGGGTGTCCGCCACCTCGGCCTGCGCGCCGGCGTCGGCGAAGACCTGGCAGACGTCCCACAGGCTGGCGCCCACGCTGCTCCACTGCCACAGGTCGTGCGCCAGCGCCGGCAGCCGCAGCACCGGGGCGGTACCGAAGAGACCGATGCCGTAGCGCAGCGGATCCTCCGGGGTGTTGCCCAGCGACACCATCAGCGGTTGCACCCGATGAGCGCGGGCGAAGTCCTCCACGTCCGGTGCGTCCGGCGTGACCTCCACCAGCAGGCCGTCCTCCAGGAACTCCGCGACGATCCGGTCCGGGTGGGTCACGCCGAGCCGCATCGCCGCATCGCTAACCGCAGCCCGGTCCCAGGTCGCCTCGGGCCAGTCGAGGGGGCGGTGCGCCGCGGCCCAGACCGCAAAGGCCTGTGGGTCCTCGATGGTCACCGAGAGGCGGCCGATGCTCAGCGAGTGGTACTTCACCGGGGCGCCGACGGCCGGGTGGAACTCCCCGGTGTACCACCCTACCGGCAGGATCAGCGAAGCGGTCATCGCGGGGTTCCTCGTCGTATCGGTCACGGCAGCGGGTCCAGGTAGACGACGCTGGCCCTGAGCAGGGGGTGGACGGTGTAGAGGAACGAGGTGAGCAGCCGTTCCGGGTCGACCAGTTCCGGTTCGGTACCGCCGGCCTCCCGTTCCTCGTCGGCGAGCGCCTGGCACATCGTCCACAGGCTCTCCCCGGACGGGCACCGCTCCCACAGGTCGTAGACCGTGCGGGTGACGCTCACCACCGGGCGCTCGAAGAAGCCGATCGACCAGAGCCAGGGTTGCTCGGCGCTGTTGCCCAACCCGAGCATGCGGGCGCCGACCCGGTGCCGGCGAGCGAACTCCACCGCCTCGCCGGGGGCGACCTCGACGACCAGCCCTTCGGCCAGCAGCCCGTGCAGCAACGACGCACTGTCGACGCCCGGCAGTTGGCTCGCCGCCGCTTCGGATACCGCCGGCACCGTCCAGGGCTGCTCGGCCGGTCGGTCGTCGGTGCCGTGCGCCAGCGCCCACAGGGTGAAGCGCTGGTCGTCCAGCTCCCACACCTCGTCGCCGAGGCGGACCCGGTGATAACGCTCGGCCGAGCCGGCCACCGGGTGGAAGGTGCCGAAGAACTGCCCGACCGGCAGCAGGATTGCCTGCGCGGTTTGCGTCGTCGTCATCGCTGTTGATCCTCGTGCTGGGAGTGGCCGGGCTCACCGGGCCAGATCATTTGCACTGGCGGCAGGTCGGGCAGCTCGATCGGGGTCAGCTTGCCCAGGAAATAGCCGATCGAGCGGGCAATCGGTACGAGGTGCCGTTCACGCGCCGCAGCACCCGCGGGACCCATCGGCCCGCCCAGGGCGGTGTCCGGCAGGAAGTAGATACCCTCCCGTTCCTCGTCGCGCTCCCGCAGCGTGAGCACCAGGAGACCGCCGGAGAGGTTCGCGATGACCAGCAGGTCCGGCGAGAGCCAGGGATCCCGGTGTACACGCTGCGCGTGCACCAGGTCGAACGGGGGGTACTGCGGGTGGACGCCGAGCAGGGGGCGTTCCGGGATGAGCGCGAACGGCAGGCCGGGAACGTGGTGCTCGACCTCGGGCTGCGCCCCGTTGTTCTGCCCCAGCCACCTCCGGTAGTTCGCGGGCAGCTGAGCGCCAAGCTCGGCCTCGACCGCCAGCAACTGCGCCTCGTCCAGTTGGCCGTAGGGCCGCAGCTTCACCCCCTTCCAGACGTGGCCGGTTGGTGGCGTCATCACCTCGTTGTCGTCGACCCGTCGGACGATCACCCGCCATTCGTCCGCGTTCTTCATGTCGACGTCCGCGAAGCGCCAGGTCTCGTCACCCACCGGGAAGGTCTCGCCCAGGGTGACCTCGTAGTCGTCTCCGTCCCCGTCGCGCCAGGGCATGACGTTGATCTCCGCCCGGACCGGGGGGCCCTCGTCGATCCATCGAACGCCGAGCCGGGCTGGCCCGACGTTCGACGGCGCGTTGTTGCGGATGGACACCACGTCCGTGTAGGAGCGCAACGGCTCTCCTCCCAGCTCTCTGTTCGGCACGGTCACCCGTCCAGCATGTCGTGCAACGTCGCCTCGTCGGGCAGCGCGAAGCCGAGCACCTCGCGCGCGATCCGCTCGGCCTCCGCCCGGCCGACCGGCAGTGAGCCCCCCGCACCGGGCGGCGCCCCGCCCACCGTCCAGTGGGCCGAGCGCTGCCCCTGCTCGGACGGCTCGACGACCCCCAGGCCACCCACCGTACCGTCGACCGCGAGCAGGGCGTAGTACACGATGGCGAACCTCGGCTCCTCCAGATGGGTCCGTCCGAGGGTGTGCCGGCGGGGGACGTGTTCCGGTGAAGCCGGCGACGTCGGCGAATACGGCGGTGCCGGCGGAAGGTGCGGCGGAAGCGGCGGTGGAGGTGGAAGTGAAGGTGCCGGCGGAAGGTGCGGCGGAAGCGGCGGTGGAGGTGGAAGTGAAGGTGCCGGCGGAAGGTGCGGCGGAAGCGGCGGTGGAGGTGGAAGTGGAGGTGCCACGGTAGCTCCGGAAGTCGCAACTGGTGGGGCCGGCTGCGGCTCCAGGTAGGCGTATTCCTGGTCCATCAGATCGAGGAACTCCCGCACCGTCATCGGCGTCGGGTGCCTCGTGTTCCACGGGTTGCGCAGCTGCACCTGACCGTTGCTGACCGCCACCATCTCGTAGGCGTGTCCGGCATAGAGCTTGTGCGGAAGTTGCCTCCGGATCGATGCCGGGTAGTCCTTCTCCGCGAGCGTTCCGGTGATCACCGGGCTACCGGCGGCCAGTAGTGCGGCCAGCTGGGCCTCGACGGCGGCCTCCCGCCCGGGTGTGACGTCGAACATCGCGGCACGACTCGGCACTCCGGTGAGCTGGGTGAGAAGCTCTGCCTGCATCCGCGGGCGACTGCCGACGTTCAGCCGGGCATAGCCGGTCGGCGCCGCCATGTGCGGATCCGGTCGCTCTTGCCACGAAAGCCAGTCGCGCTGCCACTGCACGTGCCGCTCGGCGCTCCACGTCCGGTCCACGGCGGCGAGCGCCTTCTCCAGCAGCGACGCCCAGGAGCTGCCGTTCGCGGACTGATCGGCGTAGGCGGTCACACCGTCGTAGCCGGGATCGAGCGGCACGTCCGGCTGCACGGTGATCCGCAGTCGCCGCCCCGTCGGGTTGATCGCGTTACCGAGCAGGGTGCTCTCGTGCAGCAGCACGTCGACGGTGCCGTCCGGGTTGGGCCGGAAGAGGTTGGCGATCACGTCGGGCCGGTAACCGGCGACGGCGGCAGCGCTGGCCAGCATCCCGCAGTCCCCGAGCGCACCCTGCTGCACCTGCTCGCGGCGAGGCGGTCCGTCGAAGAGCGGCGCCGGTTGCCCGGTCCGCGCGTCGCGCGCCTGGCCGTACTCGGGGAGGACCTGGTCCTTGTCCGGGGTCGGCAGCGTGACCCGGTCGGCGACCACCGCGGTCTCGTGGGCCGTGACCGTCGCTTCGACCTCCACGTCCAGCGGCGGCGCGCCGGGCACCAACGAGTGCAACGCCCGGGCAAGTACGTCCGGCACCAGGGCCAGCACCCGGGCAGTCGTGAGGTAGTGGAAGTCGTGCGTGTTCAGCGCCGCCACGGCGGCGGGGTTCGCGCCGTACTCGGCTCGGTACGCGACCCGGGTGCGAACCCGATCCTCGGCCAGCAGCGACTGCCGCCCCACCTCCGTACCCAGGTCGAAGGCCGCCGTCGACTCCGCCAGTTTCATCTCCGGTGCGCCGTCGAGCACGTACGGGCGCAGGTCGAACCGGCCGGTCAGGTCGACGTACACGCCCTCGGCGGCGATCCGGTCGGCGAGCTGCGGATCCGCCTGCCGGATCAGGTCCAGCTGGGCCGGCGGCAGGCCGATGATCTGCCCGGCGCAGGCCGGCATCCGCGGCAGGCTCGACTGCGCCTGCTCGCCCTGGATCGCCAGCTCGCGCAGCCGGGCATCCACCACGGCGGTCGCAGGCACCGTGAAGTCCGGCGCCAGCCGGGACCGGTAGTCGATCGCGCGGAAGCGCTCGACGAGGCTCGACGGAGCACCGCGGAGCACTCCGGCGATCGAGTCCGGGCTCACCAGCGGCACGCTCAACTGCATCAGGTGGATGGCCACGTCGCCGGGGAGGACGCCCCAGCGGGCATGCGAGTCCGGGGTGCCCAGGCGCAGCCCGAGGTGCTCGGCCAGGGCGTCGATCTCGGTCCGGAGGGTGAGCCGGGCCGCCGGATCCGCGCCGGCGTACGACGCGGCAAGGATCCGCAGCTCGGCCAGCCGACCCTGGTCCTGGGCGGTCAGGCCGGCGGGGTCGATCGGCCCGTCGCGGTGGTCCACGTCCAGCTGACCGACCAGTGCCTGGCCGGTGTCGTGCAGCGCCACCAGCTCCGCCACCTCGTGCGCCAGCGCGCGGGTGACCGCGGCGTCAGTCGCCCGGTCCGACACGGTGAGTGTGAACGAGCCGTCGAGGTGCCGCACCGTCTGGGCCACCGCGCCGTCGGCGAGCGGGCCGGCCGCCACCCGCACCGACAGCGGGTCCAGGCCGCTCACCCGCACCTCGAAACGATCCGCGGTGACCGCGACGATCTGGTGGGCCCGTACGGCCGCCGTCACCGTGGGCAGCGCGGCCCGGGCCGCGTCCACCACCGCGATGGCGTCGGCCGCCGGCCGACCCAGCCCGTTGAACGACGAGCCCGGCACCGCCGGGGTCGCGGTACGGGCCAGCTCGACGTGCGCGTACCAGGGGCTCATCAGGTCGAGGAAGGCGCGCATCGGCATCGGTGTGGGGTGTTTGCTGTTCCAGGGGTTACGCAGCTGCACCTCACCGTTGGCGACACCAACCACCTCGTAGGCGTGTCCGGCGTACAGGCCGTGTGGAAGCTTCCCGGTCGGGTACGTCGACGCCGATCGGGTGCCGGTGATCACCGGACTGCCGGCGGCCAACAGCTCCGCCAGCCGCGCCTCGGCGACGGCCTCCTGACCGGGCGTGGTGTCCAGCTGGTTGACCGACGTCGGCAGGCCGGTCAGTTGGCTGAGCAGCTCCGCCTGCGCCAACCGCGAGCTGCCGTTGTTGAGTCGCGCATAGCCGAGCGGGGCAGCCTGGGTGTCGTTCACGCCGGGTTGGTTGGTCCACTGCTGCTGCCACTGGTCGTGGCGGTCCTGCGTCCAGGTTCGGTCGACTGCGGCGATTGCCTTCTCCAGCAGCGACGCCCAGGCCACGCCCACCGTCGACTGGTCCGCGTACGCCGTGCGGCCGTTCGGGCCAGGTCGCTGCGGCCCGTCCGGGCCGGGGTGCAGCGGCACGTCCGGCTGGACGGTGATCCGCAGCCGCCGCCCGGTCGGCGTCACCGACGAGCCGGGCAGGCTGGTCTCGTGCAGCAGCACGTCCACCGTGCCGTCGGGATTGACGTGGAACACGTCGGCGAGCGCGGCGGGCACCTGGCCGGCCACCGCGCCGATCACCGCGATCATGCCGCAGTCGCCGAGCATGCCCTGTTGCACGTCCTCGCGCTTGGGCGGCCCGTCGAACAGCGGCGGCGGCTGGCCGGTCCGACTGTCGAGCGCCGGCCCGTACACCACGCCCGGTTTGCCCGCCTCCGCGGCCGGCAGGGTGACCCGGTCGGCGACCACGGCGGTCTCGGCCGGGCCTACGGCGACTGTGGTCTCCGCGGTCGTCGCCTCGGCGATCGGGCTGAACCCGCGCAACACCTGGGTCAGCGCATCCGGCACCAGACCCATCACCCGACCCGAGCCCAGGTAGTGGAAATCGTGGGTGGCGAGCAGCGAGACCGACCGGCCGCCGGTGTGACCGCGCAACGCGGCGCGTGCCCGGACCCGGTCCTCGACCAGCAGCGCCTGCCGGCCATCCGGCGTCCCCAGGTCGAACGCCGGTCGGGCGTCACCCACGTTGATCTCGGGCTGACTGTCCACCGCGTACGGTCTCAGGTCGAACTGACCGGTCAAATCGACGTACACGCCCTGGGCGGCGATCTGGTCGGCGAGTTGCGGATCCACCTGCCGGATCAGGTCCAGTTGGGCCGGCGGCATGGCGATGATCTGTCCTGCGTACGCGGGCATCCGGGGCAGGCTGGTCTGGGCCTGCTCACCCTGCACCGCCAGCTCGCGCAGCCGCGCGTCGAGCTCGCTGGTCGCCGGCACCTGGAAGTCCGGGGCAAGCCGGGCCCGGTAGTCGATCATCCGGAACCGCTCGACGTCGGTGAGCGTCGGGCTGCCCTTCAGCACCGCGGCGACCGCTTCGGGTGTCACCGACGGCACGCTCAGTCGCATCAGGTGCGCCAACGCGTCAGACGGTAGGGCAGCCCATCGCGCGCGTGCGGCCGGATCACCCACGCGCAGGCCGAGATGGTCGACGAGGGCGTCGATCTCGGCCCGCACGGCGAGGCGGGTGGCCTGGTCGCCGGTCTCGTACTCGGCGGCGAGCTGGCGGATCTCGGCCATCCGACCCCGGTCGTGCGCGGTGAGCCCGGCCGGGTCGATCAGCCCTTCGACGTTGCCCGGGTCGAGCGGCCCGACCAGGGCCTGCCCGGCCTCGTGCAGGGCCACCAGTTCCGCGACCTCGTGCGCGAGCGCCCGGGCGACCACTCCATCCACGGCCCGGTCCGAGACGGTCACCGTGAACGAGCCGTCCGGGTTGCGCGTCGACTGGGCCACCACTCCGTCGGTCAGTGAGCCGACGGTCAGTTGCACCCGCAGCGGATTCAGACCGGCCGCGCGCACCTCGAAGGTGTCCGGCCCGACCGCGGTGACCTCGTTCACCCCGGCGAACGTGGCTACCTGCGGCATCGCGGCGCGGGCAGTGTCCAGCACCGCCGCCGGGTCGGCAGTCGGGCGCCCCAGACCGTGGAAGCCCGAGTTCGGTACGGCCGCAGCAGTGATCCGCCCCGAGTCGGTGCCGGGGTCGCCGTTGCCGGCGGGGTCCGTGGGGTTATCCGGGTTGCCGCCGCTCTCCGGGTTGGTCGCGGCCGGGTCGGTCCGACCATTGTCGGCGGTGCCCAGGAGGCGGGACAGCAGGCCGTTGCGGCGGTGGGTCTCCGCCAGCCGCTCGGCCAACCGGTCGGTGGCCACCTCGGCGGCGGCCAGCCGGCCCTCGACCCGGTCGGCCGCCTGTTCCAGCTCTGCGACCGGCTCGTTCAGCCGATCAATGACCTGGTCGACCCGATTCGCGGCATCCCGGGCATCGCTACGCCCGTCGAACCGGGTACGCACATCGTCGGCGGCGAGGCCCTGCCGCTTGGCGTGCCACTTCGCCAACCCGATCACCGGCGCGGCGGCTACCGCGGCGATGGGGATCACCGGTGCCAGCGGACTGGCCACCGCGAATGCGATCGCGGTCGCCGCACCAGCGGTCGCGGCGGTGGTCAGCACGCTCGACACGAGGTAGGTCCGCAGTCGGGGAATGCCCGCGGGACGAGCGTCCTCGGCGGATCGCCGCTCGCCCCGGAGCGTCCGGAGCTGCCGCGCCCGGCCCGAGCGGTCGCCACCGAACTCGGCAACCACCTGCTGGGCCTCGGGGGGTAGTTGCGCGACCCGGTCCGGCGCCCCGAGCATGCCCTCCCGCAGACCCAGCCGGTCGATCACCGCGTGCAGCTCGCGCAACGCCGGCTTCAGAGAAACCCGATCAGCGGTACGCACGTGGTGCGCGGCCGTCTGCACCTCCCAGGCGTCCGCCCTGCTCAGCGGGTCCGGACCGGCCCCTTCCTGGTTCTGGTCTGGGGCGGTGGCCGCCGAATCCGGGGCTCCGGTGGCGGCTGCCGGGTCGGCCCCCGCCGTGGGGTCGGTCGAACCGGGCGTGGTGGTGCCGATGCCGGTCTCCGGAGATGTGGTGCCGGGGGCGGTGGTTCGCCCCTGCGCCAGCCGCTCCAGGGTCGCGTTCATCTCGTCGAGGTGCCGCGACGCCGCGTCGAGCTGACCAGCGGCGTCGGTCAGGGTCGTCGTTGACGGGCCGGCGAGTCCTGCCACCCGTGCGGTCGGGTCCATCGCCGGGTTGGGGTTGGCCAGGTCCCAGGTCCGTCGAGCGTCCTTGAACCGGGCCTCGACACGCTTGAGCAGCAGGTCGCGGAGCGGCCCGAGGAGACCGCCGGCCAGCATGTTGCCCGGTCCGGCCCCGGCGGCCACCTGAAGTGCCTGGGCCACCCCGACTGTCGTACCGGCCTGAATCAGTGGTCCGGGTGTCTGCTCGACCGCGTACACACCGAGGTTCGGCACGTTGCTCGGCCGTGCGGTGCTGTCCGTCGCCTGTGCCGGCGTGCGGGTGAGCCGCTGCGTCGCCCGGTCGGTCAGGCTCGGACGACCATGCCGCTCGACCACCGGCCGCAGCTCCGCCGGCACCAGCTCACGGCGCTGGTCCACGCCCGGCGTACCCTCGCGCAGGCCGAGCTGGTCGACCAGGACCCGCAGTTGCCGGGCCACCGACGGGCGGGCCAGCGGGCCTGCGGCCTCGTGCCGTGCGGCGAGCTCGGCGAGCCGTTGCAGGGCTGGCGTGCGTGGATCGGCCGACGGAGCCGCGCTCGGACCGGTCGATGTCGCCGGGTCGGTGGACGAACGCGGCGCAGGGATGGTGGCGTTCGGCGGGGCCAGCCCGGCCCAGGCCGGATTGCCGAAGAGCAGGTTGCGGAACGAGTCGGCGACGCCGTTGCGTCGCTGCGACTCGGCGAGCCGGCGTTCCACGTCGGCGAGGCGCTGCGCCAGGTCGGCCGTGCGCTGCACGGCGGCGGCGGCGCGAGCGTCCACCGCGCCGATCGGGTCGACGAGCGCCTCGGTCGCCTGCGACAGCAGCGCCTCCGCCGGCAGCGCCGGATGTTCTGCGTCCCAGGTGTCCCGGGCGTCCTTGGCGGCGGCCTCCTTGCGGGCGACCACCGGGTCGACCGCCACGCCGGTCGCCGCTGCAGCGAGCGCGCCCACGATGCCGGACCAGCCGAGTTGCAGCTGGCCGAGGATGTCACCGACCCCCACGATGGTGGCGGCCGTCAACAGGTTCGGGGCGTTCTCCGTCACCGACATCCACCACGGCGCGACCTTGCCCGGCCGCTGACCATCGGCCGGGTGGCGGTCGACCACGGCCCGGGCCCGGTCCCGCACCGCCGCCGTCCGCGAGCCACCGAACCGGTCGACGAGCGGCCGCACGTCGGCCGGCACCAGGTCCCGGCGCTGCTGGACACCGGGCGTCCCCTGCCGCAGCCCGAGGCTGTCCAGCAGCGCCCTGACCTCCCGGCCGGCGCCGAGCCGCGCCCATGGCCGCGCCCCGTCGTGCCGGGCGACGAGACTGCGCAACTCGGCAAGTCGGCCCTGCTCGTGCGGGGTCAGCCCGACACGTGACGGACCGCCGTGGCCGGCGGGCGACGTCGTACCGTTGCCGGGGTCTTGGCCGGTGGCCGCCGATGGGTCTGCGCCGACCGCCGGGCGCTGGGGGGGCCGGCCCACCAGCCGGTACCGGCGCTCGCCCTGCTGCAACTGCTCCTGGACGGCCCTGAGCTGCTCACCGAGCCCGGTCACCGCCTCGCCCAGCTCCTGGACCGCCGGGCTCGCGTCCCCGGTCTGGGCCGCGAGCGCCTCCGCGGTGGTGGTGTCCGTCTCCGCGGCGGTACGCGCGTCCTGGCGGGTGTCGTACCGCGCCCGCCGGTCCTCGGCGGCCAGGCCGGACCGCTTCGCCAGCCACTTCGCCGGGCCGGTGGCGACGGCTCCGACGACTGCGCCGGCGCCCAGCATCAGGGCGAGCTCCGGCCGCCCTCCGGCATCCAGGGTGAGCTTCGTCGCCAGCGCGACCAGGATCGAGTTCACGGTGAAATGCGTGGCCAGGTACGTCCTCATCCGCGGCAGGCCGACCGGGCGGCCGTTCGCTTCCGCCAAGGCGGTGCGGCGCTCGGCTCGCACTCTGGAACGCTCGCTCGTCCACGTCGAACGGTGGCTTGTCGCGTCGGCCAGCGCGGCCCGCACGTCGGCCGGCAGGGCGGCCATCTTCTGCTCGGAACCGAGCATCCCGTCACGCAGACCCAACCGGTCCACGATGGCGGCCAACTCCCGCCGCACCGCCGTCCGGGACGACGCGTTGGCGATCTCGACCTGGTGCGCGGCCGTCACCAGCTCGGCCACGTCGGCGGGGCTGAGCGGCGTCACGACCGGTGCGCCGTCCGCCAGTGGCTGACCGAGGGCAGCCAGTTCGGCCACCTCGTGGGCCACCGCACGATCGATCACCGCGTCGGCCGCCCGGTCGGAGACCGTCACCACGGCCGTACCGTCGGTGTCGAACGCGCTGGCCGCGACCGCGCGGTCGGCCACCGGCCCGCTGTCCACCCGGAGGTTGAACTGGCTACCGTCAGCGCGGGTGACCTGGTACGTCCCGTCGGCCAGGGCGGTCACGGCCTGCACACCGGCGTGCGCGGCCACACCGGGTAGCGCGGTCCGCGCCCGGTCCAGGACGGCGTCGGGATCGGCCTGCGCCCGTCCCTCGCCATGGAAGGCCGTGCCGGGCACCGCGCTCGCGGTGATCGGTCCGTCGGTCGCCACGTTGGCGTCGGTGGGCGCGTCGGTGCTGCCCGAGGTCGCCGGTTGCGCGGTGTCGGTGTCGACGGTAGGCGCGGTCGTGTCGGTGTCGGTGTCGCTGTCGCTGTCGCTGTCGCTGTCGACGGTAGGCGCGGTCGTGTCGGTGTCGGCAGCGGTTGGGGTCAGTCCGGCTGGGCCAGTTTCGGCCACACCTGCCGGCCGGTTACCCGACCCTCCCGGCGTGCCGCCGCGTACCGCTTCATCACCAGGGGTGGCGGCAGGCTGGAGTGGGCCGTCACCACTCCCGTCTCGTCGATGATGAAGACCCCCTGGCCCAGATGCCTGCCCTGCGCTCGTTGCTGTGGCGAGAGGGTCTCCTGAGCCGCCCAGCCGAACTCGAACGGGATCACCGCCACCGGGTTGCTGGTCCCCAGTAGGCGGGTTATCAGTTGCCTGGCTTCCTCTTTGGTCATCGCCATCGCTCGGCTCCACCTCCATCGACCATAGGTCGTACGTCCCATCAACGTAGTCTCCGGGCAGCGCCTCCGAGGTGGTGTCGCCGCTCTGCGGATCCCACCAGACCGGCCCGTCCGCACCCTCCGGAAACACGATCAGGAAGGCGTGTTGCGCGGCCCCGAGCACGTTGCCGTCTTCGTCGAGCGCGGGTTCACCGGTGTTCTCGTCGAAGGCGAGCCACTCGACGACCACGACCGCCGCTGCCCCTGGGCCGGCGTCCCGAATCCGCTGGTAGAGCTCTGCGTACCGATCGGCAACTGCTGCAGCGCGTTCAGCGGGAGCCGACGGCATCGCGTCGCTGTCGCCAATCCACTCGCCGCCGATCCAACTCTCCACCCGGCCGAAGCCGTCCAGTTCACCGGTCTCAGTGTCGAGGGAGCCATCTTCGAGCTGGTCCGGCCAGCGCGGAAGGGCTACCTGGGGATCGCCCAGGAAGCTGGCCAGCGCAGCCAACGCGCAATCGATGCAGTTGTTGCTCCGGCCAGGCTGGCCAGGGCCACCGTCGTTGATCAGCTGGCCGTATGGGTGGACGGACGGATCCCTGAGGGTGGCGTACCCGTCGGGAGTCAAGAGGCTGTCGGCGACATCGTCCTGGAATTGGGGATCCTCGAGCTGCGTCAGCTCGTCCGGCCCGAAACGCCTGGTGTCCGGCATCGGCCAGCCCCGCATGTCCGGGTAACCCTCGGCCTGGTCGTCCCCGGACAAATCTTCGACAGTCTGCTCGCCGGCCGTCTCCTCGGCCAAAGCGTCGTCAACGGTCAGGTCCCCTGGCGGCAGATCTCCGTCAATTCCGCTTCCGTCGGCAGCGGGACCGTCGTGAAGTGGGCCGTCTCCCTCTCGGCCGTGGCCCGGTCGACCGCTCTTGTCAGATGGCGTTCCGGGTTCGCGTACAGGATCGCCGTCGCCACGTCCGGCCTGAAGGTCCACGCTTTGGGTGGACGGTCCCAGATCACGGCCTTCGTCGGTCCGCTGCTCCGGAGCAGCGCGATCAGGTTGACCGGCACTTCCGGATTGTCCGGGCGGAACAACAGGTGGTATCGGAAGTTGGGTTCGGCCATCGGTGCTCCCCAGGGAGGCGGGATCGAAGCCGGGCAGGTCGGAGGCATCCAACCCGCGCTCGGCGAGGGCTTCCTGGAATGTACGGCCCTGTGCGGCCAACTCGGCGGTGTACTCCTGCAAGAGGTCCGCCTGGGTCGGCTTGGCAGCCCAGGCCGCGAAGCTCGTGTCCTTCGGCGTACCGAATCGATCCGGTCGACTGTCCGTGCCCCCGGGCATGGACGCTGCCGCACCGTTCGCCTTGTTGATCGCCAGGATGTCGAGGTACGCGTGGACCTGGTCGACGGCAGGTGATGCGGGATCCCGCATCACCTCGTACGGTATGTGGGTCTGATTGCCGATCGCGTAACTGGTCGCGGTCGGGAACTGCAGCTCGAAGGTACGGCCGTTCGGGGACACGAGCGTGCAGTTCAGTCCGAAGAACCGGTTACCGGGATGCCAGAAGTTTTTCAGGTCGGTGACCTGATAGCCGTTGGTCTCCAGGCTGCTGAGCAGTTGGTCGACGGCCGGACCGTACGCCTCGGACTCCGGACCGCGAACCGAGAAACGCACGATGTCATTGACGGTTTGCAGCGCGCTTTCCAGGTCATGACCCATGGGCTCAAGTTCGGTGCGGAACTTGCGGGCGAGCGATTCCGCAGGCTTGACCCGGTTGCCCTCGCCCAGGGTCCGCAGCGCATTCTCGCCGGTCAGTCCGAGTTGCTCGTTCACCTCGGCGGCGACGCCCTGCATGTCGACGAGGATCTGGTTGGCATCCTGCAGGGCAGCAGCGACGGCCTCGACCAACGTCGTCTGGTCGGTGTCGGACAACCCGCTCAGGTACTCGCTGTCTGTCGTTCCCGTCGAGTCCGGCGCGGCCGAGGGGTCGTTGGCGCTGATCTCGGAATTCGGATCCGCCGGTGCGGTGGAGTGCGGCGGCACCGGGTCTGGCTCTGCGGCCGTCGCGTCGGTGCCGGTCCGGTCGATTGCCGGCGTGATCGGGTCACCTTCGGCGTCGAGCGTGATCGACCAGACATTGTCGACGCTGTGGATCGGGTCCGTGTCGGAGACCTCTCCCGTCTGAGCGTCGACCCAGACGATCGTGCCCTGGTGGTTCACCGCGTTCCAGGTGTGCGCTCGGCCGTTGGCGTCCGCGGGTGCGGTGATGATGAGGGCAGCCGAGCCGTGACCGGCCTCCCGCAGAGCAGCGGCGACATCGGCCAGCCCGGCCGGTCCGGTGCCACGGTGGCTGAATGGGGTGCGCAACGCCTGTTCCTGCCGGGCGGTGCTGTTGCTCTCGACGCTCCCCGGGACCGCCACGGCCGCTGCCACCTCGGGCCGGCCGAACCAGGTGGACAGGAAGGAAAGACCAGCATCGGCGCAGTTCCGCGCCCGACCGGAGACCGTTGGGCCGCCGTCGTTGAGCAGGCGTGCCCATATGCCCTTGGTGGGATCGGGATGCACTTCCGGGCGGCCGGTCTCCGGGTCGCGGGGCACGGCATCGTCGAGTGTCTGCTGGTCGGCCGGGTCCGGCGGGACCAGGCCCTGGGGATCCCCGTACGGACGAGCGTCGCTCAGCGGTCGCCCGGTGCCCACCACCCCGGGGACCGATGGCTGGTAGTTCGCTGGCGACCGCTCCGGATCTTCGATCGCCTTGATGTCGAACTGCGGCAGGAAATGCCTACAGGATCGACACGGCGGACGATAGTGGCCCAGGTCGTACTCGACGCCTTCCTCGAGAGCAGACTTGATCTGATGGGTGACGATTCTTGCGCCTTTAAGACCATCTGACGCGTACTGCTCGAAGGTGCCCGGCTCACCGGCCTCCCGCCACTGTTGTTCGAGCCGGTAGAGCTGGTCCGAAACCAGGGCGACCTCGGCGCAGTTGCCGTGGCCAGCGCCTTTTCCGGTGCCCAAGGCCACCTTGGTCCGAGCGAGTGCGGCCTGAGCGAGCGGGTGCACCGCCGGCTGGGTGGCCGGCTTGGTGCTCTTATTGCCCTGCATGCTGGTGTGGGTGGTGATGTCGCCGTTCGGCATCATCAGCGCGCCCGCCATGCCCGGCATCTTGCCCTTGGAGATCGTCTTAGCCTTGACGGCCGTCCGGACTGTCTCGGCCAACGTCCGGGACGCCTCGATGAGCATCCGTTCAGCGTCCGGGCCGTTCGGGTCACCGGGGACGGTGATCGGGTCGAGGTGCCAGCTGTGGGTGCCCTTTCCGGTCGGGCCCTCGGAGCGCTTCAGCGTCGCCGGGTCCACCGTCCCGGTGTTGGCATTTGGCCCGGTCGGAGTACCCGTGGTCGGGTCGGTGGTGCTGGTCGAACCAGGGACGACGATCACCACGCCGTCGCCGGGGGTCCGCTGGGCGGGAACCGGGTCCGTCGTCGCATCGGTGCTGGCGTCCGGGTCGGCCGTCGGGTCCGGCGTGTTCGACGGGTTGGCGTCACCGCTCGTCTCCGGAACAGCCGGAACGGCATCCGGCCGAGTCGAACCGTCCAGCACCGCATCCGGCCGAGTCGACCCATCCGGCGCGGCGGCAACGTCCGTGGGCCCAACCCCGACGACCGGGGTACGCCCGTCGGGCCGTCCCGACGGACTGGTCTCGCTGGTGCCCGGCTGGTTGGTCTCCGCTTGCTGCACCGGTGTGCCCGGCTGGTTCGTCGCGCCCTGAGTGGTGCTGCCGTCCGGCACGGTGTTTGTCGTCGGGGCACTTGTCGAAGGCGTGGTGGCGGGGGTGAGCGAGATGGAGCCGGCCGAGTTCGCCACCGTCGGGTTGACCGTCGGAGTCGGGCGGCCGGTGGCCGGCTGGGTGTTCGTGCCAGTGTTGGTCGCCTGTGTGGTCTGGGGAGCCGTCGTGGTCTGGCTGCTCGTGCCGGTGGCAGGCGCGTTCGTGGCAGGCGCGTTCGTGGCAGGCGCGTTCGTGGCAGGCGCGTTCGTGGTGGCAGCCGGTTGCGCGGTCGTCGGTGCCGGCGACCCGGCTACGGCTGGGTTCGTGGCGGTGCCACCCGTGACCGGTGCCGACGACACGGCGCCCGGTGCAGGTCCGGCGGCCGCAGGGGTGCCCACCGTCGTGCCGGGTACGACCGCGGGTGCCTGGTCGCTGGAGAGCGGGTCATTCGCGGAGTCCGACCTCGTGTTACCCGGCACGGAACTGTCGGGGACCCGCGACGGCGAGCTGTCCACCGTCGAGCCCGACGAGGGTCCACCGGAACTGCTCTCGTTGGTCGTGGACGTGTCGACCTGAGGGCCGCCGGTGGTCGAGGTGTCTGACCCTGCTCTGCCACCACCGGACGTGTCGCCGTTGACGCCACCAGCCGAGTTGCCGGAATCCACGCCGGCGTTCGTGTCCGCCGCGGGAGGGACAGCGGTTTCGGTATCGGGTCCGGTGCCCGGGGCGGCGCTGGCGTCGGAGTCTGTCCCCGCACCGGAACTGACATCGGCTGCCTGGTCGGCAACCGGACCAGCGGCGGGCGCCTCGGCGGCGACCGGGGTGCCGGTGGCCGGCGAACCGGCGGTCGCGGCCGGATCGGTGCCCTGACCCGTGCCCGTGCCCGACGGGTCGGACGTGTCCGCGACCGGCGGAGCGCCGGCATCGACGGTCGGTGGGGCGAGTGAGATCGATCCGGACCCGGTGTTCGGCGCGTTGCTCGGGCCGGCATCGGTGCTGCCGTCGCCCTGGCTGCTGTCGCTCGAACCGCTGCCCGAACCCGAGCCGGACCCACTGCCCGAACCCGAGCCACTCTCCGCACCCGACCCACTGCCCGAACCCGATCCACTGCCCGAGCCCGACCCGCTGCCCGAACCCGAGCCCGAGCCACTCTCCGCACCCGACCCACTGCCCGAACCTGAACCACTGCCCGAACCCGACCCACTCCCGGAACCGCTGCCCGAGCCCGTGCCATTGCCCGTGCCGCCGAGGTTGCCGAGGTCCGCTTCGCCAACGGTCGGGTCTCCGGTGCCCGTGCCGGTCCCGTTGCCGGTTCCGGTGCCGTTGCCCGTCGCGGCGCCGGGGTCGAAGCCGGCGAGTCTGTTGTGCAAATTCGCCAGGCCGGCGCCGGCATTGCTGCCCGCCAAGGTGGCGCCGCCGCGACCGGCACCGCTGCTGAAGCCACCGAGGAACGCGTCGCCCCCGGGCATGCTCCACTGACCGGACATGGTGCCGTTGGCCAGGACGCTGGCGGCTGGTGAGATGACGGCGTTCTGCGCACCGGCCGCGAGCGAGTTACCTCCCCAGCGGACGAGCCCGGCGCCACGGAAGTTCATCGCGGGCGGGCTGAACGAGATCGGCATCCGCGGCGCCACATTGTTGCGGGCGAAGCGGGTGCCGGCGTTCAGGCCGGTGCCGAGGACCGCGCCGAAGGCGCCGCCGACACCCGCGGTGGCGGTGCGGCGGACGTCCCACTCCGTCCGCGTGCCGTTCTTCATCTGGTAGGCCTGAGCGCCGATGTCGATGATGAGTTCCTCACCGACCTCCTCGGCGAGCTCGAGGGCGAACCGTCGCCCGGCGTTGCGCAGCGTCTCGCTGGTGACGCGCCGGGTGATCTGGGTGCCTGCGGTACGCAGGGCCGCTTGCATCCCGGCGCGGGTGAGGAGTTGCCGGCCCATCTGCGCGATCAGCCGCCGGAACGCGATAGTCACGGCATGCCGCCCGGCGGCGAGGATGCCCGGGATCGCTCCGGCCGAGACCCCACCCAACCAGGCCATCAGCAGAGCCACGAAGACCGCGATCACGGTGATGATGACGGCGATGAGGACTGTGAGTTTGGCGTACTCGATCTCCATGGCCGCGTTGTCGCAACCGCTGGCGAAGGCGGACGCGGCCTCCTGCATCAGCGGCAGGCCGGAGCCCGGATCGACGCCGATCTGGTTCCAGAGCTGCCCGAAGGCGCCGCCGGCGCCGCCACCCCAGTTCTGGAGGATCTTCATGGCGGCCGGGTCCGCGTCGGCAAGGGCGTCGCCTATCGCCTTGGCCAGGCCCTCCCACGCGTCGGCGAGGTCGCGCATGCGGTCCTCGTCACCGGTCGGCCATGCCTCACCGGCACTGGCCCAGCAGACGGCGTCCCAGACCCACGTGTATTCGCCGAGCATGCCCCTGGGATTTGGTACCGCCACCCGCTCTGCCCCTCTGTCCTCACCAGACCGCTCGGAGGTCGGACGTTACTTACCGTCGCCGCCGAACCACTTGTCGACCATGTCGTCGACCTCGACCGTTCCATCGACGGCGCTGAGGACGTCCGGTCCCAGCACCTTGATCAGGTCCACGATGGCCTTTCCCCCACTCAGGACGTTGGTGGCGGGGGCTTTGTCGCCACCCTCCAGGTAGTGCTTGTTGAAGCCTTGGCCCGGCTCGTCGGTGCCCCAGGGGGCGGAGGCGTTCAACGACGAGATAGTGGCGGCGTGCTGCGCCCAACGGCTGGCCAGTGTCGCGCCGGCGACGCCGAGCCGCTGGGCACCAGCCCGGGCGGCGTCGGGCTTGAGGAAAGTCTCGTCTGCGTCGGTCATCGGTCGTCCTCCCGTGGAAGTTCGCTGTCCAGCTGACGGAAGATGCCGTCCAGGTCGTGGCCCATGTACGCCTGGAACTGGCTGTCCGGCACGAAGGGCCGCATCAGCTCTTCGACCTCGGTCATCGCCTTCTCGGTGGCCCTCCGGATCGTCTCCGTGACGGTGGCGGAGAGTTCCTTCGAGTTTGGCCGGCGGTAGATGCGCGGGTCGAACTCCACCTTGACCACCTGACCACGCGGGCCGACCGTCACCGAGACGAAGCCGTCCTCGGAGGTGACGGTGGCGTTCACTGCCTTGAGCCGCTGCTGAAGGTCACCCACGCCCGAGCGCATCCGCTCGAACTGGGCCATCAGCTCGTCGGCCCGAGCGCGCAGTCCTTGCGTGTCCATGGCGTCCTCCCCCTGCACGTCCACGTGCCGCCGCAACCCGCCAACGGCGTGACACCTCGACCATACTGAATCGACGCGACATCGGGGATCCGGTAATCGTCCGAGGATCGTTACGATGCACCGGCGCCGTAGTGACGGGAGGTGAGCGCGGAATGGGTCTCGACCGTCGTACGTCCGCCGCTGCTCTGGTGGTGGCGCTGATGGGTTCGACAATCCTCGGCGTGCCGGTTCGGGCTGTCGCGGCCCCGGCGATCTGCAAGAACCCGAGCGATCCGGGTCAGGTCATCAGCGAGACGCCATGGCACCAGCGGTGGCTCGCGCCGCAACGGGTGTGGCCCTTCAGCACCGGCGTCAACGTCAAGGTGGCCGTCATCGACTCCGGCACCGACGACACCCACCCGCAGCTGAGCGGCAGGGTGGCCACCGGCTTCGATTCCCTGCGTGGGACACCCGGTGGCAACGTCGACTGTGTCTCGCACGGCACCGCGGTCGCCAGCCTCATCGCCGCCCGCCCGCAGAACGGCGTCGGCTTCCACGGCCTGGCCCCGGACGCAACGATCATCCCGATCCGGGTCAGCGAACGCGCCGGCAACGAGGGCGAGGAGGCGCGGGGTCAGAGTGTCTCCGCGGAGGTCTTCGCGCAGGCCATCCGCGGGTCGGTCGACGACGGTGCCGCCGTGATCAACATGTCCGTGACGCTCTACCGCCCCGACCCCGCCGTCGAGAGCGCGATCAAGTACGCGCGGGAGCACGACGTCGTGCTGGTCGCCGCTGCCGGCAACCTGCACCAGAACGGTGACCGTCCGGATCCGGTGCCCTACCCCGCCGCCTACGACGGTGTGATCGGGGTCGGCGCCATCGACCAGGAGGGCGTGCGGGTGAAGCAGTCGCAGGTCGGGCCGTACGTCGACCTCGTGGCCCCTGGCGGCGCGGTGGTGGCGGCGACCCGCCTCGCCGGCCACGACGTCTGGAGCGGCACCAGCTTCGCAACCCCGCTGGTGAGCGCAACGGCCGCCCTGATCCGTGCTGCCGAACCCGGCCTGCCCGCAGAGGGGGTCAGCCGCCGTCTCCTCGCGACGGTGGACCCGGCGCGTGGTGGCCCCGGGGAGGGCTACGGGCGTGGCCTGCTGAATCCGTACCGGGCGGTGACCGAACGGCTGACCAATGACGCGCCGGTTGCCCAACCCCCGATGCCCGACCCGTCGTTCGACGCGGCGGCGCAGGAGCGTTCGGAGCGGTGGAGCGTCTTCGGCCGGGTGGCCCTCTGGGTCGGGCTGCTGGTCGCAGTGATCGCGCTCGCCATCGGCGCGATGGCCTCCTTGCTGCCGCGCGGACGCCGGTTGCGGTGGCGACCGACCCGGCCGGCGGCCCCGCCGACTCCGGTCGGCGAGATCGACGAGCCCGAAGAGTTGTTCTTCCGGGTGCCCACCTCGCTGCCCCGCGGCTGACGGCCCGCCCGAGGCCGACACGCATCGTCACGACGCCCGGCAGTCGCGGCACAGACGACAGTGCGAACGACGATGGCCCGGCACGCGGCCGGGCCATCGCTTCGTACGGTCGGGCTCAGTCGCCGAACTTCGCCCGGTTCGCGGCCTCACGGGCCTGCATCCTGGCCGCCGACTCGCGCAGCGTCTTCTCGATGCGCCCGAGCAGGTCACGAAGGTCGTTCGCCGCCGCCTCCCAGTCGCTCTGCCGACGGAAGTACGCCTCGCGGGCGTCACCGTCCCAGGTAGCGAGCAGCGGCGCGATGCCCGACTTGAGCCCTTCGAGCTCACCTGTCACATTCCGCACGGCACCGCCGCAGCTGTCCGCGGCAGCGTTCAGTGCACCGAAGTTGTAACGAATTTCCATTTCGGAACTCCTCCCCCGTCAGAGCTTGAGCGCTGCGGTGATCTGACCGGCAGAAGCGCCGGCAGAGGTCATCTCGGACCGGAGCTCGTCGTCACTGACGTCGTAGTCCTTACCGGCGGACCCGACGGCCTCGGCGATCGCCCGCAGCGCCACGTTCAACCGGGCCATGTCCTCGTCGAACTTCGTCCGAACCTCCTGGAAGGAGCCGGCAGCGGCACCCTTCCACTGGTCGTACAGCGGTGCGAGCTGGTCCATCAGCTGGTTCAGGTTACCGGTGAGCCGATCCGCGACGGCATCTACGTCGCCCTCGGTCTTCACCATCAAGCCGGTGTCGGTACCCATCGACATGGTGAGTCACCCCCGTCCTCATCGATAGCCCCCCATCGCCGGGGGCAGCCTCTATTGTGGCGCTGACGCGCCATTGCTCTACGAACGGTAACGGGTCATGTCCAGCCCGCGCTAGGCCGGCCGCATTCAGACTCGCAACTACCTCCACTGTGGCAGCACCGGTCACTCCGGGTCCAGTGCCCGCTTCGCGTTGGTTGGGTCGAGCGCCGGGCCGGCCGGAAGCCGGACGACCAGACTCGCGGGCAGTTCGACGGGTCGCGCACCGCGGTAGCCGAGCATCTCCGACACCTCCTTCGACGCCAGCGGATACCGGTAGCCCAGGTCGGTCACCAGGCTCAGGGTGCCCGTCGTGATCTCCGGTGACGCCATGGCGGCAACCAGGACGCCGTACCCCGGCTCGATGACCACCCGGTCGGCGAGCGGGATGCCGTCGCCGGTCTGCTCGGCGGTGCGTACCGGCTCCTTCACCGGCTGCACCTGCGCGTCCAACAGCAGGGTCGGCTCATCCTGCCCCGGACGGTAGGCGGCGCAGATCGCCGGTTGATCACCGGTCAGCCGGGCGATGTCGGGGCGTTCGCCGGGTGCGCGGTGCCGCCCCTCGGCCGGAGGCGGCGCCTTGGGGGCCGCCGCGGCGGCCCCGGCCCCGAGCGTCAGGGCCTGAGGAGCCGACTCGCCCTGGTAGGACTGCCGTGTCTCCGGGTCCGCGAGCAGCACGTCTGCCTGCAGCGGAGTCAGCGGACGCAGCCGGTCGCGGTTGGCGAGGTAGTACTGACGGCTGCCGTTCTGACTCTGCACGACGAAGATCTGGCCGACCCGGGCGTCCTGCAGTGCGGCCGACGACTCGCCGCGGCCAGCCACGTCCTCGGAGCCGATCGGCTCACCGGCGGGCAACGCGTTCAGCCACGCCCCGCCAACCTCGACCACCGGTTCCGCGGTCATGGTCAGTCCTTCGAGGACGACCGCCTGGTTGCGGATCTCGTACCGGTGGTCGTGCCAGACCAGGTGCAACCGCTTGGTCGTGGTGTCCTTGACCAGCAGCGCCGTGTCGCCCATCTCGCGCCCACCGTTGGGTGCTCTACCGAGGGTGAGCACCGTCGTGGCCACGGTCCCACCCGCCTGGTCCCGCGCCGGCTGGGTGCAGAGCGTCCACGGGCCGGTGAGGATCCGTTTCGGGTCGGGCAGGGCGTCCGGTGCGTTCGGGATGCCGATCCGGGGCCCGCGCGGCGTACCGACAAGTGAGTTGCGGGAGACGGAGATGGTCGGCACCGCCGACCCCATCGCGAGCAGCGCGGACGAGTAGTTGACCACCGGGTGCAGGCGGCCGTCCCGGTAGACGTACCGCGTGCCGGTCTCCTTCTCCAGGATGACCGAGTCGGCCGACTTCCACTTGGTGGCGCCACCGGGGCGGAGCAACCCGTAGACGCCCACCGCGGCGAGGCAGAGCACCGCCACCATGATGCCCGCGAGGCCGGCGCCGCCGAGCCGCCGGAACGGCGCGGCCTCCGGATCAGGCTCGCGCGCCACGAGCGCGGACGTCATCCGCTGGACGAAGAACTGGTACGACTGGACCTGGTCCCGCCGTGACGGCATGGCACCTCCCCCTGGCGTACGGTCGGCACGGACAGGTGCCGGACCGCGGTGCCTACGATAGGCACCGCGTCGACCGCTGTGGTGCCGGCATCCGGCCGGGGCCGGTGACCAGGACGACCACGACGCGAGGAGTTCCGATGATCAGTCGTGACGAGGCACTGGCCCGAGCCCGTGAGTGGGCCGCCGCCGGCCACCCCGGTCCGCCGCCCGAGGTCGACATGTACGAGTTCGACCTCGGCTTCGTCGTCTCCCGCCGCGAACCCCGGCCAGAGCCGACGAACGGACCACCCCGACCACCGTCGGCCACCGGACAGCCCACAATCGTCATCGACCGGGAGACCGGCGAGCTGTCCGAGTGGCCTTCGCTGGCCGGTGCGTCAATTGCCAAGCGTTACGCGCAGCGCCGCGCCGCCGAGGGCCGCTTCCCGCCGGACGTCCGAGCGGTACTGGACAAGGCCGGCTGGTTCCCCGGCCGCGACATGACCGCCTCCGTCAACAACTGGCTGACCCGCTTCGCCGACAAACTCGACGGCCTGGAGTTCTCCGCCGCCGCACGGGCCGCACTCGTCGAATTCGGCGGGCTACGCCTGCCCCAGTTCGGCGGATTCGGCGAGCCAGAAGAGGGCTACTGGAGCTACATCCACCCCACCCGCGGTGGAGTGCTCGCCGAGGATGCCCGCATCTTCACCGAGGAGTTCGACAACCCCGTCTACCCGCTCGGCAACAACGCCGACGGGCCCTCCGAACTCGTCATCGACGCCCAGGGGCGGGTCTTCATGCTGCACTGGGCCGACGACTTCTTCGTTGGCCCCGACATCGACTCCGCGATCGTCAAGCTCGTCCGCGGTGGCGACATGCCGGAGGCAAGCGACCTCACCTGGGACGAGCCGGCGCCCATGCCCGAATGGTACTCAGACCGCCAGCCCTGATCGAGCAGAGTCGGGTGATCGTCGGACGGGACGCGCAGCGTGGACGACCTCTTCGTCGGCGCCGACGTTCGCGTCAGCCGTTCAGCGCTCGCATGAACGCGTACAGGCCCAGCACGCTGCACGCCACCGGCACCACGGCCAACTGCAGCAGGATGTCGAGGGTGTCCCCGAGACGGGCCAGCCGGGGCGACGGGGCACGACGGCTGTAGGCGAGCCCGGCGCTGACCGAGATCCCGGCCGCGACCACCGCCACCGGAAGCACGGCCAGTACGCGTAGCCCGGTCCCGGCGTCGGCCGCGCCGACCAGGGGCAGCAGGGCCAACCCCACCAGACCCCCGGCGAGCAGCGGCACGCGGTGCCGCACGGTCGGCACCAGCCGGGCCCGCAGCAGGTGACCGAGCGCGACCACACCGGCCAGCAGCAGGGCGGCGACCGAGCCGTGGGCGGTCAGCACGATCAGGCAGCCGACGGTGACCAGGAACGAGCCGAAGATCATGCCGGTAAGGACCTCGTCGGCCCGGGCGGTGGCCTGATAGACCAGCTCGCGCCGGGGCTGCGGCTCGTCGCGCAGCAGGTCCTCGGCGGTGCGCGGCAGCGCCGGCATCGGCATCTTGCCGAGTCGTACGGCGAGCAGCGGCATCGCCGGCAGCAGCAGGGTCACCGCGCTGACCATGATCGCCGCGCCCTGCGCCGCGTCCATCGTGCCGAGGGCGAAGAGGCCGCCGAGCATGCCCCAGAAACCTGCGAAGACCGCCGCGACGAAGACCCGGGTCGCGTCGCCCACCCCGAGGAAACCGAGCAGGCCGGTGAGGAACAGGATGGCGGAACCGAGCAGCACGTGCGGTGCGCCGAGCGCCCAGACGGACTCGCCGGTCCCGATCACCAGGACGCCGCCGACGAAGGCGTAGGGCAGGCCGGCCGCGGCGACCACGGCCCCGGCGAGGGAGTCGGCCATCGCCCGGGACAGCACGATCCCGACCAGCAGCAGCACCCCGGCGGTGCCGAGGGCGATCACGCCGCCGAGCATGCCGGGCTCGTCGGACGTGACGATGACGACCAGGCCGAGCAGCAGCAGCACACCGGCGACGATCAGGCCCGTCAGCCGGGTCGCGAGCGGGCTCCAGGCCACCCCGCGTCGGCGGGCGCCGGCCGCGACGGCCTCCATCAGATCGTCGTACGCCAGCTCCGGCCAGTCGGTGCGGCGCGGCACGAGATGCAGCGTCTCGCCGTCCCGAACGTTCTGTACGGCGAGCGTACGATTGAGGTCCACAGTGGTGCCGTCGGTGCGGCGCAGCATCCAGCCACCGTGTGCCGTCCCGTCCGACGGGTGCTCATCCGCCTGCCGTAGGACGGCGGGGAGCAGCCCGACCAGCGGCAGATGCTCGGGTAGAGCGAGATCAAGCCGCCGGTTGGGGGCGACGACGGCGATGCGCGCGAGTCCGGTTCCGGCCTGGGTGACCACTGACGACCCCTCGAACGAGGAGCGGGCCGACGTGGCCCGCGGCTGTCATGACGAGAGAAGGCTACCTACCATGTGCCATGGCGCGGGCGCCGGTTCGGTCCGGTCGGGTCCGGACCCCAGCGGGGAGGTCTGATAGGTGAGCACGGTCGTCGTGAAACGCCCGGCCCGACAGCCGGAGCCGGAGTACCCGTCCGGCGAGGTCCTGCTGGAGGCGCCACCCGAGGTGCCCGCGCCCAGCGGGCGTGCCTGGGGCCAGATGATGATGATGCTGCCGATGCTCGCTGGTTCGTTCGCGATGGCGCTGATGTTCGCCGGCCGAGGCGGCAGCACCCTCGGTTACGTCACCGGAGGCCTCTTCGGCCTCTCCGCGATCGGCATGCTCGGCTCCCAGCTCACCAACAACTCCGGCGGCCCGAGCAAGCAGGAGATGCTGCAGAAGCGACGCGAGTACATGACGCACCTGTCGCGGCAGCGCCGGCGAGTGCTCAAGACGGTCCAGAAGCAGCGCGAGGCGGCGTTCTACCGGCATCCGGACCCGGACGCGCTGTGGTCGGTCCCGCTCGGGCCACGGCTGTGGGAGCGCCGGCGCGGCGACGTGGACTTCGCCACCGTACGCATCGGTCTTGGCCCGCAGGAGCTGGCCACGCCGCTGGTTCCGCCGCCCGCGACGTCGCTGGAGAAGCTGGAGCCGATGTGCGCGCTGGCGCTGCGCCGCTTCCTCACCACGTACGGCGAGGTGCCGGATCTGCCGGTGACGATGGCGCTCAACGGGTTCGCCCGGGTCCACCTGCGCGGTGACGACGAGGCGGTCCGAGGGCTCGTCCGGGCGGTGCTCGCCCAGGCCACCGCGTTCCACGCGCCGGACGACATGCTCGTCGCGGTCTGCGTCGCCGCCGACCGGCGGGGCGCGTGGGAGTGGACGAAGTGGCTGCCGCACGCGCTGCACCCGAGCCGCACCGACGCGCTCGGTCAGCTCCGGCTGGTCGCGCCCTCGGTCACCGGGCTGGAGGCGATGCTCGACGACGTGCTGGCCAGCCGGCCCCGGTTCAACTCGTCCGGTGGGTCCCCCCAGTCGGGCGGGCCGCATCTCCTGGTCGTCATCGACGGCGGCGACACCGCCGGGTCGGACCACCTGATGACCGAGGGTGGCGTGGAGGGCGTCACCCTGCTCGACCTCTCCAACCCGGCGCCGCGGGTGCTGGACCGGGCTCGGCTCGTGCTGGAGGTGGGCACCGACGGCCAGTTGCACAGCACCACCGTGGATGGTCAGGCGGAGATCGGGCGGGCCGACGGGTGCCGGGTCGCGGAGATCGAGGCGCTGGCCATGCAGCTGGCCCCGCTGCGTCTCTCGGCCGCGTCCCGCGGCGGCGACGCCCCGCTCACCAGCGAGCTGGGCCTGGCCGAACTGCTCAACATCGGCGACCCGTACGAGTTCGACATGGAACTGGCCTGGCAGCCCCGGCCCAACCGGGACCGGCTGCGGGTGCCGATCGGGGTGGGCGTCGACGGGATCCCGGTCGAGTTGGACCTCAAGGAGTCCGCGCAGGACGGCATGGGGCCGCACGGCCTGCTCATCGGTGCCACCGGTTCCGGCAAGTCCGAGCTGCTGCGCACGCTGGTGCTGGCGCTCGCCGTCACGCACAGCTCGGAGAACCTGAACCTCGTCCTGATCGACTTCAAGGGCGGCGCGACCTTCACCCGGCTGGACGCCCTGCCGCACACCAGCGCGGTGATCACCAACCTGGCCGACGAGCTGCCGCTCGTCGACCGGATGACCGACTCGATCAACGGCGAGTTGGTGCGTCGGCAGGAGCTGCTCCGCTCGGCCGGCAACTACGCCTCGCAGCGCGACTACGAGAAGGCCCGGGCCGCGGGTGCTCCGCTGGCGCCACTGCCGAGCCTGCTCATCATCTGCGACGAGTTCTCCGAGCTGCTCACCGCCAAACCGGACTTCATCGACATGTTCGTGCAGATCGGTCGGGTCGGCCGGTCGCTCGGCGTACACCTGTTGTTGGCCTCGCAGCGGTTGGAGGAGGGCCGGCTGCGCGGCCTGGACACCCACCTGTCGTACCGGATCGGTCTGCGGACCTTCTCGGCGATGGAGAGCCGGGTGGTGCTCGGTGCCACCGACGCGTACGAGTTGCCCCGTTCACCGGGCCACGGCTACCTGCGCTTCGGCATGGAACCACTGATCCGCTTCAAGGCCGCGTACGTCTCCGGCACCTACCGCAGCAAGACGGCCGAGGCGGTCGCCGCCGGTGACGGCGAGGAGCGGGTGCGGGAATACAGCACCGCCTACGTCGCGCCGCCGGTTACCCGTAAGGCCCAGGAGACGACGCCGGAGCCGGTCGACACGGGCGGCGACAGTGTGCTGGACATCCTGGTCGGCCGACTCACCGGACGGGGCGCGCCGGCCCACCAGGTGTGGCTGCCCCCGCTGTCGGATCCGCCGACGCTGGATCAGCTGCTGCCGCCACTGACCGCCGACCCCGCCCGGGGTGTGACGGTGGCGCACGCCGGCCTGGTGGGCGAGTTGCAGGTGGCCGTCGGCATCGTCGACAAGCCGTTCGAGCAGCGGCGGGACGTGCTCTGGTTCGACCTGGCTGGTTCGGCCGGCCACGCGGTGATCGTGGGCGGTCCGCAGAGTGGCAAGAGCACCGTGCTGCGCACGATCGTGACGTCGCTGGCGCTGACCCACACACCGCGGGAGGCGCAGGTCTACTGCCTCGACCTGACCAGCAACGCGCTCTCCTCGCTACGCGACCTGCCGCAGGTCGGCGCGGTGGCGACCCGTCTCGATGCCAGTCTGGTCCGCCGGACCGTCGCCGAGCTGCAACTGCTGATGGGCGAACGGGAGCGGCGGTTCGGCGAGCGCGGGGTCGACTCGATGGCCGCGTACCGGCGGGCCCGTCGGCACGGCCAGCACAACGACGACCCGTTCGGCGACGTCTTCCTTGTCATCGACGGCTGGTCCAGCATCCGGTCCGAGTTCGAAGATCTTGAGCCGACCATCAACGACATCGCCAACCGCGGTCTCTCCTTCGGCGTCCACCTGATCGTCACCGCGGGTCGCTGGATGGACCTGCGTCCCGCCGTTCGGGACGTCTTCGGCACCCGGCTGGAGCTCTGGCTGTCTGACGCGGGCGACTCCGCCCTGGACCGTCGGGCCGCGATGAACGTGCCGGAGAAATCACCCGGCCGAGGCATCACCGCCGATGGGCACCAGTTCCTCGCCGCCCTGCCCCGCACCGACGGCGCGCAGGAGGCGGACACCCTGCCCGAGGGGTCCCGCAAGCTGGTGAACGACCTGGCCGGCGCCTGGCAGGGGCCGGGCGCGCCGCCGATCCGCCAGCTCCCGCCGGTGGTCCCGCACGGCAGTCTGCCGGCCACCGGTCGCCCCGGGGTGCCGGTCGGCATCGCCGAGGTGGACCTGCAACCGGTGCACCTGGACTTCGCCGCCGACCCGCACTTCCTGCTCTTCGGCGACAGCGAGTCCGGCAAGAGCACCTTCCTGCGGGCGCTGGCACAAACGATCGTCGACCGCCACGAGCTGACCGAGGCCCGGCTGGTCATCGTCGACTACCGGCGCAGCATGCTCGGCGACATCACCAGCCCGCACCTGATCGGGTACGGCTCGTCGGCCCAGCTCACCGAGAAGATCATCACCGAGGTCGCCGCGGTGATGCGGGACCGGATCCCTCCCAACGACGTGACGCCGGACCAGCTGCGGGCACGCAGTTGGTGGAAGGGACCGGACCTCTACGTCCTGGTCGACGACTACGACCTGGTGTCGAGCGCGGGCAGCAACCCGCTGACGCCGCTGCTCGAATTCCTGCCCCAGGCCCGGGACATCGGCCTGCACCTGGTCATCGCCCGCCGCACCGGCGGTGCGAGCCGGGCGCTGTACGAGCCGGTGCTGATGCGGATGCGGGAAATCAGCACGCCGGGCATCGTGATGTCCGGTAACCGGGACGAGGGCGTTCTGCTCGGCACCGTCCGCCCCGGGCCGCTGCCACCCGGCCGAGGTTGGCTGGTCACGCGGCGGGAGGGCACCCGGCTCGTGCAGTTGGTGAACCTTCCGTCGCGAGCCTGACCACACTACGGGGTTGCCCGATGACGCTACCCTCGGCCAGAGTGGACTGTGAATGTCGCGGCTCGGGACACAGCCGCGGTGTCGGCATGTGGACGAAACGGGGAGACAGATGGGCGACGAGTGGCTCGTCGGCGAGGACATCGACGTCGACATCCAGCAGCTGATCGACTTTGCCAAGGCCATTGAGAAAGAGCTGAACGAGCATTTCAAGCCCAGCTTCGAGAACGGTGTACGCCCCATGCTCACCGTGCAGGCGCCGTTCGGCGCGGGTGGGATGAAGGAGGGCGCGTTCTTCCGTGTCCGGCACGACGACAGTCGCGTGGCGGTGGGGAAGATGCTCGGTGACGCGATGAAGGGTCTGGTGTCGCTGCAGATGGCTGCCATGTCAATCGCCAGCGAATACCGCACCGGAGACGCGTTGGCCCAGGCCGACACGGACGACATCTACAACGCCTTCACCGCCGTCGATGGTCAGAAGACGCTCGACGACCTCTGGCGGCAGGGCGACGACAAGAAGACCTCGGACCCGGCGAAGGCGATCCCGCCGGAGGTCCTGGATCCGGAGGCTTACTTCGCCCCGGAAGCCAATAACAGTCAGGATCCGGAGGCGACGCCGGAAATCGACAAGTCGGAGACCATCGGCGAGGGCACCGGCGCCTATACGGTCCAGGGCGACAACGAGCAGATGTACGGCGACCAGGTGGCCCGCCCGGACCTGCGGTCCTGATGGTGGGCGGGGAACGGGACGCGGAGGAGCGGGGATGAGCGACAAATACTACGGATGGACGCCGAGCTACACCCCGGGTTACACCGGCGTCCCGGACGACTATGCCGCGGATCGGGCCGCCGGGGCCGCACCGTACGAACCCACAGCCTGGGACGGGCTCACGATCGAGACCATGTGGGAGCAGGCCCGCAAGGAGAGCGACGAGCGCACCGTCGCCCTGGCCGAGACCTGGCGGCGGACAAGCGTTCTGTTGCAGACGACACGGGAAAACCTCAAGCGGCACGCCGACTCGCTGGACGCCAAGTGGCGGTCACCGGCGGGCCGGGTCTTCATGGGCAAGGTCGGCGCTGCCCTCCACTCGCTTGACGAGTGGAAGGACGTCGCCGACAAGACGGCCAGCGGTCTGGAGCAGATCGCCAGCAAGATCCAGACGACGCAGACCGAGATGCGCAAGCTCTGGCTGGAATACAAGGCAGAGCAGGAGAACCAAGCCCGGCAGCGTAAGGAGGATGCCGAAAGCACCTCGCTGGGCGACATCTTTGGATTGAACAACCCCAAAACGGTCTCCGATGTGCAGAAAGAATTCCACGAGCGGGCGAAGAACATCGTCAAGCCGCTCGCGGACCTCTACATCGACGTCTACATCTCGAACATCTCCCGCGGCGGCACCTACAAGGGGCCGACGAACGCAGTCGTCATCAACCCGTCCCAGATCCCGCGTCCGTCTCGCCCGAAAGGACCGGTCGGGCCGGGCCCGGCGGCAGTCAACATGACCGCTGACGGGCGGATCCGCCAGGACCCGCCCAACCGGCCCGACGCGCCCAACCGGCCCGACGCGCCGAACCGGCCCGACGTGACAGCCCTGCCCACCCCAACGCCTCCGCCGGACGGCCTGCCCGACGGTGTGGGGCTCGCCGGCACCATTACCGCCCCTCCCCCGCCGCCGGGGCCGCCGCCCGTGGCGCCGCCGGTCACCGGCACGCCAGGAGTTCCGCCCCCTCCGACGCCGGTGCTGCCGGGCGGCCTGGGCGGTCCGCGTCCGAACGCGCCGAACACCGGCGGTCGGCCCGGCACCCCCCGCACCACGCTGCCGGGAGCCGGCGGTCCCACCCCGGGCACCCGTGGCCCGGCACCGAGCCGACCCACCCTGCCCGGCGCGAGCAACCCCGGCGGAAGCCCGCCCAGGCGCGGTGCCGCGCCTGGGCGGCCCACCCTGCCCGGCGGTGGTGGCAGCCCGGGCGGGAGCCCGGGGAAGGGCGCCGCGCCGAACCGACCCACCCTGCCTGGCAACACCGGTGCCGGCCGGCCGGGCGGATCCCGTCCCGGCGCGCCGGGGCTCGGTAACCGGTCGGCCCCGCCGGCCAGTCCGCGCCTGCCGGGCAGCACCGCCGGTCCCCAGCGCACAGGAGGCACTCCGGGCCGACCGGCGTCGCCACCGCCGAGCCTCGGCGGCCAGCGCGGCGGCTCTCCGGGTGCGGCTCGTCCGGCCACGCCGAGCACCGGCGGCACTCGTGCCGGTGGTGGCCCGCTCACCCCCGGCAAGGGCGCCCGTCCGGATCTCACCGGTCGCGGCGCGGCGCGTCCGGCTCCCACCACCGGGCCGGCGCCGTCGCTCGGCGGTCGCCGGGGCGGCCCGGCTGTCCCCGGCCCCCGCCCCGGAGCGCGCCGGGCGGAGGACGAGCAGGAGACCTGGGAGTACGGCGAGGGCGACGACGAGCTCTGGACCACCGACTCGGCCGCGGTTGGCACCATCGAGGCACCAACGGAGCACCGACCGCAGCAGCAGGGTAAGGCGCTCGGTCAGGGTTGACACACGGACGGGCCGGTCACCACACCATGGGTGGCCGGCCCGTACCATGCGGTGACCGTCCAACCGGCCGCTCGACGGCCCACAGAGGAAGGTACGCGCAGATGCGCCTCGTTCCCCGTCCGGCGTCCGCAGTGGCCGCACTGACGCTGAGCGTCCTGGCTGCCCTGGTCGTCCCGGTCGCGCCGGCACACGCCATCGACCGCAAGGACGCCTGGTACATCGACGCCCTTGAGCTGACCGAGATGCACAAGATCACCCAGGGTGAGGGCATCACGGTCGCCGTCGTCGACACCGGTGTGGACGCCAGCCACCCGGACCTGAAGAACAACGTGCTTCCCGGCGTGGACTTCTACGACGACAAGAGCAAGGGACATGAGGACCGGCACGGGCACGGCACCGCGATGGCGTCCCTGATCGCCGGGCACGGGCACGGCTCGGGTGGCAGCGAAGGCGTGCTCGGCGTCGCACCGAAGGCCAAGATCCTGCCGGTGACCGTGCAGGGTCGCGAGGGTGTGTCGATCATCGAGCCGGTCGCGATCGCAGCCGGGATCGACTGGGCGGTGGATCACGGCGCCGACGTCATCAACGTCTCGCTGAGCAGCTCCAACAACGTCGACCTCGACAGAGCGGTCAAGCGGGCGTACCAGAAGAGGGTGATCGTCGTCGCCGGCGTCGGCAACGAGAAGGACGTGATCATCGGCAGCCCGGCCAACCACCCCGGCGCGATCGCGGTGACCGGCACCGACCGCAACGGGCAACTGAGCAAAATCGCCCACATCCCGGCCGAGGAGACCGACCTCGCCGCGCCCGCTGACGACCTGTACGCCGCGGAGCGCAACGGGGGGTACAAGATGGCCGGCGGGAGCAGTTCCGCCACCGCGCTCGTCTCCGGCGCGGTCGCCCTGGTCAAGGCGAAGTACCCGGACCTCAAGTCGTACGACCTGTTCAAGCGGATGATGGAGACAAGCAAGGACGCCGGCAAGCCGGGTCATGACCCCGACTACGGTTGGGGGCTGCTCAACCTGCGCCAGGCGCTGACCGGTGAGCCGGACGGCCGTAACAGTCGTAGCCAGGCGGCCGAGGAGCCCGAGGCCGACCCGACCCTGGCCCGCCCGTCCTCAAGGGAGTCGAATAACAGATACGGCACCTTGGTGCTCCAGTTGGCAGTCATACTCGCCGTCCTCGGCCTCGTGGCGACGGCGGTGGTACTGATCTTGCGGCGGCGGCGCCGCAAGCGGACCCTGGCATCCTCGGCAGAGGTTCCCACCCCGGTCGGGGCAGCCACCGCCACCGGTACGCCGTACCCGCCCGCCCCACACCTGCCATCCAGCGGAACGCCGTACCCGCCGGCACCGCACCTGCCAGCCAGCGGTACGCCGTACCCGCCTGCGCCGCACCTGCCAGCCCCCGGAACGCCGTACCCGCCGGCACCGCACCTGCCATCCAGCGGATCGGCGTACCCGCCCGCACCGCAGCCCCCGGCACCAGCCCCGGGCGTGCCCCCGCAGGGCGGGCAGTCGACCCACCCGACGGAGCCGACCGGTGAGGCCGGCTGGCGTCGGCCGGGCACCTGACGACCAACGGAGACGAGATGTCGACCCTCCCGCCCGGTGCCGTACCTCCTCCCGGCGCCGTGCCGCCGCCCAACCCCGTACCGCCGCCGCAGATGGGGGCCGTATCCCCGCCTGCCGGACCGTCCGGTGTGCCGGTGCCGCCCACAGCCGGGCGGCGGCCGGCGGCGGTGATCGCGGCGATCCTGCTGATGGTCCCCGTGGCCGTCACCTGGCTCGTCGCGGGCATCGCCTTCTTCGTGGCGATGATGAGGGCCGAGGGCGACGGCGTGTTCTTGATCATCATCCTCGCCGTGGTGGTCCTCGCGCTCTGCCTGCTGCTGGTGTTCATGACGGTGGTGGGGATGGTCTTCACCTGGCGCGGGCTGGGTCCCGAGGGTTTGCGGGTGCCGGCCAGTTTCACTTTCGGGCTCTTCGCCGTCTTCCTGGTCGGCCTACTCGTGACGGGCAAACTCGACTTCCAGCCGACGATGGTCACGCCCCTGGTCGTGGGCGGGCTCGCCGGGGTGGCGCTCGTCCTGCTGAAGAGTCGGCAGGCCAAGGACTGGTTCGCCGGCAATCGACGCTGACAACCGGCGTGGAAGCCGCTCCGCGGTCAGGTCGGCAGCCAGCGCCCGGTGGCCGCGTCGAAGCGGGCCAGCAACTCGTCCCGGCCGTCGTGGTGGAGGCAGTGCAGGCCCGTCCCGTCCGGCACGACAAGCGACTCCATTCGCGGCTGGCCGCGCCCCCAGTCCTCGGGCGTGTCATGGTTGGGCTCCCACCGCAGCACGGCCGTCCACTCGTCGGACTCCGCGAACGGCGAGCCCTCGCCGAGCAGGCCGAGGCGCCGGTAGAGCCGGGCGGGGGTGTCCCGGCCCGGGCCGGCCCAGGCGTGCACCAGCCCGGCGGCCCGCTGGTAACCGTCGTCAAGGTAGGACGGCAGGTACCGGTGCGGGATCACCAGTTGCAGCCGGATCGGCAGGTCCGGGTCCGGATCGGGCTCGTCGTCCTCGTCCGGCGGCGTCCGCTGCGCCGGTACGCCCACCGTGGCCGGCTCGGCGTACGCGGCCGTCTCCAGGTGCTGGCGCTCCCCCTCGGCGGCGTCGGTGACCACCCGCCGTAGCTGACCAAGCCAGTCCCGGAGGGTTCGGACGGCCTCGCCGGGCAGCGTCGCCGCCAGCGGGGTGTCGGGGTTGAGCAGGAGCTGCCACGACGGGTCCGGCCACTGCTCGGCCAGGTGGAGGCTGCTGACCGCGACCAGGTCGAGGTCGCCGAGGGCCTGTCGCAGCCGCACCTCGGCGGTGAAGACCGGCAGGCAGGGCTGCCCCTGCTCGTCGGAGAGGCACAGCCACGGAAAGTCCGGATCGGACAGGTCCCTCGACTCGGACCCCCCGGGCCGCAGCGGCACCAGCAGCTCCGTGCGGAGCAGCGCCGCCATCAGGGCGTCCGGTTCCTGCCCGGCGATCGCGTCGCGCAGGTCTCGCTCGGCCTCGAGAGCGGGACCGGCGATCACGTGCAGCTCACCGGCGGTGACCTGCACGCCGATCGGCAGCCCGGCGTCGACCGCGAGCAGCCAGTCGTCGTCCGGCCAGCCGCTTGCCAGGTCCTGGACGCTGAGGGCGCGGTAGCTGACCGACTGGCCGGGCAGGCAGGCGGCGATCGCCTCGGGTGAGGTGAACGCGATGACGTGGGTCCGCCCGTCGTGCCGGCCCGTCGGCCAGGCCATCGGCGCGCGACCGGCCGCCGCCTCCGGTGACACCGGCAGCAGCAGCGGAGCGCCGGCCAGCGTCGCCAGGAGCGTGTCCCGGTCCGCGGCCTCGGCGGCGGCCAGCAGCGCACCCTCCGTCGGCGTCGCCGGCCGCCAGTCGATCACCACGTGCCGTCCTGGCGTACCCGGCGGGGTTGCCGGCCCAGCACCAGCGCGGTGATCGCCTCGTCGACGTGCTCGCCGAGGAACCAGTCACCGCCGTGGTCCAGCACGAACACCCGACCCTGATCGTCGATCGCGAGGATGCCGGTGCCGTCGCCCTCCTCGCCGATCGGTGTGAGCGGCGCCCCGATTGCCGCGGCGAGCGCGGCGAGGGTGTCCACCGACTGGCCTACCAGGAACGGATCCAGGTGGAAGGGGCTGGGCGCGATCTGTTCGCCGTCGCCCTGCGGGCGCACCAGCAGGCCGCCGAACTCGGCGTACGTCTCCACCGCGGCCCGGACGACGGTGTGCTGCCGTCCGTCCGGCGCGGCGCTGGCCGCCAGCCGCAGCGCCCACTGTCGCGCCCGGTCGTCGTCGCGGCGGCCCGGAACCCAGCCGGCAACCTCAAGCGTCTCGGCCACCAGGGATGGGAAGCGGTCGTTCATCCCAGCGCCTCCACGCCACACCAGTCCAGCAGCGCCGCGCACGAGCGGCAGGGCGGCTGCACCTCACCGTGGCGGGGGTCGCCCTCCTCCCGGACCCGGGTCACCCGCACCTTCGCCCCCCACAACAGCGCGCGGGCCCGGGCCGAGCTGATCGGCCCGCCGTCGGCCTCGGCCGCGTAGAGGCGGTCGGAGAGCAGCACGACCTCGGCGCACCAGCCGGCGAACCGCTCCCGCTGCCCGGTCGGCAGTTCGTGCAGGAACCGCCGGATCACCGGGTGCAGGTCGGGTGCCAGGTCACCGCGGACCGACGTGTGCGTGTGGACGGTTCCGTCGACCAGCAACGCACCCGCGGCGAGCGGCAACATCCGGGTTTCCGCCATCCGTCCTCCCGCTCCTGGTTCCGGCACTGCGTGTGAACCCGAGCCTAACGGCCCACCGCCGCATCGATCGGCCCCGCCATCGTGCACGATCGCCGGTCGCGACCACGGGGGCTCCCCCCGTGTCGACCGCCTGGGATATCGTCGGCCTAACCCTTCCGCTGCCGTATGAAGCCGGAGCCATGACGCGCACCCTTCTCGTCTCCCCGGACCAGCCCGGCGCGTACCCCACCATCGGTGACGCGCTCACGGTGGCGGACGACGACGCCGTCGTCTCGGTCAACCCCGGCACCTACTACGAGGCGTTGTTCGTCAACGACCGCGCGATAACCATCGTCGCCGCACAGGGCGCCGGCACCGTCACCATCGACGCCTCGTCCGGGGCGTACCCCACGGTGTCCTGCAACTCGGGCCGCCTGGAGCTGCGTGATCTGGTCCTCAAGGCCGGCGACGCACCTGTCGTGGCCGTGGACCGGGCGACGCTCAGCATGACCGGGTGCGAGCTGAGCGCCGGCTTCGGCCCGGCCGTCTCGGTGGCCAGCCGGTCTGAGTTCACGTTGACCCGCTGCCGGGTCACCGGCGCCCGCTACGGGCTCGTCGTCGAGGATTCCGACGGCACCGTGGACGGGTGCGAGTTCAGCGACCTCAGCGAGGACGGCATCATCCTCCGGATCGGCGCCGCCCCGACGATCCGCACCAGCACGATCACCCGTTGCGGCAGCCGGGGCATCTACATCTACCAGTACGCCCGGCCCACCATCGAGGCCTGCGACATCTCCCATACCGGGCACGCTGGCGTCGCGGTGGTGCAGCAGAGCGCCCCGGTGCTGCGTCGGTGCCGGATCCGCGACACCCGCGGCCCGGCCGTCTCCTTTGCCCGTGGCTGCCACGGCACGGTCGAGGAGTGCACCACCGAGAACACCGCGCAGCCGGCGATCGACGTGGCCGAGGGCGCCACACCGACCATCGTGGAGGGCACCACCAGCCGGCGGGCCACCTTCGGGGCCGAGGCGGCCCAGGCCAGCACCCAGCAGGACACCAAACGCACCGAGAAGCTGCTCGCCGACCTTGCGGCCATGGTCGGCCTCGAGTCGGTGAAGGAGGAGGTGCGTGGGGTCATCGACGAGATCCAGGTGAACGAGTGGCGGCGCAGCGCCGGGCTGCCGGTCGGCACGGTCAGCCATCACCTGATCTTCGCGGGTGCCCCCGGCACCGGTAAGACCACAGTGGCCCGCATCTACGGCGAGCTGCTCGCGGCGCTCGGTGCGCTGCCCGGCGGGGCCTTCCGGGAGGTGTCCCGGCGCGACCTCGTCGGCCAGTATCTCGGCCACACGGCGGAGAAGACGGCCGCGGCGTTCGACACGGCCCGAGGTGGGGTGCTCTTCATCGACGAGGCGTACACCCTCTCCCGCTCCTTCGGCAGTGGCGGCGACTTCGGCCAGGAGGCCATCGACACGCTTGTCAAGCTGATGGAGGACCATCGCGACGAGATCGCTGTCATCGCCGCCGGCTATACCGGGGAGATGCTCCAGTTCCTCGACGCGAACCCGGGTCTCGCCTCCCGCTTCGCCAAGACCATCGAGTTCGGCAACTACAGCCCCGAGCAACTGGTCATCATCGTGGAGCGGATGGCCGGCGGCGACGAGTACCTGCTCGGCGACGGGGTCTCCGATCTGCTTCAGGCGCATTTCGCCACCATCGAACGGGACCAGAACTTCGGCAACGCCCGTGAGGCCCGCAAGCTCTTCGAGGGTGTACGTAAGGCGCAGGCGCAGCGGCTGCGCCAGTCCGGTCAGCGCCCCAGCCTCGACGAGCTGCGGACCGTGACGGCGGCCGACATCCGTGCCGCGATCGGTCGCTGAGCGGTGCCGGCCCAGGTGAGGAGGGACGTGCGGTGACGCATCCGGGTGCGGCACGGCCGGGTGAACCGGGTTGGCAGCACCATCCGGGTGCCCCACCGGCGCAGCAGATGCCACCCGGGCAACGGGTGGCAGCACCGCAGCAGACCGGCGTACCAGCGCCCCCGCCGACGGTGAGCTGGGCGGGCGGCGGCCCGGGGCAGACCCAGGCTGCGCAGCGCGGGCAGGGCCGGGCGGCGAGCGGGACCACGTACACCACTCAGGTGGCCGCCGGCGCACGGGCCGCGACGGCCGCGCAGACGACGAGCGTCGCGCCGGCCGCGAGGACTGCCGCGGCTCCCTCCGCCGCCGCTGACGTCCCGGCCACCGCCGCGGGCGAAGCCACGGCCGAAGCCGCAGCCACCCGGAGGGTGCGACCGTTCCAGCGCGGGCTCCGGGTCGGTGGCGTGAACGTCGCCCAACTGCTGGCGTGGCAGGTAGGGGCGGCGGCGGTGCTCACCGCCACCCCGCACGGCGTGCCGCTCACCGCCGCGGTGGCCGTCGTGGCGGTGCTGCTGCTCGCTCCGACGGTGATCCGGTTCCGGGGCCGGTGGCTGCACGAGTGGCTTCCGATCTGGTGGGGCTTCCGGGGGCGGCGCCGGCAGCTCACCGGCACCGACGCGGAGCCGGCCCTGCGCCTGTTGACCCACCTGGAGCGTGGTGTCGAGTTGGAGATCGTCGAGATCGACGACCAGCCGGCCGTGCTGCTGACCCACGGGGGTGGGCTGAGCGCCATCTTCGAGGTCGACCCGACCGAGGGTGCCCTGCTGATGAGCGCTCCGCAGGCGCTGCCGTCTCCCGCGGCACTCCTACCGGCGGTCGACGAGAAGGCACCGCCGGTGGTGGTGCAGTTGCTGATCCAGGTGACGCCGGCACCACGTGCCCGCTCCGGCGCGGCGGCGGTCAACCGGGCGTACCGGGAACTGACGAACGGTGAGGTGCCCGCCAGCCGGCAGGCGTGGGTGGTGCTCCAGGCCGCGCGGACCCCCGATTTCCACGCCGACCACGACCTGCGCCCGACGCTCCTCGCGGTGATCCGGCGGACCCGGCGGCAGTTGCGGCAGGAGCGGGTGGCCGCGCGGATGCTGAACCGGGACGAGGTGCTCGTCGCCGTCACCACCCTCACCCACCTGACCGGTGGGGCACCCAGCGGGACGGGTGACCAGATGCTGGCCCGGGAGACCTGGCGGGCCTGGTCGACCCGGGGCGCGCAGCAGAGCTGCCACCGGCTGCTGGACTGGCCCCGCGAGCCGTGGGAGGTCGATTCGTTGCTGCGGGGGCTCCCCGCCGCCGCCAGCGTGGTGTCGATCGCCGCCACCCGGCCCGACGGCGACGACCTCGCCGTGGAGGTGGCCTTCCGCCTGCTGGGCGCCGATCCGGCCGCACTGGCCGCCGCCGACCAGGCCCTGCACGAGGCGATCCGCCGCCATGGCGGCCGTCTGCAACGACTTGATGGCGAGCACGCGCACGGCGTGGCCGCCACGCTACCGCTCGGAGGTTTCCTGCGGTGAAGAGCGTCGCCTTCCCCGGCAGCCGGATGGGGTTGCACCGCACGGACACCGCCTCGGTCGGTGGCCTGCACGTGGTCGCCGGGGGCGGCGGCCTCGTCGTCGGTCGCAACCGGCAGCAGGAGCCGGTGGGGCTGCGTCTGTTCCGCGCCGAACCGACGCGGTTGATGCTGACCGGCGGCGTACGCTGCGCCGAGCTGCTCGCCTTCCGTGCCCTCGGGATCGGCGCCCGGCTGTTCATCCAGACCGCCCGCGAGCAGGAGTGGGACGCCTTCCTGCGGCGCTGCGTCATCGGCCGGGAGATCGCCTCGTTCCTTCCGCCGGGGGTCCCTCCGCCGACCGCGGCCACGCCGACCGAGCCGCAGCTCGTCGTGATCGACACCGGCCCGGTGACCGCCACCGACACGGGCCTCAGCGCGCCGTGGCGGGCCACCCTGGTGGTGCGCGACGATCTGAGTGGCTACGACGTCGATGTGCTGGTCCGCAGTGACATCGTGGTGCTCCAGCGGCTGACGGGGGCGGAGGCAGCGACGGCGGCGAACGCGTTGGGGCTGGTGAGCGTACAAAGCTGGTTCGCCCAGCTGCACCCGGAGATGATCGGCCTGATCACCAAGGGCAAGGTGCAGTGGGTCATGCTCAGCATGACTCCCACCGAACACCAGTTGATCGGTCCCGTCGCCCGCACCGGCTGATCGTCCGGCCGCCACCCTCAGCCGTCGGCCGGCCCCTGGTGTCGTTCCCGCAGCGGTCGGGCCGCCCACTCGGCGGCCAGTTTCTGCGGGTCACCGGTACGGAACAGCGGTGGCTCGTGCAGCAGGAAGTCGCGGTGGCTGATGTTCCAGGCGTACGCCCCGGCCATGGCGAAGGCCAACACGTCACCCACGCCGATCGGCCCGGCGGTGGCCGACCGGGACAGCACGTCCTTCGGGGTGCAGAGCTGCCCGACCACGGTGACCGGTCCTCCGTCGGTGCGCGGGCCGTCGAGGCCGTGCCGCGGGTGCACGGTGAAGGGCTGCGAGTGCCCCTTCGCCGCCGGTGTCCGCAGGTGGTGGGTGCCCCCGGCCACCACCACGAACCACTCGCCGTAGGAGCGCTTCACGTCGATGACCTCGGTGAGGTACGCCCCGCAGTACGCGGTGACCGACCGGCCCGGCTCGATGCGCAGCCGCACCCCCGGGTACGCGTCGAGGACGTCGGTCAGTGCCCGGCCGTAACCCACCCAGTCGAATCGCGTCGCCGGGTCGGTGTAGTCGACGGCCATGCCCCCGCCGACGTCGACCTCGGCGGCACCGACCTCGGTGACCGCCCACTCGACCACGGCGGCGGCGACCGCACCGGCGAGGGACGCGTCCAACCCGCTGGCCAGGTGGGCGTGGATCCCGCGTACGTCGATGCCGGCGGGCGGGTGGCGGGCGCACTCGACCGCGTCGGCCGGGTCCATGCCGAACGGGCTGGGTCCGCCGCCCATCACCAGGCTCGCGCCGGGCGCGTCGACCGGCAGGTTCACCCGCAGCAGCACCTGTGCCGAGGTGCCCGCGGCGGTGGCCAGCGCGCCGAGTCGCCGAAGCTCGGCGGGCGATTCGACGTGGATGCGGTGCACCCCGGCGGCGAGGGCGGCGACCAGGTCCGCGTCGGTCTTGCCCGGCCCGGCGTACGCGGCGGGCGCCCGTCCCGGCAGCACCTCGGCCAGTCTGCGCAGCTCGCCGCGGCTCGCGGCCTCGAACCCGTCGACGACCGGGGCGAGGGTACGCAGCACACCGGGGTCCGGGTTGGCCTTGACCGCGTAGAGCAGCTCCACCGGCCGGGGCAGCGCCGCCCGGATGGCCCGGGCCTGCGTGGCCAGCGCGTCGAGGTCGTGGACGTAGACGGGTCGGGTCACCGTGGCCCGCCCAGCGGGTTGGGCACCGGCACGAACGGCGCGGCCCGGTCCGCGTCGCGCCGCCACCGGACCAGCAGGTTCGCCTTGGCCAGCAGCGGCTCACCGTTCAGCAGCGCGCGCAGTTCGGGTGGATCGTCGAGGTCGGCGGCGACGGCCTCGACGACGGCCCGCAGCTCCTGCCACAGCCGCCGTTCGATGCCCGGTCGCGCGTCGGCGAGCGCCCCGCAGATGCCACCGAGGTGATTGACGAACAGGCAGTAGACGATCCGTCGGCGGGCGTCCACCCGACCGTAGCGGACCTGCGCGGGAACGCCGTCCGGCCAGGTCGCCCACCGGTCGGCGTCGAGTTTCACCCCCTCCAGGTCGCGCAGCAGCATGCGTACCGGGTGGCGGTCGCGGTCGAGCACGACGACCACGTTCTGCAGGTGTGCCTCGTGCACGACGCCGTGGTTGAGCCAGCAGCGCAGCACCGCCGGCACCAACAGCCCGAGGTACGCCCGCCACCAGGCCATCGGATCGGGTGTCACCAGTGGCGTGGCGGCCAGCGCCGCCGCCAGCACCGGGGTGTCCCCCGGACGCAGGTGCGGGCGCAGGCCGGTGCGCAGGATCGTCCCGTACGCCTCGTCCGGACCGGGTACGTCGACCGTGCGGTAGGCGGGTTCGGTGAGCAGCCCCACCCCGTCCGGCATCGGCACCCGCGCCAGCAGGTCGGTCAGGGCCACCGCGCCGGTGAGTTCGTAGCGGGCGTTCTTGCGCAGGCAGTTGGTGATCCGTACGTGCAGGCTGGTCTTGACGAACAGGTCGGCCGCCGGGGCGTAGAGGGTTCGCACGCTCGCCGTCGGCCGCACCGGCACGCCGGCCTCGCCCAGGTCGCGCAGCCGTGGGTGGGTCGGCGGGAGCAGTGCGAGCTGCCAGGGATGCACCGGCAGGACGCGGTGCCCGCGCGGGGGTCGGGGCGGGTCGAGGGCGGCCACGAGCGCGTCGAACGGCCCGGCGCCGACGGCCAAATCATCCGGTACGGCGAGCCAGTGCAGCCGGAACGAGGTGCGCAGCTCCGGGGCGTACGCCCGCCAGCTCTCCGGGTCACCGCTGCGCCACTTCGGGGTGGGATGGTGCGGGTGGCCGAAGACCAGTGACTGTTCGGAGTCGACGTACGCGTCGATGGCCGGGTCGCCGGTCGGCGTGGGGTTCTCGGCCGGGCGGTCGGCCAGCAGCCGGGCCACGGTGTCCCGGCTGGCCTGGACCTGCTCGACGAACTCGTCGTTGGTCAGGCCGGTGCGGGTGGTGAGTTCGGCGGCGACCAGGCTGGCGAGCCCGTCCGCGTCCAGGTCGACCCACCGTCCGCTGTCGGTGCGCCGCTGCACCGGACCGGCGTAGCGGTGCGCCCCGAGCGGCGAGTGTCGCGCGACCCCGCAGCGCAGCGTGACGTCGAGGTGCCGCAGCAGCTGATGCGCGGCACCGTCGACAATTGTCGGGCCACCGTCCGGCGTGGCGAGTTCGCGGACCAGACAACCGAAGACGGCATGGGCGGTGGCCAGGTCGGCGAGCTGACCGGTCTCGGTGGCCGGGCGGGAGCGCAACTGGGCGCTCGTCATCGTGTCTCCCGGAGGTAGTTCGGGCCGGTACGCCGGTAGTACTTGTTGATGTCGGCGCAGCCCAGCCGCTGTTTGGGCAGCAGGGTGCCGGCGGTCAGCATCGCCTTGATGGGCAGGTGGGCGGCCCGCAGGACCCGGTCGGTGAAGGTTCGCGCCGCTGGTCCGTCACCCCACCGGTCGCGGGCGGCGGCGAGCCGGGGTGCCAGCGCCTCGGCGGGTGACGGCACGGGCAGCCCGCGCGCGGCCAGCGCGAGCAGGGGTGCGGCGGCGGCCAGGTGCAGGGTGATGGTGATGAACACGTCCGCCAGTTCCTGCGGGTCGCGCGCCCACATCCGGTCGTCGTCGAGGGTCAGCCCACCCGGGCCGCCGTGCCGCGCGTCGAGGCGGGCACCGTCGTTGTCCTTGTAGAGCAGGCCGACCGTGCCGTCGGGGTGCACCAGCAGGTGGATGTTCTGCGGGTGCGCCTCCAGCGCGATTCCGTGCCGGAGCCAGAGGAAGACGTGCCAGTCGAGCAGCAGGTCCAGGTAGGACTCCAGCAGTGCCCCGGGCCGATCGGGGCTGATCCGTTCGAGGACCGTGCCCGCGCTCGGGTCGGGTGCGGCGAGGGCCGCGACCGGCACCACGTAGACGCCGGCCAGGTCACCCGGGAATCTGCGGAGCAGGAAGCTGCGCCGCTCGTCGCCCCCGACGTGCGCCCAGGTGCTCTCGTCGACGTGCCGGATCCGTCCGGCGAAGGTGGGTTCGGCGTTGGCGATCCGGCCGAGTAACGCGGCGACGGCCGCGCCGTCGGCGAGTGAGTCCGGGCGCAGCGTACGGCGGTTGCGGGCGCCGAGGCTCGCGGTCGGCAGCGGCAGCTTGAGGTGCAGGTACGGGTCGAGGTCGAGCGCCACCGTCCGCATGGAGAGGGTGGGCCGTACGGTGATCGCCGGCAGGTCCGTGACCGGTAACGCGTCGCGTTCCGCGGTGATCGGGTGCGCCGGCAGCAACAGCTGGTCCGGTCGTCGGGCGCGCGGCCACCAGGACGGGAGTTCACCGGTGAGCCGGACGTCCTCGGTGGGGACGGCGTACCAGCGCAGCGCGAAACGCGGGGCGTGCTCCGGGGCGTACCGGAGAAGGTCGTCGTCGCCGAGACCGTGCCGGCACCGGTCCGTGGGGTAGACGGGGTGCCCGTGGTGGGCGGCGAGTACGTCGTCCAGGAGGGCCGCCGGCAGACCGGTCGGGGTGCTCGGGCGCGCGGCGGCCACCTCGGCGAAGACCCGTGGTCGGTGCCGGGCCGCGAGCCGGCGGGCCCGCAGGTCGGCGCGGCACTCGGCGCTGAAGTCCCGCCAGCCGGTCGCCGCCTCGGCGTCGTCCCGGGGGGCGAGCAACGTCAACAGCCCGGCCAGGGTGTCCGTCCGGTGGGTGGTGCCGTCGGCCAGCACCAGCACGGTCGGAGCGGCGCTGCGCAGGGCCTGCTGGAAGCCGTCCACCCGCACCGGGATGCGCAGCAGGCCGGCGGGGTGCGGCACCTGCCACCAGTCCGGCCCGTCCGGGCTGCCGGTGCTGAGCAGGCCGAGGTGGTCCTCGCGCAGCAGGGCGTCGAGCACCCGGGTGAACACCTCCCGCTCGCAGTCGTCGCTCACTCGACGATGGTCCACTGGAGCTCGCTGCGGAAGGCGGCCAACGACGTCTGGACGCTGTCCCGGTCCGGGCCGATCGCGTGCAGCACGGCCAGATAGTCGCGATTTGTGCCGGTGTGCTCGGCGAAGCGGCCCACCGGGCGCAGCGGTCGGCAGCCCAGCCGGACCTCGCCGTCCCCGGTGTCCAGCGGGCCCGGTGCGGCGGTGAGCCGGCCCGTCCGGGCCGCGCAGACGTACTCGACCTGGGCGTACCTGTCGACGGTGGCGGGCAGACCCAGGGCGGCCACCGGCTCGCCGAGGTGCAGCCGGATGACCTGTTCGAACAGCGGCACGCCGAGCAGTTCGGCGAGGATCAGGTCCATCCGGTCGCCGATGAGGCGGTAGTTCACCTCGATGAGGCGGACCCGGCCGTCGCCGGCGACGACGTACTCGGTGTGGCAGGCGCCGAAGCCGACCCCGAGCGCGTCGAGGCACGCCCGCAGTTGGGTGCTCGCCGGCTCGGTCGGGGGTGACCAGGAAAGGCTCTCCTCGGTGAAGGTGGGCGGCGGGCCGAGGCCGGTCGCCCACCCGCCGAGGGAGGCGAGATCCGTGTCGTCACCGAGGGTTTCGAATGTCCGCAGTTCCCCGGCGAGATACTCCTCCACCACCAGGGCCACCTCCGGCCGCCGGCCCCGGATCTCGGCGACCCGGGCGACCAGCTCGGTCCGGTCGACCACCAGGTACGCGTCCTCGCTGGCCACCCCCTCGCGGGGTTTGACCACCGCGGGGAACATCCCGGCCGGCACCTCCGGCGCGGTTCCGGGGTCGACGGTGATGGTACGGACCAGATCAAGGCCGGCGGCCGCGATCGCCCGTCGGGCCGCGGCCTTGTCCTTGCAGAGACGGGCGGCGTCCGGGTCCTTGCCGGGCAGGCCGAGCTTTCGGGCGGCGATCGCGGTGGCCTCCTGGAGATGGTCGCTGTTGGACAGTAGCGCCACCGGCCGGATCGGTGCCGTCGCCGCGACCACCGCTGCCGCGTCCCGGACCGCGCAGCGCGTCACCGGCGCGTCCGCGGGCCATTCCGCGGGCCGGTCGGTCAGCACCGTGGCCGACAGCCCCAGCGACGCCGCCGCCGGGAGGAACCCTTCCAGGACGGCGTCGGTGGGGTTGAGCGCGGTCAGACAGATCCTCATACCGCCTCCGTGGACTACCCGATGCCATGATTAGGGTAGCCTACCCTTATTAGACGGATATGGTGCGGTCTGTCCAACCTGGTCGAGATGCACCACGAACTGCGGTCACGCCACCGCCCGCACCGCCTCCGCCGCCGGCTGCTCCGTTGCCGGATCGGCGACGGGACCCGGCTGCTGCGGGAAGCGCCGCTGGTGGGCGAGGCCCAGGGCGACGCCGGCGGCCACCAGCACGATGGCCGCGACCGCGACCGCCGGGTAGCCGACCCGCGCGGCGGCCGCGAGACCGACGGACCCCGCCACGAACGAGCAGACCAGGCCGAACGACGACAGGACGGTGAAGTCGGTGCCGCCGGTGTCGGGTCGCGAGTAGTCCATGTTGACCGTGTAGAGCACGACGTTGGCGACGGTGTAGGCCACCATGAAGCAGCAGAGCGCGGCCACCGTGCCCACCAACGGCGCACGGCCGTTCATCAGCGGCAACAGCAGCAACGTCGACACCGTGAGGGTCACACCGCCGACCACCAGCACCCCGCTGCGCCCGAAGCGACTGACCCCGAACCCCGCGACCAGGCCCGCCACGATGGCCGGAGCGCTCGTCACCACGCCCGTGACGACGCCGATCCGACCCAACGACCAGCCCGCGTCGACCAGGGCCGGCGTCACCAGGGAGTACGCCATTCCCGCGCCGACGTAGACCAGCGGCACCACGCCGAAGGTCCACCACCGGCAGCCCGGCTGGCTGAACACCGACAGCAACGCCCGGTAGGCCGTGCCCACCCGGGCCACCCGGTCGGTCCGCGGCGGCTCCCGGAACCGCCACACCACCAGCAGGCCGACCGCCGTCATCGCGACCAGCAGGCCGATCGCCGGTGCCCAGCCGAACTGGTCGTAGACCAGGACGCAGGCGCCGCCGCCGAGCAGGTTGCCGAGGTAGCTGGCCGCGACCTGGATGCCGTTGCCGGTGCCCCGAGCCGACTCGGCGAGCATCCGGACGGCCACGGCGTCCACCGCGATGTCCTGTGTGGCGGAGAAGAAGACGTACGCGGCGCAGATCGCGACGATCGGCCCGAGCGCGTCGGCCGGATCGGTGAACGGCAGCAGCGCCAGCAGGGCGAGCACCAGGGCGCTCTGGAGCACCAGCAACCAGGACCGGTAGTGGCCACGGTGCCGCGAACCGTACCGGTCGAGGATCGGCGCCCAGAGGAACTTGATGGGCCAGATCAGACCGACGATCTGCAACAGCGCCAGGGTGTCGAGTGAGGTGCCGCCGTCGCGCAGGATGGCGGTCAGGCCGACGGTGATGAAGCCGACGCCCAGGTACTGGGTGACGTACAGCGCGGTCAGCGTGCCGAGCCGGCCCTTCATGCGGCTTTCCAGTAGCCGAGGGAGGTCAACCGGTCCTTGTCGACGCCCAGCGTCCGCCGGATGTGCCGGGTGATGCCACGGGTGCTGGCGGCCTCGCAGGCCACCCAGTAGTGCGCCGCGCCGCTGGCCGGCAGAGCCGCGCACACCGTTTCGACGAGGTGTTGACCATCGTCGCGCCGCGGCACCCAGGTGACGTCGTGGTGCTCGCGGGTCCGCAGCGCGAGCGCCTTCTCGCCCTCGTGGGCGTACTCGAGCCAGACCGTGGCCGGGATGTCGGCGCCGGCGTCGAGCAGGCTGTTCACCGCGGGCAGCGACGCGGCGTCGCCGACCAGGTAGAGGTGGTCCGGCGCGGGGTCGGGCAGTTCGAACGCGCTGCCCTGGACGGTCGCGGTGATGGTGTCGCCGACCTGGGCCGTGGTGGCCCAGCGGGCGGCGCAGCCGTCGTGGATGGCGAATTCGAGCGTGAACCGACCGGTGGCCGGGTCGGGGTCGACAAGCGTGTACGCACGCTGGTGAGCCCGCCCGTCGTTGTCGAACCACAGCCGGACCCACATCGTGGGGTGCACCCCGCACGCCTCCAGCAGGCCACCCCCGTCGAGGAGCAGCCGCTGATAGTGCCCGTCGACCGACTCGGTGCCCAGCACGGTCAACCGAAAGTCCCGGCCGCCCATGGCCTTGAGGACCAGGGCCTCCCAGTTCCGTTTCACGCACCCCTCCAGGTAAGGTCATCCTTGGTTAGGGGAGGTTAACCTAAGTCGCGCCCCGGATGGAACAGAGGACAGCGCCCGATGACACACCTGGGAAAAGTCGCCGGTCTTGGTGAGTTGTCGTTGCTGGCCGTGGACCCCGACCGGCACGCCCCTCTTCTGCACGACTGGGTCACCCGACCCCGCAACTCCTTCTGGGGCATGGGCGCACACACCCTCGACGAGGTCCGCGACATCTACGCCTTCGTGGACAGCCTGCCGACGCACCACGCGTACCTGATCACGGTCGACGTGGAGCCGGTCGGTCTCTTCCAGACCTACCAGCCCGAGGCGGACCCGGTCGGCGAGCGCTACCGCGTGCAGCCCGGTGACATCGGCATGCACCTGCTGCTCAGTCCCGACCGGCGGATCGTCCGGGGCCTCACCAACGCCGTCGGGCCGGCCCTTGCCCGCTTCCTGTTCCGCGACCCGGCAGCCCAGCGGATCGTCGTCGAGCCGGACGTCCGTAACCACCTCGCCCTGCGCCGGCTGGAGATCGAGGGCTTCACCTTCGACTCGGAGATCGACATGCCGGACAAGCGTGCCCAGCTCGCGTTCCTGACCCGCGACCGGTTCGCGGCGAGGCACCCGACGCCGGCCTGATCACCACGCCGGCGGCGGCGTCAGCTGTTGGCGTTCCAGAAGCCGACGAGGGTAGCGGTCCACCAGCCGATCTGGGAGAGGGTGGCGGCGACGACGCCGGGAAGCAGGGCGGACCAGGGTGGGCGACCGTCCACGGCGGCGAGCCGGTCCCGGACCCGGCCGAGGAACAGCCCGTTGACGCTGACCACCAGCACCGCGAGCAGCTTGACCCAGACCAGCCCGGACGACGTGTCCGGACCCAGGGCGGCGCCGCTGGCGAGCAGACCCACCAGGCCCAACCAGATGAGCAGGTGCGCACCGCGTGCGGCGGTCAGCACGGTGCCGAGCGGTTCCCGGCGCAGCAGCCACCGGAGGCTGAACCAGTCCACCGTCAGCACCGCCCCGAAGCCCACCACGAGACAGGACAGGTGGCAGAAGAGGGCAACCATCCGCCAACCCGGGGAGAGGGTGACGTGTGGCGCGGCGAGGACCGCGAGCAGCCACCCGACGCTCACCGTCAGGATCGACGCGGTGACGGCGGCGCGCCCGGCCGCGCGACGATGGCCACCGCGCCAACCCGCCGTCGGTGTCGAGGCGGACGCGACGGGCGGCGACGTTCTCCGGGTACGGTGCGTCGCACGCCGGGCCGGGTGGGAGATGTCCGACGTGCCGGCCCGGTGAGCGGGACGGGACGCCCGCGACGAGGGGATGTCGGCCCGAAGGTCAGCTGCCGGCATCGGCCGGCCCGGTGGGCGTCACTCAGTCGACCGGTGCGGCCTGGGCCGCACCGGGCCGACCGTCCAGGGCGGTCAGCTCGGCGGCCCGCGCCTGCTGAATCCGGCCGGCGAGCGCCTTCAACTCGGGGCTCCCCCCGGCCGTCTGTTCACCCCGGCACAGCACCACGGTCTGCGCGAGGTGCGCCCGGAGCAGAGCAGCCGCCCGGGACGACACCTCGGCGTCGGGCGCGCCGCGCACCTCGGCGAGACTGACGTCGGTGACCATGCCGGGCATCTGATGCCCCTCGTGGATGTTCAGTTCCGGAACGTTGCCCGCGGCCAGCAGCCCCCGGAGGTCCCGCAACTCCGCCCGATGCGCCTCCCGGACGTCGTCGAGGAGTGCCCGCAGCGACGGGTCCGCGTCCGCCGGCCGGCTGTCGAGGTGGTCGATCAACGCGAGCGCGCCCTCGTTCATCGGGATCAGCAGCTGGATGAAGGCGTCATCGGTGCCGTTGAGCAGCACGGGCGCGGTCGCCACCGGAGCGGCCGACGGGGTGGTGGGAGGGTGGTCGGCGCTGCCCCAGCCACGGGTCAGACCGACGGCCAGCGCCGTCGCGACCAGAGCCACGGCGACGCCGACGATCCGCCCGGCGGGGACGGTGGGCCGGGGGCGGTCGCTGCCGATCTGGTGCTCGTCCATCCGTTCGCCCTCGCTCACCGGGCGGCTTGGAACGCGCGGCCGACGACTGTCGCCTGGGTGCCGTCGCTGAACAACCCGGAGCGGTCCTGGTCGGTGGCGGGCAGGCCGAACCAGGCGTACCGCTGCACGTAGGACAGTCGACCGAGCATGGCGGTGGCCGCGGTGAGGAAGGCCGCCTGCTGCTCCTGACTCGGGAACTGTTGACGGCCCCCGTCGAAGCGGATCAGGGCGAACTCGGTCAGCCAGATCGGTTTCTGGTACCGCTGGTGGACAGCCTGCAGATACTGCCGGAGTTGGTCGACCGCGGTGGCGCTCGCGAAGTCGGCGCCGAACCAGTGCAGCGTGATGAAATCAACCCGGTGGCCCCGGGCCTCGGCGCCGGTCATGAACCGGTCCAGCCAACCCTGCGGATCCGGCGCGCCCCACGCCACCGCCGGGCTGCCCAGCCTGCTGCCCGTCGCCATCAGCTGCGGCCACAGGTCCAGCGCCTGCTCGACTGTCATGTTCGCCTGCTCGGGCAGGTCCGGTTCGTTGAAGGTGAGCAGATCCGGCCCCGCCGCCTTCGCCCGCGCCAACTCGGCGGCGGTGACGTTCTCCGCGCCACGGATCATGGGCACGAACGTCACGCCGCGCGGCGTACTGATCCCCGGGTGCTGGGTGCCCCACGTGTAGTACCAGCCGGCCTTCGAGTTCGCCAGCGCCTGACTGGCCCCGGCGAAGTTCCACACCCCGACGCCCTTGCGGGCGGAGCTGACCGCCGGGACGACCGGGGCCTTCGACGGCGGTCGGACGCTCGGCGACGGCGCGGCGCTCGGCGAGGCGACGGCGGTGGGCGCCGCGGACGGCGGCGCGGCCCACGAGGGTGCGGGTGGATCCTCCGGCAGGATCACCACCACCGTGGTGATGGCGAGAACCGCCGCGGCCACCCCGGCGGCGAGGGAGGGCAGCAGGCCACGGGGCCGGTTCACCGCGAGGTCGACGGCGCTCGGGCCGCCGCCCGCATCGGTGGGCACACCACCGGCTGGACCCGGCCCAGCCGTCGGCGGGTGGGGCGGCACGGCCGGCGCGCCGGCCGACGGCACCGCCGCGCTCGGCAGATGGGCGCTGAGACCCGTCGGCAACGGCAGCATCGGCAGTCCGGCGAGCAGCCGGTCGATCGGCAGCAGGGTGGATCCCAGCCGCCCGCAGAACGCGCAGTCGCGGACGTGTCGGGCCAGGCGCTTGCGCCACAACGGGCTGGGGGTGCCGTCCCAGTCGACGGTCACGGCCTCCAGGTCCGGACAACCAGGGCGGGCACGCAGTGCGCGGACGACGGCGCGGGCGCTCTGGATCTGCTCCTTCATCCGGTGGATCCGCACGGCGACGTGTCCGGGCGACAGGCTGAGCGCGTCGGCGACCTCGTTCCGGGTGATCTCGCCGGTCTCCTCCAGCCACCAGAGCGAGAGCAACTCCTGGTCGTCCGGGTCGAGCCAGCGGGTCGCCTCGGCGACCTCGCGTCGTTGGTCGGTGAGACCGAGCCGGAGGATGGTCATGCCGGCGAAGTCGGAAGCGGGGTCGGGCACGTTGTGGATCACGTCGAGCCCGGCGTCACGGTTGAGCGCGACACGTCGGCGCTGTTCCCAGTCGCGCACCTGGCGAATGGTGATCGCTACCAACCAGGACCGGTACGCCGCCGGGTCGTTGAGCGCGGGCAGGTGCCGGATCACCCGTACCAACGTCTCCTGGACCACGTCGTCGACGTCGGCGTGACCGCGCAGCGCACGCCCGACGATGTTGTAGACCAACGGGAGCGAGGCCGCGACGACGTCGTCGAGGGCACGCTGTTCGCCCTGTCGGGCCGCGACGACCAACCCGACATCGGGTAGCGCTCGACCGGCTGACGGCATGGCTGTCACTCCTCAGGTGCTGATCCGCGCGGACCGCGCTGTGTGCGCTGACCGCCCTCACGTTCGGAGACTGCCACCGGCAGGTGGGATTACAGAATTTCCCGCCGTCGGCGAGCTGGCCCGACCGGGGTCCGTCGGCGGCGCGTGCGGATCGACAGCGCCGGGTATGGTGCGGGGTGTCGGTGTCGCCGGGCGTATGCCCGTGCACGAGACACCCTGATCGGGCGCCGCTGCGAGGCGCCGAACCGTCACGAGGTCACCGGACGACACGTCCCGTGGCCCGGACGCCCCTCCTTCACCGAAGACAGGATCCTGCATGACATCGAACGACAACGCCCGACCGGCCCTGTTTCTCGCCACGTCGAACGCCGACGCGGCCGACGGGTCGGCGGTGACCGTCGACGGCAGCGCGGAGGCCATGCGCCGGCTGCGCCATCCGTTCGCGGTGCAGCCCGCCCCGCAGAGCCCGACCGCTGGCGACGAGCACGACCCGCGCGGCTGATCCGGCGGTTCGGTCCACCACGCCCACTCATACTTTCGGCTAGTAATAGCTACTCCTTTCGGGTAGCGTACGAGTCATCAAGTGCACGACATGACGCGGTGGCGAGGCCCGTGCTCGTGGCCTTGCGACAGCGCATCTTCGCCCGTACGTGCGCTCCGGCGGCAAGCCGGTTCGGAGATCTTCCGGTCGATCCGATCGACGGGCAGGTTTGGGAAGGACCACCCCCATGGCCAGCATCGTCGGAACGGCCCCCAGCACCCGCGTCGACCAGCGCAGCAGCGACCAGACCCCCGAGGAACTCCTGGTCGCCCTGGCGGAGACCGGGGCGGACGACCCACACCGCCACGCACTGCGGGATCGCGCGATCGAGGCGTGGCTGCCGCTGGCCCGGCATCTGGCGCGCCGCTACTCGGGACGCGGCGCACCCGACGAGGACCTGACCCAGACCGCCTCGGTCGGGCTCATCAAGGCCGTGGACAACTTCGACCACACCCGGGGTGTCGACTTCAGCGGGTACGCCATTCCCACGATCATCGGCGAGATCAAGCGGTACTTCCGGGATCGCACCTGGTCGGTGCGCGTGCCCCGTCGCCTCCAGGAGTTGCGCCTGTCGATCAGCGCGGCGAACAGCGCGCTGACCCAGACCCTCGGTCGCTCGCCGACGGTGGCGGACATCGCGTCCCACCTCGACCTGTCCGAGGAGACCGTCCTGGAAGGGCTGGAGGGCGCACGCGCCTACCGGGCCACGTCGCTGTCCACGCCGGCCGGGGTCGACGGCAGTCGGGAACTCGGGGACACCCTCGGCGGCGACGACCACGAATTCGACCTCGTCGAGATCCGCGTCGCCCTGGAGCCGGCCCTCGCCACGCTGCCGGAGCGCGAACGTCAGATCCTGACCCTGCGCTTCTACGGCAACCTGACCCAGGCGCAGATCGCCGACCGGGTCGGCGTCTCGCAGATGCACGTCTCCCGACTGATCTCCCGGTCGTTGGCGGCGCTGCGTCATCACCTCGTCGACCTCGACCACAGCGCGTTCTGAGGCTGGCACCGCCGACCCACGGCCGGCAGCACCCCGACGGCTCAGAGTTGGACGACGTGCCCCACCCGTGGCGGCGTACGGCCGCCGAGGACGTCGAGCCAGGCGCGTTGGAGGGCCTCCGGCCCGGCGCCCACCTGGACGTCGAGCCACCCGCCGACGATGGCGGTGAAGCGTTGCCAGGCCTCGGTGAACCGCTGGTCGAGCCCCGCACGACCCCAGTCCTGGCCGCGCTTGCGCATCTGGACCGGCGCGAAGAACACCTCTTCGGCGGCGTCGGCGTTCGGCGTCTGGTTGGTGAGGCCGACCGCGATGTCCCGGACCAGCCGGTCACCGAGGTGCCGACGCAGGGCGGCCCGGGTCGAGGGTGCGCCGGACAGGTCGAGGTAGACGGACGCGACGGCGTCCAGAGCGTCGATGTCGTCGTACGAGACGACCTCGTCGTAGCAGCCGAGTGCGCGGGTGAAGGCCAGGTTGCCGGGCGAGGTGAGGCCGACCAGGCGTGGCCCGCGACCGTGCAGCTCGAACGCGGCGGCGTACGCGGTCTTGCTCGACGCCGACGACAGCAGCAGCGACTCGGCACCGTAGAAGTCGTTGTCGGCGACCTGGTCGGCCAGCATGAACGAGGTGAAGAACAGCGGCCGGAACAGGATCAGCAGGTCCTCCTGGTCGGGCCGGTACGCCGGGTCGCCGGTGGTCGACCGGTACGCGTTGTACGGTGACGGCAACTCGGCCCGGTGCGGGCTCGCGTCCCGGAACCCGGACGCGTCCACCCGGTCCGGGCGCACCAGCAGGTGACCCGCGGGTGGGAGATAGCCGTAGACCCGCTGTCCCGTCTCGACGCCGGCGACCGTCGAGGTGACCACCTCGGCGAAGCCCCAGAGCGGCGGCAGGCCCCACTGCGGCCCGAGCCCGGCCGGTGGGAAGAACTCCCAGTAGCGCATCGCGTCGCCGAGCACCGCGTAGGTCACGTTGTTGGCGGTGAGGCCGACCCGGTCCACCCGCAGCAGCACCTCGCCGTCGGCCACAGCGGGCGGGGCGCCCTCGACGAGCGTGGTCTTTCCGAGGTCGTCACGCGCCACGGCGAAGGTCCATGAGTCGGCCATGAGGTGACGCTAGACACCCCTCCCGACGCAGACAAGTGCACTGGGAGTGCAAAATCCCACTGTCTCCGGTCAGGGGCGGGGCGCGGCGAGGTCGCGGAGGTGCGCGAGCGGCAGGTGCGGCGGTCGCCACTCCAGGAAGAGGGCCGTGGCGTCGTCCTCAAGCCGGTCGTCCTGGTAGCCGACGACGGCGCGCACCAGGCGACGCATCGTCTCCGGGCTGGGCAACCCGTCGTTGAGGGCGCGGTTGACGAAGTCGACGAGCCGGTCCAACCCGAACTGTTCCCCGTCCGCGCTCCGCGCGTCGGTGATGCCGTCGGTGTAGGCGAGGATGCGGTCGCCCGGGTGCAACTCCTCCACGTGCACCCTCGGGCGGCGGGCCGACAGGTGGCCCAGCCCGAGCGGCAACGCGGTCGGCCCGGGCAGCTCCCGGATGGCCTTGCCGTCGCGCAGCAACATCGCACCCGGGTGACCCGCGTTGATCATGCTCAGTCGGCCGGTGCGATGGTCCAACTCCATGAGCAGCCCGGTCGCGAAGAAGTTCGGGTGCTCGGAACGCACCCACCTGTCGATGCTGATCGCCGTGTCGACCAGGTCGAGGCCACACCGGCGCGCGTTGCGGTACGCGCTGACCACGAGCGAGGCCAGCGTGCTCGCCTTGATGCCGTGCCCACAGGTGTCGAAGAGCCCGACACTGAGCACGTCGCCGTTCAACGCGTAGTCGAAGATGTCGCCGCCGACGTCGTAACAGGGTTCGAGGATGGCGGTGATCACCAGGTCGTCGGTGGCGAAGGTCAGCGGCGGCAGCAGCCCCCACACGATCTCGGCCGCGACCTGCATCGGCAGTCGCCGCCGCATCCGCTCGACCACGTCACCGTAGAGCCGCCGGTTGACCAGGATCTGGGCGATGTTGACCGCCACCTCCCAGGCTGGCCCGTCCATGGTCGCGTCGGCGGCCGCCGGCGAGACGATCTCCAGCACGCCCATCCGTTCGCACCCGAGCAGCAGCGGCACCCAGACCCGGTCCGGGTTGTCCGGCGCGCGCTGGATGTCGAGGTTGGTGAAGGCCCGGCCGGCGAGGGTCGTCTCGATCGACAACTCGTCCCGGACCAGACCCGCCCCGAGCAGCGGCACGAGCAGGGACTGGGTGTAGTCGGCCAGGTAGATCACGATCTCGGTGGCGTCGATGGCGGGCGCCGCCCGGGCGACGAGCTGCGACAGCTCGTCCGGGCCGCTCCGGGGTGCGTTGAGCTGCAACCACCGCACCATCTCGCCGACGTCGCCCACGACCCACCTCCCCCGATCCTCCCCGAACCGTACGGCCACGGCAGGACGTGCGGTGACGCTACCTTGCCCCGCCCGCGTTCCTCACCTGCCGATCACCAACACCGGCCGCTCGCGTGCCCCTGCACCCCGCCGGCCCCACCTATCCCTGGGGTTTTACTACTTTTGTGAATTAGGTGTGAAAAAGTCCGTTTAAGCAACCCCTGTGGTCCGGTGCGGCACCCAACCACCGCACCGCTGGCGTCTGGTGAGACGCCTTCGCGAAAGGGCACGTCGTGACAACCAAGCTATTGAGCCATCCGCGCCGCGCGGCCATGTCCGCGCTGGCGGCCGTCGCCGCCGGCGGCACAGCCGTCGCCGTACTCATCTTCAGCGGCACCGGCGCGAGCGCCGCCGAGGCACCTGTCGACCTCGGCACGGCGGCGAGCTTCTCCGTGCTGGCCGGCGCAAGGGTCACCAACACCGGGCCGACCTTCCTCGCCCAGAACCTCGGCGTCAGCCCCGGCAGCGCCGCGACCGGCTTCCCGCCCGGCCTCGTGGGCGGCGAGACGCACCTCGCCGACGCCGTCGCGCTACAGGCACAGAACGACCTGACCACCGCCTACAACGACGCGGCCGGTCGGACCCCGTTCACCATCCTGCCCGCGGAACTGGGTGGCAGCACGCTGGTCCCCGGGGTGTACCGGATCGGCGCCGCCCAACTGACCGGAGCCCTGACCCTCAACAGCCAGGCCGACCCGGGAGCCGTGTTCATCTTCCAGATCGACTCCACCCTCGTCACCGCGTCGGGCAGCAGCGTCGTCTTCATCAACGGCTCCTCGCCCTGCAACGTCTACTGGCAGGTGGGCAGCTCGGCCACCATCGGCACGGGCAGCCAGTTCGTGGGCAACATCCTGGCCCAGGAATCGGTCACCATGACCACCGGCGCCACCCTCCAGGGCCGCGCCATGGCCCGGACCGGCGCCGTCACCCTCGACACCAACACCATCAACGCCCCCGTCTGCCTCCAGCCGACGGGTACGCCCACCCAGCCGACCGGAACACCGACCGGTACGCCCACGGGCACGCCCACGGGCACGCCGACCGGGACGCCGACTGGGACCCCGACCGGCACACCCACCGGTCAGCCCACGGGCACACCGACCGGTAACCCCACCGGCCAGCCCACGGCAACGCCCACCCGCACGAGGCTGCCCGTCACCGGCGGCAGCGGCGGCAGCGCCCTGGTGCCCGTCCTGACCGGGATCGGCGGCGTCGCCGTCGCCAGCGGCGCAGCCCTGCTGCTCCTCTACCGGCGTCGGACGACGAACTCCTGACCGAGATGCCCCGGCGGGCGGTGACCAACCGGCCGCCGGGGCAGCACCACCAACGATCAGCCGTTCCGCCCGGCCGGTGGTGGGGAGTCCACCATCGCGGCCCGGAGCGCGGCCACCGGCACGGTGGCGAAACCCACCCGGGCGTCACTCGCCCCGTACGGCAGCCACACCTCGCCGTCGTGGATGAGCGCCCCACAGGAGTAGATGACGTTGGGTACGTACCCGTCCCGGTCGTCCTCGTCGGGTGACATGAGCGCACCCGGAAGGTGCGCGATGACCCGCTCCGGTCGGTCCAGGTCGAGCAGGAGCGCGCCGATCGCGTACCGGCGCATCGGTCCGACGCCGTGGGTGAGCACGAGCCAGCCGGCGTCGGTCTCGATCGGGGATCCGCAGTTGCCGACCTGGATCAACTCCCAACTGTCCCGCGGCGCGTGCAGTGGGATGGGGGCCTGCCAGCGGTTGTCAGCGTCCAGGCCGGTCAGGCCGATGGTCTCGCCGTCGCTCCGACACAGCGCCAGGTGCCGGCCGCCGACGGTACGCGGAAACAGCGCGATCCCCTTGTTCCGGGCACCCGGCCCGCGCATCGGGGTCATCTCGAAGCGGCGCAGGTCGCTGCTGACCAGCGCACGCGTGGCGATGCTCCGGCCGTCGTAGGCGGTGTAGGTGGCCCGGTACACCGGCCCGGACTCGTCGACGAACCGGACGAACCGCGCGTCCTCCATGCCGTTGCTCTCCGCCGGGGTGGCCGGCCAGAGCACCCGTTGGTGCAGGGCCGTGTCGGCGGGAAAGGCCGTGGCGTAGCTGCCGGCGTTGGTGCGACGCAGTTGTTCGAGGGTGCTCAACCCGGTGCTGCGGGAGAGCAGATCAGGTGGCAGGTTGGCGAGCGCCCGCTCGAAGGTGGCCTCGTCGTACCACTCGGGCAGGGCGTCCAGCACGGTCGCGGCGACCTCGTTGTCGCAGCCCTCCTCGGCCAGGCCGGCGACGAGCAGGTCCCGGCGGTGCCGTACGCCCACCCGCTGCCCGACGGCCAGCGGGCCGGTCCGATCGGCGACGGTGAGCTGACGTCCCGGTCCGAGGACGGCTGTGGCGAACCCGATGGACGACAGGTGACCCTCGCCGATCTGACGCAGGCTGACCGCGACGCGCAACTGCCCGGCGCCCAGACCGGTCTGGTCCGGGTGGGCCACCATGGACGGATTGCAGAGGGCAGCGGCCTCCACGGCGTACTCGTGGCTGAAGTACGCGCCGACCAGCAGCCGGCTGGTCGGGGAGAGATCCCGCGCCCGGGCGGCCCGGTGCCGGACTAGGTCGTAGTGGTGGTGGAACGTGCCGGCCAGGTCACGGTGCCGGGCGCCGAAGCGGTCGAAGGTGTCCCGCAGCAGCCGGCCGGTCTCCTCGTCGTCGAGGCGCGCGACCCGGTCGATGAGTGCCCGCGCGCGGGTGCGTACCACCGCGGCGTCCTCCCCCGGGACGAAGAGCTTGACGATGACCCGCCGTGGATCCGGGGCGAGAGTGGCGTCCTGCCGGACGGCCAGACTCCGGGTCACGACCACCGCCGGGCGTGCTGGAGGGTGGCGAGGAGCGAGAGGGTGGATTCCGCGCCCTGGTTGAGGTTGGGTCCGTGTGCGGTCAGCCCGTCGAAGCCGCCACCGGTCGCCGGATCCCACATCGGCGCACCGAGGTCGTTGTCGCCGAGGAACCACCCCACCGCCTGTCGTACCCCGGTGTCCCACTCGGGGTCACCGGTGACCGTGGCCGCCGTGGCACAGGCGTCCGCGAAGGCGGCGACCTCGATCGGCTGCTGGTCGTGGCGCAACCGCACGGCGCCGTGCCGCCAACCTCCGACCGGTACGACCGACAGTCGTCCGTCGCGCAGCTGGACGTCCCGCAACCAGGCCAACATCCGCAGGCCGTCGTCCAGGGGTGGCCCACCCTCGCGCAGTTGGCTGGCGACGATGACCACCTCGGCGAGGGCGGCGTTGGCATAGGTCAGCTCCTGCCGGGGCCACGACCAGCGCGGGTCGGCGCCCGGCGGTCCGACAGTGCTGGCCGCGTCCGCCAGCAGGGACGCCGCGGCGACGTGACCGGGGTGGCGGCGCAGGACCTCGGCCGCGCCCAGGCCGGCGAAGGCCATCGCGTGTGGTGCCCGGGTACGCCGGCCGGCGCCCCGGCTGAAGGCGACGAGCGCCTCCTCCCGTACCCAGGGTGCGGGGCTGCGGGCGACGGCCGTGCCCAGACCCCACAGCGCCCGACCCCACCAGTCGCCGAGCCCTGGTTCGTCGGCCCAGCGCCGGTCGTGCCCGAGCCGGTTGTGGAAGGCCCCGTCGGCGCCCTGCGCATGGGTCAGGAACGCGAGGTACCGCTCCGCGAGCCGCAGCAACTCCTCGCCCGGGTCCGGCTCGCGACTGACGACGACCAGACCACGGGCCACGTCGTCGGTGCAGTAGCCGTGTTCCCGACGGACGATGGCGTGCCGGGCGTGCTCGAAGAGACCGGTGTCGTCGCTCATCCGGATCAGGTGCGCGAAGCTCGGCGCGGGCGCCGTCGCCCAGCGCCCCCGCGGGGAGGTCCGGGGTCGGCCGGTGGTCGCGGTCACGCCGGCACCGCGCTGACCGCCGGCGGGCGGGCCTCGCTGAGCTGGTCGGCGAGCGTCTCGTAGCGGGCCGCCACCGCCGGCCAGCGCAGGTGCGCGGCCAGCGGCCGGACCCGGCCGGCGAGCCGCGCGGTCAGGCCCGGCTCGGTCAGGACCCGCCGGATCGCCGCGGCGAGCGCCGCCGGGTTCTGATGGGGTACGACCAGACCCGGCCCACCGGTCAGCAGTTCCACCGCGTGCGGGAACGCCGTGGCCACGACGGGCACCCCGGCGGCCACCGCCTCGATGAGTACGCCGGAGGTGACCTGTTCGCGCGAGTCGTAGGGCAGGACGACCACGTCGGCGGAACGGATCAACCGGCCCAGCGCCTCCTGGTCGTGGTAGACGTCCTGGTAGTCGACGGCGTGCGCGACGCCCAACTGGGCGCCGAGCTGGTGCAGCCCCGCCCGGTACGCCTCACCCTGGTGCTCGACCACCTTCGGGTGGGTCCGTCCGGCCACCGTGTAGGTAGGTGTCGGTTCCAGATCCTGCAACCGCGCGAGGGCACGCAACGACCACTCGACTCCCTTGCCGGGGCCGAGCAGCCCCCAGGTCAGCAGGTGCGGGCGGGTACGCCGCTCGACGGGTACGTCGGCGAGCTCGGCGGCGCCGTGCGGGATGACCGTCACCTTGTCGGCGGGGACGGCGTACCCGACGAGCAGCCGGTCCCGAGCGGTGTCGGTCATCGTGACCACCGCGCCGGCGGTGGCCACGATCCGCTCCAACAGGGACTTCTGCCGGGCGGTGGGCTGGCGGAGCACGGTGTGCAGGACCACGATGCTCGGCACGGTGAGCCGCCGCAGCAGCGGCAGGACGTCCTCGCCGTCGGCGCCGGGGTAGATGCCGTACTCGTGCTGGACGATCGCCACGTCGAAGGTGTTCAGGACGGCCGCCGCGTCCCGCCAGCCGGCCGGGGTGAGCGCCGACCAGGTGTGCACGACCCCGGGCACCGGGCGCTGGTCGTCGCCGTGATCGGTGACCCGGACGATGCCCCCGCGAGTGCCGTCGGCGGTCAACTGGGCGGCGAGTGCGGAGTTGAAGGTGGCCAGTCCACACCGGGTCGGTGGGTGGGTGCTGAGGAATCCGTAGCTGGGCATGAACGTCGAGCCTTTCCGGTTGTCGGCCCCGCCTGGAGTACGGGCGGGGCCTCACGCGGGAACGGCGTACGCAGGTCAGCGTGTGTGACCGGCGGAACGGAGAGGTGTGTGGTCCAGTCAGGTACGAACGAGCTGGTCGTAGACGACGAGATAGTCGTCGACCATCCGCTCCGCGCTGAAGCGCCGCAGAGCCTGCGCCCGACACTCGACCCGATCGAGGTCGGCGGCCCGGGTGATCGCCTCGACGGCCTGGTCGACGGTGTGGACGAGGAGTCCGGTCACCCCATCGTCGACGACCTCGGACATGGACCCCCGCTGGTACGCGACGACAGGCGTGCCACAGACCATCGACTCCACCACCGACAGTCCGAATGGCTCGTCGAAGGCGATCGGGTGCAGCAGTGCGGTGCTGTCTCCCAGCACCTCGGCTCGCCGTTGCGGACCCACCGACCCGAGGAACACGACCTGGTCACCGTCGATGTGCGGGGCCACCTGTTCGGCGAAGTACCGCTCGTCCTGCACGATGCCGCAGATGGTCAGGGGTCGGCCGGCGCGGCGGGCGATCTCGATCGCGGTGTGGGTGCCCTTGTCCGGGTGGATCCGGCCGAAGGCGGCCAGCCCGGGGCCGGCCTTGTCGGTGAACGGCAGGCCGCCGACGTCGACGCCGTGGTACACCGTGGCGACGTAGTCGAGCTCCGGCGCCCGGTCGGCGTCGGAGATCGACACGTACGACGAGCGGGCTCGGCCGTAGGCGGGCAGGATTCCCGCGCCGGAGAAGCCGTGCACCGTGGTCAGCAGCGGAGCGTGGCAGTGCTCCGCGAACGCCAACGGAAGCCAGTCGAGGTGACTGTGCACCAGATCGAACTCGGCCGAGCGGGCCAGCGCGTGCGAGACGTGCATCGCCTCCCACACCCGGCCGTCCAGGTCCGGGTCGTCCGCGTACCCCCGGGGGCAGACTCCGTCGAGTTGGGCGGAGGTGACGGAGTCCAGTGTCGCGAAGAGGGTCACGTCGACGCCGCGGCTGACCAGCCCCTCCGCGAGCAGGCCGGTCACCTGCTCCCATGGGCCGTAGTGCTGTGGAGGCGTACGCCAGGCGACCGGTCCGAGCAGCGCAACCCTCAAGGGGAGGACGCGTCGGCGAGATCAGCTGGGTTGAGGTGCAGGGTGGCGAGCAGCCCGGAGTGCTTCGCCGGGTCAACCAGCTCCGGCAGCTCGCGCTCGACCCAGTCGGCCCGGGCCTGCTGACCCCGGTCGCGAAGTGCGGTGACGATCCGATCCCTGGCGATCCTCATCTGGTGCTCCCCTGTTAGGCGTTCGGAACGATCATTCGCACGGAGGACGATGGTCCGGACACCGCCGTCCCGGCGGTGCTGACCAGCGAACCGGACAGCCGGGACGGGGTCGGCGATCAACAACACGACCAGCCGTCGCGGCGATGGGGATGACGATCGGTTACGCCCTGTCTGGGCTGGTGGCGGACGGCGTCCGGCGGCCACCGGGATCCCGGGCGACATGTTCACCGTACGCCCTCGCGGTGCGCGACCGCACCTTCACCGACCGGCGGGCCGCCGGGACGCGCCACCGGCGCACCGGTGATCAGGGCTCCAACACCACCTTGCCCGCCCGGCTGCGCGCCTCGGCGAACACCAGCGCGGTGGAGACCTCGCTGAGCGGGTAACGGGCGGCGATCTGCGGCACGATCACCCCTTGTCGCAGGAGGTCGAGCACGGTGCCCAGGTCGGTGCGCAGGCGACGCCGGAACGCGGCCCGGCGGGTGAGGTTTCCGGCCCAGAAGTTGTAGAAGCCGGCCCGGTGGCCGTTGGGCAGCGCGTTCCAGGTGTAGAGGCGGGACAGCAGCTTCACGAAGACCCACGCGACCGACTGGCCGGAGTCCACGGCGCCGGCGTTGCCGTAGACGACGAGCGTGCCGCCGGGGGCGAGCAGGCCGTACGAGGTGCGCACTCCCGGGCCGCCCACCGGGTCGAAGACGGCGTCGACACCGTTCGGCGACAGCTCACGGACGCGGGCGGTCAGGTCCGGGTCACGGTAGTCGAGCGGTTCGACGCCGAGTTCGCGCAGCGCGGTGTGATGACGTGCGGCGGCGGTGCCGATGACCCGCAGGCCGAGGTGGCGTCCGAGTTGGACGAGCACTGTTCCGACGCCACCGTTCGCGCCGTGCACGAGGATGGTCTGCCCGGCCCGCAGGCCGGCACTTCGCAGCATCTGCCAGGCCGTCACACCGTTGACGACGACGGTCTCGGCGGCGGCGGGGTCCAGCTCGGCGGGTACGGGGGTCAGGGCGTCGATGTCGACAAGCGCGTGGGTGGCCCAGCCGCCGGTCTTGGTGACCGCCGCGACCCGGGTGCCGACAAGCGAGCCGTCCGCGCCGGGACCGACCGCCCGGACCGTGCCGACGAGGTCGTAGCCGGGCACGAACGGGAACTTCGGCTGGCCGGGGTAGCGGTCGTGGCGCATCTGCTGCTCGGCGAACGAGATGCCGGTGGCCTCGACCTGGACGAGCGCCTGGCCCCGGGCGGGGACGGGCATGGCACGTCGGTGCAGTTGGAGTCCGTCGGGCTCCACCACGCCGGGCAGCACCACTTCGGTGATCATCGCATTGCTGGTCATCGGATCCTCCTCGTTTGTAAGTGTGCACTCACACACTTGTCGGGGTGAAAAAGTGGGCCACTGTCGCGGCCCAGGGGTCGGTGGTCGGGTCAGGGGTGCCGGATGCCGGCGGTCAGGGCACGGGCCCACGGCTCCGGAACCTGCTCCAGGCCGACGGTGACGATCAGGTGGCAGAGCTGGCCGTACGCGAAGAACCGCTGCACCTGCGCGTCGTCGGCGCCGGCCCGGTCCTGCACGAGGGTCGCGATCCGCCGGTAGCCGGCCCGTACCGCGTCGGCGATCTCGGGGATGTCCGTGACGGCCTGCGCCTGCACCTGGAAGAGGAGCAGATCGCGGTCGGCGATCAGCTCCGCGTAGGCACCACCCATCGCGTCGAGGACCTCCTCCGGGCTGCCGCCGGCGGCACGCTCGCCCCCGGCCTCGATCGCCACGGCGATCCGCTCGAAACACGTCTCGGCGGCCGCCACGAACAACCCGAGCTTGCCGGCGAAGAGCCGGAAGACGTACGCCTCGGAGATGCCGGCGGCGGCGGCCACGGCGGTGACCGGGGTGGCGTGGAAGCCGGTGCGGGCGAACGCCGAGACCGCGCCGTTCAGCACGGTGACCCGACGGGCTTCGGCAGTGGATCGCATGTTTGTAAGTGTGCACTCACAAACAACGGCTGTCAAACCCGCCGGGCACGGGCTCACTCCAGGGGGTAGAGCCGGGCCGGGTCACCGGGTCGGAGGCTGTCCGGGATGTCGTCGCGGGTACTGGCGGCGATCGAGCCGAGCAGCCCCAGGGAACGCGCGGACTCCGTACCCGGCTCGGCGTGGTAGATCACCAACAACTGCCCGTCGGCTCCCGCGACCGCGAGCTTGTCGCAGTACAGGTCGAGGTCACCCACCTCCGGATGATGCAGCCGGCTGACCACGCCCTCCCGCCGACGCACCTCGTGCCGCGCCCACAACTGGCGGAAGCAGTCGCTCTTGAGCGACAACTCCCCCACCAGCGCCGTCAACCGGGGATCGTCGGTGGCTCCGCCCGAGTCGGCACGCATCTGCCCCACCACGCTCTGCATCGCCTGCCGCCAGTCGCGGAACAGCTCCCGTTCGGCCGGGTCGAGGAACACCGCGCGGAGTCGGTTCGCGCCCGGGGCGAGATTCGGCGACAGCGCCCTCGCCATCGGGTTCGAGGCCAGGATGTCGAGGTAGCGGTTCTGCACGAAGGCCGGCATGTCGAGCTGCCGCAGCAGGTGCAGGATGCTGGCCGGCACCCGCTCGACGGCAGGTCGGACCGCCCGTCGCGACCGCGTGCGGCTCAGCCCGATCAGGTACGCGGTCGCCTCCGGATCCAACCGCAGCACCCCGGCGAGGGCATCGAGGACCTGCACCGAGGGATGCCGCTCGCGACCCTGCTCCAGCCGCAGGTAGTAGTCGGCGCTGATGCCGGCCAGCATCGCCACCTCCTCACGCCGCAGCCCCGGCACCCGGCGCAGGCCCACGCCCGGACCGAGCCCGACGTCCTCGGGCCGGGTCTGCTCCCGACGGGCACGCAGAAAGTCGCCGAGTGGGTTCGTCGCGTCCATGCCACCGACGGTAGATCGCCCGAGCGCCCGGTGACTGGCTGTGTCACTACCAGGAACAGCTCGCCCTGCCGGCCGGCCGGCTGTCGGCGCACAGTCGACGCATACCCACTCCGAATACGGATAGAGGACGACATGAGCGAGAACCTTCCCGGCGGGTCCCTGACCCTGGCTGACGGCCTCACCCTCAGCCGGATGGGCTACGGGGCGATGCAGTTGGCCGGCCCCGGTGTCTTCGGCCCGCCCCGCGACCGCGAGCAGGCGCTCGCCGTGCTCCGCGAGGCCGTCGACAGCGGTGTCCGGCACATCGACACCAGCGACTTCTACGGCCCGGTGGTGGTGAACGAGCTGATCCGCGAGGCGCTGCACCCGTACCCCGATGATCTGCACCTGGTCACCAAGGTCGGCGCGCGGCGCGGCGCCGACCGCTCCTGGATCCCGGCCCTCGAGCCGGACGAGTTGAAGGCCCAGGTCCGGGACAACCTCCAGCACCTCGGCCTGGAGGTGCTCGACGTGGTCAACCTGCGGGTCGGTGTGGCGGAGGGCACCGGCGACGATCCCCTCTCCGAGCAGTTCGGCGCCCTCGCCGACCTGCGGCAGGAGGGGCTGATCCGGCATCTCGGGCTCAGCAATGTGACGCTCACCCAGCTCACCGAGGCCCAGGCCATCGCCCCGGTGGTCACCGTCCAGAACCTCTACAACGTCGCGAACCGGCAGGACGACGCCCTGGTGGACAGGTGCGCGGCGGAGAACATCGCGTTCGCCGCGTTCTTCCCGCTCGGCGGGTTCACGCCGTTGCAGTCGGACACGCTCAACGACGTGGCCACCCGGGTGGGGTCGTCGCCGCAGCAGGTCGCCCTCGCCTGGCTCCTCCAGCGCTCCCCCACCACCGTGCTGATCCCGGGCACCTCGACGCTGGCACACCTGCGGGAGAACCTCGCGGCGGCAGATCTGAAGCTGCCGGCCGACGCGATCGAGGAACTCGACGCCATCGCCGGGTGACGCCCGGATGCGGACCGCCACACGGCGGTCCGCGTCACCCGTCCGCTTCGCTCAGGCCCGCCGCCCGGTCCAGGTGGGTGAGGAACCGCCGTACCGCCGGTGGTCGGCTCCGCCCGGCGACGGTCGCGGCGAAGATCCGCCGGACGGAGGCGTCGTCGGGGTGCAGGCGGAGCAGGGTCAGGTCGGATGGAGCGGCACGTACGGCCAGGGCCGGCACCAGCGCGACGCCCAGACCGGCCGCAACACAGCCCAGCTTGCCGGTCCACTCGGCCGCGACGATGTCGATCCGCGGGCGAAAGCCCGCCGGTAGGGTCGCTCGCAGCAGAGTCTCCTCGGCGGTCGCCGAGCCGGCGATGAACGACTCGTCGGCCAGGTCACGCAGGCGGATGGTCCGCCGGTCCGCGAGCCGATGCGTCCGGGGTACGGCCACCAGAAGCGTCTCGTCGACGAGGTGGTGCAGGTCGAACTGGTCGGCGTCGAGCGGCTGGTCCGCGGCGGCACTCACCACGGCGACGTCGGCGTCGCCGTGGACCAGGCGCTCCAGCAGCCCCGGCGTGAGCCCTTCGACAAGCGACAGGGTCACCTCGGGATGCGCGGACTTGAAGCTGGCCAGAGCACGTGGCACAAGCGCGGCGACCGCCGTGGGGAACGCGCCGACCCGCAGCCGGCCGGCGGACAGGTCGCGCAGCGCCGCCAGGTCCCGCCGGGCGGTGTCCAGCCGGTCGAGCACCGCCTCGGCGTGCCCGAGCAGGCAACGGCCCTGCTCGGTCAGGGCGACGCCGCGCGGCAGCCGGTCCAGCAACGGCGACCCGGTCTCGGCTTCCAGCGCGGCGATCTGTCGGGACACCGCCGACTGGGTGTAGCGCAGGCTGCGGGCCGCAGCCGTGAGGGAGCCGTGCTCGGCGACGGCACGGAAGACCTGGAGCGCGTTCAGCTGCATCGTGACATGCTCCCGCAGCATGGCAGTGATGCGGAACAGTCGCTGGTGGCATGGCTTCCCGCACCCTAGCGTTGGCGAGATGAACGAGATCGCCCTCTTGGGTACGGGCACGATGGGCACCGCGATCGGCCGTCGGCTGCTGGCCACCGAGCATCGGCTCACCGTCTGGAATCGCACGTCCGCCCGCACCGCGCCGCTCGTCGACGCCGGGGCGCGAGCCGCCGGCAGCCCGGCCGAGGCGGTCCGCGACGCCGACGTGGTGATCACCATGCTCACCGATGCGGTCGCCGTCCGGCACACGCTTGTCGACTCCGGTGCGGCACTGGCGCTGCGGCCGGGCACCCCCGTGATCGAGATGTCCACCATCGGTCCCCGGGCCGTGGCCGAACTGGCCACGCTGCTGCCGGCGGGCGTACCGCTTGTCGACGCTCCGGTCGCCGGCAGCGCCGGAGCTGCCGAGACAGGCCGACTCGTGGTGTTGGTCGGCGGGGAGGAGGCGGTCGTCGAGCGGGTCGCCCCGCTGCTGGGGACGTTGGGCACCGTCCGTCGCTGCGGCGGCTCCGGCCGGGGCGCCGCGTTGAAGCTGGTGCTCAACACCGCGCTGGTCACCGCGGTCACCGCGGTCGCGGACGCGCTCACCGTCGCGGACGCCGTCGGCGTCGACAGACGTACCGCGATCGACGCACTTGGCACCGGGCCGCTCGGCGGCGCGGTCGCCCGGGCGACCGCCACGGACGCCGCGTTCGCCGCCACCCTGGCCGCGAAGGACGCCCGGCTCGCCCTCGACGTGCTCGGCGACGCGCCGGCGCCCCTGCTGCGCGCCGCCGCGTCGGCGTTGGCGGCCGCGCGCCATCCGCAGGACGACATCGCCCGTCTCACCGACCCCGCCGCAGCCGAGGAGAAGTCGTGAACGTGACCCTGGACAACCCCGCGACCGTCGCCGCGCCGTTCGGCGACCGGTTCGCGCACGTCGCCCGCCTCGACCTGCCCGGGGGCGCACTGCTGATGCTCTCCGGCCAGGTCGGGGTGGACGACGCCGGCGCGGTCGTCGCACCCGGCGACGTGCGGACGCAGTCCGAACGGATCTTCGAGTTGATCGGCGCGCTGCTCGCCGCGCACGGCGCCACCTTCGCCGACGTGCTGCACGTCCGGACGTTCCTGACCGACCTCGGCGACCTGGCCGGCTATGCGGACGTCCGCAACCGCTTCTTCGGGCAGACCAGGCCCGCCAGCACCACCGTCGAGGTGAGCCGGCTCTTTCTCGACGGCGCGGTGCTGGAGGTCGAGGTCACCGCGGCCGTGACCACTGGTTGACCGCCACCGGCTGATCGTCGTGGTGATCGGCGCAGCGCTGGCTTCAGTGCTGGTGCGGCCGGTTGCGGACGAGGGCGAGGGTGAGCACGGCGGTGACGAGGAAGACGATGCCGTTGATTCGTAGCCCGGCCTGGACGCCGGAGGTCATGGCTTCGGCGATCGCCGCCCGGACCGGGTCGGGCAGCGGCTGGTCGCCGGTGACACCGGTGGCCACCGCCGCCTGCACGGCGCCACGGGTGGGTTCACCGACCTGGTGCGCGGCCAACCGGCCGGGCAGGTCGGCCAGCATCGTGGTGGTCAAGAGCGTGCCCAGCAGGGACGTGCCGAGCACGGAGCCGACCTGTCGGGCAGCGTTCACCGCGCCGGAGGCCATCCCGGCCTGTGCGGGCGCGACGCTGGCCAGCGCGGCGGCGGTCGCCGGGGCCACCACCAGGCCGCCCGCGGCACCGAACAAGGCGAACAGCGGCCACCGGTGACCGAAGGACGCGGTGGGACCCTGGGCCGCCAGACCGAAGCTCGCCGCCGCACCGAAGACCAGGCCGAGGGTGAGTGGCGCCTTGAAGCCGGTACGACGGATCGCCCGCCCGGCGCCGAAGGCGACGACCACGTAGGCGCCGAAGAGCACGAGCATCCGCCAGCCGGTGTCCAGCGGGCTGAGGGCCTGGACACGTTCGTGGAAGAGGACCAGCAGGATCGCCACGCCGGTGAAGCCGAACAGCGACACCGCGGCGACGACCATGACGGCGCTGAACGACGCGGACCGGAACAGCCGCAGGTCGAGCATCGGCGCATCGGAACGCAGCTCGACCAGGACGAACACGACGAGTGCGGCAGCCGCGGCGATCCAGGCCACCGTCACCACCGGGCTGGTGTAGCCGTCCTTGCCGCCCTGGATCAGGGCGTAGACGGCCGCGGCGATGGCGACGGTGCCGAGCAGCAGGCCGGGTACGTCGAGTCGGCCCGCGCTCGGCCGGGACTCGGCCACTCCGATGGCGGCGACGAGGGTGACCACGCCCAGCACGATCGTCGACAGGTAGACGCTGTGCCACGCGTGGTGCTTCAGCAGCGTGCCGGCGATGAGTGGGCCGATCGCGAGCCCGATGCCGGAGGCCGCCGACCACGCGGTGATGACCTCGGTACGTCGGTGCGGGTCGGTGAACGTCGCGCCGAGGATCGCCAGGCTGTTCGGCAGGATCAGGGCTCCGCCGAGGCCGGCGACCAATTGCCCGACGATCACCCAGGCCACGGTCGGGGCACCGGCCACGACGGCGGCGCCAACGATCATCGCGAGGACCCCGGCGCCGAACATTCGCTTGCGTCCGTAGCGGTTGCCGAGGGTGGCGGCGGACAGCACCACGCTCGCCACCATCAGCGTGTAGGCGCTCGGAACCCAGATCAGGGTGGTCGGGTCGACCCGCAGATCCTGCTGGATCGTGGTCAGCGCGGAGACCGTCGCGGTGATCTGGAGGAACGTGATCATCGCGCCCAGGCACATGGCGACCAGGGTCACCGGGCGGGAACCGCGAACGGACCTGGCGGTGGCCGGGCCGGGTGCGGCTGCGGTCGGGGCCGTGGTGTTGGTGGTCACTGGTGTCCTCGATGCTGGTCGGTCTGACTTATGTCCGCATAAGCCAGCGACGGCCAAGTGAACCACCTGGCTAGCTTTTACGCAAGTCAGGTACGCTGGACGGCATGGAGGACCTCCGAGAAGATCGCGACTCCTGGTCGAGCGAGAACTGCTCGGTAGCCCGGGCGATGGACATCGTCGGCAGCAGGTCGACGGTCCTGATCATGCGCGAGGCGCTACTCGGCACGCGCCGCTTCGACGACTTCGTCCGCCGGGTCGGCGTCGGCGAACCCGCCATGGCCGCCCGGCTCAAGGAAATGGTCGCCGCCGATCTGCTCGAACGCATCCCCTATCGGGAGCCGGGTCAGCGCACCCGCCACGAGTACCAGCTCACCCGCAAGGGCCACGAACTGCTGCCAGTGATCACCGCTCTGCGCAACTGGGGCGACACCTGGGCCGCCGACGACGCCGGCCCGTCCATCGTCGCCACCCACCACGACTGCGGCCAACCGGTCCGCGCGGTGCTCCGCTGCGCGGCCGGCCACGAGGTGGAGGACGGCGACATCGACATCGCCCCCGGCCCAGGCCTCATCCGCCACAACTAACCCCCCACCCCACCTCTCCCCACCACCTCTCCCCACCGCCCCTGCCCCACCCCGCCCCCCGCCCCCCGCCCCGCCCCACCTCTCCCCGTCGATCATGGAGTTGTGGTGGGGGACAAACGCCATTAAACCCCTTGAACCAGGCACCACAACTCCATGATCGACGCTGGCTCGGCGACAGCAACCGCACGATTGGCGTGACCTGACCAGGCCGCAGCACCGTGATCAGAGGACGATCTGGTGCACCCGGTCGTCCACGCCGCGTACCGCCAGCCAGGCGCTGCCGTTGGCGCCGGCGGCGGCCCCCGGTGCGCCCCGGAAGGCGTCGGTGGCGAACTCACCACGTTGGAACCAGCCGCCCCAGGCACCATCGCTCAGGTTGCGCTGCCAGAGGCGGTTGTCGGCGGCCAACGAGAACAGGTAGACCCGGTCAGCCGTGGCGAGCAACGTGGGGCTGCCGCTGGTGGTGCCGCCCAGGCTGGTCCAGGCCGACCAGGTGGTGCCGGTCCGGCTGGTCCACCACACCTCGTCGGTACGGCTGCGGACCGCCACGTGCAGCACGCCCGCGTCGTCGACGACCGCGCTCGGCCGACCGTAGAACGGCCGGTTCTCCGGCGCGCCGACGCCGACCCAGCCGGTGCTCGGCGTACGCGACCAGATCTTGCCGTCGGCTCCGCGCGCCACGAGGGTCCACTGGGTCGGGCTGGTCCAGGCCACCGTGGGCGCGTCGGTGAGCGTGCCACCGAGGCTGCGCCACGGTCCCCACGTCCCGGCGGTGAAAGTGCGCTGCCAGGCCGCGTTGTCGGTGCCCCGGACGAAGACGTCGAGCCGCCCGCCAGTGGAGGCGTACGCGGCCGGTTGGCCGAGGATCCGTCCGCCGACCGGGCCGCCGAGTGACGTCCAGTGCGTGCCCCACGTCGTACCGGTGCGGGTGTTGACCGCCAGTGCGCCGGAAGCGTCGCGGACGAAGGCGGTGGCGTGGGTGTCATCCACTCGGACCAGCGCGGGGCTGGCGCTGGCGGTCCCGCCGAGGTTGGCACCGGCGACCTGGTCGGTGCCGGTCAGACCGAGCATGGCCACCCCGTGCGCCGGCACCTCGACGGTGTACGAGCCGGTGAACGGCTGCACGCCCGGGGTGTTCGGCTGGGCGTCCACGTCGGCACGGGTCCACAGGTCACGGACGCGCACCGACCCGCCGAGCGCGACGTCGGCGAATTTCACGGTGATCTGCTGCGCGGTGTCGTGCCGGTTCAGCAGGGCGACGGCCCGCTTGCCGGAGCCGGTGAGCACCTTGCTCCAGACCTGCGCGTCGGTGCCGGTGTCGGCTACCTTGACGCCCTGCCGGACCAGCGGGTCCTGGTCGACCGCGACGATCTCCGGGTTGGTCAGCGCCGAGATCATCTCCTTCGGCAGGCCACGCGGGTCGGAGCCGATCACCAGCGGCGCGGCCATGATGGCCCACATGCCGAGCTGCGTCTTGGACTCCTCCAGGCTCAGCTCGTACCCGCCGTCGGGCAGCGGGCGCATCGGCAGCAGGTAGTCCGGGTCGTTGTAGTGCCCCGGTCCGGTGGCCGCCGGGTGGTACGCGTTGACGTCCATGTTGCGCAGCACCCACGGGTACGCCCACTGCGGGCTCGGGTCGGTGAGCCCCACGTCGGTGTACGTCCGCCAGGAGTCGGCGATGGTGGGCGCGTACGTGTAGCTCCAGGTGGAGAGCTGTTCCGGGGTGTACGGGCCGCCACCCCAGTCGGAGCTGACCGGGTTGCAGATGTTGAGCAACATCGGCCGCGGCGACTGGCGTACCGCCTCGGCCAGCTCACGGAAGGTGGCCTCCGGGTCGAGACCGGCGGCCCGGCCGCAGAGCCAGTCGGCCTTGAGCGCGTCGAAGCCCCAGCCCGCGAACTGGGCGATGTCGGCCTGGTAGTGGCCGTTGCTGCCCAGCCCACACTGCCCGGGCAGGTACGGCCCGGCGTCGGTGTAGATGCCGGCCTTCATGCCCAAGCTGTGGATGTACGCGGCAAGCGCGGCCATCCCGCCCGGGAAGCGGGCCGGGTCGGCGACGAGTTGGCCGGCCTCGTTACGCGGGGTGGGCGCGGCCCAGTTGCCGTCGATCCAGACGTAGGTGTAGCCGGCGTCGCGCAGGCCACTGCGGACCATGTGGTCGGTGACCGACCTGACTTCGGCCTCGGTGGGATCGCCACCGAGGCCGAAGTAGGTGTTCCAGCCCTGGTAGGGCGTCGGGGCGAGCCCACTGTCGAAGAAGGTGGGCGCGCCCTGGTCCTCGGCCCCGGCGCTGGCCGGCGGGTGGCCGGGACGACCGGGACCGTGACCAGCCTGCGGAGGGCCGGCCTGCGAGGGGCCAGCCTGTGGGGGGCCGGCCTGTGGGGGGCCGGCCATGGCCGGTGTGGGGCTGGCCAGGCCCAGGCCGAGTACGGCCAGGGCGGCGGTCAGCTGTCGGTTCAGGCGCATGGAGGTACTCCTGTCCCTCGGGGGTGGGGGTGGTGGTGCTCCGGCCTCAGTCGCGGGTCAGCACGATGAGGTCGGCGTCGTGGGTCGCGCTCCACTGCACGGGCAGGCCGACGGCGGTCAGGTGACTGCCGGAGTAGTGCCGGTCGCCGTGCGAGTAACGGGCCTTCGGGTCGAGGCCGCGCAGGGGCAACCGGACCGGGCGGGACGGGAGCAGGCCGGTCCCGTCGAGGCGGCCGGTGTGCCAGGCCAGGACGACGATTCGGCGCTGGTCCGGGGAGGTGTACTGCACCGCGCAGCGGGCCTGGTCGGGGCCGCCGATCAGGTGCACCTCGCCGTACGTGACGACGTCCCGGATCTCCTTGTAGCGGGCGATCCAGCCGGCGGCCTCGGCCCGCTCGGCGGGGGTCCAGGCCCGGATGTCCGCGCCGACGCCGAGCACGCCGGCCATCGCGAGGACGAACCGGAAGGCAAGCGTTCGCGGTCGCGGATCGAACAAGCCGGGCGCGTCGGTGACCCAGGAGCTGAGCAGGTGCGGGGCGTTGGCGTGCAGGAAGCCGTACTGGATGGCCAACCGGTCCATCGGGCCGGTGTTGTCGCTGGGCCAGAAGACGTCGGCGCGGGCGGCCATCGCCAGGTCGGTGCGCCCGCCGCCACCGGCACACGCCTCGATCAGCACGCCGGGGTGGTCCCGGCGCAGTCGCTCGTAGATCCGGTGCAGGTTGGCGACGTGCGCGCCGTCCAGGTCGAGCGGGCCGACCTCACCGGGCCGGCCCGGTTCGGTACGTGGGCGGTTGAAGTCCCACTTCAGGTAGTCGATGTCGTACCGGCGCAGCAGACCGTCCACCGTGGAGTGGACGAACTCGGCGACCTCCGGCCGACCCAGGTCGAGCAGGTACTGGTTGCGCACCGGGGTGAGCGGCCGACCGTCGACGGAGTAGACCCACTCGGGGTGCTCGGCGTAGAGGGTCGACTTCGGGTTGACGCACTCCGGCTCGACCCAGAGCCCGAAGTTCAGCCCGAGCGCCCGGACGTCGGCGATGAACGTGTCGAACCCGGCCGGGAACTTCGCCGGGTCGGGTGTCCAGTCACCCAGCCCGGCGGTGTCGTCGTTCCGACCGACGAACCAGCCGTCGTCCACCACGAACGTCTCCACGCCCAACTCGGCGGCGATCCGGGCGAGCGCCAACTGGCTCTGCGCCTCGACGGCGAAGTAGGTGGCCTCCCAGGAGTTGTAGAGCACCGGGCGCGGGGTGAGCCGGTCGGCGGCCAGCAACCGCTGGTGGGTGTGCCAGACGCGGGCCAGCCCGTCCAGGCCGTCCGGGCTGTACGCGCCGGTGACCACCGGCAGGGTCAGCACCTCGCCGGGGTCCAGGTCCAGCGGGCCGTCGACCAGCTGACGGCCGATTCGTACCCGGGTCAGGCCGCCGGTGTCCCGCTCGGCGCTGATCTCCCACGAACCGGTCCAGGCCAACCCCATCCCCCACGCCGGGCCGGCCGGGTCGGCGGTGTCCCGCACGGCCAGCCAGGGCACGTGCAGATGCCCGGGTACGCCCTGGGAGCTGCCGATGCTGAACGCTCCGTGGCCCAGCTCGACGTGGGAGAGCTGGAACTCCTGCGCCCACTGCCCCCACTGGTGGCTGAGCAGTGCGCCGTGCGGCGTGGGTACGCAGAACCCGCCCGATCCGGCCCGGACCACCCGCAGCGCGTCGGTGCCGTCGTTGGTCAGCTTGACCCAGCGCTGCACCACGTCGGTGCCGGCGGGCACCCGGTAGTGCACGGTGGCGCGCAGCCCGGTGACCGGGTCGGCGAACTCGACGGCCAGCTCCCGCTGGTCGTCGTCGATCCGCGCCTCGGTGTGCACGAAGCCCACCCGGCGCTGCCCGTCCACGGTCTCGATCACCAGGTCGGCCCCGGTGAACGGGCGGTCGGCGTCGGTGGCGTACTCGATGGGGGCCGCGTCCCCGGCGGTGAGGAACGGCACCGGGCCGTCGTAGGCGACCGGCGACGGCCCGTCGGAGACGCCGTGCGGCCCCCAGGCGACAAGTTCCAGCCAGCGGCCGTGCGCGGGCACGGTGACGGTGTACTCGGTGTGCGTGCCGCGCAGCGTCCAGCGCCGCCCGGTAGCGGCGGTCACTTGACCGCTCCGAGCGCCAGGCCGGAGACGAAGTGCCGTTGGAAGCGGAGGAACACCGCGACGGTGGGGACGGCCGCGATGACCGTGCCGGCGGCAATGACGTTCCAGGACGAGACGAACTGCCCCTGGAGGGCCAGCAGCGCCGGGGTGACCGGCATGTGGTCATCGGTACGTAGCACGGTGATCGCCCAGAGCAGGTCGTTGAAGATCCAGGTGAAGGACAACGCGCCGAGGGCGGCCAGCGCGGGGCGGGTCAGCGGCAGCATCACCTTCGTGAAGATCTGCGCCGTGCCGGCGCCGTCGATGGTGGCCGCCTCCTGGATCTCGCCCGGCAGGTCCCGCATGAAGCCGTGCAGGACGAAGGTGTAGAAGCCGAGCCCGAAGCCGACCTGCACCGCGATCAGTGCCCAGAGCGTGTCGTACAGGCCGGTCAGCTCGCTGAACTTGGCCACGGGGATGAGCAGGATCTGCGGTGGCAGCAGGTTGCCGGCGAGCATCAGCAGCAGGATCGTGCGCCGGCCCGGGATCCGGAACCGGCTCAGCGCGAACGCGGCCATCGCCGCGAGGGCGAGACTCAACGCCACCGACGGGACGGTGACCAGCATGCTGTTGATCAACGCGCGTAACTCACCGCCGTCGGTCCAGGCCTGCCGGTAGGTGTCCAGCGTGAACGAGCGGGGCAGGCTGCCCACGCCGTGCGCGGCGATGTCGTCGAACGACCGGGTGGACATCACCACGACCCAGATCACCGGCCCGAGCCACAGCAGCGAGAGCAGGATCATGCCGGTGTGGAAGGCCCCGGTACGGAGCTTGTTCATCAGGCTTCCTCCCGGAACGCGCGGACCAGGTAGCCGAGGATGACGGCCAGCGCGAGCACGAAGATCACGACGGCGATGGCCGAGGCGTAGCCCAGCCGCAGGCTCTGGAACGCGGTCGAGTACATGTAGGTGCTGAGCAGCTCCGACGAGTGGTACGGGCCGCCCTTGGTCAGCGACCAGACGATGTCGAACGAGCGCAGCGAGTCGATCACGATGACCGACAGCACCACGGCGTTGACCCCCTTGAGCTGGGGAATCGTGACGTGTCGCAGCCGCTGCCAGGAGTTGGCACCGTCCATCCGGGCCGCCTCGTGCAGCGCCGGGTCGATGGCCTTCAGGCCGGCCAGGAACAGCACCATGACGTACCCGATCTGCCGCCACAGCGCGGGCAGGATCACCGCGTACAGGGCGGTCTGCGGGTCGGCGAGCCAGGGCCGGATCAGGCTCTCCAGCCCGACGGCCCGCAGGATCGTGTCGGCGATGCCGTCGGGCTGGTAGAACACCCGCCAGACCAGCGCGGTCACCACCAGCGAGAACACGACCGGGGTGAACAGCGCGGCCCGGTAGAAGCCGACGCCGCGTCGCTCCTTCTGCAACACCAGCGCCATGCCGAAGCCGCCGAGCACGGAGAGGCCGCCGAAGAGCACCAGCCAGATCACCGTGTTGATCAGCGCGCCGCGGAAGGTGGCGTCACCGGCCAGCTCGACGTAGTTGTCGGTGCCGACGAAGGCCGGCGACGACATTCCGTCCCAGCGGGTGAGCGAGAACCAGAAGCCTTGGAGCGCCGGCCAGAACACCCAGATGCTCTCGACCGCGAACGGCACCAGGACGAACGCCACCAGCAGCGGCGACAGTCGCGCCGATCGTCGCCGCCGCCGGGTGGGGGTGACCGAGGTCGTGGAGATCGTTGCTGTCACGTCAGCCCTTGAAGACCTTCTCGGCGCCGGCCTGCCACTCCCGCAGGATCGCGTCGATCTGGTCCGGCTTGTCGATGAACTTGGTGAGCGCGGTGTCCGCGGTCGGCTGGAGTGCGTCGCTGGAGTCGCGGTTGAAGAACTGGGTCAGTTCCTTGGCCTCGTCGAGCATCGCCTTGCCCTTGACCACGAGCGGCGAGTCGGACGCCTTGGCCTTCGGGTTGGCCGGCAGGACGATCCCGGAGCTGGCCTTGACGTACGCCTCCTGGGCCTCGACCCCGGAGAGGTAGCTGAGCAGCGCCCTGGTGCCGGTCGGGTTGGCGGTCTTCGCGCTGGCGAAGAAGCCGTCCGTGGGGGCCTCCTCGGCCAGTGGCACCGCCGGGTCGATGATCGGGAACCGGAAGAAGTCCAGGTCACCGAGGGCATCCTTGGGTGCGGCGTCGGCGAAGAACGTGCCGATCAGGAACATGCCGGTCTTGCCCGCCAGAAGCGCGGTGGTCGCCTCCTGGAACGGGTACGCCTTGCCCTTGGGGTCGAAGTAGGGCAGCGCCTCGCGCCAACGGGTGAAGACCGCCTTGACCTTCGGGTCGTCGAAGCGCTGCTTGCCGGCGAGCAGTTCACGGTGGAACGGCGCGCCGTTGATCCGGATGTTGAGGTAGTCGAACCAGGCCGAGGCCACCCACGGGGTGTCGCCGAGACCGATGCCGATCGGCGGGACGCCCTTGCTCTTCAACGTCTCGCACAGCGCCAGGAACTCGGTCCAGGTCTTCGGCTCCTGCACGCCCCACTTGGCGAAGTTGGACTTGCGGTAGAAGAAGCCCCACCAGTAGTTGTTCATCGGCACGAAGACCTGCTTGCCGCTGGCGTCGGTGGAGAGGGTGCGCAGCGACTGGGGGTAGTCGCCGAGCGACTTCCACACGTCGGAGACGTCCAGCAGCAGGTCCTTGCTGGCGTAGTCGTTGGCGACCGAGCCCGCGTACCAGGTGTAGAGGTCCGGCGGGTTCGCCGAGGTCAGATACGTCGGCAGTTGGGTCCGGAAGGTCTCCGAGGCAATCGTGTTGAGGCTGGCCGTGCCCTTGCCCTGCGCGTTGAAGGTCTCGATCAGCTTCTCCATCGCTGCCTTGGCCTGCGGCGAGGAGAGGTTGGACTGGATGGTGACCGCGCCCGAGCCGTTGCTCGTCGTCGGTCCGCTGGCGGAGCTGGCGCACGCGCTGAGGAACGAGCTGGCGCCGAGGGCACCCAGGCCAGCGAGCCCGAGATGGCCAAGGAATCGCCGGCGACCGGGGTCGAAGTCGCTCACGGAGGTATCCCTTCCTCTACGACACGCAGCGTCACCGCGCAGTGTGTCGTCCATGTGAATGCTGTGTCGAGAAGGTTGCATCGGACGTCGCCGGCTGTCAAGATATCTTCGTAATTAATGATTAGATGAGATCAGGGCGAGGGCAGGTAGATCAGCTTATGCGCCGACTTGAAGGCATGAACGCGCTGGTCACCGGCGCTATGGGCGGGATCGGCGCCGCCACGGCCCGGCGGCTCGCCGCCGAGGGTGCGGCGGTCGCGCTGCTCGACGTGCACGATCCGACCCCGCTGGCCGACGAACTGACCGGTCGCGGCGGACGAGCACTGTCCGTAGTGGCCGATGTCAGCGACGAGAACGACTGGGCGGCTGCGGTGTCGGCCGTACACGCCGGCCTCGGCCCGATCGACATCCTGGTCAGCACCGCGTACGCCGTGCGGGTCGCCCCGGCCCACGAGACCAGTCGGCAGTCCTGGGACCAGCAGCTCGGCGTCAGCCTCACCGGCGCGTTCCTCGGTGTGCGCGCCTGCCTGGACGACCTGCGGACCCGTAACGGCGCGGTGGTGCTGATCTCCTCGGTGCACGCGCTCGTCGGGCTGCCCGGCCGCCCCGCGTACGCCGCGGCCAAGGGTGGCCTGGTCGCGCTCGGCCGCCAACTCGCCGTGGAGTACGGCCCACAGGTGCGGGTCAACACCGTGCTGCCCGGCCCGATCCTCACCGCGGCCTGGGCCGATGTGTCCGAAGAGGACCGCGAGCGCAGCGTCGCCGAGACGGTGGCGAAACGCTTCGGCACCCCGGACGAGGTGGCCGCGACCGTCGCCTTCCTCGCCTCACCGGACGCCGCCTACGTCACCGGCGCGAGCCTCGTGGTGGACGGTGGCTGGACAGCGGTGAAAGCCTCGGCCTGAGAGATCGATACCGACCAGCGAAAAGGCCAGGAGCATTGGCACAGTACGCACGCCGCGGCGTCCACGGGCAGACCGTCGAAGCGATCGCCCGTCGCATCCTCAACGGTGAGATCCCCGCCGGCGCGACCCTGAACATCGTCGCCCTTCAGGAGGAGTTCGACGTCAGCCTCACGGCCCTGCGCGAGGCGCTGAAGGTCCTCTCGGCCAAGGGCATCGTCGACGCCCGGCAGAAACGCGGCACCTTCGTCCGGCCCCGCGCCGACTGGAACCTGCTCGACGGCGACGTGATCCGCTGGCAGTTCGCCGAGGGCCCCGACGAGCGTCTGCTCGAAAAGCTGCACGAGGTACGCGCGATCATCGAGCCGGCCGCCGCGCGGCTGGCCGCCACCCGGGCGACCGAGGACGACCTGGCCGCCCTCGACCGGGCGCTGGCCGAGATGGCCGAGGCCAACGGTGATCCCGCCGCCGCCGTCGCCGCCGACCTCGCCTTCCACCGCGCGCTGCTCACCGCCACGCACAACGAGCTGCTGGAACGGATGGAGGTGGTGATGGAGACCGGGCTCGCCGAACGCGACCGCCTGGTGCACGGCGGCGCCGCGCACGACGACCCCGTGCCCAGCCACCGTGCCGTCGTCGACGCGCTACGCGAGCGCGACGAGACGGCGGCCGAGACCGCCATGCGTGAGTTGCTGGACAAGGCCGTCCGCGACGTCGAGAAGGCACGGGGACGAAGGGGCAGTCAGTGAAGATCGAGCGCATCGAGACCTTCCTGGTCGCGCCACGGTGGTTGTTCTGCCGGGTGGAGACCGACGACGGGCTGGTCGGGTGGGGTGAACCGGTGGTGGAGGGGCGCGCCGAAGTGGTACGCAGTGCCGTCGAGGTGCTCGCCGAATACCTGATCGGCGCCGACCCGCTGCGGATCGAGCAGCACTGGCAGGTGCTCACCAAGGGCGGCTTCTACCGGGGCGGCCCGATCCTCTCCAGCGCGGTCGCCGGCCTCGACCAGGCGCTCTGGGACATCGCCGGGCAGGCGTACGGCGCGCCGGTGCACGCGCTCCTCGGCGGCCCGGTGCGGGAGAAGGTGCGGATCTACTCCTGGATCGGCGGGGACGAGCCCGACGAGGTGGCCGACGCCGCCGCCGCGCAGGTCGCCGCCGGTCTCACCGGCGTCAAGATGAACGCGTGCGGGCGGCTCTCCCCCATCCCCACCGCCGCCGAGGTGGACGAGATCATCAATCGGGTCGCCGCCGCCCGCGAGGTGCTCGGCCCCGACCGGGACATCGCGCTGGACTTCCACGGCCGGGCCGGGCTGGCCGCCGTACGCCGGATCCTGCCCGAGCTGGCTCCCCTGCGCCCGTTCTTCGTGGAGGAGCCGGTCCTGCCCGACCAGGCCCACCACCTGCGCGACATCGTCGCCAGCACACCGATCCCGGTGGCCACCGGCGAACGCCTCTACGGCCGCTCCGAGTTCCTCGGCCCGTTGCAGGCCGGAGTCGCCGTGGTCCAGCCCGACCTGTCGCACGCCGGCGGGATCTCCGAGGTCCGCCGGATCGCCGCGCTGGCCGAGACGTACGGCGCGCTGCTCGCCCCGCACTGTCCGCTCGGCCCGATCTCGCTGGCGGCCAGCCTCCAGGTGGCCTTCGCGACGCCGAACTTCCTGATCCAGGAGCAGAGCATCGGGATCCACTACAACGTCGGCTCCGAGTTGTTGGACTACCTGGTCGACCCGGAACCGTTCCGGTTCGTGGACGGGCACATCGCCCGCCTCGACCGGCCCGGCCTGGGCATCACCGTGGACGAGGCGGCGGTCCGCAAGGCCGCGCAGACACCGCACACCTGGCGCAACCCGGTCTGGCAGCACGCCGACGGGTCGTTCGCGGAATGGTGACCGGCGCGACTCCGGTGCCGCTGCGCGTGGCGTACGACGTGGCGCACGGCGGCCGGTGGACCAGCCTGCACGGTGGCGGCCGGGAGTGGCTCTGGCGCGGCCCCGGCCCCGGCCGAGACGAGGTACGCGCCGACGACGCGTTCGTTGACGCCGGCGGGCTGGAGGAGTGCCTGCCCACCGTGCGCGGCGAGCCCGACCACGGCGAGGTCTGGTCGCGGCCCTGGCGCCGGGCCGGCCCCGACACGCTGGTGATCCAGCGGCGGACGTTCACCCTGAGCCGCCGGATCACCGACGAAGGCGGCGTGGTGGTGGCCGACTACCGGCTGGCCGCCGACCCCGGTCACCGGTTCGTCTGGGCCGCGCACGCCCTGCTCGACCTGTCCCCCGCGGCCCGCCTCGACGCGCCCGCCGGCACACCGACCCGGCTGTACCCGGAGGCCGCCGCGCTCCTGCCGCCGGGCACCTGGCCCGCCGACTCACCGTGGCTCACCGGGGAGTGGCCGTCCCCCGCCGGGCTGACGCTCGACACCCTCGGCCCGGACGACGGGACCGCGCTCGGCGCGGTACTGCTCGACTGCCCACGGGTCCAGGTGATCGACGGCGACGACCGGCTGACGCTGGAACTGGAGTGCGCGGGCCAGCCCCGCAGCACCGCCCTCTGGCGCAACCTGGGCGGCTGGCCGACCGACGGCCCCTACAGCAGCGTCGGTGTCGAACCGATGCTCGGCGCGGCCTTCGACCTGGCCGAAGCCGGCCCCGCCGACGCCGTGGTCGTTCCCCCCGCCGGTGAGGTCACCTGGCGACTCACCATCTCCGCCCACCGCATCCACTGAGGACACCGCGATGAACCTGCTCGACGAGCTGCGTACCCACCGGCTGCTGGCCATCGTGCGCGGCCCGGACCCGGCTGCCGCGCTGGCCGCCGTACTCACCCTGGCCGAGAGCGGCGTCGCCCTGGTCGAGGTCTCCCTGACAAGTGCCGACGCGCTGGGCATCATCCGTCGCGCCCGGACCGCCCTCGGGGCGGACTACGCCCTGGGCGCGGGCACCGTGCTCAGCGCCGAGGACGCCCGCGCCGCGGCCGACGCGGGCGCCGGTTTCCTGGTCACCCCGGCGCTCGCGCCGAGCCTCGCCGAGGGCGGCCGGCTCGGGCTGCCGGTGCTCGCCGGAGCGCTCACCCCCACCGAGGTGGTGCAGGCCGGCAGTGCCGGGGCCACCGCCGTCAAGCTCTTCCCGGCCTCCCTCGGCGGACCCGACTACCTCGGCGCGCTGCGGGATCCGTTCCCCGGCACCGCGTTCGTACCGGTCGGCGGGGTCGACGCGGACGGCGCGCGACGGTACCTCGACCGGGGCGCGGTGGCGGTGGGTGTCGGCTCCCCGTTGCTGGGTGACGCCGTCCGGGGCGGCGACCTGTCGGCGCTGCGCGAGCGCGCGGACACCTTCCGCACGGCGGTCCAGCGGTGACCGACCTGCTCACGCTCGGCGAGACGATGGCGGCCTTCCGCAGCAGCGGCCCGCTGCGGCTGGGCGGCACCGCCGGGATCTCCGTCGCCGGGGCCGAGTCGACGGTGGCCATCGGGCTGGCCCGGCTCGGCCACCGGGCCGCCTGGGTCGGGGTCACCGGCGCCGACGAGCCCGGCGAGCTGGTCCGCCGTACGCTGCGCGCCGAAGGTGTCGACCTGACCTGGTCCCGGATCGACCCGACCGCGCCCACCGGGCTGATCCTCGTCGAGAACCGGGTCGCCGACATCAACCGGGTCACCTACCACCGCGCGGGTTCCGCGGGCTCCCGGCTGCGCCCGGCCGACGTGACACGTGCCTTCGACGCGCCGGGGTCGCCGCCCCGGCTGCTGCACGTCACCGGCATCACCTGCGCGCTGGGCGTCGAGCCGTACCAGGCGGTGGTGGCGGCCGTGCGGCGCGCCCGTGCCGCCGGCACCACCGTCTGCCTGGACGTCAACCACCGGCAACGGCTCTGGTCGGTCGCCGACGCCGCCGACGCGCTGCGCCCGCTGCTGCCCTCGATCGATCTGGTGGTCGCCTCCGACGACGAGTTGGCCGTGCTGACCGACGCGTCCGACCCGGTCGCGGCGCTGCTGTCGGCCGGCGTGACCGAGGTCGTGGTCAAGCACGGCGCCGACGGGGCGACCAGCCACCGCGCCACCGGCCGGGTACACCGTCCAGCCCGGACGGTGCCGGTGGTGGACACCGTCGGCGCGGGCGACGCCTTCGTGGCCGGGCTGCTCTCCGCCTGGCTCGACGGTGCCGACGCGCCGACCCGACTCGACCGGGCGGTCACCACCGGCGCGTTCGCGGTCGCCACCCGGGGCGACTGGGAGGGCCTGCCCGACCGAGCCGAGCTGACGCTGCTCGACCACGGCCCGGGCGGTACGGTCCGCTGACGGGTGCGGCGGCCGGCGCGCGCTGGCGCACCGACGACCGACGCGGACCGGCCGCCGCCGACCAGAGATCCCTTGGAGGAGCACCATGGAGCTGACCGAGCCGACCGTCTGGAGCACCGACCGGCTGGAGCTGGGCGAGGGGCTGCGCTGGGTCGACGACCGGCTGGTCCTCGTCGACCTGCTGGTCGGGCGGCTGTTGGAGACCGACGGCGACGCACCGACCCCGCTGCGGGAGGTACGCCACCTCGACGTTCCGCTCGGCGCGGTCGCCCCGGTGGCCGACCGACCCGGCGACTGGCTCGCCGCCGCCGGGACCGGCATCACCGTGCTGCCCGCCGGCAGCGACCCCCGACCGGTCGCCGACCTGGTCGGCGACGCGCCCGAGCCGACCCGGATGAACGACGCGGTCGCCGACCCGCGCGGCCGATTCTGGGCCGGCAGCATGACGTACGCCGCGGTCCCCGGCGGGGGCACGCTGTACCGGCTGGCCCCCGGCGCGGCACCGGTGCCCGCCGTGACCGGGCTGACCATTCCGAACGGGCCGGCGTTCGACGCCACCGGCACCACCATGTACCTGGCCGACACACCGCGCGGCGAGATCGACAGGTTCACTGTCGACCCGGGCACCGGTGACCTGCACGGGCGGGAGCCGTTCCTGCGGCTCTCCCCCGACGACGGCGGCCCGGACGGCATGACCGTCGACGCGGCGGGCCACCTCTGGGTCGCGTTCTGGGGTGGCTCGGCGGTCCGCCGCTACCGGCCCGACGGCTCCCTGGACCGGGAGATCCGGCTGCCGGCGAAGCAGCCCGCCGGCATCTGTCTGGGCGGCCCCCACCTGCGCAGACTCTTCATCGGCACCGCCCGGGTCGGGCTGAGCCCCGCGGGTCCGCAGGACGGCGCGCTGCTCGCGGTGGACGTCGAGGTCCCCGGCCTGCCCGCCGCGTACGCCGCCGCGCCGGTGAGCTGACGGAGGAATATCGGACGCCAGGGCGGGAACAACCGCACCGGAGCGCGCTACCGACCGGCAGGAGGCGGGACGATGGGCATCGTGAGGTGGGCGTCATGAACGGGCCGGTGGGCGACGAACCGATGGGCGAGCTGGAGTTGGTGCACACCTTCACGGGCCCGATGCCGACCGGGGTGAGCGTCTCGCACCGGGGCCGGATCTTCGTCAACTTCCCGAAGTGGGGCGACGAGGTGCCGGCCACCGTCGTGGAGCTGCGTGACGGCCGGGAGGTGCCCTACCCCGACCAGGCGTGGAACGACCCGTCGGGCGACGACGACGCGGGCGCGTTCGTATCGGTGCAGAGCATCGTGGTGGACCCGGCCGACCGGCTCTGGGTGCTGGACACCGGCAGCCCGATGTTCCAGCCCACGAAGCCGGGCGGCCCGAAGTTGGTCCGGGTCGACCTGGACACCGACACGGTCGCCCAGGTGATCACCTTTCCGGCGGACGTGGCGCTGCCGACGACGTACCTCAACGACGTCCGGTTCGACCTGCGGCGCGGTGAGGCGGGGGTCGCGTACATCACCGACTCGGCGGACTCCGGGCCGAACGGGATCATCGTCGTCGACCTGGCCAGTGGCGCTTCCTGGCGGCGGCTGCACGACCACCCGTCCACGAAGGCGGAGCCGCTGGCGACGTTCCGGCCGGTGGTCGAGGGCCGGCCGTTCCTCGAACGGCCGGCGGACGGCCCGCCGAAGCCGGTGAGCATGGGCTCCGACGGGATCGCCATCTCGGCCGACGGCAGCCGGCTCTACTACTGTCCGCTGGCATCGCGCCGACTGCACAGCGTCTCCACCGAGGCGCTGGCCGACCCGGGCGTCACCCAGGAGGCGGTCGCCGCGACAGTCGTCGACGAGGGGGACCGGGGCACCGCCTCGGACGGGTTGGAGAGCGACGACGCGGGGCGGCTCTACCTCACGGCGTACGAGCACAACGCGGTGCTGCGCCGGCTGCCGGACGGCGAGTACGAGACACTGGTCCACGACCCGCGGCTGCTCTGGCCGGACACCATGTCGGTGGCCACCGACGGGTACCTCTACGTCACGGCCAACCAGTTGCACCGGCAGGCGCAGTACCAGCGGGGCAAGGACCTGCGGCGCAAGCCGTACGCGCTGTTCCGCACCCGCATCGACGCCGGCCCGGTACTGCTGCGCCGCTGACCGGATGGGGACGTCTCCCGTCAGCTCGTCGGCAGGGCGCGGTCCAGCAGGTCGAAGAGGGCGGCCCAGTGGCGCTCGGTGGCCTGCTCGTCGTACATCGGGGTGTCGGCCATGGTGAAGCCGTGGTGCGCGCCCTCGTAGACCTCGGAGCGGTAGCGCACGCCGGCCGCGTCGAGTGCCTTCTCCAGCGCGGCGATCTGGTCGGGCGTCATCGACCGGTCCGCGTCGGCGTGCCCGAAGTACACCTCGCCGGTGATCGCGCCGACGGCCAGGTGGGGGCTGTCCGGCGCGTCGGTGACGAGGTACCCGCCGTGGAAGCTGGCGATCGCGGCGATGCGGTCCGGGTGCGCCTCGATGGCCCGCAGCGCGTTCGTGCCGCCCAGGCAGTAGCCGGTGATGGCGACCGGACCCGGCCGGACGTCGTCGCGGGCGGCCAGGAAGTCGAGGTACGCGGTGGTGTCCCGGTCGAACACCTCCGGGGTCAACGCGCCGACCAGCGGCATGATCTGCTCGAAGAGCGCGCCGCGCTGATCCGGCTCACCGAGTCGGGACAGGTCGAACAGGGGTGCCCGGCCGGCCCGGTAGAACAGGTGGGGCGTCACCACCAGGTAACCGCGTGCGGCGATCCGTTCCGCCATCTCGACCAGTCGCGGGCGCGGCCCGAAGGCGTCCATGAAGAGCAGCACCGCCGGGAAGGGGCCGTTGCCGTCCGGCCGGGTCAGGGACGCGTCCGCCACTCCGTCGCTGGTCGGGATGTCCACCGTCGTCGTCTGCACCGCGCCTCCTCGTCCGAAAGTCCTTGATCGTCAAGGACGTTACTCGCCGGACAGCCGGCCCGTGCGACAGCCGGGGACCGTCGATCCCTGGATAGGACGACCCTGGGTGGCGGTCGGCGACCGATCCAGGCTTGTCCACGACCGATGAGGGACACCGCCGACCTGGGAGTTGTTGTGCTCGACCTGACCGTTCCGGACCTGACTGGAAAACTCGCCGTCGTGACCGGCGGCAGCGACGGCCTGGGCCTCGGCCTGGCCACGCGGCTGGCGCGCGCCGGGGCCGAGGTGGTGCTGCCGGTCCGCAACCCGGCCAAGGGCGCCGCCGCGCTGGACGTCATTCGGGCCGCCGCGCCGGGTGCGGTCGTCTCGACCCGGAAGCTGGACCTCGCCTCGCTGGACTCGGTGGCCGCGCTGGCCGACACGCTGCTCCGCGAGGGTCGACCGATCCAGATCATGATCAACAATGCCGGCGTGATGACGCCGCCGACCCGGCACGCCACCGCCGAGGGCTTCGAGCTGCAATTCGGCACCAACCACCTCGGGCACTTCGCGCTGACCGGGCGGCTGCTGCCGCTGCTGCGGGCCGGCCACGCCCGGGTCACCACCATGTCGAGCAGCGCCGCCCGCTCCGGCCGGCTCGACTGGGACGACCTGCAGAGCACCCAGCGGTACGCGGCGATCCGCGCGTACAACGCGTCCAAGCTGGCCACCCTGCACTTCGGCTTGGAGCTGGACCGACGGAGTCGGACCGGCGGCTGGGGCATCGTCAGCAACGTCGCCCATCCGGGCACCACGATGACCAACCTGTACGCGTCCGGTCCCAACCTGGGACGCAGCCGGCCGTCGCTGCACCACTCGATCATGAGCCGGCTGGCCCGCTGGGGCATCCTGGTGCACTCGGTGGATGCCGGGCTGCTCCCCGCCCTCTACGCCGCCACCAGCCCAGAGGCGCGGGGCGGCCGGTTCTACGGCCCGGACGGGCTGGGGCAGTTCACCGGCAGACCGACCGAGCTGGCCGTCTACCGCTCCGCGCACGACACGAGTGACGCCGCACGGCTGTGGACCGTCTCGGAACGGCTGGTGGGTGTCGAGTTCGTCGGCGACTGACCGGCGTACGCGTCGGCGTGAACGCGGCGTCAAGAATTGGCGGTGACCCGTCGAAACGGCGTATCGGCGGGCGCACCGCCACCTCTCGGCGGTGACGATGGACCCATGAGTCCTTGGCGGATGACACGCTGGGAACGCGGGGACCTCCCACCCGGCAGCGACACCGACAGCGGCCCGGACGCGCCTGGCAGTCCGAGCGAGCCGGCACGCCGGCACGAGGCGCTGGTGAGCGTTCGGCTGGGACCGTCCGCGCCCGGCAGTCACCTGGTGGAGTACCTGCGGCACGAGCCCTGCGCCGTCGACGCGTGGTGGATCGCCGCCGACATCGACGCCGTGGTGCGACTCTCCGCCGACAGCAGGACCGTTCTGCACCGAGCCGTGGCCGACCTGCGCCGCCGGGCCGGGGTGGAGGTGGCCGCGGCCAACTACATCCTCCGCGCGCTCGACCTGAGCACGCAGGCGGAGCCGCGTACCGGGAAGGACGCCCCGGCGTGGGCGGTGTCCGCCGCGTGAACCGCCCCGCCGTTGGCCGCCGGATCGTGGTGGGCGTCGACCGGTCGTTCGCCGGAATGCAGGCCCTGCGCCGCGCGATGCAGCTCGCCCGCCGCGACGGCGCGCACCTGGACGCCGTACGCGCCTGGGTCTTCGCGCCGACGTGGCGGCCCGGCACCCTGACGTGGCGTTGGCAGGACGAGTGCGACCGGGCCGCGGTGGTCTACCTGCGTGGCGTCTTCGACGCGGCGCTCGGCGGCATGCCCCGGGACGTGACCGTCCGATTGGTGGCGACCCAGGGGTACGCCGGGCAGGTGCTCGTCGACCACGCGCACCGGGAAAGCGACCTGCTGGTCGTCGGCAGCCCGGAACGCGGACGGTTCGGCCGGTCTCGTGGCCACGTCACCCGGTACTGCGTGACGAGGGCGGCCGTGCCGGTCGTCGCGGTGCCCGCGCCGTCCTGGGCGCGGGCCTCGACGATCCGCCGCTTCGCGCACGACCTCGAACGTTTCAGCCGATGACCTCTTCTCCCCACCGCTTTCGAAAGGACCAGCCCCACCATGGACGAGGCCCCGATGATTTACGCCGTTCCGGTGCGCGACCTGCCGGGACGGCTGGTGCGGACGGTGCGGACCGGCCGTTCGCCGCAGGGCCAGCGGCTGGGCATCGCCTTCACCCGGCCGGATCTCTTGGGTGCCGCGATGGGCGCTGACCAGCAGTGGGAGGAGCTGTGCGAGTCCGCGCTACGCGACATGCTGCGCCCGCTCGGCATCGACGTGATCCAGGTCGACCCCCTGCTGGTGGCGCCGCCGCTCGACCCGAACAGCGGAGACCGGGCCGCGTCGAGCGTGCCGGCCCGCGCACCGGTCGCACCCGCCGGCCCATGGTCCGAGGCCGTTCCGGTCCCGGCCGCCCCCGAACCCGCCACCGCTCAGGCGCGGACGAAGCGCACCGCGTCCGCGACCACGTGGCCGTCGGTGTCCTCGGTGCGGATCAGTACGCTCCCGTCGGTGCCCGCCGTGAACGGGTAGGTGCCCAGCGGCACCCACTGGCCGCCGGCCTGCCGCTGGTCCACCGTGCGGGTGACCAGCCCGCCGGAGTATTCGATGTCGACAGGCACGTTCGTCGCCCGGTTCGCGTTGGCGGTCCAGCGCAACTGCACCGTCCACGACCCGGCGGCGGGCAGCGTGGGGCGGAACCGCAGCCGGTTGACGCCCTTGGCGGTGTTGCCGTCGTGCTCGTAGTCCGGGCCGTAGAAGCCGCCGACGCTCGTGCTGCGCAGCCACGTGCCGGCCCGGGTGATCCCGCTGCTCGCGGCGTTGTCCAGGATCACCTCGCTCGTCGAGCCCCACTCCAACACCGCGCCGTCCTGCCGTAGTAGAGACTGGAGGGTGGGCACGGGCACCTCCTGCACGGCGAGGTTCCCGGCGAGGGCCAGCGACGCGGCGGTGGCCGCCGCCTGCCCGAGGATCATGAACACGGGTTCCATCCGGATCGAGCCGTACGCGATGTGGCTCGCCGAGAGGCAGACCGGCACCAGCAGGTTGGCGCACTGCGCCCGGTGCGGCACGATCGCCCGGTAGCTCACCGGGTACGGCGCCGGCACCCCGATCTGCACGTCCCCCTCGTTGCGCACCTTGCCGTCGACCACCACCCGTTGACAGTTGTGCGAGTCCATCGTGTAGCTGGCCAGGCCCACCGAATCGGTGGCGCGTACCCGGCCCCGGCAGTCGGCCTCGGTCATCACGTACGCGGCGAGCATCCGGCGGGCCTCGCGGATGTAGAGCAGCGGCGGCCAGCCCCCGGTGCTGGTGAACTCGTCCACCGGCAGCCCCCAGCGGGCCGTCGAGTCCCGGACCGACGCCGGCAGCCGGGGGTCGTTGGCCAGGAACCACATCAGCCCCTGCTGGTAGGTGCGGTGCTCGGCGATGATGCTCTCCCGTACGGCCCAGCTCGCCGTGGGGTACGCGTGGTTGAAGCCGATGTGGTCGGTCGACACGGCGCCGTTGTTGTTGGAGTCGGTCTTGCCGCCGCCGACCGAGTGCGTGGTGAAGTACGGCCCGGCGTAACCGGCCTGGATGTGCCGCAGCAGCAGCTCGTAGCGGATCGGGTCGTAGCCGGACGGTTTGCCGAACGGGATCCGGTTGGCCGCCTGGGTCAGGCACATCCGGAAGCAGTACGCCTGGATCCGGTCGTCGGCGCTGCCCTGCGGGGCGAGCGGTGTGGCGGAGATGCCCGGCAGCAGACCGCTGGCGGGCGAGCCGGCCGTCACGTACGGGTCGACGGGGTAGACGAACTGGTGGGTGTTGCGCGACTGCACTCCGTTGATCGTCTCGCCGTAGGTGTCGTTGGACTCCCGCCCGACGGTGAACCCCACCCCGGCCAGGGCCAGCAGATCGCCCTCGTAGGTGGCGTCGACGAACACCCCGCCCCGGTAGATCGAGCCGTCCTCGGTGCGCAACTCGGTGATCCGGTCACCGCTGCGGCCGAGGCTGCTGAGCCGGGCGTCGACGATCACCGGCACGCCCGCCTCGGCCAGCATCTCGGCGAAGACGGCGGCGGCGACGCGCGGTTCGAAGGTCATCCGCAGCGGCGACGTCGGTGAGAGGGTCCCGCCGTGGTACTTCACGTACACCCGGCGGTAGAACTCGGCGGCGAGGCCGCCGATGGACGCCTGGACGCCGGTGTCGGTGGCACCGAGCCCGGCGGTGCTCAGCCCGCCGACGTGGCTGGTGGGTTCCACCACCACGGCGGTGCGACCGAGTCGGCGCATGGTGATCGCGGCGGCCAGCCCGCCGGAGGTGGCGCCGTAGACGACCAGGTCGGCGGTGGTGACGGCGGCTCGGGCGGGGCCGGCGCGGAACGGGTCGGTGAGACCGGCCAGGACGAGGCCGGCGCCGCCGGCGGTCAGCAGCCGACGACGGGACAGGGGCTCAGACACGGCGGGGCTCCCGAGGGGTAACCGGTGGAGGGGACGGTTACAGAAGCACGCCGCTGCCGCTGCGAACGAGATTCTTCAATGTCTGCCGGCGGGTGTCAACGGGTCAGGGACGGTAGCGGTAGCCCATTCCCGGCTCGGTGATGAGGTGGCGGGGGCGGGCCGGGTCGTCCTCCAGCTTGCGCCGCAACTGGGCCAGGTACTGCCGCAGGTAGTTGGTCTCGTTCTGGTATTCCGGCCCCCACACGTCCTGGAGGAGCTGACGTTGGCTGACCAGCTTGCCGGGGTGGCGCAGCAGCTTCTCCAGCACGCTCCACTGGATGGGGGTCAGCTTGATCTCGGTGCCGTCGTCGCGCCGCACGCGGTGGTCGGCCAGGTCGACGGTGTGTTGGCCGATCCGCAGCGCCGGCACCGCCTCACTGGGGCCGCCGAGACGGCGGGTGACGGCGCGGATGCGGGCCAGCAGCTCCTCCACCCCGAACGGCTTCGTCACGTAGTCGTCGGCGCCGGCGTCGAGGGCGGCGACCTTGTCCTCACTGCCGGCCCGCCCGGAGAGCACGATGATCGGCACGGTGGTCCACCCACGCAGGCCGCGGATCACCTCCACCCCGTCGATGTCGGGCAGCCCGAGGTCCAGCACCACCAGGTCGGGCGGGTGGCTGGCGGCGGCCTTCAACGCGGCGGCCCCGGTGTCGGCGACGTCCACGTCGTACCGGCGGGCGCGCAGGTTGATGCGCAGGGCGCGCAGGATCTGCGGTTCGTCGTCGACGACCAGGATGCGCGTCATTCCTGCGACCCCTCCGAGCTGGTCTGCGCGGCGGCCGGCAGCCGCAACACCATGGTGAGCCCACCGCCGGGGGTGGTCTCCGGGGTGATGCTGCCACCCATCGCCTCGGCCAAACCCCGGGACAGGGCAAGCCCGAGACCGACGCCGGTCTGGTTGTCCCGGTCACCGAGGCGTTGGAACGGCAGGAAGACGTGCTCCCACTGGTCCTCCGGGATGCCCGGCCCCCGGTCGATCACCCGCAGTTCCACCTGGCCGGCGTGCGCGCTGGCGGTGATGCTCGGCGGCTGGTCCGGCGGGCTGTAGCGCAGGGCGTTGGCCACGATGTTGACCAGCACCCGTTCCAGCAGGCCCGGGTCGGCGGTGGCGGCGGGCAGGTCGGCCGGGATGTCCGTGCCGACCGTCGCGGCCGCCGGGCCAAGTTCGTCCAACGCCAGGGGTACGGCGTCCTCCAGGCCGATCGCCGTGGACGTGATGCCGAGGACACCGGCCTGGAGCCGGCTCATGTCCAGCAGGTTGCCGACCAGCCGGGCGAGCCGGTCCAGCGACTCCTCGGCGGTCTCCAGCAACTCCTCGCGGTCGGACTCGTCGAACTCGATGTCGTGGCTGCGCAGGCTGGTCACCGCCGCCTTCGCCGAGGCGAGGGGCGTACGCAGGTCGTGGCTGACCGCGGCGAGCAGCGCGGTGCGCATCCGGTCGGCGGCGGCGAGGGGCCGGGCGGTGGCGGCCTCCTCGGCGAGCCGCTCCTGGCGCAGCGCGACGGCGGCCTGGGCGGCGAACGCCTCCACGATCCGCCGGTCGGCGGCCTCCAGACGTCGACCGCAGAGCACGACTGTGATCCGGTCGTCGACCGGCACCGCGGTCTCACCGCTCTCGGGCGTGCAGGGCGGCTGATCACCTACGCTGGCCACGACAGACCAGGCGTGCTCCTCACGGGCCCGCTCCGGGCGCCCGCTGGCGTCCTCGGCCAGCTCCAGCACGCTGACCGCGCGCAGCCCGAAGGTTTCCCGCAGCTGTTCCAGCAGGGCGGGCAGTGGGCGTTCGCCGCGCAGCACGCCACCGGCGAGGGCGGCGAGGGTCTGCGCGTCGGCGGCGGCGCGGGCGGCCTCCCTCGTCCGCCGGGCGGCCTTGTCGACGATCCAGCTCACCGCCAACGCCACCCCGACGAAGACGGCCAGGGCGAGCAGGTTGTCGGCCTCGGCGATGGTCAGCGTGCGGTAGGGCGGGGTGAAGAACCAGTTGAGCAGAAGCGAGCCGCCGAGCGCGGCGACCAGGGCCGGCCATACGCCGCCGACCAGCGCGACCCCGACCACCCCGGCGAGGAACAGCAGGATGTCGTTGGTGAGCGTCAGGTCGGGCAGCGTCTTCAGCAGCAGGGTGAGCAGCGGCATACCCAGCGCCGCCAGACCGAAGCCGAGCAGCCGGCGACGCCGGGACAGCGCCGCCGGCACGGCCATTGCCCGGCGGCCCTTGCCGGCCTGCTTGTGGGTGACCAGGTGCACGTCGATCGAGCCGGACAGCGCGGTGGTGGTCACCCCGACACCCCGGGCGAAGAACTGTGCGAAGCGACCCCGTCGGCTGGCGCCGAGCACCAGTTGGGTGGCGTTCACGCCCTGGGCGAAGTCCAGCAGCGCGGCCGGCACGTCGGTGCCGAGCACCTGGTGGTAGGTGCCACCGAGGCTCTCCACCAGCACTCGCTGGCGGGCCAGTTGGGCCGGGTCGGCACCGGCCAGGCCGTCGCTGCGGGCCACGTGCACGGCGAGCAGGTCGGCGCCCTTGCTGCGGGCCGCGACCCGGGCGGCCCGGCGGATCAGCGTCTCGCCCTCCGGGCCACCGGTCAGCGCCACCACGACGCGTTCCCGGGCCTCCCAGGTGGCGGCGATGCCCTGCTGGCTGCGGTAGCGGTCGAGCTGCTCGTCGACCTTGTCGGCCAGCCAGAGCAGCGCCAGCTCGCGCAGTGCGGTGAGGTTGCCGACCCGGAAGTAGTTGCCCAACGCGGCGTCGATCTTGTCGGGTCGGTAGATGTTGCCGTGCGCCATCCGTCGGCGCAGCGCCTCCGGGGTCATGTCGACGAGCTCGACCTGCCCGGCGGCTCGGACGATCTCGTCCGGCACGGTCTCCCGCTGGGTGGTGCCGGTGATCTGCGCGACGACGTCGTTCACCGACTCCAGGTGCTGCACGTTGACCGTGGACAGCACGTCGATGCCCGCGTCCAGCAGCTCCTGGACGTCCTGCCAGCGCTTGTCGTGCCGGGAGCCGGGCACGTTCGTGTGCGCCAGCTCGTCGACGATCGCGATCTCGGGCCGGCGGGCCAGCACCGCGTCCAGGTCCATCTCGGTGAACTCGGCGCCCCGGTAGTCCATGGTGCGGCGGGGCACCTGTTCCAGGTCGCCGAGCATCCCGGCGGTCTGCTGGCGGCCGTGGGTCTCCACGAAGCCGATCACCACGTCGGTGCCGCGCGCGGCCCGCCGCTGGGCCTCCTCCAACATGGCGTACGTCTTGCCGACGCCGGGAGCGGCCCCGAGATAGATGCGCAGTTCTCCGCGTGGCACGGGGACCATCCTCCCTGGTCAGATCGACGGGCGGGGCCGCGCCCGGTCGGCACGGCCCCGCCCGCGAGTGCGCTCAGCGCGCGGCGAACTGCTTGTCGAGGGCGATGTTGAGTTCCAACACGTTGACCCCGGGCTCACCCATGAAGCCCAGCCCACGCCCGCCGGTGTGCTCCTTGACCAGCTTGCGGACCGCCGCCGGGTCCGTGCCGCGCTCGCGTGCGACCCGGTTCACCTGCAATTCGGCGTACGCCGGGCTGATCTGCGGGTCGAGGCCGCTGGCGCTGGCGGTGACCGCGTCGGCAGGCACGGCCGGGTCGGCGGGCGCGTCGCCGCGGATCGGGGTGACCACCCCGCCGGCGGCCACGTAGTCCTCACCGGGCTGGGCCGGCTCCACCGTCACCCCCTGGTACTCGGTCACGAACGGGGTGGCCGGGGCGGCCTGGTTGACGCTTACCACCCGGGTGACCCGGCCGGTCAGACCGTCGGCGCGGAAGACCGCGAGCACCGCGCCCACCCCGTCGTCGGTGCAGTAGGGGCGCCGACCGTCGACACCGTCGAGCTCGCCGATGGCCTTGCTGCGCCCGCACACCTGGGTGAGCAGGCTCTCGCTCGACTCCTCCGGGTCGGTGGCGATGGTGTCGACGACGCTCTCCGGGCCCAGGTTGCTGGCCGAGGTGGAGGTCGGGTCGTAGCCGTCGGCACCGGCCGCGGAGGGGCGGGACTGGAAGTAGCGGGCGACGGGGTTGCCGTCCGCGTCGGTGAAGTTCTGGCCGATCAACGCGCTGCCGACGGTGTTCCCGCCCGTGGTGATCAGCGAGCCGTCGGCCTTGTGGTCGAGGCCGGGCAGCTTGCCGACCGCTACCAGGGCCAGTGGGTAGACGAGGCCGAGCAGCACGGTGAAGACGAGTACGGCGCGCAGCGCGGCGAGGTGTTGGGCGATCCAGGTGGGTAGACGCATCACGAAATCCCCGGGATGAACTGGATGAGCAGGTCGATGAGTTTGATCCCGATGAACGGCACGATGATGCCGCCCAGGCCGTAGACCAGCAGGTTGCGGCCGAGCAGCTTCGACGCGGCGGCCGGCCGGTACCGCACGCCCCGCAGGGCGAGCGGGATCAGCGCGATGATCACCAGGGCGTTGAAGATGACCGCGGACAGGATCGCCGACTCCGGGCTGGACAGCCGCATGATGTTCAGCGCGTCCAGGCTCGGGTAGAGGCCGGCGAACATGGCCGGGATGATCGCGAAGTACTTCGCGATGTCGTTGGCGATGCTGAACGTGGTCAGCGCGCCCCGGGTGATCAGCAACTGCTTGCCGATCTCCACGATCTCGATCAGCTTGGTCGGGTCGGAGTCGAGGTCGACCATGTTGCCGGCCTCCTTGGCGGCCGACGTACCGGTGTTCATGGCCACCCCGACGTCGGCCTGGGCGAGCGCCGGCGCGTCGTTGGTGCCGTCACCTGTCATCGCGACCAGCCGACCACCCTCCTGCTCCCGCTTGATCAGCGCGAGCTTGTCCTCCGGCGTGGCCTCGGCCAGGAAGTCGTCCACCCCGGCCTCGTCGGCGATGGCCTTCGCGGTGCGCGGGTTGTCGCCGGTGATCATCACGGTCCGGATGCCCATCCGGCGCATCTCGTCGAACCGCTCCCGCATGCCGGACTTGACGACGTCCTTGAGGTGGATGACGCCCAGCGCGCGGGCGGGCGCACCGTCGACGTGCTCGGCGACCACGAGCGGAGTGCCACCGGTGCCGCTGATCGCGTCCACGATCTCGCCGACCTGCTCGGTCGGGTGGCCGCCGTTCTCCCGTACCCACTTCATCACCGCTGCGGCGGCGCCCTTGCGGACCCGGCGGGCCGTGCCCACCGCGCCGCCGTCCACGCTGCCGTCCGGCGTCAGGTCGACGCCGCTCATCCGGGTCTGCGCGGTGAACGGTACGAACGTGGCGTGCGGCATCACACCGGGCTCACGCTCGCGCATCCCGAACTCGTTCTTCGCCAGCACCACCACCGAGCGCCCCTCCGGGGTCTCGTCGGCCAGGCTGGACAGTTGCGCGGCGTCGGCGAGCGCCGCGGGGTCGACCCCCTCGACAGGTACGAACTCGGCGGCCTGCCGGTTGCCGAGCGTGATGGTGCCGGTCTTGTCCAGCAGCAGGGTGTTGACGTCACCGGCGGCCTCGACGGCCCGGCCGCTCATGGCCAGGACGTTGCGCTGCACCAGCCGGTCCATACCGGCGATGCCGATGGCGGAGAGCAGCGCGCCGATGGTGGTGGGGATCAGGCAGACCAGCAGCGAGATCAGCACCACCCCGGTGACGCCGGAGCCGGTGATCGCACCGCTGTCCGGTGCGGCCGCCTGGTACGCCTTGCTGAAGATCGCCAGCGGCTGGAGGGTGACCACGGCCAGCAGGAAGATGACCGTGAGCGCGGCGAGCAGGATGTTCAGCGCGATCTCGTTCGGTGTCTTCTGCCGGTTGGCGCCCTCGACCAGGGCGATCATCCGGTCGATGAAGCTCTCGCCCGGCTTCTGGGTGATCTTGACGATGATCTGGTCGGAGAGCACCTTGGTGCCGCCGGTGACCGCGCTGCGGTCACCGCCGGACTCCCGGATCACCGGAGCCGACTCGCCGGTGATGGCCGACTCGTCAACGCTGGCGATGCCCTCGACGATGTCGCCGTCGCCGGGGATGATGCCGCCGGCCTCGACGAGCACCACGTCGCCCTGGCGCAGCTCCGGCGCGGGCACCGCCTCGTCGCGGTAGGTGTTGGCCCGCGCGCCCGGCTTCCAGTCGATCAGCCGGGTGGCGATGGTGTCCTTCTTGGCCTGCCGCAGCGTGGCGGCCTGGGCCTTGCCCCGACCCTCGGCGACCGCCTCGGCCAGGTTGGCGAAGACCACCGTCAGCCAGAGCCAGACGGTGATCGCCCAGGCGAACACCGACGGGTCGAGCACCGCCAGGACGGTGGTGAAGGCCGCGCCGACCTCGACGATCAGCATCACCGGGTTGCGCCACAGCGTGCGGGGGTCGAGCTTGCGTACCGCGTCCGGCAGGGACCGGACGAGCTGCTGGGGGTCGAGCAGGCCCCCGCCGATCCGGTTGCCCTGGGTGGCGGGCGTGCCGGGGAGTTGCTCTGTTGGGGCGGACGTGACGGACATGTCCTCGTTCCTCATGATGGTCAGAGCCCCTCTGCCAGCGGACCGAGCGCGAGCGCGGGCAGGAAGGTCAGCGCGACGAGGACCACCGTGACGCCGACGACCATGCCGATGAACAGCGGTCGGTGGGTCGGCAGGGTGCCCTCGGACGCGGGGGTGGGTGCCTGGCGGGCCAGCGAGCCGGCCAACGCGAGCACGAAGATGAGCGGCAGGAAGCGGCCCAGCAGCATGCACAACCCCAGCGCGGTGTCCCACCAGGTCGTGTTGACGGTGATGCCGCCGAAGGCGGAGCCGTTGTTGTTGCTGGCCGAGGTGAACGCGTACAGCACCTCGGAGAGGCCGTGCGGGCCGACGTTGAGCGCCGTGGAGTTGTTGCCGGTGGCGAACGCGGCCGCCGTACCGACGAGCACCAGGATCGGCGTGATCAGGAAGTAGAGCGAGGCGAACTTGATCTCGCGCGACCCGATCTTCTTGCCCAGGTACTCGGGGGTGCGACCCACCATCAGGCCGGCCACGAAGACCGTGATCACCGCGAGGATGAGCAGGCCGTAGAGACCCGAACCGGTGCCCCCCGGCGCGACCTCGCCGAGCATCATGTTGACCATCGTCATCATGCCGCCGAGCGAGGTGAACGAGTCGTGGAACGAGTTCACCGCGCCGGTCGAGGTGAGCGTGGTGGCGGCGGCGAAGGTGGCCGAGTTCGACACGTCGAACCGCACCTCCTTGCCCTCCATCGCCGCGCCGACCGCCTGCGGCACCGTGCCGTGGCCGGCCAGCTCGAAGATGTTGGTGATGGCGACGCTGAGGAACGCGAGGATGCCCATCACCGCGGCGATGGCGTAGCCCTGCCGGTTCTGCCCGACCATCCGGCCGAAGACCCGGGGCAGACTGAACGGGATCAGGAAGATCAGGAAGATCTCCAGCCAGTTCGTCCAGGTGGTCGGGTTCTCGAACGGGTGCGCGCTGTTGACGTTGTAGAAGCCGCCACCGTTGGTGCCCAACTCCTTGATCACTTCCTGGCTGGCGACCGGACCACCGGTGATGGTCTGGGATCCGCCGGTCAGCGTGCTCACGTCGGTGCCGCCGGAGAGGTTCTGCACCACGCCGCCGATCATCAGCGCGATCGCGCCGAGCACGGCGATCGGCAGCAGGATCCGCAGCACGATCCGGGTCAGGTCGACCCAGAAGTTGCCGAGCTGCCCGGTGCGACTGCGGGCGAAGCCGCGGACCAGCGCCACCGCCACCGCGATGCCGACCGCCGCCGACACGAAGTTCTGCACGGCCAGACCGGCCATCTGCACCAGGTGGCCCATCGTCGACTCACCCGAGTACGACTGCCAGTTGGTGTTCGTCACGAACGACACGGCCGTGTTCCACGCGCCGTGCGGCACCACCGGGTCGAAGCCCAGGGACAGCCACAGGTGGTTCTGCACCCGCTGGAACACGTACAGGAACAGGATCGAGACCGCGGAGAACGCCAGCACACTGCGGGCGTACACGCCCCAGGTCTGCTCGGCGGCCGGGTTGACCCCGACCAGTCGGAAGATCCCCCGCTCGACCCGGGACTGCTTTGTGCCGGCGACCGCCCGGAACATGTAGTCACCGAACGGCTTGTAGACGGCGACGAGAGCCGCCACCAGCGTCACGATGAAGATGACGCCCGCTGTTGTCATGGTCATCAGAAGCGCTCCGGAAACAGCAGGGCGAACACCAGGAACGCGCCCAGGACGATCGCGAGCACCAGACCGACGGTGTTTACCGCGTTCACAGCTTCTCCACCGCCCGGACCACCAGGGCGAGCACTGCGAACAGCACCACCGTCAGGACCACGAACACCACGTCAGACACGCTGACTCCTCTTACCGGAAAGGTTCGTCGCGACCGCCTTCCGGTCGCGCCGGGCAATCAAAGCCCCAGACCCGCCGGACGGCAGGGGTCATAACGCGACCATGACGGAGCCGAACCTTTTCTTGACGTGGTTTTCACACCCGCCCACTGAACAGGTGAAATGCGGCACAGACCCCGCGCTTGTCCGGGGGTGGAGGCCATTGCGGGACCGTCCGCGGCCCGGAGCGGGCGGCGGCGCGATGCAGCGCGGGCGGAGGCGCGGGGCGGGGTCCCGGGCGGGCGGAGGTGCGGGGCCGGGTCAGGCCGGGCGGCGGGCCACCAGCACGTCGCGCATGATCGACTGGTCGACCCGGTGCCGCAGCGCGCGGTAGGGCTCGGTGTCGACCACGGTCAGGCCGGCGTCGGCCAACGCCGCCGCCGCGTCCTCGCGGCTGGCGACGTGGGTGTTCCAGGAGATCCCGAGCGCCCCGCCGGGACGCAGCAGCCGCGCCCAGACCGGCGCGGCGTCCGCGAGCAACGCCAGCGGATCGCGGGTCAGGCCCTTGTCGGCGGTACGGCTGCCGTGCTGCACGCCGTACGGCGCGTCGGCGACGACCAGGTCCACGGTCTCCGGGCGGAAGAACTCCGCCGAGCGGGCGGTGTCGGCGTTGACCACGTCCAGCAGTTGGGTCTGGCCGGCCTTGTGCTCCTCGCGGGTCGGAGCCAACTCGATCCGCACCCGCCGGCCGACCACCTTGCGCTCCCGCCGTACCGGTCCCGACTCCAGCACCCGGTGCTTGACCCGCTTCTGCTTCAGCCAGGTGGTGATGAACGCCCGGTACGCCTCGACGTCCTTCTGGTCGCGCTCGATGCCGGCGGCGTCGAACCCGTACATCAGGGCCTGGTTGAGGGTGGTGCCCCGGCCGCAGAGCGGGTCGAGTACCCGGAACCGACGGGTGGTCAGCTCGGCGGCCCAGTCCGAGGCGAGCAGGGTGACGTTGAGCAGCAGTTTGGTGAACTGCTCGTTGGTCTTGCCCGGGTACTTCTGGATGGTGAGCAGGTCGTCGTCGTAGCGGTCCAGTCGACTCCACTCGATCGGCCGCAGCAGCTCACCGACGATCTCGAAGAGCGCGTACCCGGCGGAGAGGTTGCCCAGGGCGGCCAGGTCCCGCTCGGTCAACCCGTCACCGGTGAAGGTGACGTAGGACGCCCCACCGACCACCTCGGTGTCCAGCTCGCCGATCTGGCCGTCGAGGGCCGAACGGCCGAAGATCTCCAGCTCGGCCCGGGTGAGGTCGATGGCGGAGCGGGCGTACACCCGGTTGGTTGCGGGCAGGATCAGCAGGCCGTAACGCGTCATGATCGGGCGAGTATTCCACAACAGCCTCCGGTCGCCGGGAACCGGAGCGCCTGCCGGAGCGACTACCGGTACATGGGGTGTGAGCAGTGGCGGGAGGTCCTGTCCGCGCAGTTGGACGGAGAGGAGACCGCCGCCGAACTGACGGCGGTGCAGGGACACCTGGACGGGTGTGCCGATTGTCGGGCCTGGTTCACGGCGGCGGCCGCGGTGACGCGTCGGGTTCGTACCCGATTGGTGGCCGATGTGCCCGACCGGACGGCGGCGATCCTGGCCGCCGTCGCGGCTGAGCCGGTCCGCCGGTCGTGGTGGCGACGCGCTGGCTGGGTCGCCGGGCTACGCGCGGCGTTCGGGCGCGCCGGGTTGGTCGCCGGGCTACGCGCGGCCTCCGGGCGCGCCGGGTTGGTCGCCGGGCTGCGCGCGGCGCTCGGGCTGCTCGGCGCGGTGCAGTTGGTGCTCGGGCTGGCCCAGGTGGGCCGGGGCGCGACCGCCGATCACCTGCACCCGGCCGGCCAGCACCTGTGGCACGAGTCGGCCGCGTGGAACGTGGCGGTGGGTGCCGGGTTCCTCTTCGTGGCGGTCCGCCGCAGCCCGCCGGCCGGGCTGCTGCCGATGCTCAGCGCGTTCGTCGGCACGTTGCTGCTGCTCTCGGTCAATGACCTGGCCACCGGATCGGTGGGCGGGGAGCGGCTGGTCAGTCACGGGTTCCTGGTGGTCGGCTACCTGATCACCGTGTTGCTGTCCCGGCCCGGCCTGCGCCCCGGTGGACCTTCGCCGCAGCGGCAGCCAGCACCGTCACGTTGGCGGTTCGGCACCGACGAGGTGGACCGGCCGCTGCGGGTGGTCCGCCCCGGGTCGTACCCGGCGCAGGCCGCCGACCGGTACGCGGCCCCGGCGGCGCGTGCTGATCATGCCGCTGCGGCGGCGCGTGCCGAGCGCGGTGGGCGGGCCGGCGGACGCCGCGCCGCCTGATCGCCGGCGGCGTCGACCGGCGCGTCGCCAGCCCGGCGCGGGCAGGTCAGTCCGCCTGCCGTAGGCGCGCGCGGTGGGCGCGCAGGTTGCTCGGGTACCCGCAGACGCGGACGGAGTGCCAGACGCCGCTGTTGTTCCGGGACCGGTCGTAGAACGCCACCTGGCAGCGTGGATTGCGGCAGGTCTTGATCCGACGCCCGGTGTCGGCGAGTTGCGCCTCGAACAGCGTCGCGAGCACGAGCGAGATCAGCAGTTCCGCCCCGACCCCGGCGGGGTCGAGCTGGACGGACCCGTTCCGGTCGAGTCGCAGTGTGGCACCGGCGGAACGCAGCCCGGTCGGGGCCGGCTCCTCGGCCGGGGGGAGCCCCGCTTCAGCCGTGGTGTGGACCCGGGAGTGGATCTCGTCCCGTAGGTCGTCGCGAAAGGTCCGTAGCGCCCGGAGTCCCGCCGCGTCGAGGGCGACTGCGGGCGCCGAACGCCCGGTGGTCGTCGACCATCGATCGGCGGCGTCGCGTGCCCACGCCGTGGCGCTGGTCAGCTCGTCGAGAAGGTCCGGCTGCCTCGGCGCACCGGCCGAGATCGTGTTGAGTAGATCCTGGACCAGACCGAGGCCACCCGGGGCCTGGTCCAGGTCGTATCTCGCGGTGGCGGGCCACAGCGCGGGGTGCGGTGCCGAGGACATGATCGGATCACTTGCCGATCAGGCCGAGCGCCCCGTACCACGCGGGCCCCGGGTTCACCCAGTCCGGATAGAGGCTCGTCAGCTCGTCGAAGAACTCGCGGGCTGTCGACTTCTCGGCCAACAGCCGCTCCACGTTGAGCAGGTACTGCCGGGTCTGGTCGATGCTTGCCGGATCGTCGGGCAAGTCCCGGTTCTTGTGGCCGGCGACGACCGCGCGAGGTGCGAGCGCCTCCACGCGATCGAGAGCCTTCAGCCACTCCCGCAGGCCGCCGTCGACGGTCTCCAGGAGGTACTGGTGGACGCCGTTGTAGACGACGTCACCGGCCACCACCAGGCCGATCGACGGCACGTGCAGGACGGTGGTCCGGTCGGTGTCGGTGTGCCCGGTCTCGACCGGCTGGACGAGATTGCCCTCCAGCAGGAAGCCCTCGGCCGGCACGGGCACGGCGACGACAGGCGTTTCCGGGATCAGGCCGGGGAAGACCCGGTCGAACAACTCGCTCCGCCCGACGGTGGCCTGCTGGTGCATGACCTCGATGGTGCCGGGCGTCGCGTAGCTGACGGCGTCGGGGAAGCGCTTGAGCAGCTCCCCGGTGCCGAACCAGTGGTCGCCGTGGCCGTGGGTGGCGTAGATGTAGGTCAGCCGCCGGCCCGACCGTGCGATCCAGTCACCCACCTTCGCGATCTGCTCATGGGTGAACGGCGGGTCCACCAGGAGCGCCTCCTCGGCTCCGTAGATCAAGGTCGACGAGATCGGGTTCCAGTGGATCCGCGACCCGTCCGGCATGCGCTGGTCCCCCGCCCGAACCGGGCCTTCCGAGACGAGAACGTCGTAGGACAGGGCAGATGTGCTCATGTCTCCTCCTCAGCTGGGTCGCCGCACCTTGCGACCACTGAAATAACCATAGCGCGTACGCCTATTTCAGCGGGTCTATTCTTCGGTGCTCCGCGTCACCCCCCAGCGAGATCCCGGTCCCGGGCTCCCCCGCCTCGTCGGGCTGACATTCGGGGTCGTGGGCGGCGTAGAGCAGGGTCAACTGCCGGTGAAGCTGGCGCCGTTCGTCCTCGGCGAGGGGAGCAAGAAAATCGTCCTCGGTCCGGCGCAGCACCGTGAGGGCTTCCGACAAGGTGGCCCGGCCGTCGGCGGTGACGCTGATGAGCTGCTTGCGGCGGTCGTTGGGGCTGCGTTCGCGGCGGACGTATCCGTTGCGCTCAAGTTCGTCGATGACCGCGACCATCGTGGTGCGGTCGAGTCCGGTCCGCTGACCCAGGTCGCGCTGGGACGACTCCCCGTCCGCGACGAAGGCCAGCACCCGCAGATCCCGACCGCGCAGGTGGAAGGGCAACAGCGCCTCTTCCATCCGGGCGCCGGCGAGGCCGGCCAACTTCAACAACAGGTACCCGGTGGCGGAGGCGATGGTTTCGGATGAGCGCATCACCGCAGCCTAGTCTTCCGGATCGCTGATTATCAGCTACGCTGACGATCAGCGATCCGGTCGTACTTGGAGAGCCCCATGAAGATGCGCGTCATCCTCTGCGTCGTCGGCGTGATCACGGCGACGCCCGCACTCGCCCTGCTGTGGCCGCAACTGCTGACCAGCAGCTACGGACTGACTCACCCCGACCCCATGACCACCGCGCTGCTCCAGCACCGGGGTCTCCTGCAGGCGGCTCTCGGCGCGGCCATCATCTGGGGAGCCTTCCACCTGCCGGCCAGAGTGCCGGCGGCGGCGACCGCCATCGTCACCAAGTCGGCGTTTCTCGCCCTGACCGTCGTCGACGGCGGCATGCGAGCCGACATGAACCTCATCTCGCTGGTGTTCGACCCGATCGCCATCGTCATCCTGGCCGTCGTCATCGTGCTCCAGCTCCGCGAGTCGACCCCCGCCGCCGCGCAAGTCTGAAGCCCGGCACCGGCTGCGTCGGCGGGTGGCCCGACCAACCCGACCAGAGCGGGGTCGGCCAGCTCAGGCCGGCGGCGCTGGCCGGGTCGGGCCGGCGATGGCCTGCGGGATGACCTGCTCGACGATGGTCAGCAGTGTGGTGGTGAGCAGCAGGTGCACCTGGGCGCGGGTCAACGCCCCGCGCTGGAGCCACTCCCGGGCGGTCGACGTGGCCAGCCCGCCGTACGCGCGAACCATGGCACGCAACTCCTCCCGGTGCTCGGCCTCGCCGGCCAGGCCGACGGCGACGAGCATGCGGTCCGCGGCGACCTCCTCGGCTTCGGCGAGCACCTGTTCCACGTCCGCGTCGCCGCCCATCCCCCGGGCGGTGACCGCGGCCAGCCAGGAGGTGCTGTGCCGGGACACCACGTCGAGAAACCAGGAGACGCTGGCGTCGACCCGGGTCCGCAGGTCACCCTTGGGCAACCGTTCGAGGGCCACCTCCGGAATGGTCACCATGACCCGGACGACCTCCAGGTAGAGGTCCTTCTTCGCACCGAAGTAGTGGTTGACCAGACCACGCGCGACACCAGCCTCGCGGGCGACGTCGGTGGTCGACACGTCCGCGTACGGGCGGTCGCCGAACAGCCGGACCGCACAGGCCAGGATCTGCCCGCGCCGGGCGTCCGGCTCCAGACGGCGGCGGCGCGGAGCCGTCTCGACACTCATCTGCCCGACCCTATCGACCGCTCCGCCTTCGGCCACCCGCCCTCACCTTGATCAACGGATCGGTCGTCGACGCCGAACCAGATGCCGGGCGACCTGCCCCAGGTTTGACGTCTCGGAGTAGAGCGCCGCGTTGATCGCGCCGAGGGCAACCCCGGGCGCTCGTTGCACCCGGTCCACGTCCTGAACCACCCGGCCGATCAACGTCAGGCGACAACGGAGATCGAACAACTCCCTCCGTGCGCAGCGCAACGCCGTCTCCAGTCCCCCGACCCGCTCCCGCAGCCACGCCAACTCCGTCGCCTGATCCATCGGGCTCTCCCATCACTCGCGATCGCTGCCAGGCAGCCCGGACCCCATTGGCCGGGACCGTCACCTTCACCCTCACCCATTCGAAAGGACTGCGCAAGTAGGTAGACGCAATTAGCCATGCCTGATCGCCCTACCGTCAGGTCATGGGTGAGGTCCCGGGTCCGCTGGTCGGTCCGCACGAGCTGCAGGATCTGCTCGGCGTGAGCCGGACCCGAATGCGTCAGCTCATTCGCTACCCAACCTTCCCCGCACCGTTCCAGCGCCTGCACGGCACCACGGTGTGGCTGCGCGCGGACGTGGAGGCGTGGATCGCCGAGCATCGCCCGCCGCGCCCCACGGACGGCGACGAGGCCGAGTAACGCGCCCGGCACGGGTCGGATCAGGACAGTCCCGGGACGGGGTACGCCGTTCGAGCGGCCTGCGGTGATCCACCTTCTGCTCTACCCTTGCCACGCATCAGTGACAGTCCGACCAGTGCGGCCGAAACGTCCATGCCATCGGACCGGATCAACTGGGTAAGGGAGCGAAGCCTTGGTTTCTCGACGTCGATTGTTGTCTGGCGCGGCCGGTGCGGCTGTCGGCCTCTCGGCCGCCGGCACGTTCGCCGGGTCCGCGACGGCGGCACCGTCCACCTCCACCGTGACGTCGCCGCTCGCGGCCCGCCGTGGTCGACTGATGAGCCGAACGGTGGTGACGTCCCCGGCCATCCCGTTGACCCACCTGTCCGTGGCGCACAGCGGTCCGGCGGCGGCGGTGCGCCTTCGCACCGGCAAGGGGTGGAGCGACTGGCTGGAGATCAGCGCGTGCCCGAGCGGTCGCGACGGTCGGGCGGTGTCGGCCCAGTCCGACATCGTGGTCGTCGACGGCGCCACCGGGTACGAGGTCCAGGTCGCCGATGGCTCGGCGGCCACCGTCGTCGAGCTGAACATGGTCGACGGGGCACGGCGGACGGTCACGAGCGCGGAGACGAACAACCTTCCGCTGCCGCCCGGCACCAGGCGGAAGCCGACGTACCTGCCCCGGTCCGGTTGGGGAGCTGACGAGTCGCTCCGGCTCGCCCCGAACGGCAGCCAGCTGTGGCCGACCGAGTTCTTCCCGGTGCAGACGCTGACGGTCCACCACAGTGGGGTGTACCAGCACAACGAGGACCCCGATCCGGCGGCCACGGTACGCGCCATCTACTACGACCAGTGCGTACTGCAGGAGTTCGGCGACATCGGCTACCACCTGTTGATCGACGAGGCCGGGCGGGTCTACGAGGGTCGCTATTCCGACCCGGGGCCGCAGCCGGTCTACGGCCCGGGTTTCGGCAGCGACGGTCGGCCGCTCATGGTCAACGCGGCGCACGTGAGCGGCTACAACGCGGGAAACATCGGCGTCTGCCTGCTGGGCCGGTACACGTCCCGCCTGCCCAGCCCCGCCGCACAACGGTCGCTGGCTCTCGTCCTGGCGGGTCTCAGCCTCACGAGTCGACTCAACCCCACCGGCCGGACCGGATACGTCAATCCGGTGAGCGGGGTGGGTGGCAACGTGGCAGTCATCTCGGGCCACCGGGACTGGGCGAGCATCGGGGCCGGTGCGACCGAGTGCCCCGGCGACTACTTCCACCCGTACCTCGGCCAGCTACGCCAGGACGTGGCCACGCTGGCCGGCATGCGCCCGACTCCGCCGCCGCGGCCGCCGAGGCGCTAGTTCGCAGCCCTGTCCCGCCGCCCTCCAGTCAGCGCGCCCGCCGCGCTGGTGGGGGGCGGCGTCGCATCATGCCCGCGGCGCCTCCGGGGCCGCTGATCGCGACTTATTGACATGCTGCCAACAGCGCGCGAGGGTGGTGCACATGCCGACGCCCGACGGTCCCCCCTCGCCCTGGCGCGAACCGGAGCACGACGACCTCGCCGACCTGGCCCGCGCCTTCTTCACCAAGGAGGTGCTGCCGCACACCGACCGCCTGCTGGCACAGGGCCACCCGGACCGCGAGCACTACCGCCGCGCCGGCGAGCTGGGGCTGTTGGGCCTGTCCGTCCCGGAGGAGTACGGCGGCGGGGGCGGCGGGTTCACCCACGAGGCCGTGCTGCTGCACGAGCAGGCGTACACCGGGGAGAGCAGCCTCGGGTTGGCCGTCCACAGTGGCATCGTCACCGGCTACCTGGTCGCGTACGGCAGCGAGGAACAGAAGCGGCGGTGGCTGCCCGGCCTGTGCAGCGGTGAGCTGGTCGGCGCGATCGCGATGACCGAGCCGGACGGCGGTTCCGATCTCCAGGCGATGCGCACCCGGGCGGTCCGCGACGGAGACGACTACCTGATCACCGGCGCGAAGACGTTCATCACCAACGGCGGCCTGGCCGACCTGGTCATCGTGGCCGTGAAGACCGATCCCGAGCAGCGGGCGGCCGGAGTCTCGCTGCTGGTGTGCGAGGTGGGCGGCGATCCGGAGGGCTTCCGTCGGGGCCGACTGCTGTCCAAGATCGGGCTGCACGCCAACGACACCGCCGAGCTGTTCTTCGACGGGTTCCGGGTGCCGGCGGCCAACCTGCTCGGCGACGCCGAGGGGCTGGGCTTCGTCCAGCTCATGCAGCAGCTCCCCCAGGAACGGCTGGTCATCGGCGTCGGCGCGGTCGCGGCCATGGAACGGGCGGTCGAGCTGACCGTCGCGTACGCCAAGCAGCGCACCGCCTTCGGCAAGCCACTGATGGGCCACCAGAACACCCGGATGGTGCTCGCCGAGTGCGCCACGCGTACCCGGGTCAGCCGGGTCTTCCTGGACGACTGCATCGTCCGGCACGCGCGCGGCGACCTGGACGTGGCGACCGCGGCGATGGCGAAGTCCTGGCTCACCGACGGGCAGTGCGAGGTCATCGACCGCTGTCTCCAGATCTTCGGCGGCTACGGCTACACGACGGAGTACCCGATCGCCCGGATGTACGCCGACGCCCGCGTCCAGAAGATCTACGGCGGCACCAACGAGATCATGAAGGAGCTGATCGCCCGTGCCCTCTGAGGCGTACGTCTATGACGCGGTCCGCACCCCGCGCGGACGCGGCCGGGACACCGGCGCGCTGCACGGCGTCAAGCCGATCTCGCTGGTCGTCGGCCTGATCGACGCGTTGCGCGAGCGCAACCCCGGCCTGGACGTCGGTCGGCTGGAGGACCTGCTGCTCGGCATCGTCACCCCGGTCGGGGAGCAGGGCGGCGATCTGGCGCGGGCCGCCGCGTTGCTGGCCGGGTTGCCCGACGTGGTGGGCGGGGTGCAGCTCAACCGGTTCTGCGCCTCCGGGCTGGAGGCGGTCAACTCCGCCGCCGCGCGGATCCGCTCCGGCTGGGAGCACCTGCTGCTCGCCGGCGGGGTGGAGTCGATGTCCCGGGTGCCGATGGGCTCCGACGGCGCGGCCTGGGCCACCGACCCGCAGACCGCGCTCGCCACGTCGTTCGTGCCGCAGGGCGTCAGCGCCGACCTGATCGCCACCCTGGAGGGGTTCACCCGCGACGACGTGGACGGCTACGCGCTGCGGTCGCAGGAGCGGGCCGCCAAGGCGTGGGCCGGCGGGCACTTCGCCCGCTCGGTGGTGCCGGTCCGCGACGGCAACGGGTTGGACATCCTCACCGTCGACGAGCATCCCCGCCCGGAGACCACCCGGGAGGCGCTGGCCCGGCTCACCCCGTCGTTCGCCACGATCGGCGAGGCGGCCGGTTTCGACGCGGTCGCGTTGCAGAAGTTCCACTGGCTGGAGGCCATCGAGCACGTCCACCACGCCGGCAACTCGTCCGGCATCGTGGACGGCGCCGCGCTGGTGCTGATCGGCTCGGAGCAGGTCGGGCAGGACCTCGGCCTCACCCCGCGCGCGAGGATCGCCGGCGCGGCGGTCACCGGCGCCGACCCGACGCTGATGCTCACCGGCCCGATCCCGGCCACCCACAAGGCGCTCGCCGTCGCCGGGCTGACAGTCGACGACATCGACCTGTTCGAGATCAACGAGGCGTTCGCGGCCGTGGTGCTCAAGTACGTCCGCGACCTGGGCCTCGACCCCGACCGGGTGAACGTCAACGGCGGCGCGATCGCGCTCGGGCACCCGCTGGGCGCCACCGGAGCCATGTTGCTCGGCACGGCGTTGGACGAGTTGGAGCGCCGCGACCTACGCCGTGCCCTCGTGACCCTCTGCATCGGCGGCGGCATGGGCGTCGCCACCGTTCTCGAGCGCTGCTGACCCGGGGGAAAGACACATGACCACCACCATCCGGTACGACCGCGCCGCCGACGGCATCGTCACGCTCACCCTGGACGACCCCGAGCAGTCCGCCAACACCATGAACCGGGCGTACGCCGCCTCGATGAGCGCCGCGCTGGACCGGCTGGAGGCGGAGCGCGATCTCGTCGGCGTGATCGTGACCAGCGCGAAGTCCACGTTCTTCGCCGGCGGTGACCTGCCCGAGATGATCCGGGCCACCCGCGCCGACGCGCCCGCCCTCGCCGAACTGCTCGGCACCATCAAACGGGACCTGCGGCGACTGGAGACGCTGGGCCGACCGGTGGTCGCCGCAATCAACGGCTCCGCGCTCGGCGGTGGCCTGGAGATCGCGCTCGCCTGCCACCACCGGATCGCGCTGGACGCGCCGGACAGCCGGCTCGGGCTGCCCGAGGTGACCCTGGGTCTGCTGCCCGGGGCCGGCGGCGTCACCCGGACGGTACGAATGCTCGGCCTGGCCGGTGCGCTGACCACGGTGCTGCTCACCGGTCGGCGGATGCGCCCCGCCGACGCCCTGGCCGCGGGCATCGTGGACGAGGTGGTCGCCACACCCACCGAAATGCTGGACCGCGCACGCGCCTGGATCGCGGCGAACCCGCAGCCGGCGCAGCCGTGGGACCGGCCGGACTACCGGATGCCCGGCGGCGCACCCGCCAGCCGCTCCCTGGCCACCCAGTTGCCAGCCTTCCCGGCCACCCTGCGCAAGCAGCTCAAGGGTGCCCGGCTGCCCGCACCCGAGGCGATCCTGGCGACCGCCGTCGAGGGCGCACAGGTCGACCTGGACACCGCCCTGACGGTGGAGACCCGGCACCTGATCGGCCTGCTCACCGGGCAGGTCGCCAAGAACATGATCGGCGCCTTCTTCTTCGACCTGAAGGCCGTCAACGGTGGCGCCGCCCGACCGTCCGGCGTGGACGCCCCGCCGGTGCGCCGGGTGGCCGTGCTCGGCGCCGGCATGATGGGCGCGGGCATCGCGTACGCCTGCGCCAGCGCCGGCCTGGACGTCGTGGTCCGGGACGTCACGCCGGAGGCCGCCGGCCGTGCCCGGGAGCACGCCGAACGGCTGCTCGCCCGCAGGGTGCGCAAGGGCCGCGCCACGGAGGCGGACGCCCGTGCCGTACTGGACCGGATCACCACCACCGACCAGGTGGACGCCCTCGCCGGCTGCGACGCGGTCATCGAGGCGGTCTTCGAGGACCCCGCGCTGAAGCAGGCCGTCTTCGCCGAGGTGCTGCCGGTGTTGGCACCCGACGCGTTGCTCGCGTCCAACACCTCCACCCTGCCGATCACCGGGCTGGCCGAGGGAGTGGACCGCCCGAGCGACTTCATCGGCATGCACTTCTTCTCCCCGGTGGACCGGATGCCACTACTGGAGATCGTGGTCGGCCAGCGGACCAGCGACACGGCCCTGGCGCGGGCGTTCGACCTGGGCCGGCGGATCGGCAAGACCCCGATCGTGGTCAACGACGGCCGGGGCTTCTTCACCAGCCGGGTGATCGGCCGGTTCCTCGACGAGGCGGTCGGCATGGTCGCCGAGGGTGTCCCCGCCGCGTCGGTGGAGCAGGCCGCGTTGCAGGCCGGCTACCCGACCGGGCCGCTGGCACTTGCCGACGAGGTCAGCCTCACCCTGATCCAGCGGATCCGCCGCCAGTTCGAGGCGGCCAGCGAGGAGTACCTGCCGCTGCCCGCGCACCGGCTCGTCGACGAGTTGGTCGACGCGTACGACCGGCCGGGGCGAGCGATCGGTCGCGGCTTCTACTCCTACGACGACGGCACCCGGGGCCGGCTGTGGACCGGCCTCGCCGACCTGGTCACCGACGCCGGCCGGGCGGTGCCGTTCACCGACCTCCAGGAGCGGATGCTGTTCGCCGAGGCACTGGACGCGCTGCGCTGCCTCGACGAGGGGGTGCTGCGCACCGAGACCGATGCCAACATCGGCTCGATCTTCGGCATCGGCTTCCCCGCGTGGACCGGAGGGGTGATCCGCTACGTCCGGCAGTACGCGGGCGGCCCGGCCGGGTTCGCGACCCGTGCCGCCGAACTGGCCGACAGGTACGGCGACCGGTTCACACCCCCCGCCGACCTGGTCGACAGGCTCGCCGCCCGTCCCGCCGAACCGGCTGGCGTCGCATGACGGCCTCCTGGCCGAGCCCCGGCAGACCGGGTGCGGCCAGCGACCCAGACACCGCACGGGGCGACGACCCGGGCGCCACACGGCACGACGACCCGGGCGCCACGCCGGGCGGTTCGACGCGCGGCGGGCCGCTGGCCGGGGTGCGGGTGGTCGAGTTGGCGAGCCTCGCGCCGGCCCCGTTCGGCTGCATGGTGCTCGCCGACCTCGGGGCGGACGTGGTGCGGGTGGACCGGCCGGGTGCCCCGGGCGCGGGGCGGCTGGCCGCGCCGACCGACGGGCCGTTGCAGCGCGGCCGACGGGTGACCGCACTGGACCTGAAGTCCCCGGCCGGGGTGGCCGACCTGCTGCGCCTCGTCGAACGGGCCGACGTGCTGGTCGAGGCGTACCGGCCGGGGGTCGCCGAGCGGCTCGGCTTCGGCCCGGAGGTGTGCCAGGGGCGAAACCCCGGGCTGGTGTACGCGCGGATGACCGGCTGGGGCCAGGACGGCCCGCTGGCGTCCCGGGCCGGGCACGACATCGACTACATCGCGGTGGCGGGGGCGTTGGAGCCGCTGGGTCGGACCGGCGAGCGCCCGTACGCGCCGATGAACCTGCTCGCCGACTTCGGCGGGGGCGGCATGCTGCTCGCCGTCGGCGTGTTGGCGGCGCTGCTGGAACGGGAACGCTCGGGTGTCGGCCAGGTGGTCGACGCGGCGATGGTCGACGGGTCGGCGCTGCTCACGTCGTTCCTGCACGGGCTGCTCGGCAGTGGCCGGTGGGCCGCGCCGCGCGGGCGCAACATGTTCGACGGCGGTGCGCCGTTCTACGACACGTACGCCACCGCCGACGGCGGATTCATGGCCGTCGGCGCGATGGAACCGGCCTTCTACGACGTACTCCTCACCGGCCTCGACCTGGCCGACGACCCGGACCTGCCGGCGCAGTACGACCCGAGCGGCTGGGATGAGCTGCGCCGGCGCTTCACCGAACGGTTCGCCGAGCGGACCCGGGACGAGTGGACGGCGGTCTTCACCGACCTGGACGCCTGCGTCGCGCCGGTGCTCGCCCCCGGTGAGGCGCACCAACACCCGCACAACGCCGCGCGGGGCACCTTCGTCGAGGTCGGCGGCGAGATCCAACCGGCCCCGGCACCCCGCTTCGGTCGGACGCCGACCGACCGGCCAACCCCGGCACCGGACCCGGAGCAGGACCGCCTACCGGCAGCGGAGATTCTCGCCGACTGGCCGCGGCGCAACTGACCCGACGCGGTGGCTCAGGGGCGGTTGTCTCACCGACCCGGTCCGGTGGATCCTGTCGGTGTGCCGGCGGATCTTGGCGACGTGCACGCGACGCGTCGCCGTTTCCCGGAGAGCACCGCGTACCTCGACGCCAACGGGTGGATCGCGTCGAGCCCTGACCTCGGACGATGAGGGAGCCAACGAGCATGGACCTGTGGAAGAGCCACGTCAACGGAATCCTCTATGGAGTGCAGTTCGACCAGGTGCTCGACGACGCGGTGGTGACTCGGGTGGCCGACGGGGTCACCGCTGGGCTCTACCCGGGGGACCGCGCCGAGACACGGGAGGCGCTGGGTCAGGCGCTGCGCTGTCCGGGTCCGCTGAACGACCAGGCTGAGACGCGGCACAGTGAGGAAAGCATCCGTTCGTTCCTGCACCAGCTCTCCGCCGCCCTGACCCCGCCCTCACCTCGTTGATCAAGAGGTTTGCGTCAAGGAATCGCTCTCCTCTGACGCAAACCTCTTGATCAACAAGGCAGGAGGGTGAGCGGGGTGGGGGCGGCGGCGGGAGTGGTGGGGGCGGCGGGAGTGGTACCAGGTGGCGAAGAGGGCCGTCGCGAGCAGCAGCTCGGCCAGGTCACCGCCGTAGTACATGAGCTGGGCCGCGGAACGGAACGCCTCCGGATCCCGGTCGATGAGGCGTGGTGGGAGGGTTTCGGCCTGGGCGTACAGGTACTTGGCCAGTACGGCGTGTCCGGCTGCCGCACCCAGGAGCGCGCCGACCCGTACCGCCAGGCCCGGTCGGCGCGGCGCCGGGTCCGGCCCGGCCAGGGACCAGGCGAAGAGATAACCGGCGGCCAGGTAGTGCAGGTGTACGGCGTGATGCAGCGCGGGCTGACGCTCGGCCGCCGCGTACAGCGGGGTGAGCAGCACCAGCGCCAGCCCACCCGTGCTGAGCAGCGCGGCGGTGACCGGGTGCGCGATCAGGTGCAGCGGGCGGGCGCGCAGCAACCGGCCCACCGCCCGGCGTACCGGTGGCGGCGCGACCCGCAACAGCAGGGTGACCGGGGCGCCGAGCACCAGCCCGAGCGGGGCCAGCATGCCGAGCAGCAGATGCTGCGCCAGGTGCCCGCGCGGACCGCCGGGAAGCTGGGCCAACGGCCCGACGGCGACCGCCAGCATTCCGCACCCGACCAGCCAGGCGGCGGTCCGGCGATGATCCCAACCCCGGGGGTCGCGCGCGGCGGCCAGCAGATAGCCGCCGGTCAGCAGCGCGACCGGGAGCAGCGGCAGCCAGGACGACGCATCCGCCGCCTGCCCGCCGTGCGCGATCGGCGGAACGGACCAGGCGGGCGGAGCCGGCAGCGGCACCGTCATCGACGGCCGTCGCGCGACCGGGCACGCCAGATCAGCAGGGCGCCGGCCAGCAGCAGGGCCGCGCCGGCCACGTTCCACACCACGTCGTACGGCACGAGGTGCACCCCGTAACGGATCTGGTGCAGCCGGAGGACCTTGTGGTCGACCAGCCCGTCGAAGAGCTGGAACCCCCCGGCGCCGAGCAGGAGGCCACCCCAGGCGAGCCGGGCCGACAGGGCGTGTCGCCGGCGCAGGTCGGCGAACCAGAAGAACCCGCCGACCAGGGCGATCACCTCCGCCGCGTGCAGCAGCCCGTCGGAGAGCAGCGCCACCGACGGCGTCGACCTGTCGTAGAAGTGGTGCCAGGCCAGCAACTGATGGAAGACGATCTCGTCCACCGCGGCCATGATCGCGATGCCGATCAGGACGCCGGCGAGGATGGAGGCCCGCACGTCGACGGTGCGTGCCCTCGGCAGACTCGACTCGGCCACCACACACCTCGCATCCACCGGTCGTGGCAAAAATACCCCCAAACACAATGAATCCCGGCCACCAAAGCCGGCGTGGCGACACGCCCACCCCCAAGGTCAACACGAGATCGGCGAACTCGGCGGGTCCGACCGGGTGGGATGCCGCGCTATCAAGGACCCCGTGTTGATCAAGCGCAGGCGCGGCGGTCAAGGCCGCCGAACGGGCACGCCGGACGGTCAAGCCCGCCGAACGGGCACGCCGGGCGGGCAAGGCCGCCGAACGGGCACGCCGGGCGGGCAAGGCCGCCGGACGGGCGCCGCGCACGGCCGGCACCGCGCACGGCCGGCACCGCGCACGGCCGGCACCGCGCACGGCGGCAACATCCCCGTTTCGCGCCTTCGGGGCCTCGCGCGGCATGATCATGGAGCTGGGGCGGGTCGGGCAGCCTCGCCCGCAGCGGAACCCGAGAAGGAGGTGCCAGTGCCGGACGCGGACGAACTCGTCGCCAACGCGCTCGCGGCGGTGCGCGGCACCGACGTACGGAAGGCCGAACGGCAGCTGGACCAACTGATGGTCGGCACCGGCGCCGCGGACGGCACCACGGCGGTGGACGCGGCGTTGCTGCGCCGCCTGGTCCGTGGCCTGGCGCGGCTCTGGCCGCGCGGCTGGCAGCCCGTCGACGTGGACCGGATCACCGGGCGGCGGCTCGACGGCCGCGCGGCGCGACTGGTCCGGGACGCGATGGCCGTGCAGCGGCGCGAGCAGTCGGATCCGGTCCCGGCCTGGTTCGACGAGCAGTTGCGGGCGTTGGCCGCCGAGGTGCGGGCGGACGACGACCGGGTGTTGTCCGGCTGGTCCGCCCGGGAGGCGCTGGACCGGGTCGACGCGCTCCGTACGGCCGTGGACGTCCTCGCGCTGGTGGAGAGCCTGCCACCGATCGCGGTGCTGCGCCCGCCACCCGGGTCGAGCGGGGCGGCGACCGCCCGGTCGGCCGGTCCGGCGCGCAGCGGGTCGCCGATGCTGGACCGGGTCCGGGCGCTGCTGGCCAAGGCCGAGTCGACGACCTTCCCGGCCGAGGCGGAGGCGCTTACCGGTAAGGCGCAGGAGCTGATCGCCCGGCACAGCATCGACGAGGCGTTGCTGGCCGCCGGGGCGGAGCGCGGCGACGTGCCCGGCGGGGTACGCCTGAGCACCGACACCCCGTACGCGGGCGCGAAGGCACTGCTGGTGCAGGAGGTGGCGGCGGCGAACAGGTGCGAGGCGGTCTGGTCCGACGATCTCGGCTTCGCCACCGTGCTGGGCTGGCCGGCCGACCTGGTGGCGGTGGAGTTGCTCTACACCTCGCTGCTGGTCCAGGCCACCGCCGCCATGCTGCGCGGGCGGGTCGAGCGGCGGCAGGGGTCGGGGCGGCGGACAAAGGTCTGGGACGAGTCGTTCCTCAACGCGTTCGCGCTGCGGATCGGCGAACGGCTGCGCGCGGCCACCGAGGCGGCAACCGACGCGGCGGACCAGGCGGCGGCCGAGACGGCCGGGGCGGAGCGACTGTTGCCGGTGCTCGCCGCCCGGGGCGAGGCGGTCCGGGAGCGGCTGGACACGCTCTTTCCCGGCGTCACCCGCCACCGACTCAGCGTGCGCGACGCCGAGGGCTGGTCGTCGGGCACCTCGGCCGCCGACCGGGCGTCGCTGGACGTCGGCGGCGGGCGGAAGCCCCGCCAGGTGCCGGGCCGACCTGATCGGCGCTGAACCGCCCGGCGTGGGACCACCACCGGCGGCGATATCTGCGATTTTCTGCGCTACGCCGTAGGGAACGGATTGTCGGCTCCGACCCTCCGGTGAGTCGCGCCCCGACCGGGGTGCGACACGAGTCTGAGGAGCGTCGCCATGAAGTACATGCTGCTGATCTGGAACCGGCCCGGCTTCACCGAGGAGCTTTCCGAGCAGGACCGCACCGCCCTGTTCGGCGAGGTCGACGAGATCATGAAGGAGTTGACCGAGACCGGCGAGCTGATCGGCGGCCAGGCGCTGGCCAACCCGTCGCAGACGTTGACGGTTCGGGCCGTCGACGGCCGGGCCGAGGTCATCGACGGGCCGTTCATGGAGAGCAAGGAGCAGTTCGCCGGTTACCTGGCGGTCGACTGCGACAGCCCGCAACGGGCCGCCGAGATCGCCGCCCGCTGGCCGGACGTGCGCTTCGGCGGCGCCATGGAGGTTCGCCCGATCATGGACGAGTCCGGAGCGGAGATGTGACCGACGACCGGACGGTCGAGGATCTGCTGCGCACGGTCGCGCCGCAGGTCCTCGGCCTGCTGGTTCGCCGGCACGGCCAGTTCGACAGGTGCGAGGACGCGGTCCAGGAGGCGCTGCTCGCCGCCGCGACGCAGTGGCCCACGCAGGGCGTACCGGACAGTCCGCGCGCGTGGCTGCTCACCGTGGCCACCCGCCGGCTCACCGACGAGTGGCGCAGCGAGAACGCCCGCCGGGACCGCGAGCTGGCGGTGACGCTGCGCGAGCCGGCGTACGCCGGGGTGGCACCGGCGGCCGACGCGGAGCCCGCGGTGGCGGACGCCGACGACACCCTCACCCTGCTGTTTCTCTGTTGCCATCCGGCGCTGACCGGATCGGCGCAGGTGGCGCTCACCCTGCGCGCGGTCGGCGGCCTCAGCACCGCCCAGATCGCCCGGGCGCACCTGCTGCCGGAGGCGACGATGAGCCAACGGATCCGCCGGGCCAAGCAGCGGATCGAGGCCGCCGGAGCCCGGTTCACCATGCCCGGTCCGGCGGAACGGGACGAGCGGCTGCGCACGGTGCTCCGCGTGCTCTACCTGATCTTCAACGAGGGCTACACCGCGTCCAGTGGCCCGGATCTGCACCGGGCCGAGCTGACCGGCGAGGCGATCCGGCTGGCGCGCATCCTGCACGGACTGCTGCCCGACGACGGCGAGGTGAGCGGGCTGCTGGCGTTGATGCTGCTCACCGACGCGCACCGGGCGGCCCGGCTCGGCCCGGACGGGGAGTTGGTGCCGCTCGCCGAGCAGGACCGCACCCGGTGGGACGTCGCCGCCAGCACCGAGGGGATCGCGCTGATCACGGACGCGTTGACCTGGTCGCCACCCGGGCCGTACCAACTCCAGGCGGCGATCGCCGCGGTGCACGCCGAGGCCCGGACAGCGGCCGAGACGGACTGGCGGCAGATCGTCGCGCTCTACCGGCTGCTGGCCCGGATCGCGCCGAACCCGCTGGTCACCCTCAACCAGGCGGTGGCGGTGGCCATGGTGGACGGGCCCCGGGCCGGGCTGGCCCTGCTCACGGCCCTGGACGCCGACGAGCGCACCGCCGGGCACCACCGGCTCGCCGCCGTCCGGGCGCACCTGTTGGAGCTGGCCGGGGACGCCGGTGCGGCGCGGGAGGCGTACCTGGCGGCGGCCCGGGGCACCACGAGTCGGCCCGAGCAGCGGTACCTGGAGCTGAGGGCCGCCCGACTGGCGGGAGTGCGACGGCCGCCGGCCGCCGGGCAGGTCTGACCCCGGCGGCCGGCAGCGCGCGGTCACACGTCGGGGTCGACGGCCGGGCAGGTGGCGCCCCGGACCGGCACCACCTGGTGGATCAAATAGGCGTCGACGGCCCGCTCGACACACGGGCTGGTGGTGTAGCTGCCGTGCCCCCAGCCCGCGTAGGTGAGCAGCACGCCGTGCCTGCCCAACTGCCGCGCCACGTTCGTGGCCCAGTTGTACCCGCTGGCCGGGTCGTGCACGGTGGCGGCGATCAGCAACGGCACGTCGGTGCGCACCCGCAGCCGGTGCTGCGGATTGGCGATCGGCGTCGGGGTGCCGAGGCAGGTCGCGAGGGCGAACACCGCCGTCGGGTACCGCAGGTCGGGCGCGAGCCGGGCCACCCGGCGCAGGTGTTCGTCGTACTCCCGGTAGTCGCGGACCGGCAGGCTCCAGTCCTGGCAGAAGACCGCGAAGGGGTACGGCGCCACCGCGTCACCCGTCGACGGGGCGGCGCTTCGCACCGTGGCGGGGGCTTCCATCCCGTCCAGCCACTCGGCGAGCCCCGGCCAGCGCCAGGTGTCGTAGAACTCCCGGTGGGTGAGCCGGCTCAACTCGAACGGGGTCAGCACCACACCTGGCCGTTTCGGGTCGGTGAGCGTGCCGGCCTCGGCGCGGGCGCGCAGCCCCTCCCAGAGGGCCCGGAAGTCCCGCCCGTGCAGGGCGCAGGCGGCGGACCTGTCGCACCAGGCGACGAACTCGTCGAACGCGTCCTCCGAGGTGACGGCCTGGGTGTCCAGGAAGGCGCGGGTGCCGACGCTGTGGTCCACCGCGGCCTCCAGCACCATGGCCCGGACGCGGTGCGGGAACAGTTCGGCGTACTGCTCACCGAGCAGGGTGCCGTACGAGCTGCCGTGGAAGGTGAGCTGCCGCTCGCCGAGCGCGGCGCGGATCGCGTCCAGGTCGCGGGCGGCGCTGATCGTGTCCACGTGGTCGTAGAGCGGCCCGGTGCGCGCCCGGCAGTCGGCCCGCAGCAGCTCGTTGCCGGCCAGCGTGGCGTCGAACTGGGCCTGGTCGGCGATCAGTTGCGGCTGCTGGGCGAGCAGGGCCCGGGAGCAGACCACCGGGTTGCTGCCGCCGGTGCCGCGCGGGTCGAAGCTGACGATGTCGAACCGGCGGCGCAGGTCGGCGCTGAACCGGGAGCTGCCGTCGACCACCCGGTCGACGCCACTGTCGCCCGGCCCGCCGGGGCCGAAGACCAGCGTGCCCTCGCGGGTGGCCGGCTTGGCGACCCGGCGGGCCAGCGCGAGGTCGAAGCGCTCCCCCCGGGGCCGGTCCCAGTCGACCGGCAGTGACAGGGTGCCGCACTCGGCGGAGTCGTCGGCGGCACAGGGCTGCCAGTCGATCGTGGGCTGGGCGGCGGCCGGGCTCGCCGGGGTCAGGCCGGCTGCCGTGAGGGCCAGGGCGACCGCCCAGGCGACGGCGGATTTGCGGACGTGCGGCATGAGGTGCTGTCCTCTCCGTGAAGGAGCGTTGCCGGTGAAACTCGCCCACCGGGCGAGGTGATGCTGCTTCCACCCGGGCCGTCGAGTAGCCGCTCGACGGCCCGGGGCCTTCGTCAGCGGTCAGTCGACCTCGACCAGGACGCGTTCGACGGTTGTCATCCGGGTCTCCATCCCGGCGAGCCGGCCGTCCATCGCCGCGAGCAGCCGGGCGTTCTCCGCCTGGGCCTGAGCGGCCTGCTCGGCGAGCCTGCGGTAGTCGTCCGCGCGGGACGCCTCGTACCGGGCCCGCCGGGTCTTGGCGAGCTGCACGATGGTCACCGTGACCACGCTGACCAGGAAGGCGAAGATGCCGATCGCGCCGACCACCTCGGTCCAGTCGTGGTCGCTCATTCCGGTCATCGGTTCCCTCCTGGTTGCTCGACCGAGTCGGGCACGGTCAGCGTCTCGGCCGCCGCCGCGATGATCTCGGGGGTGAGGGTGAGCACGAACGGCTGCACCTCGTAGTAGTTCATGGCTTTCCCGTCCTCCGACAACTCCAGGCTCGCGGTGACCAGCCCGGCCGCCGCCAGCTTCCGTAGGTGGACCTGCAACAGCGCTCGGCTGATCCCCAGTTGCCGGGCCAGCCCGCTGACGTAGGCACGCTCGCGGGCCAGCGCGGCGATGATCCGCAGCCGGTGCGGGTTGGCCAACGAGGCCAGCACCCGTACCAGGTCGTCGCCGATCGGCGATGGAGCGCTGCTCACAACCGGCCCTCGCACATGCAAAGAGAAGTTAGCAGGTATGCCGACGCGGCGATACGGACCGAGGGCGGAATCAGGGGGTTCTCAGGGTCGCGGAACGGGGCCGGACACACACAGACACGCCGGGCCGGTGAGTGATCACCGGCCCGGCGTGCGGGTTACGTCGTACGTCAGCTCTTGAAGGCGTCCTTGATCTTCTCGCCGGCCTGCTTGAGCTTGGCCGTGGACTGGTCCGCGCGACCCTCGGCCTCGAGCTGCTCGTTATCGGTGGCGCGACCAGCGCCTTCCTTCAGCTTGCCGGTCGCGTCCTCGGTGGCGTTGTTGATCTTGTCGTCGAATCCCATTGCCAACCTCCATTGCAAGCGTCGCTGCTACAACACCACCAGTACCCCCACCGTCACCGGTCCAACCATTGCCGCCGTCACAGTCCGCGACCGACAGCGGCCGGGCGGAACCGGCGCAGCCGCAGGCTGTTCGCCACCACGAAGACCGAGGACAGCGCCATCGTTGCGCCGGCGATCATCGGGTTGAGCAGCCCGGCGGCCGCCAGCGGCAGGGCCGCCACGTTGTAACCGAACGCCCAGAACAGGTTGCCCCGGATGATGCCCAGCGTGCGGCGGGACAACCGGATGGCGTCGACGGCGGCGTCCAGGTCGCCCCGGACGAGGGTGAGGTCGGACGCCTCGATCGCCACGTCGGTGCCGGTGCCCATCGCCAACCCCAGGTCGGCCTGGGCCAGAGCCGGGGCGTCGTTGACCCCGTCACCGACCATCGCCACCGACCGCCCCTGCGCCTGCAGCCGCTTGACCACGTCGACCTTGCCGGCCGGCAGCACCTCGGCGATCACCTCGTCGATGCCCACCTCGGCGGCGATCGCGCGGGCCACCGTGGCGTTGTCCCCGGTCAGCAGGACCGGAGTGAGCCCCAGTGCCCGCAGCCGGGCCACCGCCGCCCGGCTGGTCGGCCGGACCACGTCGGCGACCGCGAGCACGCCCCGGGCGCGCCCGTCCCAGGCCGCGACGATCGCCGTACGGCCGGCGGCCTCCGCGTCGCGGACGGCCCACTCGACCTCCGGCGGTACGTCGATTTCCCGCTCCCGCAGCAGCCGGATCCGACCGATGAGCACGGTCCTTCCGTCGACGGTGCCGGTCACGCCCAGCCCTTCGAGGTTGCCGAAGCCCGTCACCGGGGGCAGCGATCCCTCCTCGGCGGCGCCCGCCGCGACCGCGCGGGCGATCGGATGTTCGGAGGCGGCCTCCACCGCACCGGCGAGCCGGAGCAGCTCGCCCCGATCCGCGCCACTCGTCGGGACCACGTCCACCAGGGTCATCCGGCCGGTCGTCACGGTGCCGGTCTTGTCCAGCACGACGGTGTCCACCCGGCGGGTCGACTCCAGCGCCTCCGGACCCTTGATCAGCACACCGAGTTGGGCGCCCCGACCGGTGCCGACCAGCAGCGCGGTCGGGGTGGCCAGGCCCAGCGCGCAGGGGCAGGCGATGATCAACACGGCGACGGCGGCGGTGAACGCGGCGGTCGGGCCGGCCCCGGTGCCGAGCCACCAGCCGAGCGTGCCCACGGCGAGGGTGATGACGATCGGTACGAAGACACCGGAGATCCGGTCCGCGAGGCGCTGCACGGCGGCCTTGCCGCTCTGCGCCTGCTCGACCAGGTCGGCCATGCGGGCGAGTTGGGTGTCCGCGCCGACCCGGGTGGCGCTGACGATCAGCCGTCCGCCCGCGTTGATGGTGGCGCCGACCACGCCGTCGCCGGGACCGACCTCGACCGGCACCGACTCACCGGTGAGCATGCTGGCGTCGACGGCGGAGGTGCCCTCGTCGACCACCCCGTCGGTGGCGATCTTCTCCCCGGGACGCACCACGAACCGGTCACCGACGGCGAGCCGGTCCACCGGGATCAGGGTCTCCACCCCGTCGCGCAGCACCGCCACCTCCTTGGCGCCGAGGTCGAGCAGGGCGCGCAGGGCCGCACCGGCGGTCCGCTTGGACCGGGCCTCGAAGTAGCGGCCGGCCAGGATGAACACCGTCACCCCGGCGGCCGCCTCCAGGTAGATGGTGCCGGCGCCGTCGGTGCGGGTGATGTCGAAGCGGAACGGGTGCGTCATCCCGGGCATGCCGGCGTCACCCAGGAAGAGCGCCCAGAGCGACCAGCCGAACGCGGCCAGGGTGCCGAGTGAGACAAGCGTGTCCATGGTGGCCGCGCCATGGCGCAGGTTGGTCCAGGCGGCCCGGTGGAACGGCAGCCCACCCCAGACCACCACCGGGGCCGCGAGGGTCAGCGACAGCCACTGCCAGTAGTCGAACTGCCAGGCGGGGACCATGGCCAGCAGGACCACCGGCACGCTGAGCGCCACCGAGACCCAGAGCCGGGTACGCGGGCCGCGCAGCGGATCCGCGGGCTCCTCGGCCGTCGGCGGGGCCGGCAGCGCGGCCGTGTACCCGGTCTTGCGCACGGTCTCGATCAGGTCGTCCGGCGTGACGCCGTCGGCGTACCGGACGGTGGCCTTCTCGGTGGCGTAGTTGACGGCGGCGCTCACGCCGTCCATCCGGTTGAGCTTCTTCTCGATCCGGGCGGCGCAGGCGGCGCAGGTCATCCCGCCGATCGCCAACTCGATCCGGTTGGGCGCCGCGGGCAGCGGTCTGCTGGTGGTGGTCATCGTGTGGTCCCGTCAGTTGTGCCCGTGTCCGGGGGTGCCGTGGTCGGCGCCCCCGCTCGGCGCGGGTCCGCTCGGGTTGGTGCCGGTCGGCGGGGTGTCGGTCGGCGGGGTGCCGGCGACGACGGTGAACTCGGCGGTGTGCACCGTCCCGCCGTGCTGGAAGTCGAGGTAGAGCCGGTAACTGCCGGCCGAGGGCACCTCGGCGAGGAAGCTGACGGCCGGGCCGGGCCGGGTCCGCCCGTCGCCCGGCGTCCCGTCCGGATGCACGTGCAGGTACGCGAGGTCACCCCGGCGCAGTGCCACCAGGTGCCCGTACGCGCCCAGGTAGGGCTCCAGGTCGGTGACCGGTCGACCGTCCCGGCTGACGGTGAACGTGAGCGGGGCGGTGCGGCCGGGCCGCGGCGAGCCGGTCAGGGCTACCGTGTAGCCGTCGACGGTGGTGCTGGTCGCCGGGGCGGGCAGCTGTCGTTCGGTCAGCTCACCGGGGACTGTCACGTCGACGCCGAGCGTCAGCGGCTCACCCCCGGTCGGGGCGAAGTCGGCGAACGCCCGCCACTGCCCGGGGCCGGCCAGCGGCGTGCCGACCCGCCAGGTGCCGTCCGGAGCCAGGTCGGGGTGCACGTGCCGGAAACCGGAGAGGTCCCGTCGGACCACGATCAGGTGCATCCTCTTGTCGTGCGCCACGTCGTACCGGGTCACCGGTTGGCCGTCCGGACCGGTGATCCGGAAGGCGAACTCGTCGGCCGGGGCGTCGACCGGGTCGAGGGTGTAGCCGCGGTCGGAGACGAGCAGCCCACCGGGAATCCGGTCGGCCGGGTCGCCACCCTCTCCGGTCGCCGGGACGGCGTCACTGTCGTGCCGGCTCTCGGTGCCCCCGTCGTGCCGGCTCTCGGCGACCGGGGCGCGGTCGGCCACCCGGCCGATGCCGTACGCCGCTCCGAAGATCGCCGCGAGGCCGACAGCGAATCCGACAAGTCTCGTCCCGGTACGCATGTCGGCCCCTCCGCTCACGCGTCGACGAGGTCGTAGCCGGCCTCGTCGACAGCGGCCCGGACGACCTGAACGTCCAGCGGCTGCTCGCTGCTCACGGTGACCTGCCCGGTCGCGAGGTCGACCTGGACGTCGCGGACTCCCGCGATGGCGCCGACCTCGGCGCTCACCGCGCTGACGCAGTGCCCACAGGTCATTCCCTGCACCTGGAACGTCGTGTTGACCATCGGATCGTCTCCTTCGCCGTACCGGTACCCGGTGGGGGTATCACCACCGGACTGCACCGTACCATACCCCCCAGGGGTAGGCTATCCTGGTCGGCATGAGCGCACCCACTCCGATCCGCGGGTACACCGCCAGCAAGGACCAGCTGCTCGCGCGCCTCCGCCGAGTCGAGGGTCAGGTCCGCGGCATCGAGAAGATGGTCGACGACGACCGTTACTGCATCGACGTGCTCACCCAGATCTCCGCGATCCAGGCCGCCCTGGACAAGGTGGCGCTGGGGCTGCTCGACGGGCACGCCCGGCACTGCATGCACGAGGGGGCCGCCGAGGGTCGGGCCGACGAGATGGCCACCGAGATGATGGCGGCGGTCGGCCGGCTGATGAAGCGCGGTTGACGACACGCCCGCGGGTGCCGGCACCCGCGGGCGCGAGGTCCGGGCAACCGGGGCCGGGCACTGACCGTCCGTGATCGCGTGGTCGTCGGTCCGCGATCCGCCGCGCCTCGCGCCGCCTTTCGGCGAGGACACTGAACCGCGCGGCGCGCTGACACGTATCCCGCACCGGATCGTTGGGAGTCTCGACTTGGGTTCCGACCATGCCCGTCCCGCTCCGTCCGCCCCGCCCCGGGTGCGACGGATCCTCGTCATGACCGTGGTGCCCCTCTTCGTCGCCACCGTGGTCGCCGCGGCGCTGCTCTGGCCGCGCGGAGGAGAACCGCAGACCGACGGCGGAGCGGACGTGCCGCGCTACGCCGGCACGGTGACGCGGGTGGTGACCGAGCCGTGCCCGCCGCTGCCGGAGAGCCCCGAGGGCACACCCAGAGTCGGCACCGGGCCGTGCGGCACTGTCGACGTCCGCGTGGACGAGGGACCCGCCGCCGGCCAGCAGGTGCAGACACCGGTGCCCGACGGGCCGGGCGCGCCACGTGTCGACGTCGGCGACGAGATCATCCTGGTCGAGTTGACCGATCCGACCGATCCCACGGTCAGCAACTGGAACATCGCCGAGCATCAGCGCGGCACCCCGCTGGTGTGGCTGGCGGTGGTCTTCGCCGCCGCGATCGTCGCGTTCGGCCGGTGGCGGGGGTTGGCCGCGCTCGCCGGGTTGGCGGCCAGCTTCGCCATCCTGCTCACCTTCGTGCTGCCGGGCATCGGCGCCGGCCGGTCACCGCTCCTGGTGGCGGTGGTCGGTGCCGCCCTGATCATGTTCGTGGTGCTCTATCTGACCCACGGCGTCACCGCGCAGACCTCGGTCGCGGTGCTCGGCACCCTGGGCAGCCTGGTGCTGACCGGCGCGCTCGCCACCGTCGCCACCGCGGCGACCCACCTCACCGGCTTCGGCAGTGAGGACGCCACGACACTGTCGATGTTCCAGGGTGACGTGGACCTGCACGGCCTGCTGCTCGCCGGGATCATCATCGGTTCGCTCGGGGTGCTCGACGACGTGACGGTCACCCAGGCGGCCACCGTCACCGAGCTGTCGAACGCCAATCCCGGGCTGACCCGCTTGCAGCTGTACCGCGCGGCGACCCGCGTCGGCCGGGCGCACATCGCCTCCACTGTCAACACCATCGTGCTGGCGTACGCGGGCGCGTCGCTGCCCCTGCTGCTCCTGCTCACCGCCGACGCGCGGCCGATCGGGCAGTTGCTCACCAGCGAGTTCCTCGCGCAGGAGATCGTCCGCAGCGCGGTCGCCACCCTCGGGCTGATCGCCGCCGTGCCACTGACCACCGGGCTGGCCGCGATCGTGACCGCCGCCGGGCGCACCGAGACCACGCCGCCCGCCGAGGTCGCTCGGCCGCGCCCCCAGGCCGACCGGGCGGAGGCGCTGGCCGCCCTCAGCTCACCGCGCACCTCTCGACCCGACGAGCCGGACCAGACGCGGACCCCGCCCCCATCCACCGCCACCGACGGGTGGCCGGAGTCGAACAGGAGCACGGATACGGCATGGTGACACTCCTCAGCGTGACCAGATCGGGCCTCCCCCCTGAGAACCGCGTCACTGGTCACCCAACGCTATGGCGAAATGACACTTTTGGTCGGCATCCAGGCGTAGCTCACCCAGTCGACTCTCGGGTAACCTCGCTGCCGGTTACCGATGAAGGCGCGAAGCGGCGCCTGCGGTGCCACCGCCCAATCGCCAACCGGCGAGCCGGGGACCCAGGTGTGTGGGGTGAATCCGCGTCAGCGGTAGGGGCCACTTCCGCCCCGAACCCGTCAGCTAACCCGGTCGGCGGTCGACGGAAGGGAACATTGTGACGGCACCCCTACGCCGCTGGCTGACACCCGTGGTGGCCGTGATCGCCGCACTGACCGTGCTCGCCGGCCCCCTCCCGGCCCACGCCGCCCCGACGACCCCCACACCGTCCGGGCACGAGGAGGACGACGAGCCCAAGCTGCTCAACGACGTCATCGAGCAGGTGAACCGCGACTACTCCGCCGCCAAGTCCAAGTTGGACAAGTCCAAGAAACGGCAGTTGGAGTTGGCGCTGGAGGTGGACCGGGCCAAGGCCGACCTGGACGCGCTGGCGCCACAGGTCGGGCAGATCGCCTCCCAGTCGTACCGGACCGGTCGGATCGGTGCGCTGGCGATGCTGCTCGAGAGCAACGCCCCGGACACGTTCGTGCAGCGCGCCGCGATGCTCGACGAGATCAACATGGTGAACGAGAACAAGCTCGCCGAGGTCAACGCGGTGAAGGCCCGTGCCGAGCAGGCCAAACTGCTCCTCGACACCGAGGTCCGCGAGCAGCAGAAGCAGACCGCCGTGATGGCCAAGCGCAAGAGCGAGGCCGACAAGGCGCTCGCCCTGGTCGGCGGCAAGGGCTTCACCGGCGGCCTGGTGGACGCCACCTCGCCGGTCGCCAAGATCGGCCCGGGTCGCACCGCCGACGGCGACTGGAAGGCGCAGTCCTGTAGCGAGAAGGACCCCACCACGTCCGGCTGCGTCACGCCGCGCACACTGCACGCGTACAAGGAGGTCAGGCGGGCCGGCTTCACCCGGTTCGTCGGCTGTCACCGCAATGGTGGACCGTACGAGCACCCGAAGGGCCGCGCCTGCGACTGGTCGCTCCAGAAGAGCGGCTTCTCACCCTGGCACAACGAGGACACCCGGACGTACGGCAACAACGTCGCCGCGTTCCTCATCCGCAACGCGGACCGGCTCGGCATCTACTACGTGATCTGGAACCGGCAGATCTGGTTCCCGGCGACCGGCTGGAAGTCGTACAGCGGGCCGTCGAACCACACCGACCACGTGCACATGTCGATGCTCTGACCCGCAGCATCCTTCGTCGAGGGCCGTTCCGCGTCGCGCGGGGCGGCCCTCGACGCGTCAGGCGGCCGCGACCGGTTCGGCTGACGCGGTCGGCACGCCGAGCGCCGCGAAGCCGGCCGGCACGGCGGCCACCGGGCGCACCACCCCGGCGGCGAGCCGGTACGACACACCCACCACCGCGCACCGTCCCTGCGCCACCTCGGCGGCCAGCACGGGCGACTGCCCGAGCAGCGCCTCGACGGTCTGCGCGATGTGGATGTCGACGATCCCGTCGATGTCGTCCACGCCCTCGGTCTCGGCCCGGCGCAGGCTGGGCAGCACGGCATCGACGACCGCGCCCAGGTGCCCGGGGGGCTGGGTGCCGGTCGCGACGGTCTCCCGCGCCGCCTGCACCGCCCCGCACGAGTCGTGGCCGAGCACCACCACCAGCGGGGTGCCGAGGACGGTCACCGCGTACTCCACGCTGCCGAGCACCTCCGGACCGGCCGTGTGCCCGGCCGTGCGGACCACGAACAGGTCACCCAGCCCCCGGTCGAAGATGATCTCGGCGGCCAGCCGGGAGTCGGAGCAGCCGACGATCACCGCGAACGGATGCTGCCCGTCGGCCACGGCGGACCGGCGCCCGGCGTCCTGGTTGGGGTGGCGCGGGACCCCGCTGACGAAGCGCTGGTTGCCGGCGGTCAGCTCGGCGTACGCCCGGGCCGGCTCGGTGGGTGCGGACGCCTGGTCGGCGATCCGCTGCGAACCCGGCTGGCCGCCGGGAGTTCCAGGACGACTCATCCCCGCACCTCGTCTTCATGCGTCTGACCTGGTCAGAGGGCTTATCAGCGGGCCGGCGGCGGCGCTGGCTCGGGCTCCACCGTCACACGCACCGTAAGATGCGTCAAGGTATGCGTGATTTAGATTTCATACGTTGACACCGGTTCGACCCCTGGGTGCCGCACCGGACGCACGACGGGCGAGACTCCCGGGGGCAGGGCGGACGCCCGGAGAGGCGGTCACACGATGGCGAGCACGGCGACGGGTGCCACCGGCGGCGGGCGGAACTGGACGTTCCTCACCAACCACGGGCACGTGCTGCTGGCCATCGCCCGCGACCCCACCGCCCGGCTACGCGACGTCGCTGCGGAGGTCGGGGTGACCGAACGGGCCGCGCAGGCGATCGTCGCCGACCTGGAGGCGGAGGGTTACCTGCACCGCACCCGCGTCGGACGGCGCAACGAGTACACCCTCAACCCGGCCGGTCGGTTCCGGCACCCCGCCGAGGCCGACCGCCAGGTCGGTGACCTGCTCGCGCTGTTCGCCGAAACGCCCACCACGGAGGTCGCCCCCGAGGTCTGACCCACGCGACACCCACCCTCCACAGTGCACATGGTGGTGGCGGTCACGCCGACCCGGGCCGTCGCCGTGCTGCGCCACGGCAGAGCAGGCGTTAGGTTGGTCGGGTGTCGTCCGCAGTGTTGATCCGCCCGGCCCGTTGGGCTGTGCTGCGGTCACTGCGTGAGCTGACCCGACTGGCGATCACCGCGCTGGTGCTCGCGGTCGGCCTGGGCGGCGCCCTCGCCGCGACCCCACCGCCCGCCTCGACGCAGCTACGGCCCAGTGCCGTGAGCAGCCGGGTGGCGAGTGTCCGTCCCGATGCCGCGCCGGCCACCGAGCGGACGGCCCAGCCCGCTGCCGCCCGGCCGGCTGACCCGGCGGGCACCACCGCGCTGACCTCGCCGATCGCGGAGAGCCGGGGTCAGGCCCCGGCCATCGATCCCGGCCGTGGCACCCCCGCGCGACGCGGGCCACCCGTCCGCTGAGCCTGGCCCGGTGATCCCCGGGGGCCTTGCCCGGCCCCGGGTAGTCCGTCGCAGCAGCTGAGTCGCCCCGACGGGATGACCCGTCGCCCGCTGCCGTCGGGCTCCTCCTGCCACCCGTCGATACCCGCCTTCGACCGCGAGGTGCTGATCATGCAAACCGTTCTCTCCGCCGCCCTGCCCGACCTGTCCCGAGCCGCCGTCATCTGGCTGAGCCTGCTCGGGTTCGTCGGCGTCGCCGTCGCCGCTCTTCTGCTACGGCCCGGCCGGCTCCGCCTCGACCCGGGTGCCCGGATCCGCCGCGCGGCCATGCCGAGCCAACTCGAACAGGCGCAGGAGGAACGGGAGCAGAGCCGCTACGCGCAGGAGGTAGCCGTGGCCGCGACGCGGGCGACCACCACCGCTCAGCGCCGCCGAACGGAGTGGGTGGCCGCGCAGGAGGCGGTCGAGGCAGCCTGGCAGACGTACGAGGCGGCCGAGGCGGCCGTCCGGCGACTCGACGCGGCAGCCGCCATGCCCCTGCCGCAGACCGCCCGCACCCCCGCCGAGTACGCGGACCGCGAGCGCTACCTGCACCGTGCCGCGCTGGACGCGTACTGGCGGCGGGAGTTGTCGGTGGAGCAGCTCAGCGACGTCTTCGCGCACCGCGACGGCTGGGACCCGCGGCTGCACCCGGTCGCACAGGAGCTGGTGCTGCGGCGGGCGATTCGCGACAACCTGGCGGCCCGGCACGCCGCGGCCCGCGAGCAGGAGCAGGTTGCCTGGCGGGCGGCCGAGTTGGCCGTCGCGGCGGCCCGCAGTCTGCGCGAGGAGGCCCACGCGGCCACCGGGCGACGGGTCGCGGAGTCGGCGTCGGTGCTGCCGCTGAGCGAGGTGGTCAAGCCGTCGGTCGAGCAGACCCGGGAAAACACGGTGACCGCTCGCGGCCGCGCGGCGGTGCCCGCGTTCTGAGCCGCGCGGTTCCCGGTGGGTTAGCGTGACGGCATGTCCCGAGAGGCGTGGGTCCTCGTGGTGATCGCCGGCATCCTGGCCATCGCCACACTTGTCGGTGCCGTGGTGCTGGCGGTACGGGTGGTGCGTACGCGGCGGATGTTGACCGGGCTCGGCACCGGCGGCAAGGTCGCCTTCTACGGCGCGCTGATCTACACGATCTTCCCGATCGACGTCCTTCCGGACCCGATCTACCTGGACGACATGGGTGTCCTGGCCGGCGCGCTGATCTACCTCACCCGGCTGGTGCACAAGCGCCGGGCGGCCGCCCACCAACTGCCCGGCCAGCCCGATTCGTCGACCGATCGGGAGCGGGCACGCCGTCAGGTGCCATGATCGGGGTCGGTTCGGTGAACAGGGGACGGGCATGGCGGGCGATCATCGGTTGGACGTGCACGACGAGCGTGTCGTCGCCTTCTGCGCGGAACGGCACCTCGCGACCCTGACCACCATTCGTGCGGACGGGACCCCACACGTCGTACCGGTCGGGGTGACCCTCGACCCGGCGGCCGGGCTGGCCCGGGTCATCACCTCCGGCAGCTCCCGCAAGGCCCGTCAGGTGGCCGCCGCCGGTGCGGCGGGCGCGGCGGTGGCGGTCTGCCACGTGGACGGCCGCCGCTGGCTGACCATCGAGGGCCGGGCGGTGCTGCGATCGGATCGGGCCGCCGTGGCGGAGGCGGAGCGACGCTACGCCGAGCGGTATCGCACCCCGCGTCCTAATCCGGAACGCGTCGTCATCGAGATCACCGTCACCGGGCTGCTCGGGAGCCTCTGACCCCGAGGTACGCAGGAATCCCGCCCGGCCGGCCGTCGTTGCACCCTCTCGCGACGCCCGTACCTCCGCGGCCGGCGGAATGCCCGCCGGAGCAGGGCCGTTACGTCCCCGGTACGGCAGCGGCCCAGACCGCCGCTGGTCGTCGCCCCCGGTGCTGAGCCGAGCGCCATTCCCGGTGCTGCGCCCTCCGCCAGTTGGAGGCGCCAACCCCCGAACGGAGACTCGACCATGAACCCGATCATCCAGAAGAGCGGGCTGTCCGTCGTCGGCATGCTGGTCGCCGGCGGTTGTGCCCTCGGCCCGGCGATGGCCGCCCAGGCCGCACCGGCTCCGGCCGCGCCGACCTCGTCGAGCCAGAGCGACCGGTCCGCCGAGCGGGTCCTGAGCGTCGACTACCAGGCGCAGCCGAACTTCTTCTACTGCGGCCCGGCCGCGACGCGGATCGCGCTGTCCGCCCAGGGCAAGGCGCTCTCCCAGGACGAGGTGGCCACGCTGCTCGGCACCACCGAGGCGGGCACCCCGTCGGCTCTGGACACCACCCGGGTGCTGAACGAGCTGACCGGCGGTAAGTACCGGACCACCGAGATTCGTGACTCGGTGGCCCGCCCGGACCAGGTCGAGCAGCTACGCCGGGACGTGCGGGCCGCGGTGGACGCCGGCCGACCGGTGGTCGCCAACATCAAGGGCACCACCGTGGACACCGCCGGCAACCCGCACTCGTACGAGGGTGGCCACTACGTGGCCCTCGTCGGCTACGGCGACGGTGGCGACACCATCCGGGTCGCCGACCCGGCCGACCCGGCGCTCGGCGAGTACTGGATGAGCCTGCCGAAGGTCGCCAACTGGATCGCCGAGCGCGGCTACTCCTCCTGACCAACCCGAACCGCTCACCGGGCCGGTCGCTCCCTCGCGGGGCGGCCGGCCCGGCTGTCGTCGCGCATCCGGGCGGCCAGGTGCGCACGACGACGAACCCGGGCGGCCCGGGTCGGACGGATCCGCCGCAGTTGTCGCCGCACCGGCGGGTGGACTTCGGCCATGCCGACGCCGGCCGCCCGGCGCACGATCCGGTTGGCGTCGTCGGCTTCGCAGCCGCACGCCCGGAGCAGGTCGCTCGCCGACGTCCGCAACCCGGTAACGAGCGCTTCGCCGAACGACCTGACCCCGCTCGCGGAGGCTCGCCCGGCCAACTCGGCGCTCTCCTCGACCAGCTGGCGGGTGCGCCGGGGATCATCACCCACCCGGTACTCCCTGCGCATCTCTGCCACCGCCTGACCCAGGCGGCCCATCGCGTCCGGCAACTCGCGCGGGATCGGCTCGTCGTACTGGAGTGCGGTCGACGCCCAGCGAGCCAGTGCGCGGGTGTCCAGCAGCAGCCGCTCCAGGTGATCCGCGCTGCGGGCGTACCTGTGGTACTGCTCGCGGCGGTGCCAGCGGGCCGGCGCGATCGTCACCACCTCCTCCGCGCCGCTGAGCGCGTCGTGGAGCCGCCCCAGGTCGGCGTCGGTGCCACGCAGCCGATCCAGGACGCGCAACGTCCCGTCGCCGTCGCGCGCCCGCAACGCCGTCGCCAGATCGGCCAGTTGCGCGCAGAGGGTCGCGTAGATCGGCGCCGCGGCCCGGTCCAGCACTCGCATCGGGTTGATCGGCAACAGCAGCGCCACCACCACCAGACCCACCACCCCGCCGACGAGCGCGTCGAAGATCCGGGGCACCTCCAGCCCTCGCTCCATCGGGGCCAGCGTGGCGATCAGCACGGCCGTACCGCCGGCCTGACCGACGAGCGGGCCGCCCTTGCCGGCCACCAGCAACGCGGCGGCGATGGCCAGCGCGACCACCACGCCGGTCTGCCACGGGCCGGAGCCGAGCAGGAAACGCAGCGTGTCGCCGATGACGATGCCGAGGGCCACTCCGGCCAGCAGCGCGAAGGTGCGCCTCGCCCGCTGCCCGATGGCGGTGGCGATCGTACCGACGGCGGCGGCGGGGGCGAAGACGTGCGATCCGGGGCCGAGCAGATTCTTGGCGAGCAGCGCGGCGATCGCGGCGGCCAACCCGGCCTGGAGTGAGATCACCAGGGTGACCTCCCACTGTCGGGCCCGGATCCGGCCCGCCTGCCCGCTGCGGTGTCGCACCCGTCGGACCGCCCGGCCGCTCCGCTTGGCGGCGTCGTCGAGCCGCGACTGCTCGCGGTCGGCGGGTGGGCGCTCGTCGGTCATGGCGGCGGTTACCCCGGCATCGGCCACGCAATCGTGCCGGTCGCGCCCCACCGACACCACCGGCACCGTGCAGCCCATCGGCATCCGTAGGTTTGCGCAGCCCCGTGGGGGTACCAGGGGCCACACACCTCCCACCGATCCGCAACCGGTAAGGGGCCGTGACATGACCAACCCACCGACCACCGACCAGGACGTCGTCGACATCCTGGTCGCCGACCACCGTGAGGTCGAGACACTCTTCGTCGAGCTGGAAACCCGGCAGGGCACCCCGGAGTACCGCCGCCAACTCGTCGACGTGGTGATCGCCGAGCTCGTCCGACACGCCGTCGCCGAGGAGGCGTACGTCTACCCGACGGCACGCAAGACACTCCCCGACGGCGACGAGATCGCCGATCACGAGATCACCGAACACGCCGACGCCGAGAGGACCATGAAGGACCTGGAGTCGCTCGACCCGTCCGACCCTCGCTTCGACGAGTTGCTCGCCCACCTGACGAGCACCATCCGGCACCACGTGCAGGACGAGGAGAACGAGTTGTTCCCCCGGCTGCGTGCCGCCACGGCCCGAGAGGAGCTCGTCGAGCTGGCCGGCAAGGTGACGGCGTTCAAGAAGGTCGCGCCCACCCGGCCACACCCGGACGCACCGGACCACCCGCCGGCGAACAAGCTGCTCAACCCGGGCACCGGGATGATCGACCGGTTACGCGACGCGCTGAGCGGCCGACCGACCTCGATGAGCGAGCTGCGCGAGAAGCAGCAGCGCTGACCGCGCCCGGTCCGGAACGGACACTCCCGGGTCGCCGAGCTGTCGGCGGCCCGGGAGGTGTGGGGTACGTCAGCGGACCTGATCGCCCTCGCCGGTACGTGCCTGAGCCTGGTCGACGCCCTTGTCGATCTGGTCGTCGTACTTGCCACCGGTGCGCTTGTCGGCCATGTCACCGGCCTTTTCCACACCCTGGTCGACCTGCTTGTCGTGCTTGTCCGTGAAGTCTTTGGCCTTGTCCATGAAGTCACCCACGGCGATCCTCCTCGAATTCGTCTTTCTCCCCCGTTCCCTGGGTCAGCCAGCACAAACGCCGACGGCAACCGGGGCAACACCAGCAAGCCGTACGCGATCACGGCCAACGAGTCCTGACGCGGGGTGTCGGCGTGCGCCCGGGCGGGTACCGACTCGCCGAGATCGAGGAGGACCGACATGGCGGCAGAGGATTCCGGGGCGGGCACCGGGGAGACAACGGACGGCGCCGGACCACGCCACTCGTGGGCGGCGCTGCCCTGGCTGGTCCGGACGGCCGTGCTGTGGAGCGCCTGCCTGGTGGTGATCATCGCCGGGCTCTACCTGTTGGGCCGCATCGCCGTCCTGCTGGCACCGCTGGCCATCGCGCTGGCCGCCACCATCTTCCTCACCGCGCTGCTCGACCCCGTGCTGCTCCTGCTCCGTCGGCTACGCCTGCCGGCGGCGCTGGCCGCGCTGTGCACCGTACTTCTGCTGCTCGGCATCCTGGTCGGTGTCGGCGCCCTGGTCTGGAACCTGACCGCCAGCCAGTTCGACCAGCTCAGCCAGGAACTGACGCAGGGGGTCGAGCGCAGCCGGGACTTCGTGACGTCCACGTTGCCGGTCAGCGAAGCACAGCTGGACCGGCTGGTCGACCAGGCCCGGCAGGGACTCAGCGGCAGCTCGCCGGACCCGGTGGCCGGTGCCCGGACCGCCACCGAGGTGTTCGGCTCCGCGCTGCTCGCCCTGGTGCTGCTCTTCTTCCTGCTCAAGGACGGCCGGTCGATGTGGCGCTGGGTGCTGTCCCGGGTGTCCGGCCCGAACCAGCCGGTGCTGGCGGAGGCCGGTCGGGCCGGTTGGCACACGTTGGGCGCGTACAGCCGGGGCACCATGTTCATCGCCGCCATCGACGCGCTGGGCATCGGGTTGGCGCTCGTGGTGCTGCGGGTGCCGCTCGCCCTGCCACTGGCGCTGATCACCTTCCTCGGCGGTTTCGTGCCGATCATCGGGGCGACGGTGGCCGGCGCAGTCGCCGTGCTGGTGGCACTCGCCGCGAACGGCCCCACCACCGCCCTGCTCACCCTGGCCGCCGTGATCGCCGTGCAGCAGATCGAGGGCAACCTGCTGGAGCCGCTGGTCATGAAGCGGCAGGTCCGGTTGCACCCGGCGGTGATCCTGGTGGCGGTCACCGCCGGCACGCTGATCGCGGGGATCGCTGGCGCGTTCGTCAGCGTCCCGATCACCGCGGTCCTCTGGCGCGTCATCGACACCGTCCAACAGCGTCGCGCCGCCTCGGCCCTCACGTCCTGAGGGTGATCGTCAGCGCAGCCGCGTGGTGAACCACGCGCCAGCCTGCTCGGCGACCTGCTCCAGGGTGCCGGGCTCCTCGAAGAGGTGGGTGGCGCCGGGGATCACCCGCAGCTCACCGATCTTCCCCAACTCCGCGAGCGCCCGCTCGTTCAGCGTGATCACTTCCTCATCCAGACCGCCCACCAGCAGCAATGTCGGGGTACGCACCTGGGCCAGCGCGGCACCGGCCAGGTCCGGCCGGCCGCCCCGGCTGACCACGGCACCCACCCGATCCGCGCGGGACGCCGCCGCGACCAGGGCGGCGGCGGCTCCCGTGCTGGCCCCGAACAAACCAATCGGAACGTCACCGGCGGGACGCTCGACCGCCAACCAGTCGATGATCCCGGCCAGCCGGCTGGCCAGCAGCCCGATGTCGAACCGCAGCTCGGCGGTACGGGCGTCCACCTCGTCCTCGGCGGGGCTGAGCAGGTCCACCAGCACCGTCCCGAGCCCGCGGCCGTGCAGCGTACGGGCCACCGCCACGTTGCGCGGGCTGTGCCGGGAACTGCCGCTGCCATGCGCGAAGAGCACCACGCCGACCGGCTGGGCGGGCAGCATCAGGTCGGCGGGGAGCTGAACGTCCCCGATCGGGATGGTCACCGTGCCGCGCTGCTCGTCCATGCCCACCTCCGGAGCGCTCGTCTGCCGCCCCGGATACCCCACCCACCGCACCGCACGCACCCGAGCGACAGCCGCCGTCGGCCCCGTTTGCCAGACGGACCATCGGGTAGGCGACGAACGACCGCAGACCGTGTCGGCGCAACCGCGCCCCGACGGATCGCGAGGATCGCCATGGCCAAGCAGCAGATTTCTCAGCAGCAGCAGCAGACGACCGAGCAGGCCCGGCGTGAACAGGACGCCGAGCGCGACCCGGACTTCGGCGACCAGGCCGCCTCGGCCCGCCTGCCCGACGATCCGAAGGCCGCGGCGCCCCGAGACGCGATCGGGCGGCCGGCGACCGGCGAACCCGTCTGACGTGACGTGGTGGTGACGGTCGGGGCGGGACCACTCCGCCCCGGCCGTCACTGCTCGTTCGTACGCTCGGGCAACCGCAGCAGTGGTGACCTGCCCGGTGGCTGCTCGGGTGGCGGCCCGGACGGCTCGGCCTCCGGCACCGGCACCGTCACCGGTTCGTCGCAGGTCACCCGCAGCACCTGGTCGTGGTGGCGCAGTTCCACCACGTCGTCCGGACCGCCGTGCCGCAGCGAGTACGTGGTCTGGTGCGGGCGGACATCCACCCGCAGCGCCAGTCCTCGCCACTGCAGGGAGAACTCCAGTCGGCTGAGTCGGCTGGAGAGCCGGGGCGCGAAGGACAACTCGCCATCGTGGTCCCGGAGCCCGCCGAGCCCACTGACCAGGGCGAGCCAGGCGCCGGCCAACGACGCCATGTGCACGCCGTCGCGGGTGTTCTCGTTGAGGTCGTGCAGGTCCATGAGGGCGGCCTCACGCAGGTAGCTGTGCGCGAGTTCCGGGTGGCCCACCTCGGCGGCGAGCACCGCCTGCGTGCAGGCCGACAACGACGAGTCGCGTACGGTGCGGCGCTCGTAGTAGAGGAAGTTGCGGACCTTCTGCTCGGGGGTGAACGCGTCCCCTCGCCAGTGCATGGCGAGGACGAGGTCGGCCTGCTTGACCACCTGCTTGCGGTACAGCTCGAAGTACGGGTAGTGCAGCAGCAGCGGATACTTCTCCGCCGGGGTGTGCGGGAAGTCCCACTCCTGTAGCCGGGTGAAACCCTCCACCTGCTGGTGCACGTCGAGTTCCTCGTCGTACGGGACGTGCATGGAGGTGGCGGCATCCCGCCAGCTCGCCGCCTCCTCGTCGGTGACCCCGAGGTGGAACGCCTCGTCCCGGTAGCGCATCACCACGTCGGCGGCCGCGAGCAGGTTCCGCTGTGCCATCAGGTTGGTGTAGATGTTGTCGTTCTTCACGGCGGTGTACTCGTCCGGGCCGGTGACACCGTCGATGTGGAACTGGCCGTGCCGGTCGTGGTGGCCGATCGAACGCCACAGCCGGGCGGTCTCCACCAGCAACTCCAGCCCGATGTCCCGCTCGAACTGGGTGTCTCCGGTGACCATCACGTAGCGGCGCGCGGCGTCGGCGATGTCGGCGGCGATGTGGAAGGCCGCCGTGCCGGCCGGCCAGTAGCCGGAGGACTCCGGCCCCTCGATGGTCCGCCAGGGGAACGCGGCACCCCTGAGGTTGAGCGTCTCGGCACGCTCCCGCGCCGAGTCCAGCGTGCTGTGCCGCCACTGCAACGCGCTGCGCACCGCGCTCGGCTGGGTGTACGTGAGCACCGGAAGCACGAACATCTCGGTGTCCCAGAAGGCGTGCCCGTCGTAACCGGGACCGGTGAGCCCCTTCGCCGAGATCGGCCGCTGCTCGGCCCGCGCGCCGGCCTGAAGCACGTGGAAGAGACCGAACCGGACCGCCTGCTGCACCTCCGGGTCGCCCTCGACCAGCACGTCGGACGCGTCCCAGAACGCGTCGAGGTAGGTGCGTTGCTCCCGGTGCAGGCCGTCCCAGCCGTCGAGGCGGGCGCCGGCCAGTGCCGCGCCGACCTGGTCGCGCAGTGCGGGCAGGGACCGCCGACTCGACCAGCTGTACGTCAGATACTTGATCACCCGCAGCTTCTCGCCGGGTTTGAGCACACAGGCGATCGTGGTGCGCACCCAGTCCTGGTAGCCCTCGGACTCGATGGTGGTGTGGTCCGGGCCGTGCACCTCGTGCTCCATCGCGGCGGCGACCCGCAGCCCGGAGACCTTGGTGCGGTGGATCAACTGCCCCCCGTCCGGGGTGGTCAGCTCCTCCTCCGCCTGTAGGGGTGACTCCAACACCGCGGCGACCCGGGGGTCCTTGCTCTGCGCGGGCAGCGACTCGTTGGCCACCAGCTCGGACTGCACGATCAGCCGAAGCGGGCCGTCGACGGCCTCCACCTCGTAGCTGATCGCGGCGACCGAGCGCTGGGTGAACGAGACCAGGCGGGTGCTGCGGACCTTGACCTCCCGGCCGGCGGGCGAGCGCCAGTGCAGCTCCCGGTGCAGGGTGCCGGCCCGCATGTCGAGGATCCGCTCGTGGGCCAGCAGTTCCCCGTACCGCACGTCGAGTGGTTCGTCGTCGACGAGCAGCCGCATCAGCTTGCCGTTGGTGACGTTGACGATCGTCTGCCCGGACTCGGGGAAGCCGTAGCCGGCCTCCGCATACGGCAGCGGGCGCAACTCGTAGAACGAGTTGAGGTAGGTGCCGGGCAGGCCGTGCGGCTCGCCCTCGTCGAGGTTGCCGCGCAGCCCGACGTGCCCGTTGGAGAGCGCGAAGACCGACTCCGACTGGGCCAGCACGTCCATGTCGAGCCGGGTCTCGCGGACGTGCCACGGCTCGACCGGATAGGCCCTCTCCCGGATCACGTCTGGTCCCGTGTGGCGCTCGGCTGGTGCGGGGCGGCGGTGCGCGCCGGCGCCGGCGGATCGGCGGCGTCGAGCAGGTCGGCCAGGTCCTGCACCACGACGTCCGCGCCGTGCGCGAGCAACTCGTCGGCCTGCCCGACCCGGTCGACGCCGACCACGTAACCGAAGCCGCCCGCTCGGCCGGCGGCCACCCCGGAGAGCGCGTCCTCGAAGACGGCGGCCTGTGTCGGGTCCACGCCGAGCAGCCTGGCCCCGGCGAGGAAGGTGTCCGGTTCGGGTTTTCCGCGCAGCCCCTGCGCACGAGCGACCAGCCCGTCGACCCGGGCCTCCAGCAGCGGCTCGAACCCGGCGGCGGCGACCACCTCGGCTCCGTTGGCGCTCGCGGTCACCACTGCCCGGCGCAGCCCGGCGGCGGTCGCCGCCTGCAGGTAGCGCACCGAGCCCGGGTAGACCTCGACGCCGCTGTCGCGGAGGCGCTGAAGCAGCAGCACGTTCTTGCGGTTGCCCACGCCGTTGACGGTGTCGGCGTCCGGGGGGTCGTCCGGGCTGCCCTCGGGGAGCACGATGCCGCGGGAGGCGAGGAACGTCCGGACGCCGTCGGCGCGGGGTCGGCCGTCGACGTAGCGGTTGTAGTCCGGCCCGGGATCGAAGGGTTGGAACGGTTCGCCGGAGACGGTGGCGCGCTGCCGGAGAAACTCGTCGAACGTCTGCGTCCAGGCGGCGTTGTGCACGCGGGCGGTCTGCGTCAGCACACCGTCCAGATCGAAGAGACAGGCGGTCACGTGAGCAGGTAGGCCCAGCACGGTACGAATCTATCCACCCCGCTGGGCCCGCAAACCCGTTTCGGCCTCGTTGGCACGGTTTCAGTTGGGTCGCAGCGTCCAGATCACCGTCAGGGCCGAGGTCGGCGTGCCGTCTTCGGTCGCGATCTCCACGTCGACCCCGAACTCCGGCCGCCGGCCGGACTCGAACTCCTCGATCACGTCGAGGGCCGGCCGGCCGAGCCGCGCGGTGGCCCGCACCGGACCCATGGCGAGCTTGCGGTAGGCGATCTCGGCTCGGACGGCGAGCGGCACGGCCCGGTCGAGCAGGTGCCCGAAGGCCGCCAGCACGACCGCGCCGGAGGCCGTCTCGCCGAGGGTGAAGAGGGCGCCCGCGTGCGGGCCGCCGACGTGGTTGTGGGTGGCCGGCGAGTCGGGCATCCGGACGACTGCCCGGACCCCGCCCGCCGCCTCGGGCGCCACCTCGACGAATTCGAGCCCGAGCGTACGGGCGAAGGGCACCGCTTCGAGCATGCCGGCCGCCACCTGGCGGGAGTCGATGGTCATGAGCCGACGTTACTAGCCGGTAACCAGGCCGGCAACAGGCGTTTTTCTCACCTTCGGCAAGGCTCAGAGGTTGGCGATCGTGCGCAGGATCTCGGCGTAGAAGTTGCCGTCGATGCTGCGGAAGAAGGCGAAATCCTGACCCGGGTCGCCGAAGAAGGGGCGCAGCGTCCACGCCAGTTGGGTGCCGACGAAGCCGAAGAGCAGGATCCAGATGTAGAGCAGGGTCATGCTCGCCGGCCGCTGCGTCGGTTCGCCCCGTCGAATCGAGCGGTCGTTCCACGAGTGCGGGTAACCGGGCGGCAGCGTGCTCACCTGAGGCGCACCGGCGGCCTGGCCACTCCCCTGCGCCGGAACATGCGCCGGCGCGGCGGTCGCGCCGTTCGGTGCGGGCTCGGCCACCGCGACCGCGGCCGGTACGGTCGCCGGCGCGGCACCCGCACCGACGGCCGGGGCGGCTGCCGGCGCCGAGACGGTGGGCACCAGGGCCGGCGCCGCCGGAGCCGGGGCGGTGGCGTGCGCGTTGACCTGGGCGTTGGCGGTCGACGGCGCGGCGAGCAGGCCGTGGTCGTTGAGCACCTGCATGCCGCTGGTCAGGAAGCGCAGCCCGACAAGTGCCGACAGGGCCAGGATCGCCACGTTGAGCAGCTTGAAGAATCCGTAGTCGTTCGCGGTGATCAGGAAGAAGAGACTGATCGGCGCGAACGCCACCGCGAGCATCGAGGTGACCGTGATCGCCACCATCACCAGTGCCAGCGACTGGCGCACCGAGAGCCGGGCGCCGAAGACCAGGTTGAACAGGTAGAGCGTGGGCAGGCAGATGACCAGGGTGACCAGGAACAGCAGCGGCAGCTTCAGCGCCGAGGTCAGCGCCATCAGCGGGCTGTGGAAGAAGCCCAGCACCGCCCCGTAGCAGGCCAACGCGATGGCGGAGCTGGTCAGCATCCGCCCGGTCAGCTTGTTGAGGTCACCCTCGGCCACGATCTGCTGCCAGATGCCCTCGCGATCACGCAGGATGCGCTCGATGACGAGCGGGCTGGGACGGTCACCCGACACGGGCGCACCCCTTTCGGTGGTCTTTCACTGTGGACTGGTGGGCAGACGGTAGGGCACCCCGGGCCGGGCCGCCACCCTGCTCCGGTGAGTCCTCAGCGCCAACCCACGTCGATCCGGGCGCCCCGCTCGTCGAAGAAGTGCAGCGCGTCCATCCGAACCGAGACGGCGAGCGGGTGACCGGCGCTGACCGCCGGGTACGGCGCCAACCGCACCGCCAGCTCCGCCGGGCGGCGGTGGTGCCGGCCCGGATCGGGAAGCACGCTGGTCTGGGTGCCACTGCTCGGCACCTCCTGGGGCTCCACCGGCTTACCGGTGAGTCGCTGCATCACCGAGCCGAACCGACGCAGGCCGCGCTGGCCCACCGGCGGCGGCTCGAGCGGCGCACCCATCTCGTCGACCATGATCGCGGTGGCGCCGATGTCGAGGAACGCCAGCGACTCGTGCCCGTGGTGCTCCAGGTAGCGGATCCGCCCGCGCAGCACGTCGCCCGGGCTGTCCGGTGCGACCGGGGTGAGCGCCTCGGCCCGCATGCCGACCACGATCCGCTCACCGTGGTAGTGCGCCACCGCCCGACTGCGGATGTCGTTCCAGGGCAGGTAGAGCGACTGCTCACCGAGGTTGAGCGTGACGTACCGGTCGAGGTGGACGTAGACCGACGCCTCCAACAGGTTCATCCGGGGGCTGCCCAGGAAGGCGGCCACGTAGAGCGTCGCCGGCCGGCCGTACACCTGGGTGGGTGTGCCCACGTCCTGGAGGACGCCCTTACGCATGATGGCCACCCGGTCGGCCATGGTGAGCGCCTCGGCCTGGTCGTGGGTGACGTAGACGGTGGTGACGCCCAGCTCCCGGGTCAGGCCCGAGATCTCCGCGCGCAGCTCCGCCCGCAGGCCGCTGTCCAGGTTCGACAGGGGCTCGTCCATGAGGAACAGGCCGGGCCGGCGGACGATCGCCCGGCCCATCGCCACCCGCTGCCGCTGCCCACCGGAGAGCTGGCCGGGCTTGCGGGCCAGCACGTCACCGATGCCCAGCGCGCTGGCCACGTCGCCGACCCGCTCACCGCGCGGCTCCGGCTCCACCCCGGCCAGCCGCAACGGAAAGGCGATGTTGTCGCCGACGGTCATGTGCGGGTAGAGCGCGAAGTCCTGGAAGACCATGGCGATCTTGCGGTCCCGTGGGGGCAGGTCGTTCGCCAGCTCGCCGTCGAGCAGGACGGCACCGCTGGTCGGGTCCTCCAACCCGGCGATCATCCGCAGCACGGTGGACTTTCCGCAACCGGACGGCCCGAGGAGCACCATGAACTCGCCGTCGTTGACATCGAGATTGATGCTGTCGACGGCCATGGTGCCATCTCTGAATACCTTGGTCACATCCTTGAGCGTGACGGTACTCACCGTCGTCCCCCCCAATGGTCGGCCGAACCCCTGAAGACTGTGACCAGGATCATTGGTTTAGGACATCGGGTAAACGTCCTATGTTGAGTGGGTGACGCTGCTATTAAGCGACAAAAGTCCGATCAGCAGCTTCCGGACCGCTCACCCGGCTCACCGAGGAACACCTGACGCACCACCCGCTCCGCCGCGTGCCCGTCGTCCAATGTGCAGAACCGACCCCGAAAATGCGCGCGCGCCCTGGCCGCCGCGTCCGACCGCACCGCGTCGGTCCGGAACAGGTCGAGCAGATCGTCGAAGGTGGTGGCCACCGCACCCGGCGGTTCGGCCGTCACGTCGAAGTAGACACCACGGGCCAGCCGGTACGCCTCCCAGTCCGGGGCGTACAACACGATCGGCCGATCCAGCACCGCGTAGTCGAACATCGCCGACGAATAGTCGGTGACCAGTACGTCCGCCACCAGGTAGAGATCCTCCACCCGCTGGTGGCCGCTGACGTCGCGGACCCGCTCCCAGTCCGCCGGTCGACCGGGACGCCGATCACGGTCGTGGAAGTAGTGACTGCGCATCAGCAGCCGGCCCGAGTCACCGAGCGCCCGCACGAACCGGTCCGGGTCGAACGGCGGCCGGTAGCCGGGCAGGTGCTCGCGGTGCGTCGGGGCGTACAGCACGACCTGCTCGTCGGGGCCGAGGCCGAACTCCGCGCGCAGTCGGCGCACCTCGTCCGGGCCGGCGGTGACCAGCCGGTCGTTGCGCGGGTAGCCCACCTCAAGGGTCGTGTACGTGGCCGGGTACGCGCGGTCCCACATCTGGGTGGAGAAGCTGTTCGCGCTGACGCTGTAGTCCCAGCGGTCCACCCGGCGCAGCAACCCGGCGAAGTCCATCCGGCCCGCACCGATCGGGTAGCGCTGCTGATCCAGCCCCATCACCTTCACCGGAGTGCCGTGGTGGGTCTGCAGGTGCACCTGCTCCTGTCGCTTACGGACGAAGTCGGGAAAGTTGACGTTGTTGACCAACCAGCGGGCGCGGGCGAGCACCCGGTAGTACGCCGGGGTGCCGGCGACCACGTACTCCACCCCGGCCGGCACGGCGTCCACCCGGTCCCGGCGCACGATCCACACCCCGCGGATCCCCGGCGCCAACCGGCGGGCGACCTCGTAGATCGCCGCCGGGTTGCAGGAGTAACCCCGGTACCAGTACGCGGCGTAAACGGCGAGCGTCGGATCGACAGGTCGTCGCAGCTCGGCCCGGTAGTACTCGCGCAGCAACCCGTCGCGGGTCAGCCGGGCACCGCGCCGGGCGACCGGGCCGACCCGGCGCCGGGCGGTGCGCGCCTTCCGGCGGGCGGCGTCCCGGGCCCGGCTCGCGGCCCGCAACGCGCTGAAGGTGTGCCACCGACCGGAAGCGACAAGCCGGTGCTTGAGCCCCTCCACCCCGTCCGGCACCGGATAGCCGCCGGGTGGCAACCAGCGTTCGTAGTCGGCGGTGATCTGCGCGAAGAACGCCGGCCGCAGCTCCGGGGCGATCCGCTGACCGTTGCCGAGCACGGTCAGGTAGTGCCAGATCATCCGCTCGAAGACCGCCGGTCGCAGGGTGTCCGTCGCCGAGCCCCACGCGTCCATCAGGTGGAAGACCCGGTGCCACTGCGGGAAGACCTCGAAGTGCCGGTCCCCCCGGGTCCGGGTGATCGCGCCGGCGCGGCGTTGCCGATAGTTGACGCAGACCCGATCGAGTACGCCGATCCGCTGCGCCGCCATCAGCACCGGGTAGCTGAACGAGACGTCCTCGTACCAGCCGGGCGCGAACCGCAGCCCCAGGTCGGTCAGGAACTCCCGGCGGACCAACCGGTTCCACGCGGTGTGCAGCAGGCGCATCGCCGCCGGCCGGTCCCGCAACCGGAAGGTGCCCGAGCCGGGCGACTCGGGGAACACCTCGGCCATCGCGCTGCGGGTGGCGGTGTCGTTCCAGTGGGTCCGGACGTGGTCGACGAGCAGCACGTCCGGTCGGGTCACCCGCAACCGCTCGGCGACCTCCGACAGGCACTCCGGCGCCAGCCAGTCGTCGCCGTCGAGGAACCACACGTACTCGCCGACGGCCCGGTCCAGCCCGATGTTGCGGGCCGGACCGAGGCCGACGTTCTCCGGCAGCCGGACCGACCGGACCCGCCGGTCGCGGGCCGCGTACTCGTCGATGATGTCGCCGCTGGCATCCGGCGAGCAGTCGTCGACGGCGATCACCTCGATGTCGGTCTCCGGCTGACCGAGGATGGAGTCCAGGCACTCGCGCAGGTATCCCTGCACCCGGAAGGCCGGCACCACGAAGCTGATCAGGGTCATCCGGCCGTCCCTCCGTCAGCGTGGCGCGGCACCTCCGGCGCTCACCGGCGCGACAAACGCCCGCGCGCTACGGGCCGGTCGGACGAACCAGGCCAGGACGACGCTCACCACGAAAAGCACGAGAAGGTACGCACCGAGTGTAGCCAGCCCGATACCCGCCATGCCGGCAATCGCCGCGAGGGCCAGCAGCACCGACCGTCCCTCCCAGCCCAGCGTGGCCGCGTGCAGCGGTGGTGCCGCCTGCCGCTTCTCCAGCCGGGCGGTCAGGTCGTAGTGGTGCACGGTGAGCACGAAGACGTACCCGAAGATCAGCCAACCTGGCACGTCGCCGACCACGCCCACCGCGATGGCGAACAGGTACTCGGCCGCCCGCAGCGCCGCCGGCACCAGCCAGTCCAACGGCCCGTTGTGCGCCGCCCCGGCACCCAGACCACCGGCCAGCAGCACCAGCAGCGCCACCGGCACCGCCCAGCGCAGCCCGCCCGGTGCATCCCCCAGCAGCGCGACGACCAGCAGCACCGCCGGGCCGAGCGCGGCGAGCACCGCAAGGGTGAGCGGCCCCATCGGGCGGACCACGGGCAGCCGCCGGGCCAACGGCCCGTCGTCGCGGTGCAGGGTGGCATCGACCGTGTCCAGCACCGGCACCCACATCCAGCGGGCGCGCAGCGTCCGTAGAGCCCCGGTGTACGCGAACGCCAGCACCCCCCAGACCAGCACCGCGATCAGGCTGACCAGCGGATTGAACAGCGCCACGGTCACCGCGATCAACGCCCAGCGCTCACCGATCGGGAAGACCACCGTGCGCTTGAGCCAGTACGACACCGAGCCGGTGTCCGCCTGCACCCGGGTCGACGCCGCGTTCAACCGGTCGCCGATGCCGCCGCTGGCACCCGCTGCCGTACGCGGTCGGCGGGCTGCCTCGTCGTGCAGCGCCCCGTACCAGGTGTCGGTCATGTGCCGGACGGTCTGCAACGTCATCGCGGCGATCGCCAACGCCCAACCGTTGCCCAACCCGGCGTGACTCACCCCGAAGCCCAGGCCGGCGTAGACCAGGTATTCCTTGGCGCGGTCCGCCATGGTGTCCAGCCAGCCGCCCCAGGCGCTGAAGTGCCGGGTGTAGCGGGCCAACTGGCCGTCCACGCAGTCCAGCACGAAGCCGAGATAGAGCAGTACCGCGCCGCCGACGAGGGCGGGTCGTCCGCCGACCCCGAACAGGACCGCCGCGGCCAGCGCGAACAGCACCGAGATCGCCGTCACCCCGGTCGGGGTGAGCCGGAGCCGGGCCGACAGCCGGACCACGTACGGCGACCAGGTGCTGACGAAGTAGGTGGAGAAGAAGTCGTCCTTCTCCTTGACCGACAGCCGCAGCTCGGCCCGGTCCTCGTCGACAGCTGTCACCGCGGCTTCGGCAGCCGCCAACCCAGACGCGTCCGTGACCCGGTGCGCGACGAGCAGGCGTACCCGCTGGGCGAAGATCAGGGTGCCGAGCGCCGCGAGACCCGCGACGAGCCGGTCCACGGCGGACCCGGGGGCGCCGTGCCCGGCTCCCCCGGCAGCCGGCAGCGGCGACACATCGCCGACCGGACCGATCGGGGCGGCGACCGGGAGCACCCCGGACGCGGCGGCACGGGCGGCGGCGGCAAGAGTCGGCAGGTCGTCCACACCGACCCGCAGCGCGCCACCGAACACGCCGGTGGCGTCGCCGTCGAGTGCCTCCAGCGGGCCGGCGTCCACCACCTGGCCGCGTTCCTCACGCACGGCGGTCCGACCGGGCACCGGCGGGTCGGTGAGCACCAACGCCACCGTCGGCCCGACCGGGCTGGTGGCCAGGTGCCGCAGCACGGCCGTGTGGGCGACCAGGTCGGCGCCGGTGATCAGCAGCGGGCCGTCGGCGTCGTCGACAAGCGCGGCCAGCTCGTCGAGGTCGCCGGCGAACCGCACCTCGTCCGCGCCGGCCCGGCGCAGTTGGGCGGCCAGCCGCTCGGTCAGGGGCTCGCCGGTCGACGTGGTCAGGCCCGCCGCGGGAGTCCCGGCGGCGAGCACGATCGCGAGCGTCACCGCGGAACCGCGGCGTGGTACGCGTCGAGCGCCTCGGCGATGGTGCCGTCGAGCGTCAACCGGCCCGCGTCGAGGTACAACCCCCGACGGCAGAACCGGGTCAGGTCCTTTTCGTTGTGTGACACCAGCACCAGCGTGCGCCCCTCCCCGAGCAGACGATCAATCGTCGCGTAGCACTTCTTGCGGAACTCCGCGTCTCCAACCGCGGTCACCTCGTCCATCAGCAGGATCGGGTGCGGCAGGTGCGAGATGATCGCGAAGCCCAGCCGCACCTTCATTCCCGACGAGTAGTGCCGCACCGACGTGTCGATGGCACCCTGCACCTGCTCACCGGCGAACTCGACGATCTCGTCGAAGTGCCGCTTCAGGTAGCCCGTCGACAGCCCGTGCAGCCCACCGACCAGGTGCAGGTTCTCCCGTCCGGTCAGGTCGTTGGCGAAACCGGCGGACAGCTCCAGCAACGGCGCCACCGCGCCGTGCACCCGGATGCTGCCCTCGTCCGGGATGAGCACCCCGGCGATCAGCCGCAGCAGGGTGCTCTTGCCGGTGCCGTTGCGGCCGATCACCCCGACCGTCTCGCCCGGCTCGACGGTGAACGACACGTCGCGCAGCGGCCAGAACTGGCCGGGCAGGGCGCCGCGCCCGCCCCGGTGGATGAACAACTCCCGCAGCCGTAGCTGCCGGCGCCGGTTGCGGACGAACCGGATGCCCAGGCCGTCGGCCTCGATGATCGGCGCGGCCACGTCAGAGTTCCTTGAGTACGGCAGGTTCCAACCGGCGGAACGACCACCAGCCGGCGGCCAGCACCAGCACGCTGCCGACGACAGTCGTGGCGAGCAGCCGGGCGTTCGGGAACTCGTCCGGGTACCAGATCGCGTGGTGCAGCTGGAAGATCCCGACCAGCGGGTTCAGCTCGTACACCAGCTTCAGCCAGCCGGGCAGCTCGGACTCCCGGACCAGGCTGAGCGGATAGATGATCGGCGTGGCGTAGAAGAGCACCCGGATGATCAGCCGCAGGAACCGTTCCACGTCGCGCATCAACACGTTCCACGCGGACAGCAGCAGGGCCAGCCCGGTCAACAGGACGGCCTGGACGGCCACCGCGAGCGGCAGGGCGAGCAGCGACCAGCCCGGGTGGATCCGACCGTGCACCGCGTAGATCACCGCGATGGCGATCAGGATCGGCAGGCCGGCAGCGTACTCGGCGAACCGGCCGGTGACCCGGCCGATCGGGAAGACCTGCCGCGGCACGTTCATCGTGGTGATCAACCGGGACTGGCCGGTCAGCGCGTTCGTCGCCTCGCTCAACGCCGAACTCGTCCACATCCAGGCGAAGATCCCGGTGATCAGGAACAACGGGTACGACCCCGCCGCCTCACCCAGATGCCGGCCGGTGTCCTGCGAGTAGAGCACCCCGAACACGAACCAGTAGATGGCGCCCATGCCGAGCGGCTCGATCAACGACCAGAAGTAGCCGAGCACCGACTGCTGGTACTTGACCGCCAGATCCCGTCGGACCAGGATGCGCAGCGAGTTGCGGTGCGACCACAACGCCGCGACGCCAGAGGTCACCGCGAGCCTCCCGCCTCCTGAAACGGACGACAGGTTAGCAGTCGGTGAACGAATGCCCCGAATCCGCCGGACTCAGCACTCGATCACGTTGACGGCCAGACCGCCACGCGCCGTCTCCTTGTACTTGACCTTCATGTCGGCGCCCGTCTCCCGCATGGTCTTGATGACCTTGTCCAACGACACCTTGTGCACACCGTCGCCGCGCAGCGCCAGCCGGGCGGCCGTGATCGCCTTGATGCTAGCCACCGCGTTCCGCTCGATGCAGGGGATCTGCACCAGGCCACCCACCGGGTCACAGGTCAATCCGAGGTTGTGCTCCATCCCGATCTCGGCCGCGTTCTCCACCTGCTCCGGGGTGCCGCCGAGCACCTCGGCCAGCCCGGCCGCCGCCATCGAGCACGCCGAACCCACCTCACCCTGGCAGCCGACCTCCGCGCCGGAGATCGACGCGTTCTCCTTGAACAGCACGCCGATCGCGCCGGCCGTCAGCAGGAACCGCACCACGCCATCGTCATTGGCACCCGGCACGAACCGGGTGTAATAGTGCAAAACCGCCGGAATGATCCCGGCCGCGCCGTTCGTCGGCGCCGTGACCACCCGGCCGCCGGCCGCGTTCTCCTCGTTCACCGCGAGGGCGAACAGCGTCACCCAGTCCATCGCGTGCAGCGGGTCGGGCGTCCCGGCGTCCGCCTCCAGGCCACGCCGCAGCTCCGCCGCCCGCCGCCGAACCTTCAACCCACCAGGGAGTACGCCGTCGCGCTCACAGCCGCGCTCCACGCACTCCCGCATCACCCGCCAGATCTCCAGCAGGCCCGCCCGGATGTCCGCCTCGCTGCGCCAGGAACGCTCGTTGGCCAACATCACCTCGCTGATCGACAAGCCGGTGGATGTGGTGACGTCGAGGAGCTGCCCGCCGGTCAGGAAGGGATACCGCACCCGCGTGCTGTCCGGCTTGATCCGGTCCGCGCCCGCCGCGGCCTCGTCCACCACGAACCCACCACCGACGGAGTAGTAGGTGCGGCTGCGCACCTCGGCGCCCTTGTCGTCGTACGCCGCGAAGGTCATCCCGTTCGGGTGGTACGGCAGCGAACGGCGGCGGTGCAACGTCAGGTCCCGATCCAGGTCGAAGTCGATCTCGTGCGCGGCCAGGATGCTGATCCGCCGCTCGGCCCGGATCCGCTCGACCCGAGGGCCGATGCTGTCCGTGTCGACCGTCTCCGGCGCCTCGCCCGCCAACCCGAGCAGCACCGCCGGACCACTGCCGTGGCCGTGCCCGGTGGCACCCAACGAGCCGAACAGCTCAGCCTGCACCCGCGCGACCTCGGTGAGCAGCCCGTCGGCCTTGAGCCCGGCAACAAACGTCCGCGCGGCCCGCATCGGCCCCACCGTGTGCGAGCTGGACGGCCCGATACCGACGCTGAAGAGGTCGAAAACACTGATCATGGCTGCGCTTCCTCGCCGTCGTCCCGGCGTACGGGACCCGGCCGCCCCAGGACCGCCGGTCTGGCAGCCCTGCTCGTGATCACCGGGGTATGAGTTCCGGCCGCCCGGGGTGTGGGTGGCCGATCTGCCAGCCTACCCGCCCAGCTCAACGCCCCACCCGACCACCGGGAGTGTGCACCTGCCCGCCATCCCACCGCCACCCGCCCGCCTCGCACGGCCGCCGCCCGGCCAACCCAGCAGGGCCGCACCGCGCCGCCGCCCCGCAAGATCGTGCTCGATCCTGGTTCTAGTGGTCTCCCTCCGTCCTCGATGCCCCTACAACCAGGATCGAGCGCGATCTTGCACGGACACCGGGGCGGACGGACGCGGCGGGCGCCGGCGGGCGGGCTCGGAGAGGCGTCAGCGAGGGGCTGCCCGGGTAAAGCACCTACGGGTCCACGGGTCGCCGCTCATCCTCGGGACGGAGGGCGAGGTGGCCACCCCCTTCTACCGTGGATTGCAGACGCGGCGCACCGCCGCAGAGTGGGAGTACGACGATGAGTCGCAAACTGGTCCGGCCCCGCGAGGGGCGCATGCTCGCCGGTGTCTGCGCCGGCCTCGGTCGACGGTTCGGCATGTCCGCCGGGATGGTCCGGCTGCTGTTCCTGCTGTCCCTGCTGCTGCCCGGCACCCAGGTGATCGTCTACCTGGTCCTGTGGGTGCTCATGCCGAACGAGGACCGCTACCTGGCCTCCACCCAGCACTGACGCTCGCCGCACACCGCCCCATCGGCCCCACATCGCGTTCGGAAGGCCACCACAACCACGTTGTGGTGGCCTTCCGCGAAGCCGAAGCCCGCCGGTCTCCAAGGTTGGCGCCGCGCCGACCCACCGACGCCCTCCAAACGCCACCCCAACCCGCCTCATCCAGGCCGTTCGGCAGCAACTTCGGTGAAGTTGCTGCCTCACGAGCGGCGGAGGTAGCACCATCCCTGAAGTTGCGCGGATCTTGAGCATGGGGGGTCGGGAACAGGCGGAGACGAGGCACGCCCGCCCACGGGCACACCCACGCCCACCCGGCCCCACGGCCACGCCCGCCGGCCCACGCCCCTGCCCGACCCACGCCCCCATGCCCGGCCCCGGCGCACAGGGCATTCCCCGACGGATGCCGTCGCGGCCCACCTGTAGATCCACTCGACATTGCTGATGGCGGGGTGTCCGTGGCATCGGGACACCCCGCTTCTGCTGATGTCGAGTGGATCATGGCGAGGGCGGGCGGTGACGGAACAAAGCGCGACGCCCGCTCCGACGGACGTCGGGGCGGGCGCTCGGCACTACGGAATTGCCAGGTCAGGGGGCCGTGTAGGTAACGGTGACCTGCTCATAGCCGAGGGATCGCAGCAGCCCTTCCAGCATCTTGCGGGTGTTCTCCTCGGCGCGGGCGGAGAGCCCGCTGTCCCGGGCGGCGGCGGTGATCCGTTCCTCGGCGAGCTGGTAGATCTGCTGCTGCCGGTTGGGGTCGTTGCCGACCAGGTCACCGAGCCGGTTGAGCAGACCACGCTGCTCCGCGAAGACGTAGCTCTTCTCCATGTCGAGATTGGTCTCGCCGAGCTGCGGCGCGGGCAGCTTGATCTCGACGGACTTGCCGTCGGCGGACCGGACGATGGCACCGTCACTGATCTTGGTGAAGTCGACGTACGCCTCAATGCTCCCGGCGCCGACGAACAGGGTGCGCTCGTTGAGCAGGAAGTCCGGCACGTTGCGCCTGTCGTTCTGGGTGTCGACGACGACCTGGAAGTTGCCCTCCGCGGCCACGTAGCGGCTGAGGTCCTGGATCGACTTCAGCAGCGGTGGCTGGCTGCGGTCGGTCTGCTCCTTGGCGAACGGGTTGCGGAACTCCGGCAGGAAGCCGGTCGCCTGGATGCCGAGCAGCACCACCACGGCCAGCGCGGCGGCGCCGAGCAGCAGGAGCAGGCCGCGAGCGGCCCCACCACCACCGCCGTCGCCACCGGCCGTCGGGCCACCGGGAGGACCGGCCGGAGGGCCACCGGGAGGACCGGCCGGAGGGCCACCGGGCCCACCCGGGCCGCCAGCACTTCCAAAGCCGCCCGGTGTATCGGTGGTCGGCTCGGGTGTAGCGGTCGACCGCTCCCGGAGATCGTCGCCGGTCGGGTAACCGGGGAACTCCCTCGTGGGCTCGTTGTTGCCAGCGTCGCGGGTCATCACGCTCACCGTCCTCGTCAGACACGTCGTCTGCCGATGACGGTACGGCCCCACTGCGACAGTCGCGCGTTGAGCGCCGGGACTGCGGATTCGGGCAGGTCAGGCGAACGCGGAGAGGCCGGTGAGCCGTTGCCCGACGACGAGCTGGTGGATCTCGGAGGTGCCCTCGTACGTCAGCACGCTCTCCAGGTTGTTGGCGTGCCGCATGATCGGGTATTCGCCGGAGACGCCGTTGGCGCCGAGGATGGTCCGGCACTGCCGGGCGATGGCCAGGGCCTCGCGGACGTTGTTCAGCTTGCCGACGCTCACCTGCTCGGGCCGCAGCCGGTGGGTGTCGGCGAGCCGGCCCAGGTGCAGCGCGAGCAGTTGCCCCTTCATCAGCTCGACGGCCATGTCGGCGAGCTTGGCCTGGGTGAGCTGGAAGCCGGCCAGCGGGCGGCCGAACTGGGTGCGGGTGGTGGCGTACGTCAGGGTGGTTTCCAGGCAGTCCCGGGCGGCGCCGATCGCGCCCCAGACGATGCCGTAGCGGGCTTCGGTGAGGCAGCTCAGCGGCGCCTTGAGCCCGACCGCCTCGGGTAGTTGGGCGTCCGCCGGGAGGCGGACGTCGTCGAGCACGATCTCGCCGGTCACGGACGCGCGCAGCGACATCTTGCGGCGGATCTCCCGGGCCGTGACACCTGGCGTGTCCATGGGTACGGCGAACCCGCGCACGCCCTCGTCGGTGCGCGCCCAGATCACCGCGACGTCGGCGATCGGCGCGTTGGTGATCCACATTTTCCCGCCGGTGAGCAGCCAGTCGTCGCCGTCGCGGCGGGCCCGGGTGGTCATCGAGGCGGGGTCGGAGCCGTGGTCCGGTTCGGTCAGGCCGAAGCAGCCGATCGCCTCGCCGGTGGCCATCGACGGCAGCCAGCGCTGCTTCTGCTCCTCGCTGCCGTAGCGCCAGATGGCGTACATGGCGAGCGAGCCCTGCACGCTGACCAGGGAACGGAGGCCGGAGTCCCCGGCTTCCAGCTCCTGGCAGGCGAGTCCGTAGGCGACCGCGGACGCGCCGGCGCAGCCGTAGCCGCTCAGGTGCATGCCGAGCAGGCCGAGCTCGCCGAACTCGCGGGCCAGGTCCCGGGCGGGCACCTGACCGTCCTCGTACCAGTCGGCGATGTGCGGACGCACCCGGTCGTCGACGAGTTGGCGGACGACGTCGCGGATCTGCCGCTCCTCCTCGCTGAGCGACTGGTCCAGGTCGAGCAGATCGAGCGGAGCGGTCATGGACGCCACCTTAACGAAGGTTCAGCGCGCGGAAGAAGGGCTCGTCACTCGATCGGTTCCGCGAGCACCAGCACCCGAGCGTGGATCTGGTTGCGCTGCTGGAGGGCGGCGCGCAACGCGCGGTGCAGCCCGTCTTCCAGGTAGAGCCCGCCGTTCCACTGCACGACGTGCGGAAAGAGGTCGCCGTAGAAGGTGGAATCCTCGGCGAGAAGCTTGTCCAGCGCCAACTCGCGCTTGGTGGTGATCATCTGATCCAGGCGCAGCGGACGGGGCGGGATCTCCGCCCACTGCTTCAGGGTCAGGTTGTGCTCCGGGTAGGGACGCCCGTCCCGGACCGCTCTGAAGATCACGACGGCACGCTCCCCTCCCCGTGGCCGGGCCGACCGACAGCGCCGAGCCGGGCCGCGGCGGGCACCGCGCGGCGCGGCACCGATGATGACCGTGCCAGCCTAGCCGCCCATTGCTCGCAGCGTTCTGCTCCCTGATGTCAGTTTCGCTACCGGTCGTCCGATCCTCAACCGGACGAACGGGACACTCCCCCTCAGCTCCACCTGCCGCGGCGGACAACCTCGTCCACGCCACGACGCCCACGGCGCAGCGATGGTGACCGATGGTCGGGTGCCCGGTAACCGATTGTGACGGCACCGATGGGTTGGTACTCGGTCGGCACCCCGAACGCGTCCCGGTAGCTGGCCAGCCGCTGCGGCGCGATGCCGAAGAAACAGGCCCCCAACCCCTCGTCCACGGCGGTGAGCAGCATCAGCAACGCCGCGAAGCCGGTGTCCACGTGCCAGTACGGCACCGGCCAACGATCGGTGGACCGGTCCGTCCAACCCTTGTCCGGCTCGGCGTACCGTCGCAGGTAGGCCGACTCGTTCGCGTGCGGCACCACGATCAGCGGTGCCCGGCGCATCCCGGCCAGCCAGCGCTCCCGTCCACCGCCGTCCGGGGTGGTGGCCGCCCAGAACCGCTCCCGGTCGGCCGGCTCCTCCAGCACCAGGAAGCCCCAGCCCTGGGCGAAGCCGGCCGACGGGGCACGGATCGCGTGGTCGAGCAGCCGGTCCACCACGTCGGGCGGGACCGGACGGTCCGGGTCGTAGTTGCGCACCATCCGCCGACGCCGGACGACCTCGGCGAACTCCATCAGGCCCCGGGCCGGATGCCCCAGGCACCCCGCCAGGTCGTGCCGGGCTTGAGCGTGAGCAGGTCCCTTCCCGACCGGAACGCGTCCGGAGGGCAGGTCATCGGCTCGATCGCCACCGAACGGCGGTGCCGCACACCGGTGAGCGCGTCCCCGGTGAACACCTGCCACCAGCCGAACTCCGCATCGGCCCAGATGCTCACCCCGGCCGAGGAGTCCGGGGCGGACAGGCTCACCGACGAGCCGCCGTCGGCGTCGCGGATCACCTCGCCGAAGCACAGGTCGAGCTCGGCGGCACCGATCCGGCGCGGGCTGGTCCAGTCGTACTCGGTGCTGGCCACCGGCGTCGCGCCGATCGGCAGCAGCCGGCCGTCGACGAGCATCCGGGTACGGGCCGGCAGCCGCATGACCAGGTCGTCGACCGCGACACCCGGCAGTTGCAGGTACGGGTGCACGGAGAAGCCGAACGGCGCCGACTCGCCACCGATGTTCGTCACCTCGTGCTCGGCGCGCAGCCCGTCCGCGCCGACGCTCCACCGGCTGACCAGCCGCAACGGCCACGGGTAGCCGGGCTGCGGCGGCAGGTCGTAGCCGAGGGTCACGGCGTCCGCCGACTGCTCCAGCAACTGCCACGGCACCCAGTTGACCAGCCCGTGGATCGCGACGTGCCGCTCCGGCTCGGTCAGCGGGAGCTGGTGCGTCCGCTCGCCGAACGGGTAGCGGCCATCGCGGATCCGGTTCGGCCAGGGCGCCAACACCTGTCCGGCGCAGCCGGGGCAGACCTCGTCGGTCTGGTAACCGTCGACCAGGTCGACACCGTCGTGCCGGTACGTCCGCAGCCCACCACCCACCTCCACGATGACGGCCTCGTGGCCGGCGGCGGAGATGGTCCACTGGGCGCCGGAGAACGCGCGCTGCTCGGGGCTTTCCATGTCGGCGACCCTAACCGGTCACGTCCGGTCGCCGCTCGACCCCGCCGCCCGGTAGCGCAGCAGCGCCGGGAACGCGACCGCGAGCACCACGACGAGCACCGCCGAGGCGAGTCCGCCGGCCACCCAGGCCACCCCGCCGCCGAACCCGGCGGCCATCGTTCCGGCCCGCAGATCGCCCAGCCGAGGACCACCGGCCACCACTACCGTGTTGACGCCCTGGAGCCGGCCGCGCATCCGGTCCGGTGCGTAGACGAGCATCATCGACTGGCGCAGCACCGCGCTGACCAGGTCCGCGGCCCCGGCCACGGCGAGCAGGAGGACCATCAGCCAGAGCTGGTGGGCGAGCCCGGCCGCGGCGATCGCGACTCCCCAGGCGACCACCGCGACCACCAGGCCGAGGCCCTGCCGGCGGAGCCGGCCGATCCAGCCGGAGGTCAACCCACCGATCATCGAACCGATCGCGATGGCGCTGTAGAGCAGGCCGACAGCTCCACCGCCGCCGAACCTCTCGTGGGCGATCTCCGGGAAGAGCGCGCGGGGCATGGCGAGGATCATCGCGATCAGGTCCACCCCGAAGGACAGCAGCAGCACCGGCGTCGTGGCCAGGTAGCGGAATCCGTCGACCACACTGGCCAGGCCGGCGCGGCGGCGCTCCCCGTCGGCGGTCGGCTCGGGCGGCAGCGCGGGCAGGCGCAGCGCCGCCCAGAGCATCGCGGTGAACAACACCGCGTCCACCCCGTACGCGATGGGCAGCACGACCGTGGTGTCGGCCGAGGCGGAGAGGATCAGGCCGGCGGCGAGCGGGCCGGCGACCGAGGCCGCCGTGAAGGTCGTGTAGTTCAGGGTGCTGGCGGCCGGCACCAGGTCATCCGGCACCAGGCGGGGCAGCATCGCGCTGCGGGCCGGCGAGGTGATCGCGAACGCCACCGACTGCAACGCCATCAACGCCAGCAGCAGCACCGGGCTGCCCACGTTCAGCAGGGCCTGGACCAGCAGCCCGAGGGTGGACGCCCAGAGCAGGACCGACCCGCCGAGCAGCACGGCACGGCGGTCGTGGGCGTCGGCGACCGCGCCACCCCAGAGCCCGAAGATCAGCAACGGTACGAAGGCGGCCACGCCCAGCAGGCCCACCCAGAACGAGTCCCGGGTCAGGGCGTACATCTCCACCGGCACCGCGACGGCGGTGAACTGGAACCCGAACATCGCCACGGTGTTGCCGAGCCAGAGCCGCCGGTACGCGGGCACCCGCAGCGGACGTACGTCGATCGCCCAGCGGCGCGCCCCGCGCGGCCGGGCCTCCCGCACACCCGTCACGGCGCCAACCGCTCGACGGTCCAGCCACCCTCGTCGAGGCGGAAGCGGAGCCGGTCGTGCAACCGACCGGCCCGGCCCTGCCAGAACTCCACCGACTCGGGTCGGACCCGCAACCCACCCCAGTGCGGCGGGATCGGGATCTCCGCCTCGTCGGCGAACCGCTCGGCCACCTCCCGGTAGCTCTCCTCCAGCGCCGCCCGGTCCGGCACCACGTGGGACTGCGGGCTGGCCCAGGCGCCCAGTTGGGAGCCGCGCGGTCGGCTGGCGAAGTACGCCGCGCTCGTCGCGCGGTCGACCGGCTCGACCTGCCCGGCGACCACCACCTGCCGCTGCATGGGAAACCACGGAAAGACCAGGCTGGCGTACGGGTTGGCGGTCGCCTCGACGCCCTTGCGGGACAGGTGGTTGGTGAAGAAGACGAAGCCGTCCGGGTCGTACCCCTTGAGCAGCACCGTCCGACCGCTCGGCCGGCCGGCCGGGTCCGCGGTGCCCAGCACCATCGCGTTCACCTCGGGCAGCCCGAAGGCCACCGCGTCGGCGAACCAGGTGCCGAACTGCGTGTGCCAGTCGGCGGCCAGGTCAGCTTCGGTCAGGCCCAGGTCCGCGGCGTACTCGTTACGCATCGCGGCCGGGGCTGGTGTGTCGCCCGTCACGTCCCCACTCCTTATCGGCAGGTCCGGCGGCGCCCTCCCGCGCTGGCCAGCCCGCACCGCCCAGTCTCACCGAGTCCGGCGGAGAATGCGCGTCCGGGGATGTCGCGTGCAGCACAGTCGCCGTGGGTCGCGTATCCGGTCACTCAGCAGGCAAGATGTTGCGAACACATACCTGATGGTCGCCTAGAGGGCGCTCGGCCGACCGGGCCGGATGAACCGACCGGGCGCACCGACCAGATCCAGGAGAGCGACATGGCCGATTTCAAACCCGGGCTGGAGGGCGTCGTCGCCTTCGAGACCGAGATCGCCGAACCTGACCGTGAGGGCGGTGCGCTGCGCTATCGCGGAGTCGACATCGAGGATCTGATCGGCCAGGTGTCGTTCGGCAACGTGTGGGCACTGCTGGTCGACGGCCGGTTCGGGCCGGGCCTGCCGCCGGCGGAGCCGTTCCCGGTGCCGGTGCACTCCGGTGACATCCGCGTCGACGTGCAGTCCGCGGTCGCCATGCTGGCCCCGTACTGGGGTCTCAACCAGCTGTTGGACATCTCCGACGAGCAGGCCCGCGAGGACCTCGCCCGGGTTTCGGTGACCGCGCTCTCCTTCGTCGCCCAGTCGGCTCGGGGCCTCGGCCTGCCGGCGGTGCCGCAGAAGGAGATCGACAAGGCGCAGACCATCGTCGAGCGGTTCATGAAGCGGTGGCGCGGCGAGCCCGACCCGCGGCACGTCAAGGCCGTCGACGCGTACTTCATCTCGGCCGCCGAGCACGGCCTGAACGCCTCCACCTTCACCGCCCGCATCGTCGCCTCCACGGGAGCGGACGCGGCGGCCTGCATCTCGTCGGGCATCGGCGCCCTCTCCGGCCCGCTGCACGGTGGCGCGCCGTCCCGGGTGCTCAGCATGCTGGAGGCCGTGGAGCGCAGCGGCGACGCGGAGGGCTACGTCAAGGGCGTGCTCGATCGCGGCGAACGGCTGATGGGCTTCGGCCACCGGGTCTACCGGGCCGAGGACCCGCGCGCCCGCGTGCTCCGCCGCACGGCCAAGGATCTGGGAGCGCCGCGCTTCGAGATCGCCGAGGCGCTGGAGAAGGCCGCGCTCGCCGAGTTGCAGGCCCGCCGCCCGGACCGGGTGCTGGCCACCAACGTCGAGTTCTGGTCGGCCGTCGTGCTGGACTTCGCCGAGGTGCCCGCGCACATGTTCACCTCGATGTTCACCTGCGCGCGGATGGGCGGTTGGAGCGCGCACGTCCTGGAGCAGAAGCGCCTGCAGCGGCTGGTCCGCCCGTCCGCCCGCTACGTCGGCGCGGAGCCGCGCAAGCCGTCCGGCGTCGAAGGCTGGGCCGCCATTCCGCACGGCGTCTGACCGGTCGCGAAGGGTCCCTCCACCACGTCTGGCGTGGCGGAGGGGCCCTTCCGTGCGTCTACCGGTGGGCGCCGTCGAGGTGTGGCGAAGGACTCAGCCCCGCCCTCGGGGGCCCGGCTTCCACCGATGGGTCCGAGTGCGAGGATGAGGGCCGGCAGTGTCGCCGGGCCCGCCCTCGCCCTTGCGGAAGGATCTTCAAGACCGTGGCTGACGCACCGACCATCCGGATTCCCGATGACCTCAAGCCCGCCGACGGACGTTTCGGCTGCGGCCCGTCCAAGGTCCGCCCCGCGGCGGTATCCGCACTTACCGAGGTCGCGACCAGCTACCTGGGCACCTCGCACCGGCAGAAGACGGTCCGCGACCAGGTGGCCCGGCTGCGCTCCGGCATCGCGGAGTTCTTCTCGCTGCCCGAGGGTTACGAGGTCGTGATCGGCAACGGCGGCACCACCGCGTTCTGGGAGGTCGCCACCTTCGGCCTGGTTCGCGACCGGGCCCAGTTCGCCAGCTTCGGCGAGTTCGGCGCCAAGTTCGCCAAGTCGGTGAAGGACGCGCCGTTCCTCGGTGAGCCGACCGTTCGCAAGGCCGAGGCCGGCAGCGCACCGACCCTGCTGGCCGAGTCCGGCGTGGACACCTACGCGACTCCGCAGAACGAGACGTCGACAGGCGTGGCCGTCCCGATCAGCCGGGTTGCCGGGGCGGACGACGGCGCATTGTTGCTCGTCGACGCGACCTCCGGCGCGGGTGGCCTGGACGTCAACGTCGGCGAGACCGACGTCTACTACTTCGCTCCGCAGAAGTGCTTCGGCTCCGACGGTGGTCTCTGGCTGGCTCTGATGTCACCGGCCGCGCTGGACCGTGCCGCCGAGATCAAGGCGTCCGGGCGCTACATCCCCGCCTTCCTCGACCTGGCCACCGCGATCGACAACTCGCGGCTGGAGCAGACCTACAACACCCCGGCGCTGGCCACCATCTTCCTGGCCGCCGAGCAGACCGACTGGATGAACGCGCAGGGTGGCCTGGCCTGGGCGGCCAAGCGCACCGCCGAGAGCGCCGCCACGGTGTACGGCTGGGCGGAACGGTCCAGCGTGGCCACCCCGTTCGTCACCGACCCGGCACTGCGTTCCAACGTGGTCGCCACGATCGACTTCGCCGACGGGGTGGACGCCACCGCGATCGCGAAGGCGCTGCGCGCCAACGGCATCGTGGACACCGAGCCGTACCGCAAGCTCGGCCGCAACCAACTGCGGATGGCGCTGTTCCCGGCAATCGAGCCTTCGGATGTCGAGGCGTTGACCGCGTCCATCGACTACGTCGTCGAGCGACTCTGACGTTCGTCACGGTCGGTGTTCGTGGGGGCCTTCACGGACACCGACCGTGATCATCGTTGCAGCTCAGTCGCGACATGCGGGGTGTCGCTTCCCCCACCCCGAGACAGATGCGCGTACGGTGGTCCGAGACGCCTGGGTGGCCGACTCGTGGCGTGCGGCCAGCGAAGCGGGACGGAGGCAACGCTATGCGCCCAGTACGCTTCGTCGCCCTCTCCGAGGACGGCCATGCCCTGGTTCTCGCCGACGAGGTCGGGCGGTTGCTCGCCCTGCCGATCGACGACCGGATCTCGGGTGCGCTGCACGCCGAGCCCGGCGCGCCGCCGCTGCCGGCGGCACCGGCCGCCGCCGACCCGATTCCGTCCCTGTCCCCTCGGGACATCCAGGCTCGCATCCGCTCCGGTGAGTCCGCCGAGGATGTCGCCCGGATCGCCGGCGTGCCGGTCGACCGGGTGCTGCGCTATGCCGGCCCGGTGCTCCAGGAGCGGGCGATGCTCGCCCAGCACGCCCGCCGCACCCGCCTCAAGGGAGCGGAGAAGCCCACCCCGCTCGCCGAGGTGGTCAACGGTCGGCTGAGCCAGCACGGCATCGACACCGAGAAGATCTCCTGGGACGCGTACCGGCGGGACGACGGCACCTGGCGGATCATCGCCACCTGGCCGTCGGGCAAGGCCACCGCACAGGCCATCTGGGATCTCGACAAGACCCGGCAGTCGGTCGCCCCGCACGACGACATGGCGCAATATCTGTGCGCCGAGCGGCCCGTGCCGATCCTCGGCCAGGAGCCGGCACCGGAGCGGAGCGGGCACGGCCTGCCCGGTCCCTCGCGCGGCGAGCCGAGCCGTGGTGGGCACGGGTTGCCGGCGGCGTCCGAGCATCCGCGCCCTGGCCGGGACCCGATCCGGGCCGGGCGGGACGCGCTGCTCGCCTCACTGGACCGTCCGCTCGGTGCCTCGTCGGGTCGTGGCCTTGAGCCGCGTACCCCGGCTGCTCTTGCCGGTTCGGACGCGCCTCGCCAGCGGCCGGTCGGCGGGGGTGCCGCCGCGCTGCTCGGCGGCGGCCAGGGGTCGGCCTTCGACGACGACTCGGACGCGCCCAAGGAGGTGCCGGCCGTGCCGTCGCTGGCGGTGCTGCGGCCCCGCCGCACGGGCGCGGCGGCAGCCGCCGGTGGCGAGTCGACCGACGCCAACGGCAAGCCGCGTAAGCGCCTGCCGAGCTGGGACGACGTGCTCTTCGGCAGCGGGCCGGCGGCACGCGAGTCTTCCTGACCCTGCGCGTCGACGGGTGGTGAACGGCCCCCGTCGACGCAAGGCAGGGCGGTGTCGGGTCACCTGATCCGTCGCACATCTTGGCCAAACAGCGATAGGCGTTAGCTGGCCTAGCTGCCGCCCAGGAAGTGCTGGCCTCGCCCACTACAGCAGACCATCTCGCGAGCTCCCCGCCGCCTGGTCGAGGGCGGCGACCTCGCGTACGGCCTGGGCGATGGCCGAGAAGTCCTTCTTGAGGATCGCACCGTGGTTGCTGGCGACCTTCGCGGCGATCTGGATGCTCGGGTTGCGGACGGTCACCGCGTCGAGGCTGGCGCGGATCTTCTCCTGCTCGTCACCGCGACTGCCTAGGGACGTGCCGGAGGCGACGACGTAGCGCACCGGCACGGTTATGCCGTCCAGCACGGGGCCCAACTCCCGCTCACGCGATAGTTTGCCCAGCTCGATGTTGCTGTCCGCCATCTGTTCGGCATTCATCCGCGGGGTCAGACCGGTCGGGCGCAGCAGCGGCATGAACAGGTTCATCCGTCGGAACATCTTCCGGATCCGCTGCTCCATGGCGTCGTCGAGCCAGTCGTGCGGGAACGCGCCGTCGACCAGGACCGCACCGAGAGCCCGCTCCGGGTTCCGGTTGGCCCAGTGCGCCCCGACCACCGCCCCGTAGGACCAGCCCACCACCAGTGCGCGGTCTACCTTCCTGGCGGCGAGGACGGCATCGACGTCGCGGACGGCGGCCTCGAAGGAGTAGTCCGTCGAGCGCTTCGACTGTCTGCCGCGAGCCCGTTCGTCGTAGGTGATGTGCCGCCAACCGGTACCCAGGTCGGCGATGACCCGACGCCAGTACCCCTGGGTGGCGAACTGACCGTTGAGGTAGAGCAGGGGGACACCGGGACCGCCGGTGTCGGTGACGGCCAGGGCGGTGTCGTCGACCGGCACCAGGCCGGTCCACGCCGAACTGGTCGCGGACATGCTGTTGTTCGTCATCGTGTTCCGTCCTGTTCAGAGGCTGCGGGCGGCGATGTCGCCGTGCAGGGTGGTGGCGCGGATGTCGAGGGCGGTGGTGCCGTTGTTCTTGAGGGCGTTGCTGACCCGACCATGGCCGGTGCCGGCATCCAGGGCCGCCGAGACGCCGGCGGCGGCGGCGACCGAGATGTCGCCGGACTGGGTCGTCAGCACGACGCTGCCGCGCACGGCCTCGGCGATCCGGATGTCGCCCCTCGCGGTGCTGATCTCTGCGGGGCCGTTGAGCCGGCCGACCTCGACGTCGCCGTCGATCGCGGTGAGGCGGACGCTCGCCGCCTCGTCGATCTTGATTTGCCGGTACGCCCCCTCGAAGGCGATGTCGCCGAGTCGTCCGACGCCGCGCAGCTCGGCACTGGCGGTCCTGGCTTCGACGTGGGAGCCGGCGGGCAGCTGGACGGTGACCTCCAGAGATCCGGATGGGCCGATGAGCGAGTTGCTGGGGGCCGCTGCCGTGATCCGCAGAACGCCGTCGGCGTACGTGACGGTGGCCTGTTCGGCCGCCCTGGTGTCGCGGCTCTTGGCCGGGTCGGTGGGCAGGATCTCGACGGTGGTGTCGACGCGGTCCGCGGCGATGAGCTGGATGCGCCCGGCGGGGATGTTCAGGATGGCGGAGATCGGGGCGGGGGTGTCGAACGTCTTCATCATGGTCTCCGGTGCTCGCGCGTTGTTTCTGATACCGGAAACGCTACGTTGCTTTCCAAAGTCAGACAACCAGATCGTTGCGTTGTTGATAAGAAACAGCAGTTCAGAGCCCGTTTATCATTGCACTGACCCTGCTGGATAATGCAACGGGCGATGCGCTCATGTTGCAATGGACTGAAAGTGAACGCTATGGTGAAGGGGCCACAAGGCCGCCACGAAGGATCACCAGGGAGGTCAGATGCCGGGAGGCCGACTCACCCAGCAGGAACGCCAGCAGATCGCCCTGGGGCTGGCCGACAGCCTCCCCTACGCAGAGATCGCCCGACGTCTCGACCGACCCACCTCGACGATCACCCGCGAGGTGATGCGCAATGGCGGCCCGCTGGGCTACCGCGCCGACCTGGCTCACCGCGCCACCGAACGCCGCGCCCACCGTCGCAGGCCTGCCTCCTCCCGCCCGACGGGAGCGGCCCTCCCGCAGCACGGACGCGACGCCGAGGCCGTGGCCGAATACGAGGAGACGTTCACCGCCGTTCTCATGGCGTCGGGTCTGAACAAGATGGGGGCCCGTGTGTTGACCTGCCTGTTCACCACCGACGCGGGCACCCTCACCGCGTCCGAGCTCGCCCAGCGCCTCCAGGTCAGCCCGGCGTCCATCTCCAAGGCGATAACTTTTTTGGAGGGCCAGAGCCTGGTCCGCCGCGTACGCGACGAACGCCGCCGCGACCGCTACGTCGTCGACAACGAGCTCTTCTACCAGGCCACGATCGCCAGCGCCCGAGCCAACGACCAGCTCGTCGCCACCGCGCGGCAGGGCGTCGCCCTCCTCGGTGCGCACACCCCGGCCGCCGCTCGCCTGGAGAACATCGCCCGCTTCCTCGACTTCATGAGCGAGAGCATCGTCCGCGCCGCCGAACAGGCCCGCGAAGTCCTCCACAGCGGACCCGAGCCTGCCGCCGCCCAACCGATCTCGGAGCAGGGGCAGGAGCCCGTGCGGGTCGTCCCGCCGACGGCACCGGATCAGAGCGGCCAGGCGGCGAGCGGGTCGTAGCGCGAGCCTCGGGAGTCGAGCTGGCTGCGCATCAGCAGCAGCTCGCTCACCTGCCACTCCGGTCCCCGGTAGTCGTCCAGGTCGGCCCGGTCGGCCTCGACGTCGGCCGGGTCCATCCGATCACCGGGCCGGGCCACGGTCAGGTGTGGGCGTAACGGCCTGGCGTCGTACGGCAGCCGGACCTGCCGCAATCTGGACCGGACCAGCCCGGCCAGCACGTGCAGCGCCTCGACCTCGCCGCGCAGGCCCACCCATAGCACCGTCGACCGGCCCTGACCGAACCGGCCACCGCCGCCGAGGCTGAGCCGGGGCAGGGAGTGCCGGCCGTCGCGGAACCACTCGGCGGCCAGCCCCAGCGCACTCTCCACCTCGACCAACCGGGCCGCCTCGACGTCGCCGAGGAAGGCCACTGTGACGTGTAGCTGAGCCGGATCGGCGAGCCGGACGTTGGTGCCGGCGGCGGACGCCGCGCCGACCCGTAGCCGCGCGACCTGCGCGCCGAGGTGGTCGACCAACTCGGAGGGCGGGTAGACCGCGACGAAGAGCCGCAACCGTCGCTCAGCGGTGCCGTTGCCGGTGCCCGGCTCGGGCCGCCGGGAGGGCCAGCCCGGCGGCGTGCAGCACACCCTCCACCCGGACCCGCTCGATCTCCTGGTCGACGCCCTCCAGGTCGGCGAGGTGTTCGTCGATGCCGAGGGCGCGGCAGGCCAGCCGGAGCCGGTCGTCGTACGCCTGTAGGAGCGCGCCATGCCAGACCATCGACCGCCCGCTGCCGCCGAGCCGCTGACCGCCGAGGCGGCGCAGGTCGGCGGCGAGCTGCTCCAGGGGGCGACGGTCGACCCGGTCGAACGCGCTGAGGTCGATGTCGCGGGTCAGCGCGTCGGCCTCGACAGCCCGGTCCAGTCGGGCGATGGTGCGCTTCTCCCGTCGGCCCTCCCGCCACTCGGACCAGCCGCAGACGACCCGGTCGAGGATCTCGTCATAGCAGAAGAGCAGGGCGAATGCCGCCGGCAGGCTGGCGACGGCAAGGAACGCCAAGGCCAGCACCAGCGCGCGTCCGACTCCCACGTATCGACGCTAAGCCCCGCCGTGCCGAGTCGCCAGCGATTTGGCCGCATCCGCACAATCCGATCAACACGACGCGGTCCGAGTGGCGGTAAACCTCAGCAGTCGGCGGAGGTCACGTAGAAGCGGGGCATCGGGAGTACCCGGAAGCGAAGCCGGGCGCCGGAGCGACGCAGCTGCCAGGTGAGGGCGATCAGCGCGGCGGCCAACGAGATCAACGCACCCATCCAGATGCTGGCGCCGGCACCGAAGTGCTCCGCGACCCAGCCGATGAGCGGCGCGCCGACCGGGTTGGTGCCCAGGAAGACGAGCACCCACAGGGACATCACCCGACCCCGGAAGGCCGCATCCACACCCAACTGAACCCGCTGGTTGGCGGCCTGGGCGAAGAAGACCATGAAGAAGCCGGTCGGCACCAGCAGCACCACGACCAGCCAGTACGCCGACGCGAGGCCGACCAGGGTGCCGAAGCTGGCGCAGGCGATCGCGGCGCCGAGCACCAGCCAGACCGACGGGCGACTGCGCCGGCCGGTGCCACTGAGCGCACCGCCGAGCGCGCCGACGGCAAGCGCCGTGCTGAACAGGCCGAAGGAGGCGGCACCGGTGTGGAAGACCGTCTTCGCCAGGGCGGCCAGGGTGAGCTGGAAGTTGAAGAGCGACATGCCGATCACCGACATGACCGCCATCGGCAACAACAGGTCGGGTCGACGCCAGACGTACCGCAGCCCGTCGATGACCCGTGCGGACGCCCGTTCGTCGCGCGGCAGCAGGGCGTCGCGCTCTAGCTCGGCCGTCCGCATCCGGACGACGTTGACCAGGGGCGCGATGGAGCTGACGGCGGTGAAGAGGAAGACCGGGCCGACGTCGAACGCGGCGATGGCCAGGCCGGCGACGGCCGGTCCGACGATCCGGGCCGAGTTGAACACTGCGGCGTTCAGCGACAGCGCGTTCGGCAGCAGGGGTGTGCCGACGAGTTCGGAGACGAACGCCTGGCGGACCGGGGTCTCCACGGCGTTGGCCGTGCCGAGCAGCGCCGCGAAGGCGAAGACGTGCCAGAGCTGCACCAGGTCGGTGAGGACCAGCAGGGACATGCCGAGCGCCAGCAGGCTCCAGAAGGCGTTGGCGACGAAGAGCAGCACCCGCTTGTCGTAACGGTCGGCCAGCCGGCCGGAGAGCAGGGTGAGCAGCAGCACCGGGGTGAACTGGCAGGCGGTCACCACGCCGAGCGCGGTGGCCGAATTGTTGGAGAGGTCGAGGACGAGCCAGTCCTGGGCGATGAACATCATCCAGACGCCGATCAACTTGATCAGCTGCCCGGATGCGAAGAGCCGGTAGTTGCGAACCTGTAGGGACTGGAACATCGTGCTCAGCTTGGCCTGCACTCTTGGTGCGCCTCCTCGGACGTACGCGTCATCGACAGGTGACGGCACGGCCCGGTGGGGCTGAGTGCGGCTCAGGCGCGAGCGAGCTGCTGGAGAATCTCGGCGGCCCTCTGCAGGGTCTCCCGTTCGTCCTCGTCCAGCGCGGCCAGCCGGTGGGCCAACCATTCGTCGCGGGCCCGCTCGAACTGGTCGAGCACGGCGTGCCCTCCCTCGGTCGCCGCGAGGATGACCTGCCGACCGTCGGTCGGATGGGGTGTCCGCCGCACGAGGCCGCGGTCCTCCAACTTCCCGACGATCTTGGTCATCGTCGGTGGCTGCACCCGCTCGACGTCGGCCAGTTCCCGGGGGGTCATCGCACCCGCCAGCCGCAGGCTGGTGAGCGCGGAGACCTGGGTGACCGTGAGGTCCCCGACCGGTCGGGCCTGGCGGACCCGCCGGTTGAGTCGGGTGATCGCATCACGCAACTGGGGGGCCAGCTGCGCCGGTGGCACGCGTTTCGCCGTCACCGTCCGCTCCGTCACAGTAGTTAGCTTAACTAATGAGCATGGCTAACGACATCGGTTATGACCAGGCTCACGAGGAGGTCAGTGCTGTTCCGGGCGGGGAATCCCGTTCGACTCCCCGCCCGGACACACGTCAGAGCACGAGCGATTCGATGGGTCCACGCAGGAAGTACAGCACGAACAGCGCGGCCACCCCGTACAGCAGCGGGTGGACCTCCCGGGCCTTGCCCCGCACCAGCTTGAGCACCACGAAGGTGATCAGGCCGGCACCGATCCCGTTGGAGATGGAGTAGGTGAACGGCATCAGCACGATCGTGAGGAACGCCGGGATGGCGATCTCGTAGTCGGACCAGTCGATCGTCCGGACCGCGGTCATCATCAGGAAACCGACCACCACCAGGGCCGTCGAGGCCGCCTCGAACGGCACGATCACCACCAGCGGCGCGAGGAACATCGCCAGCAGGAAGAGCACGCCGGTGACCAGGCTGGCCACGCCGGTCCGGGCACCCTCCCCGACACCGGCGGCACTCTCGATGTACGACGTGTTGCTGGAGGTGCTGGCCGCACCACCGGCCGCCGCCGCGATCGAGTCGACGAGCAGGATCTCCTTGGCCCGGGGCGGGGTGCCCTGCTCGTCGAGCAGGCCGCCCTCCTGGCCCACCGCCACCATCGTGCCCATGGTGTCGAAGAAGTCGGTGATCAGCAGCGTGAAGACGAACATCAGCACGACGACCCAGCCGGCCCGCCCCCACGAGTCGAGCACGTTGAACTTGCCGAGCAGCGACAGGTCCGGCAGGTCGACCACCGTCTTCGGCAACTCCGGCACGTTCAACGCCCAGCCCTTGGGGTTGGGCTTCCCGTCCACGAACGACGGGCCGATGTTGCCGATCGCCTCCACGATCACCGCGAGCACGGTGGAGGCGAGGATGCCGATCAGGATCGCGCCCTTCACCCGGCGTACCAGGAGCACCAGGGTGATCAGCAGACCCACCACGAAGACCAGCAGCGGCCAGCTCACCAGCTTGCCGCCGATGCCCAGGCCAACCGGGACCGTGGTGTTGGCGGCGTCCGGGAGCCGCCGGACAAAGCCGGCGTCCACCAGACCGATGATGGTCAGGAAGAGCCCGATACCGACCCCGATCGCGGTCTTCATCTGTGTCGGCACCGCACGGAACACGGCGGTCCGCAGACCGGTCAGCACCAACACCGCGATGATCACACCTTCGATCACCACCAGGCCCATCGCATCGGCCCAGGTCATCTCGGGAGCGATCTCGTACGCGACGAGCGCGTTGACACCCAGACCGGCGGCGAGCGCCAGCGGGAATCGGCCGACCACACCCATCAGGATCGTCATCAGGCCGGCGACCAACGCGGTCCCGGCAGCCAGCGCGGCAATCGGCAGGGTCTTGCCGTCACCGTCGACGGCACCACCCAGAATCAGCGGGTTGAGCACCACGATGTACGCCATCGTGAAGAAGGTCGCCAGGCCGCCGCGTACCTCACGGCTCAGCGTCGAGCCACGGGCGGAGATCTCAAAGAACCGGTCGAAACTGTTACGCGGATGAGCGGGGTTGGGAGGTGTGCCGGTCTCGGGCGGCGCTACTGCCATCAGGTCCTCGCAGGTGATCTTCCGGTTGTCGCGCGCATCGTCCCAGATCACCAGCGGGCAGGGGAAGTGGATCGCGTACGCTTGCCGAATGCCGAACGAGCAGCCGCCGCGGCCGGCACCACTGGACCCGCCGATGGTGCCGTTCGCTCTCGCCGGGTTGGTCGCCTGGGCGGTGGCCGGGCTGGTCCTGCTGATCTTCTTTCGGGGCTGGTTGACCGACCACGGTCATCAGAACTGGCTCTGGACCTGCCTCGCCGGTTTCCTGTGGGGCTTCCCGGGCCTCGCCGTGATGCTGCGGCACGACGCCAACCGCCGCCGCCGTCGCGCGAACTGACCTGGCCACCACGCCCGGGTCACCCGGGCGCGAACGCTCAGGAGTGCCCGTACGGCTCCGCCGGCTCGGTCGCCTCCACCGAGCCCGGGGCGCGACTGACCGACATGGCCTCCACCGCGCTGTCGTCGTACACCGTCGGTAGCTCTTCGACGGCGGTCTCGGCCGCCTCGATGAGCGTCTCGGAGTGGGCGCCGCAACCGTGGTCGGCGCTCACCACCCGGCCGTCGTCCGGTGCGTAGAAGTTGCCACACGCCCCGAACGCCTGCCGCATCGCGCCAGCCAGCGGCAGGTAGAACCCGCAGGTGCCGCAACGGGCAGCGGCCGGCGCGGCGGTGGAGATGGGCGCGGCGGGGCCGTGGTCGCCGTCATACCAGCGCTGCGCCGCCTCGATGCGGCCCTCGCGGGAGAGCACGCGCGCCCGCCCGAGGCCCAGCTCCCACGCCGTCTCCTCGACCGCCGGGTCGTCGGAGAGCAGGTAGCCGGGGACCAGTCGATCGTCATCCGGCGCGCTGGGCAGCAGGTCGCCCGGACCCAGGTCGCCCGGCTTGAGCCGCTCCTGCCAGGGCAGCCAACCGGGCGCGAGCAGCGCGTCCGGGCCGGGCAGCAGCACCGTCTCGCAGATGGTCACGGTCTTGCTGCGCGACACCCGGGTGACGGTGACCGCCCACCGCCAGCCGCGATAGCCGGCGAGGAGGCACTCGAAGTAGTGGGTGACCAGGCGTTCGCCTTCGGCCACGACCTGCAGGTGGTCGCCGACGTCGTCGGCGTCCACCTCGGTGATGCCAGCGCGGGCCACCTCGACGGCGGCGGCGCAGACCTGGTCGAGACGGGCGGCACGGGTGGAGGCGGGCCTGGTCACCTGACCATTGTTCCCCATGCGCCCCGCAGGGGTGACAGTGACTCCCGGGGAACCTTTCCCCGCGGTGGTGCGGCGTACCCGGATCAGATGGGCGAGGATGGTGCACATGCCGTCGTACTCCCGCTCCGGGCGATCCGTCCTCGGGCGAACCGTCGGCACCGGCATTCGCGCCATTCGCCTGCTGCTGCGTGGTTCGGTGGGCAGCGGCCGCTGGGTGACCAGGCGGGCCGGTCGGGCCCGGACCCGGGGTGCTGGCGGCGAGGTCGGCATGGTTCGCCTGTTCGACCTGCACGCGGTCTCCTGTGCCGGTGACACGCTGATCGCCATCGGCCTGGCCGGGACGATCTTCTTCAACGTCCCGCTGGGCGAGGCCCGCAGCAAGGTCGCGCTCTACCTGCTGGTGACCATGGTGCCGTTCGCCATGCTCGCTCCCGTGGTGGGCCCGCTGTTGGACCACTTCCGGCACGGTCGGCGCTACGCGCTGGCCGCCACGATGCTCGGCCGCGCGTTCCTGGCCTGGTTGATCTCCGACTACATCCACGGCTTCGGGCTCTATCCGGCCGCGTTCGGGGTGCTCGCCCTGTCCCGGGCGTACGGGGTGGCCCGCTCCGCGGCGGTGCCCCGGTTGTTGCCGGAGGGGCTCGGCCTGTCCCAGGTGGGTGCCCGGGCCAGTGTCTACGGCACGGTCGCGGGTGCGCTGGTGGCGCCGATCGGGTTGGCCGCGTTCTGGTTCGGCCCGCAGTGGCCGCTGCGCGTCGCGTCGGTGATCTTCCTGATCGGCATGGTGATCTCGCTCCGGTTGCCGCCGAAGGCCGACTCGGAGCCGCCGGAGCGGGTCCCCCGGCCGCTGCGCCGGCTGGGTGGACACCGCGGCGACCGGCCACTGGGTCGGGGGCGGCCCGCCGGCCGGCTGGTGATCGCCACCCTGATCGGTTCCGCGACGCTACGCGCGGTGTACGGCTTCCTGCTGCTCTTCCTCGCCTTCGCGATCAAGAAGGGCGACCTGACCACCGTGGCGTTCGGCCGGGATCTGGGTGCCGAATGGGCGTTGGGGCTGGTCGGCGGCGCGCTCGCGGTCGGTACCTTCCTGGCCACCGCCGTCGGCACCCGGCTGCGCATCCACCGACCGACCGCCATCCAGTCCAGCAGCATGATCATCGTGGCAGGAGTGGCGGTGCTCACCGTCATCCAGTTCTCGCTGGTGATGGTCGCCCTGCTCTGCCTGGTCGCGGCGTTGGTCAGCGGGATCTCGAAGCTGGCCGTGGACGCCTCGATCCAGGAGCGCATCCCGGAGCGGCTGCGAGCGAGTTCCTTCGCCCACTCCGAGACGGCGCTGATGCTCGCCTTCGTCGCCGGCGGCGGGCTCGGCCTGGTGCCGTTCGACGGTCGGGTGGGTATCGCGGTGGCCGCCGGCGTGGGCGTCCTGGCCGCGATCCGGGGTGTGCTGGTCGCCGCCCGACTGCGCGGCGAGAAGCTGGCCGGCCGACCACTCGGCGACGACGAGCTGACCGAGGACGAGCTGACCGAGGACGAGCCGGCCGACGAGCCCGGGGACTCCACGCCCACCTCGCCCGCACCGGCGCAGAGCAGCTCCCCGTCGTACGAGGATCCGAGCCTGGCCCCGCCGGGCTACCACATCTACCGGCCGTCCTCCGCCGTCGGCGGCCCGGGTGGCGGCGCCGACGAGGAGACCCGCCGCGAGTCCCCCGGCTCGCTCTCGTGACCGGTCTGCTGGTGGTGACGGCGGTACCGGCCGAGGCGGACGCGGTCCGCGCCGGGCTGACCGACCCGACCGTGACCGTCGCCCCGGTCGGTGTGGGTCCGGCCGCCGCCGCTGCCGCCACCGCACGCCTGCTGGTGCTGGCCGAGGCCGCCGGACGGCCGTACCGCGCGGTGGTCAGCGCCGGCGTGGCCGGTGGCTTCACCGGTCGGGCCGAGGTCGGCGCCACGGTGCTCGGCACCGCAAGCGTCGCGGCCGACCTGGGCGCGGAGTCACCTGACGGTTTCATCCCCGTCGACGAGTTGGGCATGCCACTCGCGCTGCTCGGTACCGGCAGCGTCGTGCCGGCCGACCCGGTCCTGCTGGCCGCACTGCGGGCCGCCCTTCCGGGGGCCACGGCTGGCCCGGTGCTCACGGTCAGCACGGTCACCGGCAGCGCCGCCAGCACCGAAGGGCTGCGCCGCCGGCATCCGGAGGCAGTCGCCGAGGCCATGGAGGGGTACGGCGTGGCGGTCGCCGCAGCGCAGGCCGGCGTGCCCTTCGCCGAGCTGCGCACCATCTCCAACCCGATCGGCCCCCGCGATCGCGACGGCTGGCGCCTGCGCGAAGCCCTCACCGCCCTCACGGCGGCGGCCCCGGCGCTGCGCTGAGCCCACCTGTGGATAACCCTGTGGACAGTGGCCCTGGCGCTGTGTACATCCCTTCGTCAGCACCTGTAGAGCCGCTCCGCCAATGGGGCAAGAAGGTGCACCTCGCCAGCACGGCACGGCACGGGCGAACGGCCGGACCACGCTGATGCCGGTGAGTCATCTTGATGACTCACCGGCATCAGTCTCGATGGAGATACGGCACGGGCACGGGTATGGCCACGGCACCGCACCTTGCGGACAAACGGCGAGTGCCCGACAGATCACAGGCGCCAGACCGCGCCGACCGAACGCGCGGGGGCGGGGCTAACGTGGGGTCGTGGCGCTCTCTCTGGCGATCTCGCCCTGCCCCAACGACACGTTCGTCTTCCACGCCCTGGTCCACGGGCGGGTGCCCGGCGCACCGCCGGTCGAGGTGACGTACGCCGACGTGGACGTCACCAACACGGCGGCCGAGCGGGGCGCGTTCGACCTGGTGAAGGTGAGCTTCGCGGCGCTGCCCTGGCTGCTCGACGACTACCACCTGCTGCCCTGCGGCGGCGCACTCGGTCGCGGCTGCGGCCCGCTGGTGCTCACCAAGGGCGACCGCACCGACCTGACCGGTGCCACGGTGGCGGTGCCGGGCGACCGGACCACCGCGTACCTGCTGTTCCGGCTCTGGTCGGCCGGACGGCCGCCGGCCCGGATCGAGGTGGTCCCGTTCCACGAGATCATGCCGGGCGTCGCGGCGGGCCGCTACGACGCGGGGCTGGTCATCCACGAGGCCCGGTTCACCTACCACCGGCACGGCCTGACCGCCCTGGTCGACCTCGGCGAGTGGTGGGAGGCCGACACCGGGCTGCCCATTCCCCTCGGCGCGATCCTGGCCCGCCGCGGCGCGGTGGACCCGGAGGCCGCGGCCGGCTGGGTCCGCGAGTCGGTCCGCCAGGCCTGGGCGGACCCGGCGGCCAGCCGGGAGTACGTGCTGGCGCACGCCCAGGAGATGGAACTCGACGTGGTGGACCGGCACATCGGCCTCTACGTCAACGAGTTCACCGCGGACCTGGGCGAGGCCGGTTTCGCCGCGGTGGCGGCACTGCTCGACCGAGCCGCCACCGCCGGCCTGGTGCCTCAGACCTCCAGCTCGCGGGCGACCGCGTGGACGAGCTGAGCGATCTTCTGCGCCGCCTTCTTGTCCGGGTACCGACCGCGGCGCAGGTCCGGCTGGACCTTTGCCTCCAGCACCTTGATCATGTCTTCGACGAGGCCGTGCAGCTCCTCGGCCGGCCGACGGCGCAACTCCGCCATCGACGGCGGCGCGTCCAGCAGCTTGACTCCCATGGCCTGCGCGCCCCGGCGACTGTCCACCACACTGAAGTCGACCCGCTGGCCACCCTTGAGGTCGGTGACACCCGCCGGCAGCGCACCCTTGGGCAGGAACACGTCGCCGCCCTCGTCACTGGTGACGAAGCCATATCCCTTGGCCGTGTCGTACCACTTCACTCGACCCGTAGGCACCTGAAAACCCCTGCTTCACTTGAGCCGCTACTGCTCCAAGGCTAGCTGGATCATGCCGTCGAGCGCCGCCGGGAATTCGGTGAGATCGTCCAGCACCACATTCGCCCCGGCCGCGCGCAGCTCATCGTGGGAGCACGGGCCGGTCGCGACACCGATGCCGGGCACCCCGGCGGTCGCCGCCGCGACCATGTCCGCGACGTGATCGCCGACGTAGTGGGTGGCCTGGTGTTCCCGTAGGGCCGTCGCCTTCTGCTCGGCGAAGAGGTCACCGGCCAACTCGTCGACCGCGAGGCCCAGGTGGTCCAGGTGCAGGCGGGCCAGCCGGCCGATCTTGGACGTGACGACAAGCACACGTCCGCCTCGGGCGCGGATCGCGTCGATGGCCTCCCGCGCGCCCGGCAACAGGACAGAAGGAGTGATCGCGTACGCCGGGTACAGCTCGCGGTACACCCGCACGGCCGACTCGACCTGCTCCGGCGGGAACCAGTGCGCGATCTCGGTACGCAGCGGCGGCCCGAGCCGCGACACCGCCAGGTCGGCGTCCACCGGCACACCGGTCCTCGCCGTCAGCGCCCGATAGGCCGCGGCGATGCCGGGGCGGGAGTCCACCAGGGTCATGTCGAGGTCGAATCCGACGGTCAGTGCGGGCATGTCGAGAAACCTACCCGGCGACCCCCGGTCGGCCGGACGTCCGAGGGGCGCGGAAGCCCACTGCCGGGCTAGCGTGGAAACACGATGACCACCTCACTCGCCGACCACCTGCGGTCGCTGCCCGACGAGTCACTGGCCGCGCTCCTCCAGCTGCGGCCCGACCTCGTCGTGCCCGTGCCAGCCGACATCTCCGCCCTGTCCATCCGGGCACAGTCCCGGGTGTCGGTGGCCCGCGCGCTGGACGGGCTGGACCAGTTCACCCAGCAGATCCTCGACGCCGCCCGCCTCACCCGGGACCCGGACGACGGCACCACGGCCACCGACGCCGTACTCGCCATGGCGACCACCGGGCCGCACCCGCCCGCGCCGACGGCCGTCCGAGCCGCCGTGGGCCGACTACGCGCGCTCTTCCTGCTGTACGGCCCGGAGCACGCGCTGCACGTGGTGCCCGCCGTCGACGAGGTCTCCCCGTACCCCGCCGGGCTCGGCCGGCCAGCGGCGGAGCTGGACCCGCGCACGGCCGCGCTCTGCGCGGACCCGGCGAAGCTACGACGGACGCTGCTCGCCGCCCCGCCCTCGGCCCGGGCGATCCTGGACCGGTTGGCGGCTGGCCCGCCCGTGGGCAGCGTGCCCGCGGGCGCTCTACAGGCGCCGCCGCTCGGTGCGGAGGACCCGGTGCTCGCCGACCCGACAAACGGTGGCGCCCCGACCGGTTCCCCGGTGCGGTGGCTCGTCGACAACCGGCTCCTGGTCCCCGTGACGACCGGCTCGCCGACGTCCAGCGGCACGGTGGAGCTGCCCCGAGAGGTCGGCCTGCTGCTCCGCCGCGACAGCGGGCCACTCGGGCCGCTGCGCACCAGCCCACCGCCGGTGACCGCCGCGCCGCGTGAGCCGAAGGCGGTCGACTCGGCCGGCGCGGGGCAGACGATGGAGGTGGTCCGGCACACCGAGGGGCTGCTGGAGCAACTCGCCGACGAGCCCGCGCCGGTGCTGCGCTCGGGTGGCATCGGCGTACGGGACCTGCGACGGCTGGCGCGTACCGCCGGGTTGGACGAGTCGACGACCGCGCTGCTGCTCGAGGTGGCGTACGCGGCGGGGCTCGCGGGTGAGCTGGAGATGCCCGGTGCGACCACCAGCCGGTACGGGGCGGACCAGCAGGTGCTGCCGACCGGCGGGTACGAGGTGTGGCGGGCCGCCTCGCTGGCCCAACGATGGGAGCAGCTCGCCCGAGCCTGGCTGAGCATGAGCCGGCAGGTCGGGCTGGTCGGCCGCCGCGACGACCGGGACCGGCCCATCACCGCGCTCTCCGCCGAGGCCGAACGGGCCAGCGCGCCGGCCACCCGTCGGGCGGTGCTCGGTGTGCTCGCCGACCTGGAACCGGCGACCGCGCCCACCGCGGAAGAGGTGCAGGACCTGTTGGACTGGCGGGCGCCGCGGCGCAGCCGGGGCCGGGACGCCGCCCACCGGGAGGTGCTGGCCGAGGCGGCGCAGCTCGGCGTGACCGGGCTGGGGGCGCTCACGTCGTACGGTCGGCTGCTGCTCGGTGACCTGACGTCGGCCGACGAGCGGGGCGACGACCCGCTGGGCGTGCACGCCGACGTGGAGAGCGGTGACCCGTCGAGTGCCGCCCGAGCCCTGGACGCGCTGCTGCCCGCCCCGGTCGACCACTTCCTGGTGCAGGCCGACCTGACCGTGGTGGTGCCCGGCCCACCCGAGCCGGCGCTCGCCGCCGAGTTGGAGGCGATGACCGAACTCGAGTCGGCCGGCGGGGCCAGCGTGCACCGGGTCACCACGGCGAGCGTGCGGCGTGCACTGGATTCCGGCTACACGGCCGACGACCTGCACGACGTGTTCCGGCGACGGTCGCGTACCCCGGTGCCGCAGGGACTCACCTACCTGGTGGACGACGTGGCCCGTAAGCACGGTGGGCTGCGGGTGGGGCTGGCCGGTGCGTACCTGCGCAGCGACGACGAGACGCTGATCAGTGAGGTGCTGGCCGACCGCCGGTTGGAGTCGTTGGCGCTGCGCCGGCTCGCGCCGACGGTGCTGTGTACGCCGTACCAGGTTGGTCGGTTGTTGGGCGCGCTGCGCGACGCCGGGTTCGCCCCGGTGCAGGAGGACGGCACCGGCAGCACCGTGCTGGCCCGGCCGCGGATCCGGCGGGCCCCGGCCCGGGTGTCGATGACCACCCGGACACTCGATCCGCTGGCCGTCCCGAAGCTGCCCATGCCCCGGCTGCTCGGGGTGGTGGAGCACATCCGGCGGGGTGACGCGGCGGCGCGGGCGGCCCGGCGGGCACCGGCTGTGGTGCGGGGCGGGGCGGCGGGGTTGGGTGGCGGCCCGGTGCCGGCGCACACGCACAGCGAGGCGCTGGCGGTGCTCCAGCAGGCGGTCCGCGACAAGGCGCTGGTCTGGGTCGGTTACGTCGACGCGCACGGGGCGACCGCGTCCCGGCTGGTCAAACCGGTGTCGATCGGTGCGGGCTACCTCCGCGCCGAGGACGAACGGACCGAGATGCTGCACACGTTCGCGTTGCACCGGATCACCGCGGCGGTGCTGGCGGACTGAGCGGGGCGAGGCCGTTGGGCTGGTCGGTCAGCGGCGGCTGCGGCGTACGGTGCCGACCACCGAGATGACCAGCAGCAGCGCGAAGCCGGCGCCGGCGGACTCCCCGACCGAGTCGACGAAGCCCTGGCGCAGCACCAGCCAGCCGAAGAGGAACCACCCGACGAGAAGCGTCGCGGCGACGGCATAGGCGAGCACTGTCGCACGGGACACCTCGTCGGGTGGAGCTTGTTCGTGCTCCGGGATCACCTCACGGTCGACCGTCATGCCCAGCCTCCCCGCCCGGTCCGGCCCTGGCCTCCCAGCGTGACACTCGTTGGACCGGTCGGACAGGGGGTTATCCCCGCGATTCGCTCCGCGTCGGTCAGGTGCCGGGCCGGCGGCCGATCAGCACCACCCGGGTGCCGACCCTGCCCAACTCCCACATCCGGACGGCGTCGGCGTGCAGCAGGTTGAGACAGCCGTGCGAGCCGATCGACTTGTCGTGCAGGTAGGTGGTGGTTTCGTGGAAGCCCATGCCCTGGGTGAAGTGCTGCCAGTACGGCAGCCACACCTCGTACGGGTCGGACCACTCCTTCGGGTTGCGGAAGTTGATGGTGAACGTGCCGGCCGGGGTGCGGTAGCCGGACATCCCGGTGCGGGTCACCGTCGGCGGCATGATCACCTTGCCGCCCCGGACCGCCCAGACGGTCTGCCGGGTCAGGTCCACGCAGAACGTGGTGCCCGTGCCGGCCCTGCACCGCGCCGGGTCGGTGGTGGCGAGGCGCTGGGCCACGTCGTACGTGGTTGGCCCGGCGCGACCCTCGACCGGGCGAATGCCGTACCTCTTCTGGAACTTCTTGATCGCGGCGCAGTCGGCAACGGACTGCCGCCCGTCCACGGTCACGGCCCCGAATCCGCCCAGCCGGGCCAGGTAGGTCTCCACCTCGCGCTGGTGCTGCCCCTGGGGGCAGCCGGCCACCGTCGGCGTACCGGTGCCGGTGGTCGGCTTCGGCGTCGCGCTGCCTGTGGGTTTCGGCGCCGGAGACCGGGTTGCCTTCGGCGTGGGGCTGGGTGCGGCCGGTGTGGGTCGGCCGCGCTGGTCCGGGCCGGGCGTGGCGCTCGCCCCCGTTGCCTGTTCCGCCGCACCGGCTGGGGCGGCTCCCCCGCCACCACTCCCACCGGACTGCGGATCGAACGCGCACGCACCGGCGCCGACCAGCACAACCACCGCCAGGGCGACCAGCCGGGAGGTGATCCGGACTCGTTGCATTGGAACCTCCCCTGACATCGTCCCCTTACTAGACGTTCGTGAGTGCCGTCACGGTTGCGGCCGGTGAGCATCTTTCTTCGGGGATCCCACATCGTGCAACACTGGATGGTCGGCCAGCGGCGGGTATGCACCCGTTCCAGCCGGGCGACCAACCGAGGAGAGGACGCTGGCGTGAGCGGTGGACCACTGATCGTGCAGTCGGACAAGACGCTGCTGCTGGAGATCGACCACCCCGACGCGCAGGCCTGCCGGATGGCGATCGCGCCGTTCGCCGAGCTGGAGCGCTCCCCCGAGCACGTGCACACCTATCGGCTGACCCCGCTGGGCCTCTGGAACGCCCGGGCGGCGGGGCACGACGCGGAGGGTGTGGTCGACTCCCTGCTGAAGTACTCCCGTTATCCCGTGCCGCACGCACTGCTGGTCGACGTGGCCGACACGATGGACCGGTACGGCCGACTCCAGCTCGCCAACGACCCGGCGTACGGGTTGGTGCTGCGCGCACTGGACCGGCTGGTGCTGATCGAGGTGGCCAAGAGCAAGAAGCTCGCCGGGATGCTCGGCGACAAGATCGACGACGACACGATCCGGGTGCACCCGTCCGAGCGGGGCCGGCTCAAGCAGGCGCTGCTCAAGCTGGGCTGGCCGGCGGAGGACCTGGCCGGCTACGTCGACGGTGAGGCGCACCCCATCGAGCTGGCGGAGGCCGGCAAGGACGGGCGCAAGCCGTGGACGCTGCGGTCGTACCAGCGGGAGGCCGTCGAGGCGTTCTGGGCCGGCGGGTCCGGTGTGGTGGTGCTGCCCTGCGGCGCCGGTAAGACCCTGGTCGGCGCGGCGGCGATGGCCGAGGCGAAGGCCACCACGCTGATCCTGGTCACCAACACGGTCGCGGGCCGGCAGTGGAAGCGGGAGCTGATCGCCCGCACCTCGCTGACCGAGGAGGAGATCGGCGAGTACTCCGGGGAGCGCAAGGAGATCCGCCCGGTCACCATCGCCACGTACCAGGTGCTCACCTCGCGGCGCGGCGGCGCGTTCACCCACCTGGACCTGTTCGGGGCCCGCGACTGGGGCCTGGTCGTCTACGACGAGGTACACCTGCTGCCCGCGCCGATCTTCCGGTTCACCGCGGACCTTCAGGCCCGCCGCCGGCTGGGCCTCACCGCGACCCTGGTACGCGAGGACGGCCGCGAGGGTGACGTGTTCAGCCTGATCGGCCCGAAGCGGTACGACGCGCCGTGGAAGGACATCGAGTCGCAGGGCTGGATCGCTCCGGCCGAGTGCACCGAGGTCCGGGTGACCCTGACCGACGCGGAGCGGATGTCGTACGCGACGGCGGAGGCCGAGGAGCGCTACCGGATGGCGGCGACCGCCCGCACGAAGCTGCCGGTGGTCAAGGCGCTCGTCGACCGGCACCCGGACGACCAGGTGTTGGTGATCGGGGCGTACATCGACCAACTGCACCAGCTCGGCGAATATCTCGACGCGCCGATCATCCAGGGCTCGACCACGAACAAGGAGCGGGAACGGCTGTTCGACGCGTTCCGCACCGGTGAGATCCGCACGTTGGTGATCTCCAAGGTCGGCAACTTCTCCATCGACCTGCCCGAGGCGGCGGTGGCGATCCAGGTGTCCGGCACGTTCGGGTCGCGGCAGGAGGAGGCGCAGCGGTTGGGGCGGGTGCTCCGGCCGAAGGCCGACGGGCGGCAGGCGCACTTCTACACGGTGGTGTCCCGGGACACGATCGACACGGAGTACGCGGCGCACCGGCAGCGCTTCCTCGCCGAGCAGGGGTACGCGTACACGATCATCGACGCCGACGACGTCCTCGGCCCGTCCCTCCCGACCTTCGACTGAACCTTTGCAACTTTGATCGACTCGGTTTTCCGGAAGTCGGGGTGTGCAGGGCAGGTTGATGCCCCGACTACACGGAAGCCGAGTCGCGGCAGCCGCGCCGCGAGCTCTGGCCGTGCAGGCTGGTCAACGTCGACGGGACTCCGCGACGAAGACGCCACGCCCTGGACGACCCACCAGCACGCCCTGCTCCCGCAACTTCGCCACCGCCCGGCTGATCGTGGACTGGGAGACGTCGTATTCGTCTGCCAGCACCCGCCCGGACGGGAGCTGCGACCCAGGCGCGTAGGTACCGTCCTTGATCTTCTTCACCAGGTCGTCGAGCAGCTCGTCCATTGTGGGCGGGATAGGCACGCGGAGCCCCTTGCAGTCGGTTGGCCCGCCCAGTATTGATCAGCCGCTTCGACGCAGGCAACGCATGTAGCGCGAGTGACATAAGCGGGTAGATAACTCACTGACGTGCTTGACATAGGTGACTCAGTGGCAATAGCGTCGCTCTCGGTGATGCGGTGCTGCTGCGGTCGGTTGGCGCCTCGTACTGGTCCCGCATCGCCGCCGAGACCCCTCCCGCCGCGCTCCCCCGGCGCGGCCTGCTGCCGTACCTCCGGAGCGGCCGCAGGGCGGGGCGGCCTCCGTCGACCGCAACCGGCGGAGGCCGCCCCTGCACGTCGATCCCATCCGACGAAGGGCAGACACCGATGAGCGAGCGTTGGGTGATCCACCTGCCGATCACCGCGCCGGATCTGCTGCGCGCCCGGATCTTCGCGCGTACCGCAGCTCGGGTGCTGGTCCGGCTCAGCGCGCGGGTCGAGCCCGGCGGGGTGACCGTCTCGGCGGAGGACCAGCAGGGCGTACGACATTGGGTGTTCTGTGACCGGCCACTGCCCGGCGGCGCGCGGTGTGCCCTGCCGGTCGACCACCTCGCGCCGTGCGGGCGGCGACCTCGTCCCAAGGAGATCGACGAATTGACGAGGCGGGGTACCCTCCGCAGCCTGGGCTTGAGTTAGGGGTCGCTCGCCGATGAAGTACACCGCGCAGTGCGTACGTTCAGGTCACTGGTGGGCCATCACCGTGCCGGAGGTCAAGGGTGTTGCCTCCCAGGCACGTCGCCTCGATCAGGTGGAGGCGACGGCACGGGCGGCCATTGCGCTGATGCTCGACGTCGACCCACACAGCTTCGACGTCGAGGTGGAGCCCGACCTGCCGCAAGAGGTGACCCGCGTTCGCAAAGCCCGGAGCGCGCTGCGCAAGGCCGAAAAGTCCGCCGAGGAGGCGACTGCCACCGCCGCACAGGCACTCCTGGCGAAGGGCTACACGGTCCGCGACGCGGGTGCACTTCTTGGCATCTCGCCACAGCGTGTCTCGAAGTTGGCACCGAGGAAGGCTGCGGGCGACAGCGCCAGCACGGGCGCAGCGGCCGGATTGATGCAGAAGCGGGAAACCGTCGCCGCCTGCGCGCCCCGGCCGGCCGACCAGCACGACCTGCTCCCGCAACGCCTCCACCCCCTGATCCGCTTCGACGCAGGCACCTGACGCACAGCCGGACCGCTCAGCGGGAGAAGCTGCGCACGAGCACGGCCAGCCGCTGCTGGTGGCCGGCGCGGCGGAGCCGGCCACTGCGCATCAGCGTGACCAGCCCGTGCAGGCCGCTCCAGAACGTCTCGGTGACCGTCTCCAGGTCGTCGTCCCCGGCGACCGGGCGCACCGTCTCCGCCAGCTCGGCGAAGCCCCGGGCCAGATCGGTCGGGACGTCCTGGCTGGCGAACGGCAGGTCCACGGCGAGGGTGAACATCGCGTCGTAGAGCGCGGGCCGCTGTTCGGCGAAGGTGGTGTACGCCGCCGCGACGTCGGCGACCGCCTGCCGGGGGTCGGCGGCCGAGGCGCGGGCCGAGGCGAGCGCGGTGGCCAGCTCGGCGAAGCCCTCGACGGCGACCGCCGCCATGATGGCGTCCTTGCCCTTGAAGTGGCTGTAGAGGACGGGCTGGCTGTATTCGATCTCGGCGGCGAGTCGGCGGGTGGTGACCGCGTCCCAGCCTTCCGCCAGAGCCAGGTCGCGCGCCGCCTCGACGATGGCCCGTTCCCGTTCCGCCCGCTCGCGCTCCCGGCGCGTCTGAGTCGACATGACTTGAACTCTAGCACCGCTAGATATCCTGCCAACGCTCTGCTAGCGTCGCTCTCACATCTAGCAGCGCTAGCAATCGGAGCGGACCATGTTGTCACCCCTCGCCTACGGGCTCGCCGTCCTACTCAACCTCTTCATCGTCTTCATCGGTGCGCGGTTCCTGCTGGCGCCGACCGCGTCGGCTGCCGGGTACGGCGTACCGGCCCGGCCGGAGGGAGATCCCGCCTACCTATCCGTCAAGGGCGTACGCGATCTCAGCTATGGCCTACTCGGCCTCGCCCTGATCGCCTTCACCACCGCCGACGCGGTCGCGTGGTTCATGCTGGTCGTCGCGCTCGTCCCGCTGGGCGACACCGTCATCGTGCTCCGCAACGGTGGGACGAAGGCCGTAGCCTTCGGCATCCACTTCGCCACCGCCGTCGTCGTCCTCCTGGACGCCGCCCTGCTGTTCGCCCGGTAACCAAGCCCAATCCAGACCCGGCCCTGACCCCGCCCGCGTTGATCAAGAGGTTTGCGTCATCATCAGGCCGATCGATGACGTAAACCTCTTGATCAACGGAGTGGATGGGCTACGGCGTGGGTGGTGGGCAGCGGTCGGGGAGGGTGACCTCGCCGGGGCGGTGGTCGAAGGTGTCCATGGTGAACCACTCGTCCAGCTCCGGGTCGAAGAGGTTCTGCAGGCCGAACTGCAACACCTGCCACCACCGGGTCGGGTCGTGCTGGTCGACGTAGATGTCGCCGAGCGCGAGCGGGAACCGGAAGAACTCCCCCGGCACGGTGGAGCCCCCGACCACACCGACCCGCCAGTGGTCGACGTGCCGGTCCTGGTCACCGTGCAGGACCTCCGGCCCCACATACCGCGCGGTCTTCAGCTTGTCGTTGAAGATCTGCCGGTTGAAGAACCCCGGCACCTTGCTGCACGCGCGGGGCGGGAAGAGCGGAATGTTCGGCCACTTGTAGGTCAGCGTGTAGAGGGTGTTCTCGTAGATCAGGTTGGTGAACCAGATCGGATGGTCCGGGCCGCCGGCGGTCATCTGGCTGTTGCCGTCGCGGCCCTGCCACGAGAACGGCACGTCGATGCCGAGGTCCCGCACGACGTACCGACCGGTGCCCTGGAAGTCGGCGGGGAGCAGCGGCGGGCGCGGCTCGCGCGGGTCGGGGGTGGTGGGGCCGTCGGCCTGGGCCGCGCGGGGCAGCGGCGCCGCCGCCGGACCCGGCGCGACCACCCCGAGGGCGAACAGGGTGACGCGGCCCTGATCGACTCGGTTTTCAAGAGGTCGCGGCGTCCGGGACACGTTGATACCCCGGTTTCACCAAAGCCGAATCGGTCAGAGCAAGCGCTGCCCGACTGCTCAGGCGGCGCGCAGTTTCCGTAAGACGTACTGGTTGAGGCTCATCCCATCCTCGGCAGCCTCGATGGCGAGTTCGCGATGGAGGCTCTCCCCGACACGGAGGTTGAACTTGCCCGAATAGCTTCGTTCCGCGAACGGCTGCGGCACCGGCTCGCCCTGCTCCTCCATATCCGCGATCACCTCCTGCACGAGACCCTGAAGACCTTGCAGCGCCTCAACCTGTGCGGGGGCCAGCCAGGAGAGCGACGGAAACTCGGCGCAGGTGGCGACGAACTCCTGGTCATCGACCGACCAGGTGACGCGGTATGTGTAGTGCGTGATTTCGGGACGGGCGTCGGGTTGCATCACATCGCCTCCTTCTTGTCGATCGCCTTGAGGACCTGCCGGACCTGATACGCCTTGGCCTTGCCCTTGTCGTCCTGGATGTTGACGCGTGGGTCACCGACCCACGGCATCCTGAACACGGCATGCGAGGTCCCCGCCTGCCGCGGCTTCCCGAAGTAGTGCTCGCACACCCGATAGAGATCGTTGTAGGCGATGTTCTGCTGATGCTGTCGCATCGCTTCCACGAGCTTGGCTATCGAGGGCACCCAGCAATGGTACTACCCGCAGTACCACCGCTCCACCCATTCAAAGGATGCGCGTCGCCCGCTCGGCGGCGGCGACGGCGTCCCGCCGGGCTGGGTCGAGGTTGGCGCTGATCACCACGGACGCGCCGGCCGAGAGCGGCGCGAGCAGCCACTTCAATGGCTCCTCGTGCTCGGCGGCGTCGACCAGCAGACGATCGCCGGCGCGCAGGCCCAGCATCTTCGCGTACTCCTGGGCGATCGCGCCCCACTGGCCGTAGGTGGTGCCGTCCGCGGTGGCCGGGTCCGACGGGCGGATGGCGGTGTGCTCGGGCGTCGCCTCGCCGTGGCGAAGCACCTCGGCGGACCAGTCCAACCAACCCAGCGGCACGTCGGCCAACCGCCCCGGGCCGGTGCCGACGAGGTAGCGGTGTGGCGCGTCCGGCACGTCCTCCAGCCAGTCGTCCTGCCGCTGCGGGGTCACCAGGACCGCGTCGAACGGCCGGTCACCGCCCGGTTCGAGCACGGGCAGGCCCGCGGTGGCGCGCGGTCGGAACGACACCGCCAGGCCCGAGGCCCACGCGCCCAACAACACCGCGGCGGTACGCCAGTGCGGCGGCAGCAACACCGCTACGCGGCTGCCGGGGCCGAGCCCGCAACCGTCCCGCAGCAGGCTCGCGCTGCGCGCCGCCCAGACGCCGACCTGCTGTGCGGTCAGGTCGACGCGCTCGCCGGTCGCCTCGTCGCGGTAACTGAGCAGGGGCTGCTCGGCGTCGGCGGGTTGGGCCGCCAGTTCGGCCGTGACGGTTGGCTGCATCTCCACGCTCCCCGGGTTGACGTCGGCCCCACCCTACGCAACGACTTTGGTCGCTCCGATCGCCGCCCGATGGCCGTATCGGACGACCGCTTGGCCTCCGCACGGTACGAGGTGACAGGCGAAACGCCACCGCCGAGGAGCGCCCATGCCGACCGGACCCGACCCCGCCGCCGCCGACCACCCGGCCGCCGCCGACCACCCGGTCGCCACCGACCAGCCGGCCGCCACCGACCACCCGGTCGCCACCACGCGGCTGCCGTTGCGCCGGCGGCTCCTGCCGGTGATCGCGTTGCTGCTGCTCGCGCCCTGGGCGGCGGAGTGCTCGTGGGGCGGCTTCGCCATCGACGACTTCCTCCCGGTGCTGATCTTCCTGGGTCCGATGTACGGCGGCGCGGCGATCCTGATCCGGGAGACCGCTCGGCACCTCGGCGCGAGCTGGCCGACGATCGTGCTGCTCGCCGCCGCGTTCGGCGTACTCCAGGCCGGGCTGGTCGACCAGTCGCTGTTCAATCCCGACTTCCTCGACGACACCCAGTACGCCGACACCCGGGCCGCCGCCGAGGCGACGCTGGTGCCGGGGCTCGAATTCAGCCTCCGGCAGGCGTTCGACTACGTGGGCAACCACATCGTGCTGACGATCTGCGCGCCGATCGTGCTGATCGAGTCGTTCCTCGGGCGGGACCGCCGGCTCCGGCCGTGGCTGGGCCGACCCGGTCTCCTCGTCGTCGGTCTGATCTATCTGCTCGGCAGTCTGTTCATCTTCTCCAACATCAGCGGGGACAAGGGCTTCCTGGCCAGCCCACTCCAACTGGCCTTCACCGCCGTGGTGGTCCTCGCGCTCGTCGGAACGGCGCTGCTGCCCCGCTGGCGCCGCCCCCACCCGCGCCGGGCCCGTCGGGCGCCGCATCCGCTCTGGGTGGGTCTGCCGATCGTCCTCGTCCGCCTCGGCGCCGACCTGATGCCCGGCTGGCCGGGGATGGCGATCGCGCTGGCGCTCGCGGCGGCCGCCGGAGGGCTGATCGTCTACTGGTCGTCGCGCAGCAATTGGGGGCAGCGGCACGTGCTTGTCGCCGGTAGCGCGGGCCTGGTCATGGCCGCCGCGTTCGCGTACGTGGTGCCGCCGTACTCCCCGGCCTCTCCGGCGGCTGCCCTGGCCGGCGACATCGCGGTCACCGTCGTCACGGTCGTCCTGTTCGGCGGTGCCTGGTGGCGGCTGCGCCGGGGTTCGCCGACTGTTCATGTCGGCGCAAGCTGACGCTCCCCGACAACTGTCAGCCTCCGTCCGGGTACGACCTAACGGAGGAAGTCCTTGACTCTCAGAAATGCATTCGCCGCGCTCACCGCAGCCGGTGTCGCCGCCGCCAGCCTGACCGGGGCCACCCCCGCGTCGGCCGGCGGACACCACCACCCGTCGCTCGCCTTCGACCGGGTCGCCACGTTCCCGGTGTTCCAGAACCGCCCGGCCGGGGAGGACCCGGCGACCGCGACGGTCGCCGAGATCTCGGCGGTCAGCGAGGACGGCCGCACCCTGATCCACACCGACGCGCTGGCCCGACGCATCGGCTTCCTGGACATCTCCCGCGCCGACCGGCCGCGCGGCCTCGGCACGCTCTCCCTGGCACAGCTCGGCAACGCCGAGGACGAGCCCACCTCGGTCGCCGTGGTCGGTCGGTACGTGCTGGTGGTGGTGAACACCAGCGGCAGCTACACCGGGCCGTCAGGTCGGCTCGACGTGATCGAGCTGGCCAGCCGGAAGCGGGTGGCCAGCTTCGACCTCGGCGGTCAGCCCGACTCGATCGCGATCAGCAAGGACAAGCGGTACGCCGCGATCGCCATCGAGAACGAGCGCGACGAGGAGGCCACCCCGCCCGGCGGCGAGGAGGGCGACCTGCCCCAGGCGCCCGCCGGTTTCGTGCAGATCGTCGACCTGACCGGGAAGTCCCCGGCCGGTTGGCGGCTGCGCCCGGTCGCGCTGACCGGCGCCGACGGGAGCGCGCTGCCCGCCCTGGTCCAGGCCGGTCTCGCCGCGCCGACCGACCCGGAGCCGGAGTACGTCTCGATCAACAGCCGCAACCAGTTGGCCGTGACGCTCCAGGAGAACAACGGTGTTGCCCTCATCGACCTGCCCACCGGTCGGATCACCACGGTGTTCAGCGCTGGCACCGCCACGATCAACGGGATCGACACCAGGAAGGACGGTGTCATCGACCTGACCGGCAGCATCACCGACGTCCCCCGCGAGCCGGACGCGGTGGCCTGGGTCGACGACCGTTACCTGGCCACGGCCAACGAGGGTGACTGGCACGGAGGCACCCGGGGCTGGTCGATCTTCGACAGCCGCAGTGGCCGGGTCGCCTGGGACGCCGGCAACACCTTCGAGCGGCTCGCCGTCACCTATGGGCTGCACAACGAGGACCGGGCCGCCAAGAAGGGCACCGAGCCGGAGGGCGTGGCCGTCGCCGAGTACGACGGCGTGCGGTACGCGTTCGTCGGCTCGGAGCGCAGCAACTTCGTCGCCGTCTACGACCTGGGCGACCCCACGAAGCCCGTCTTCCGGCAGGTGCTGCCGACCACCAACGGACCGGAGGGACTGCTGCCCATCCCGTCCCGCGGGCTGCTCGCCGTCTCCAGTGAGGAGGACGACGCCTCGGTGAACGTTCGCGCCTCGGTGTCGCTCTTCCAGCTCGGCAGGCGCACCCCGGAGTTCCCGAGCATCGTCTCCGGCGCGGACCGCACCGGCACCCCGATCGGTTGGGGCGCGCTCGGCGCGTTGAGCGCGGTGCCGGGCAAGCGGGACCAGCTCTACAGCGTCACCGACGCGGCGTACAGCCAGACCCGCATCCTCACCATCGACGCGAAGCGGTCGCCGGCCCTGATCACCGGCGCCCTGCCGGTGCGGGACGCGGCCGGCACCCCGGTCGGGTACGACGCGGAGGGGATCTTCGCCCGCCCGCAGGGCGGCTTCTGGCTGGCCGTCGAGGGTGCCAAGGGCGCGGAGAACAAGCTGGTCCGGCTCGACGCCGCCGGGGTGACCCGGCAGACCGTCGCGCTGCCCGCCGAGGTCGCCGCCGGCCTGGGCAAGCAGGGCCTGGAGGGCGTCACCGCGACCACCGACCGGCAGGGTCGGGAGATCGTCTGGGTGGCCGTGCAGCGGGAGCTGAGCACCGACCCGGCCGGGATCGTCCGGCTGGGTCGCTACGACGTCACCGCGGGCACCTGGAGTTGGTACGGCTACCAGTTGGACGCCACCAGCGTGCCCGGTGACTGGATGGGCCTCTCCGAGATCACCGTGGTCGGCGACCGGCTCGCGGTCATCGAGCGGGACAAGCTGAACGGGCCGGCCGCCACGGTCAAGCGGATCTACACGGTGCCGCTGCCGGGCGCGGCGGCGACCGGCCCGCTGACCGTGCTGCCGAAGACGCTCGCCGTCGACGTGCTGCCCGCGCTGCGCGCCACGAACGGTTGGACCCAGGAGAAGCTGGAGGGCCTGACCGTCGCGGGCAACGGCGAGGTGTACGCGATCACCGACAACGACGGGGTGCAGGACGCCACCGGCGAGACGGTGCTCCTGCGCCTCGGCTCCAGCCGGAAGGTCTTCGGGCACCGCTGATCGGCAGCGCTCGGAGAAGCCACCTCGGCCCGGCGTCCACCCACGTGGACGCCGGGCCTCCCTCTTTGCCAGTGCCACGATCGCGATCCCGGCCGGTACGCCTCCGGCCGGTCACGCGCCTTCACGCCGGAAGGTCAGGCAAGCCGCCGGGCGCGGGTGGCGGTGACCGTCGCGGTGCCACTGCTCGACAAGCCGGAGATCAGGTACGCCCGGTAGGTGCCATTCGGCAGCACCGTCCACAGGTCCGGCGTGCCGTCGGCGTTGATGTCGGCGGCCTGCAGCGCGCTGATCGCGACGCCGGTGTTCCAGTTCGTCGCCACCCGGTACTGGGTGTGCGTCAACGTGCCGGTGCCGTCACCGTTGTCGACCATGGTGACCCCGGTCCACAGGTACAGGTGCCCGGTGCCGGCGTTACGCAGGAAGAGAGCCACCCCCGACGCGGTCTCGGTGCTGGCGATGGTCCAGTTCTGCCAGTCCGCCGCACCGGTCGGCGTGGGGTTGGTCAGGTCGGTGACACCGTAGTAGAGGCCCGGCGCGTGGAAGTTGGGGTGGTAGCCGAGCCGGTAGCCGTTGGTGGCGTCGCCGGCGATGCCGAACAGATCCGGGATGCTGGTGTCGACGCCGTCAGCCTGGAACGCGTTCGCGAGTTGCAGAGGGCTGTTGCCGTTGGCGTCGGCCAGAAACTCGTACGGGATGGAGAACTGGTTGTTGTAGGGGCTGGGCATCGTGCCGTCTCCGGCACCGCGGAGAAGGATGGCGGCACCGGCGGAGTTGCCGGTCGGGTAGTAATAGAGGAAGTCCTGGCGTTCGCTGCCGGTAAAGCGGCCGGTGATGACCTGGGCGCCGTCGAAGTCCGCTCCGGACTCGTCTCCGCCGACACCAGTGCCGAGTAGGCCGATGTTGATGGCCGGAGTCTGCACCTTGCCGGTGCCGACGCCGGTCTTGCGAGACTTCAGGCCGAGCGCCGACCAGACGCCGGAGGCGAGGCGAGTGCCTGGGCCGCCGACAGCGACCAGGTCCGCGACGCCGTCATCGTTGAGGTCCTTGTCGACCGGACCGGCGGTGACGGTGGGCGTGGGCTTCGCCTCGGCCTGGGCCGGCAGGGCCGGGGCGAGCGCGGTCAGCGCCAGCGCCACGGGCGCGGTCCAGGCCAGCACGCGGCGGGAAGTGAAGGACTTGGTCAAGGGTTCCCCCGTGTTGTTAGGAGTTGCGGCTCGGACGGTACCGGACAGGAACAACTGTCACGAGCCGTGCAAACCCGTCCTCCCGGAGCCTTGGTCCGCGCTAGCTCGACCGGCTGATGGCCGGCAGTTCCGGGCCGCCGTCGAGCAGGGGGGCGAGCAGGTCGTCGTACTCCTCGACCCGGGCCAGGACCTCGGCGGCGGTGAACTGGCGGACGGCCGGCTTCCGGCCGCGGGCGCCGGCCTCGACCTCGTCCCAGGTCAGCGGCGTCGACACCGACGGCACCGACTGTGCCCGCAACGAGTACGGCGCGACAGTGGTCTTCGCCGCGTTGTTCTGACTCCAGTCGATGAAGACCTTGCCGGGGCGCAGGTTCTTCGCCATCTTCGACACGATCAGCTTCGGGTGGGCCTTCTCCAACTCCTGGGCGATCCGCCGCGCGTAGGCGGAGACGTCGTCGGAGGGCTGGGTGCCCGCGATCGGGCAGCAGAGCTGCATGCCCTTCTTGCCGGACGTCTTGGGGTACGACTCGATGCCGTCGTCGGCGAGCCGGTCGCGCATCAACACCGCCACCGGACAACACTCGGCGAGCCCGGCCGGCGGCCCCGGGTCCAGGTCGACGACCATCATGTCCGGGTGTTCGCCGACCTTCCACTGCGGCGTGTGCAGCTCCAACGCGGCCAGGTTGGCCAGCCACACCAGGGTGGGCAGGTCGTCGGCAACCACGTAGTCGATGGTCTCCCGGCCCTTCGTCGACCCGGGCGCGGGCAGATTTTCCACCCGCACCCAGTCCGGGGTGGCGGCCGGCGTGTTCTTCTCGAAGAACGACTTGTCGTCGACGCCGTTGGGGAAGCGGATCCGGGTCACCGGCCGGTCGCGCAGGTGCGGCAGCAGCACCGGCGAGATCCGCGTGTAGTAGTCGATCACCTCACCCTTGGTGAAACCGACCGCCGGGTAGAGCACCTTGTCCAGGTTGGAAAGCTCCAGCGGGCGGCCCTCGACGTCCACCCGTAGCCGCTCAGCCGGCATCGTCGACCTCCTCCGGCGGCTTGTCCGGGCGCAACCGCAGCACCCGGGGGAAGCGCAGCCGGCCGTCCGGGGTGCGCTGGCCGTACTTCACCTCCACCACCACCCGAGGTTCTACCCAGATGGCACCCCGGGCATCCTCGCGCGGCACACCCGGTGCGAACGGTGACACGCCGGAGCGCAGCGGCTCCAACTCGGCGAGGAGCTGCCGCTCGATGGCCGCCCCGATCCCGCCGCCGACCCGACCCCGGTAGATCAGCCGGCCGTCCGGACCGGGCACCCCGACCAGCAGCCCGCCGATCCGACGCGCGCCCGGTCGCCAGCCACCGATGACGAAGTCGCCGGTCACCTCCAGCTTGACCTTCACCCAGTCCGGCGAGCGCACCCCCGGGCGGTAGACGGCACCGACCCGCTTGGCCATCACGCCCTCCAGGCCGTGCTCACCGGCCGCCTCGTAGGTGGCCGGCCCGTCGGCGAACATCGGCGGCACCGCCCACCGGAGGCCACCGAGCGCGAGCGCCTCCAGCGCCTCCCGGCGGCGCTCGTACGGCCAGCCGGTCAGGTCGTCCCCGTTCAGCCGCAGCAGGTCGAAGATCATGTACGTCACCGGCATGACCGCCGCCAACCGGGCCGCCTTGGCCCGGTCCCGGACGTGCATCCGCTCGGCCAGCGCGGTGAACGACGGCTGCCCGCCCTGACCGAGCAGCACCACCTCGCCGTCGAGCAGCGCGTCGTCGACCTGCTCGTAGAGGGTGGCCAGCTCGGGGTACGCGGCGGTGATCTCCACGCCGGAGCGGGCGTACAGGTGCTGGTCGCCGCCGGAGATGTCGGCGAGCGCGCGGACCCCGTCCCACTTGAACTCGTACGCCCAGCCGTCACCCGCCGGGAGCGGCCCGGTCATCGCGAGCATCGGCTTGAGCGGCGCGCCGGGCACGACCCGACTGTAGTAGCAGGCCGAACACCTCGCGTCCGGTTCATCGGGATGCGAGCATGGTCGATACCGGGGAAGGGAGCGCAGGATGCGTGCCATCTGGAAGGGAGCCGTGTCGTTCGGGCTCGTCTCGATCGGGGTGAAGCTCTACTCCGCCACCGAGGAGAAGGACATTCGGTTCCACCAGGTACACCGTGAGGACGGTGGCCGGATCCGCTACAAGCGCACCTGCTCGGTCTGCGGCGAGGAGGTCACCTACGACGACATCGCCAAGGGCTACGACATCGGCGGCGGCGAGATGGTGATCCTCACCGACGAGGACTTCGCCGACCTGCCGCTGACCAGCTCCCGCGCGATCGACGTGTTGGAGTTCGTGCCGGCCGAGCAGGTCGACCCGATCCTCTACAACAAGGCGTATTTTCTCGAGCCGGAGGGCACGGCCACCAAGCCGTACGTGCTGCTGCGCGACGCGCTCATCGACTCGGAGCGGGTGGCCATCGTCAAGGTGGCGCTGCGTCAGCGGGAGCAGCTGGCCACCCTGCGGGTCCGCGAGGGAGTCCTGCTGCTCAACACCATGCTCTGGCCGGACGAGATCCGTACCCCGGACTTCGGTTTCCTCGACGAGGACCTCAAGGTGCGCCCACCAGAGTTGGCGATGGCCAGTTCCCTGATCGACTCGATGACCGGCGAGTTCGAGCCGGATGTCTTCACCGACGACTACCGGGCCGCGTTGCAGGAGGTCATCGACGCCAAGGTGGAGGGTCGGGAGGTCGTCCAGCCGGAGGAGGTCGAGGAGGCCCCGGCCGCGGCGGTGGACCTGATGGCCGCGTTGAAGGCGTCGGTGGAGCGGGCCAAGGCGGCCCGCGGCGAGCAACCCGCCCGTGGTGGCGGTGGCGGCGAGCCGACACCGATCTCGTCGGCCCGGTCGGCGCAGAAGGCGGCGGAGAAGAAGGCCGCCAAGGCCCCCGCGAAGAAGACCGCGGCGAAGAAGACGGCCGCGAAGAAGACCGCCGCGAAGAAGGCCGAGCCGGCCAAGAAGACCGCCGCGAAGAAGGCGGAGCCGGCGAAGAAGACGGCCGCCCGCAAGACCGCACCCCGCAAGAGCGCCTGACCGGTACGGCAGCGACGGCGATGTCCGGCGGGCCGGGTACGCTCCGCCGGCCGCTGGCCACCGGAGGAGCCCCCATGCCGTACACCCCTGACCTGGACCGGTTGTTGACGCCCGGCGCCCGCTTCACCGACCAGCACGGCGCGTACCTGATCGAGGTCCACCCGGTGGACGACGTGGTGCTGCCCACCGGCCAGGTGGTCGGGTGCGACCCGCTGGTCTGCCCGGACGCCGAGCCGTTCACGGTCACCGTGCCGCCGGGGCGGTATGCGGCCCGCGCCTGGGTGGCCGTGGTGCTCCGGGAGGACGCCGAGGTCGACCGGCGGGTGGCCGCACTGGAGTTGGTCGTCTCCGCCGAGCCGACGACCCGGTGGGAGCCGGCCGTCGCGGGCGACCAGGACGTGTCCACGCTCGGCGCGGACGACTACTTCGGGTACGGGGTGGACGCCGGTGTCGGCACCCTCGCCGACCCGACCGCGCTCGGTGTCCTGGAAGGCTGGGACTACGACCGGGTCGAGCAGGTCTTCCTCTCCGGCGAGCTGCCCTCGTCCCCGGTCCCGAGGCTGATCAATGCCGTCCTGGACGAGGCCAGCGGGGCCAACGTCGTCACCGTGGCCACCGGTTGGGGCGACGGCTGCTACGGCACCTGGATCGGGCGTACCGCCGACGGCCGGGTCACGTCGTTCGTGACCGACTTCATGGTCATCCCGGGATAACCGCCCGGGAACGGCCCGGAACTGCCGCGCTGGGCGATCCGAGGTGTCCGTGGCCGGCACGGTGGGCCGTGGTGCGGGTACCGTGTGCGTCGGCTTTCCCCCCGGCACCGGGTGCCGGCCACACTTCGCAGCAGGGAGTCGACGACGTGAGCGAGCGGACGCAGCAGAACCGGCCGGCGGACCAGGACCAGAGCCCGGCGACCAAGTCGGGGCGCCGGCTGGCCGCCCAGTTGGCGGCGAAGAAGGCTGCCGACCGGAAGCGCAGGCGCAACGCGTGGGCGAGCGGTCTGGCCGCCGTCGCCGTTGCCGGCGTGCTGATCGGCGTGTTCGTGACGATCGGCGGCGGTGGCGACGACGACAAGCCCAAGAACCAGGCCGACGCGACCCCGTCCGCGTCCGCCCCGGCCCCCGACGGCCCTGACGCCGCCGCGCCCCCCGCTCCGCAGTTGCCGGCCGGCGCCGACCCGGCGCTGGGCAGCAAGCCGACGGTGAAGCCGGGCACGGGCGAGCTCAAGAAGCTCACGGTCACCCCGCTGATCAAGGGGACCGGCCCGGCCGTGCAGAAGGGCCAGAACATCACCACCAACTACGTGGGGGTGTTCTTCAAGGACGGCAAGGAGTTCGACTCCTCCTGGCAGTCCGGGCAGCCGGCCACCTTCCCGATCGGCGTGGGCCAGGTCATCCCCGGCTGGGACCAGGGCCTGGTCGGCGTGACCGTGGGCAGCCGGGTGCAGCTCGACATCCCGGGCGAGCTGGCGTACGGCAACGACGCCGCCAAGGCCGGCGGACGCCCGACCGGCCCGCTGCGCTTCGTGGTGGACGTGCTCGCCGCCCAGTGACGCCGTCCGGATCGCCCCGGTTGTCGCCGGGGCGCGATGGAGTTGTTCACATGGGGCTTCCGGCCCGTCACCCAGCGGCAGTAGGTTCGGCGTCACCCCGGGCGGTTCGCCGTCCGGGGTGATCCGGGACTCCGACGCGGAGGTGCAGATGACGGCGCTGGACGAGCCTGGGCGGACCGCCCGGTCGATGTGGGCCTACTTCGAGCCGGTGCACGCGGTCACCTACCTGCACCCTCGGGCCCGCGCCGCGTACGAGGCGGTCGGCTTGCGCGGCTACTGGCGTGGTTACTTCGCCGGCCGGGCCGCGCCGCTGGGCGCCACCGAGGCGGCCCCGGTGATCGCCGCCTTCTTTACCTTCGCGCCGCCGATGGTGTCCCGCGCGCTGCCGGCGGTGTGGCGGTTGGCCACCCCGCCGGAGGCTTTGCGCGCCCGCCTGACCGGTGCCGTGCAGGCGCTGGCCGAGCTGACCTACGAGCTGCCGGAGTCGCACCTGGCGGAGGCCGCCGACCTGCTGGAACGGGCCGCCTCGGCGGCGCAGACCGCCGGCCGGGTGCTCGGCGCGGCGAACGCGGCGCTTCCGGTCGGGGAATATCCGCTGGCGCGGCTCTGGCAGGCCGCCACCACGCTGCGCGAGCATCGGGGGGACGGGCACGTGGCGGCGCTGGTGGCCGCCGGACTGGACCCGGTGGAGACGCTGACCGGGCGGGTCGCTCTGGACGGTTCGCAGCCGCAGTACCTGCTGGGCCGGGGCTGGTCCGAGGAGCAGTGGCACGCCGCCCGGAAGCGGCTCACCGAGGGGGGTTGGCTGACCGGGGACGGCGCGGCCACCGACCACGCCCGGGCCGGGTTCCAGGCCATCGAGGACGCCACCGACCGGGCGGCTGCCCACCCGTGGCAGGCGCTCGGCCCGGACGGCACGGACCGCCTCCGGGAGTTGCTGGAGCCAATTGCCAGGTCCGCCCACACCCTGCTCCCCGAGAGCAGCCCACTCGCCCTGCCCGCGCTGCCCGGCTGACCGGGCACCCGCCGATCGGGCAGGATGGGCGCGTGACTGATGCGGTGGTCTTCGACCTGGACGGCGTGATCGTGGATTCCGAGCCGGTGTGGGAGGAGGTCCGCCGGGCGTACGTGGCGACGCACGGCGGGACGTGGCAGCCGGACACGCAACGTCGACTGATGGGGATGAGCACCGGCGAGTGGGCCCACTATCTCAGCGGTGAGCTGGGCGTCGGCCGCACCGCCGAGCAGGTCGCCGTCGAGGTGGTCGAGGAGATGACCCGACGCTACCGGGACCACGTACCCCTCATCGCCGGCGCCGACCAGGTGGTCCGCCGATTGGCCGCACGGTGGCCGCTGGGGTTGGCCAGTTCGTCGCCGACCCGCCTGATCGAGGCGGCGCTGGCCGCCACCGGTCTGACCGACGCGTTCGGGGCGACCCTTTCCACCGAGCAGACCGAGCGGGGCAAGCCGGCACCGGACGTCTACCTGAGCGTCGCTGAGCGCCTCGGCGTCGACCCGGCTCGCTGTGTGGCGGTGGAGGACTCGTCGAACGGGGTGCGGTCGGCCGCCGCGGCGGGGATGCGGGTGGTGGCCGTGCCGCACGGGTCCTACCCACTCGACCCGGATGCCGCCCGGCTCGCCGTGGTGACGCTCGGGGCGATCGGGGAGCTGACCCCGGAGCTGGTGGAGAGCCTGGGTTGACGCCGGCCGAGAGGGGTAGAGACCACCAATGAAAGCGATCGTGTACGAGCAGACCGGCGACCCTTCGGTGCTGGAGCTGGTCGATCGGCCGGTGCCCGAGCCGGGGGCCGGCGAGGTTCTGGTCCGGATGGCGGTGTCGGGGGTCAACCCGACCGACTGGAAGTCCCGGCGCTCCTCCGCGCCGAAGGGTTGGCAGATTCCCGGGCAGGACGGCGCGGGAGTGGTGGAGGCGGTCGGCGACGGGGTCGACCCGGACCTGATCGGTGAGCGCGTCTGGATCTGGGAGGCCGCCTGGCAGCGGCCGTGGGGCACGGCGGCGGAATACACGCTGGTGCCGGTCCGACAGGCGGTACGCCTCGGCGACGCCCCGTTCGAGCTGGGGGCGGCCCTGGGCATTCCGTTCCTCACCGCGCACCGCTGCCTGACCGCCGGCGAGTTCATGCCGGACACGCTGCGCGCCGGTGCGCTGGCCGACCACACGGTGCTGGTGCAGGGCGGGGCGGGCGCGGTGGGCAACGCCGCGATCCAGCTCGCCCGCTGGGCCGACGCCACGGTGGTCGCCACGGTGAGCAGCGCCGAGAAGGCCCAGCTCGCGGCGGCTGCCGGTGCCTCCTACGTGGTGAACTACCGGGAGCAGGACGTGGTCAAGGAGGTCCGCAAGATCGCTCCCGACGGGGTGCACACGATCGTGGAGGTCTCCCCTGCCCGCAACGCCGCGATCGACGCACAGGTCCTGCGGCACGGCGGCGCGGTCTGCATGTACGCCGACGACGGCGGCGACGAGGTGAGCATCCCGATCCGGGCGATGATGGTGCCGAACGCCAGGTGGCAGTTCGTGCTGGTCTACACCGAGCCGAAGGCGGCCAAGGCGCAGGGCGTCAAGGACGTGGCGGCGGCGGCCGACCAGGGCGGTCTGCGGGTCGGCGCCGATGCCGGCCTGCCGCTGCACACCTACTCCCTGGCCGAGACGGCCGCGGCGCACCAGGCGGTGGAGGACTCGACGGTGGGCAAGGTGCTCATCGCCACGAGCGACGCCTGATCGGGTCGCTGACCACCCGATTTCCCCGTCATCAGGACAGAGGCGAACAAGTTTCGCAACAATGACTATGCGGGTCACCCCGCGTGGAACGGGCGGCCCCGGCGCGGTGCGAACGCCGGGGCCGCCCCTGCGGAGGAATGTCGCGTGACACTTCCCGCCGCGCGGCGACAGTGCCGGAGGAAACGTTACGGCGCTGTCAGCTCCCGGACACTCAGCTCGCCGTCGGCGTACCGCGAACGGACGACCTTCTTGTCGAACTTGCCCACGCTGGTCTTCGGCACCGTGTCGATGAACGCCCAGCGCTCGGGCAGCTGCCAGCGCGCCACCGAGCCGGCCAGGAAGTCCCGCAACTCCTCGGCGGTCACCGAGGCGCCCTCCCGGACCACCACGGTGGCCAGCGGACGTTCGTCCCACCGCTCGTCCGGCACGCCCACCACGCACGCCTCCAGCACCGCCGGGTGACCCATCAGCGCGTTTTCCAGCTCGACCGAGGAAATCCACTCACCGCCGGACTTGATCACGTCCTTGGCGCGGTCGGTCAGGGTGATGTACCCGTCCGGCGAGAGCGTGCCCACGTCGCCGGTGCGCAACCAGCCGTCGCGGAACTTCTCCTCGTCCGGGGCGTCGTCACCGACGTACCGGGCGGTCACCCACGGCCCACGGACCTCCAACTCGCCCACGGCGGTGCCGTCGGCGGGCATCGGGTCGCCGGACGGGCCGACGATCCGCGCCTGCACGCCCGCCGGCACCCGCCCCTGGGTGTAGCGGTAACGCCAGGCCTCTTCGCCGGTCGCACCGGCCGGCGGGCGGGAGACCGACCCCAGCGGGGACATCTCGGTCATCCCCCAGGCGTGGATGACGTCGATTCCGTGCCGCTCGTCGAACGCGTGCATCAGCGCCGGCGGGCACGCCGAGCCGCCGACGATCACCTCGGTGAGCGAGGACGTGTCCACGTCGTGGGTGTCCAGGTAGGCCAGCAGATCCGTCCAGATCGTCGGGACCGCGCCGGCCAGGGTGGGCCGCTCGGCGGCGATCATCTCGGCGATCGGCGCGGCCTGGAGGAACCGGTCCGGCATGATCAGCGACGCGCCGGAGAGGAAGGCCGCGTAGGGCAGACCCCACGACATGGCGTGGAACATCGGCACGATGGCCAACTCGCGGTCGGTCGGCCCGAGACCGAAGCCCTCCGGCATGCAGACCTGCAACGAGTGCAGGTAGATCGACCGGTGCGAGTAGGCCACGCCCTTCGGGTTGCCGGTGGTGCCGGAGGTGTAGCAGAGCGCCGCGGCGTCGTGCTCGTCCACCTCGGGCCAGTCGTACACCTCGGGCCGGTCGGCGAGCAGCGCGTCCCAGTGGTGCACGGTGATCCGGTCACCGGCCGCCGCCACCAGCGGAGCCGGGTCACCGCCACCGACCACCACGACGTGCCGCACCGTGGTCAGCTCACCGATCACCCGGGCGAGCAGCGGGATGAGCGTGCTGTCGACGAGCACCACCCGGTCCTCGGCGTGGTTGGCGATGTAGACGACCTGGTCGGGAAAGAGCCGGATGTTGAGCGTGTGCAGCACCGCACCCATGCTCGGCACCGCGAAGTAGGCGACCAGGTGCTCGTTGTTGTTCCACATGAAGGTGGCGACCCGCTCGTCGCCGGTCACCCCACACTCGTCGCGCAGCGCGTGTGCCAGCCGGGCGGCGGTGCGACCCACCTCGGCGTACGTCATCCGGCGGGGCTCGGCGCCCGTCCAGGTGACCACCTCGGCAGAGCCGTGCACTCCTGCGCCGTGATCGAGGATCCGGGAGACCTGCAGAGGGGCGTCCATCATCGTGCTACGCATGGGTAACAAGCTAGTGTCGGCGGTCACACGTTGGGAACCCCCGTAAGTTGTCGCAGGTGAGCATTTCCTGGGCCGACTCGTACGTGGGGCAGTTGCGCGCGCTCGCCGGGGATCGGACGCTGATGTTCGTCGGTGCCCGCGCCGTGGTCAGCGACAACGCGGGACGCATCCTGCTGATCCAACGCTCGGACAACGGCCAGTGGGCCATGCCGGCCGGGGCGATGGAGTTGGGCGAGTCGATCGCCGACTGCGCGGTCCGCGAGGTCCGCGAGGAGACCGGGCTCCGTGCGCTGCGAGTCTGCGCGTTCGCCCTCTACACCGGCCCGGACCGGACGAGCACCAACATGTACGGGCACACCTACCAGGTCTTCACCACGGCGTTCAAGGTGGAGGAGTGGGACGGGCAGCTCGCCCGGGTCACCGACGAGACCACCGACGCCGGCTTCTTTCCCCGCGACCGCTTCCCCGCCCCGCTCTCCACCTCGGTCACCGAAACCCTTGCCGACCTGGACGTCTTCGAACAGACCAACCGGCTCATCCTCAAGTAGGGCGACCCCGGGGGCCGTGCCTCACTGCGGGTGACGGAGGCCGGCGAAGAACCCCTCCTGGATCCAGTTCGGGTACGCGACCGGCAGCCTGGTGACCTCGTCCAGCTCGGTGAGGTCCTGCGCGGTGAGCGTGAGGTCCGCGGCGGCGATGTTGTCCACCAGCTGCTCGTGCTTGCGGGCACCGACGATCACGCTGGTCACGGCCGGCCGGGACAGCAGCCAGGCGACCGCCACCCGGGCCGGGCTGACCTCGTGCCGCTCCGCGACGCCCTTGAGCACGTCGACCACGCCGAAGGCGGTCTCGGGGTCGAACGGCGTGAAGCTGGCGTAGCCAGGCTGGGCGCTACGGGCACCACTGTCGGCGACGGCGCCGTCCCGGCTGACCTTGCCGGAGAGGAAACCGCCGGCGAGCGGGCTCCACACGGTCAGCCCGATGCCCGCGTCGAGTGCCATCGGCACCACGTCGCGCTCGACGTCGCGACCCAGCAGGGAGTAGTACTCCTGCACCGAGACGAAGCCGGCCAGCTTCTCCCGGGCGGAGATGCCCAGCGCCTTGGACAGCTGCCAGGCGGCGAAGTTGGCGGCGCCGATGTAGCGGACCTTGCCCTGCCGGACCGCGTCGTCGAGCGCGCGCAGCATCTCCTCCATGGGAGTGACCTGGTCGAAGTTGTGGATCTGGTACAGGTCGATGTGGTCGGTGCCGAGCCGCCGCAGGCTGTCCTCCAGGTTCTGCATGATGTGCAGCCGGGAGGTGCCGACGTCGTTCGGGCCAGGGCCGGTCCGGGAGTGGACCTTGGTGGCCAGCACCACGTCGCGACGCCGCTTGCCGAGCGCCTTGCCGAGCAGTTCCTCGCTCTCGCCGTCGCTGTAGCCGTCGGCGGTGTCGACGAAGTTGACCCCGGCGTCCAGCGCGGTGTCCACCAGCCGCTGCACCTCGGGCAGCGCCAGGCCGCCGAGGGTGCCCCAGAGCGGGTGCCCGCTGCCGCCGAAGGTCATCGCGCCGAGCGAGATCTCCGAGACGTACACCCCGGTGGTGCCCAGCAGTCGGTACTTCACGTGTCGCTCCTCGTGAGGCGGGGTTCGGAGGCCACGGTCGGGCGCTCCCTGGTCACTATGTCGGACACTGTGTCCGGCAACGAGCGTACGTCGCCGATCGAGCACCTGGCCACCTAGGATTCCGGCTATGCCCTCGATCACCCGCCGCCGCCCGAGCAACCCCGACGGGCGAGCCGCCGTCGAGGCCCGGGTGCTGGCGGCCACCGAGCGACTGCTTCAGCAGGGGGCTCGCTTCACCGACCTCGGCGTGCAGCGGATCGCCGCCGAGGCGGGGGTGGCGCGGTCGACCTTCTACACCCACTTCCGCGACAAGAGCGAGCTGCTCATGCGCCTCGCCGGCACCATGCGGGAGAGTTCGTTCGGCCGCACCGGCGAGTGGAACCCCGGCGATCCGGGCGATCCGCTCGCGGTGCTCACCGAGATCTTCGCCGACGTGATCCGGATATACCGGACGTACGCCCCGGTGCTGGCGGCGATCAGCGAGGTCGCCGCGTACGACGAGGTGGTCCGGGAGTACTGGGCGGCGGGGTTGGAGCAGTTCGTCACCCGTACCGTCGACGTGCTCCGGATCGAGCAGCAGGCCGGGCGTACCCCCGCCGACCTGGACGTGACGACGGCCAGCCGGCTGATCGTGGTCGGCGGCGACCGCTTCCTGGCCGACCACGTCAGCACGACCTCGGCCGACCCCGAGACCGACGCGGCGGCCGCCCGGGAGTTGGCCGCGACCTGGTGGTACGGCGTCTACCGCCGCCCCGCCTGACCCTTTCGCCCTCCAGGTCAACTCCGACTCACGGAAGTCGGGGCGTCCCTACCACCTGGACACCCCGACTTCACTGACCCCGAGTCGATCACGACGGTCGGCCGGTTGCCTCAGGCCGCGGTCGGGACAACTGGCCGGCCGGCACCGGTCAGATCATCGTCTGGGACTTGGCCTCCATGTCGGCGGCGGCCTCCTCCTTGGACTCGCGGGTCAGCGGCTTGCCGCCCGGGGCCGGGGCCTCACCGCCGAGCGGGTCGGCGCCGCCGGTGGCACCCTGCGGGCCGGCACCCCGCAGTTGCGTGTTCGGCAACGTCAGGGTGACCACCACCGCCACGATGGCGATCAGGCCGGCGGTCAGGAAGACCATGTCCAGCGCGTCGACGAAGGCGCCCTGGATGGCCGCGCGTACCGGCCCCGGCAGGGCCAGGATGGTGGCCGGATCGTTGATCGAGATGTTGGTGCCGCCACTGGCCGCCACGGCGGCCTGCTCCTGCGGCGGCAGTTGCGCGATCGCGCCGGGCAGCCGGTCACCGAGCCCGCTGGCCAGCCGGGACGAGAGCACCGTGCCGAGGATCGCCACTCCGAACGAACCGCCGAGCGACCGGAAGAAGGTCGCCGAGGACGTGCCGGCGCCCAGGTCGCGGACGGACACCGCGTTCTGCACCGCCAGGATCAGCGACTGCATACACAGACCCAGGCCGATGCCGATCACCACCATGAACCCGAACGCCACCCAGAGGGAGGTGCTCACCTCCAGCCGGGTGAACAGGAACATGCCGACCAGCAGCGTCACCGACCCGGCCACCGGGAACCACTTGTACCGGCCGATCCGGGTCATCGCGCGACCGGTCAGGATCGAGGTGATGATGATGCCGGCCATCATCGGCAGCATCAGCAGACCACTGCGGGTCGGCGAGGCGCCCTTGACGATCTGCAGGTACAGCGGGATGAAGATGATCGAACCGAACATCACCAGACCGATGACCAGAAGCGCCGAGTTGGCCAGGGCGAAGGTGGCGCTGCGGAACAGCCGCAGCGGCAGGATCGGCTCGGCCACCCGGGCCTCCTGGAGGACGAAGAGCACCCCCAGCACCGCACCGACGACGAACAGCGTGATGATCACACCCGATCCCCAGGCGTACTCGTTGCCACCCCAGCTCAGCGCGAGCAGCAGCGAACTCACCCCGGCGACCAGCAGCCCGGCACCGAGCCAGTCGATCGAGTGGTCCCGCCGTTCGAACGGAATCAGCCGCATCACGTGGTAGCAGACCACGATGGCCAGGATCGCCAGCGGCACGTTGATGTAGAAGATCCACCGCCAGTCGGTCTCCGCGAAGTACCCGCCGACCAGCGGCCCGGCCACCGACGAGATCCCGAAGACCGCACCGAAGAGGCCCTGGTAGCGCCCACGCTCACGGGGTGACACCACGTCCGAGATGATGGTGAACGCGAGCGTCAGCAGACCGCCGGCGCCGAGGCCCTGGATGCCCCGGGTGATGATCAACTGGGTCATGTTCTGCGACAGCCCGGCCAGCAGCGACCCGACCAGGAACGTGCCGATCGAGAAGAGGAAGACCGGGCGGCGCCCGTACAGGTCGGCCATCTTGCCGTAGAGCGGCGTCGACGCCGTCGAGGCGAGCAGGTACGCGGTGACCACCCACGAGTAGTGGTTGATCCCGCCCAGTTCCCCGACGATTGTCGGCAGGGCCGTACCGACGATGGTCTGGTCGAGTGCGGCCAACAGCATGCCGGTCATCAGGCCGAACATGAGCAGCCGGATCTGCTGACGATTCAGCACCGGCGCGGCGGAGGCTTCGGTGGTCATGTGCCCTTCTATCCCGCGAGCCGCAGAACATGCGCCCAACCCCGCAAAAAACCACCCCACCAGCCCTCACCGGACCCCCTCCCCTGCCCTCCACACCGGTGATCAAGAGATTTGCGTCATTTTCGCGGCCCAGACTGACGCAAACCTCTTGATCACCGAGGCAAAGGGGGTTAGGCGGCGAAGGTTTTGGTGATTTCTTCGCAGAAGGCGGGGAGGTCGTCGGGGTTGCGGCTGCTGGTCAGGTTGCGGTCGGTGACGCACTCCTCGTCGACCCAGGTGGCGCCGGCGTTCGTCAGGTCGGTACGCAGGCTGGGCCACGACGTGATCCGTCGGCCGCGCACCACGTCCGCCTCGATCAGGGTCCACGGACCGTGGCAGATCACCCCGACCGGCTTGCCCGCCTCGAAGAACGCCTTCACGAACTGCACCGCGTCCGGGTCGCTCCGCAGGAAGTCCGGGTTCGCGACACCTCCGGGGAGCACGAGCGCGTCGTAGCCGTCGGCGTCCGCCTTGTCCGCGGTCACATCCACGTCGTACGTCTTCGACTGGTCCAGGTGGTTGAAGGACTGGATGGACCCGGGCTTGAGCGAGACCAACTCGACGGTCGCGCCGGCGTTCTCGACCGCCTCACGCGGCTGGACGTACTCGACCTCCTCGACGCCGTCGGCGGCCAGGAAGGCGATCCGCTTGCCCTGTAGTTGCGCTGCCATCTCGGTACATCTCCTTTCCGGGGTTACCTCAATTCCCTTCCCGCCTCCGGACGTCCGAAACGACCCAGCCGGGCGCTAAGGGCACGGTGGGGACACAGCCGCAGGTCAGGCGCGGCTCAGGTTTGGCCAGGAGGGCGCTGGGGACCCGGGGAGGCATGGCAGGAGCAGCAGCGGAACAGCGCCGGCTCGCCACCGTCGTGGAGAGCTGGCTCGAACGCCCAGTCCTGATCGTCGGTGACGCCATGTTGGACGAGTGGCGGTTCGCCGACTCCGACCGGCTCTGCCGAGAGGCGCCCGCACCGGTCCTCACCCTGCGCCGACGGATCTCCGCCGCCGGTGGGGCCGCGAACACCGCGGTGAACGTCGCCGCCCTCGGCGGCCGGGCGGTGCTGGTGGCACCGGTCGGCGCCGACGTGGCCGGTGACGAGTTGCACGACTGTCTGGACCGCGCGGGCGTCTGGGACCGCACGGTCAACCAGCCCGGACGGCCCACCCCGGTCAAGCGGCGGATGCTGGCCGGCAACCAGATCCTGCTCCGCGAGGACTCCGGAGACCCGGACGACGCGCTCGACCCGGAGGGCGTGACCCGACTGCTCACCGCCCTGAGCTGCGCCACCGAGGAGCTGCGCGCCGCCGCCGGCGGGCAGGCGCCGACCCTGGTGGTCTGCGACTACGGCCTGGGTGCGCTGCCCGCGCCGGTCCGCGCGTGGCTGGTCGAGCAACGCGAGCGGTACGCCACCGTCGCGTTGGACGCCCACGACCTGGCCGACTGGCGGGGTCTCGCACCGACAGTTGTCACGCCCAGCTTCGCCGAGGCGACCCGGCTGCTGGCCCGAGCCGGCGCGACGACCCGACCGACCACCGGCATCGACCTGCACCTGGAGCACCCGCACGGCGACCCGTCCGACGGCCCGTCCGAACTGAGCGTGGGCGCGGCCCCGGGCGGGGTACGCGCCGACGAGGTCACCGAGAACCACCCGGGACCGGTCGGTGAGCCCACCCCGGGCGAGGACCGGGTGGCTCTCACCGGCGACGGGCTCAGCGTCACCGGCACCGGCGTCACCGTGAACACCCGGGCCGGGGAGGGCGTCGACCGGGCCGTCCTGGCGGAGTCGCGCCTCGCGGAGTTGCGCGCGCACACCGGCGCCGACGTGGTCGCGGTGACCCTGGACACCGAGGGGGCGGTGGTGGGTGGCGCCGACGGGGAGCCGCGGCGCAGTCACAGCACGCCGGTCCCGGCGAGTCACGCCGTGGGCGCCGGCGACGCGTACCTGGCGGCGATGACGTTGGCCCTGGCCGCCGAGGCGCCGCTGACCACCGCCGCCCAGCTCGCCCAGTTGGCGGCCACCATCACCGTCTCCGACACCGGCACCTGCGTGTGCCGGCGGGAGGATCTGCTCACCGCGCTCGGCCAGCCGACCGAGACGATGAGCCATCCCGCGCTGGTCGGCACCGACGAGTTGGACGCGATCGTCGCCGAGTACCGCGAGGCGGGACGGTCGGTGGTCTTCACCAACGGCTGCTTCGACGTGCTGCACCGGGGGCACGTGCGCTACCTGGAGCAGGCCCGCGCACTGGGTGACCTGCTGATCGTGGCGGTCAACTCGGACGGCAGCGTACGCCGGCTGAAGGGTCCGGACCGGCCGGTCAACCCGGTCGAGGACCGGGGTGCCCTGCTCGCCGCGCTCGCCTGTGTGGACCATGTGGTGGTCTTCGAGGAGGACTCACCCGCCGCGCTGATCGAGGCGGTCCGGCCGGACATCTACGTCAAGGGCGGGGACTACCCGCCGGAGCTGGTGCCGGAGGCGCCGCTGGTGCGCCGGCTGGGCGGCCAGGTGCACACCCTGGGGTACGTGCCGGACCGGTCCACCTCGGCGATCATCGAGCGGATCCGGTCACACAGCCAGGACCCGTCGCCGCCCACCGCTGAGCGGGAGCCCGACCCGTCGCTCAGCTCCCGTACCCAGGCGTCGTGAACCGCCCCCTCGACCTCGGCACCCCGGCGGAGTTCCGCACCGACCGGCTGGTCGACGTGTTGATTCCGACCCGGAACCGACCCGCCGAGTTGGCGGTCACCCTGGGCGGACTCGCCGCCCAGGACGGGGTACCCGGCTTCGGGGTGGTGGTCAGCGACCAGTCCGACGGGGATCCGGCGTACGCGCATCCCGCCGCGGCCACCATGGTCCGGGCGCTGCGGCACCGGGGTCACCCGGTGCTGCTGACCCGCCGGTTGCCCCGCCGGGGGTTGGCCGAACACCGGGCGTACCTGCTCGCTTCCTCGACCGCCCGGTACGTCCTCAGCCTCGACGACGATGTCTGGCTGGAACCGGGGACGCTGCACCGGTTGGTGACGGCGATCGGGGAGCTGGGCTGCGGATTCGTCGGCAACGGAGTGCACGGGCTGTCGTACGCCGATGACGTGCGGCCGGACTCGCACGGGCACTACGAGGAGTGGGCCGGCCCGCCCACGCCGGAGCGGATCCGACCCGACACCCCGGAGTGGAACCGCGCGCGGATCCACTCGGCGGCGAACCTGCTGCACATCACCGATCGACTGGCGCTGCCGCCGGGGGCGTGGCGGGCGTACAAGGTCTCCTGGATCGGCGGGTGCGTGCTCTACGACCGGGCCAAGCTCGTCGACGCCGGCGGCTTCGACTTCTGGCGTCGGGTGCAGGAGAAGCACCAGGGTGAGGACGTGGCCGCGCAGCTCGCGGTGCTGGCCCGTTACGGCGGTGCGGGCATCCTGCCCAGCGGCGCGTACCACCTGGAGTCCCCCACCACCGTCACCGACCGGGACGTGGAGGCGTGGGAGGTCGTCCTCGCCGACGAGGACAGCCCGCAGCCGGCCTGAACTACCGGGTGAGCAACTCCCGGGCGGCTTCCAGCACCTCGATCACCGGAACGTCGGCGACGAAGGAGTCCCGATGCGGGCACTCACCGTCGCCGGGTCGGTGCGGATAGATGCCCGGTGTGCAGTCGACCCCGCAGACCGGGCAGTGCACCGTCCACGAGCTGATCGGCCGGTGCCGGCCCCGCAGCGGGCTGGCCCCGTTGATCAGGTTACCCACCCAGAAGATGCCCACCGTGGGCGCGCCCACCGCGGCGGCCACGTGCAGCGGGCCGGTGTCGTTCGAGATGACCAACGCGCAGTCGGCGTAGCAACCGACCAGCCCACCCAGGCTGAGCGTACCCACCTGTGGGCGCACCGGCACCCGAGCCGCGGCGACGACCCGGTCCACCACCTCCTGCTCGGCGGGCGTGCCGGTGACCAGCACCTCGTAGCCGTCCTCGTGCAGCGCACGCGCCACCTCGGCGAAGTGCTCGGCGGGCCAGCGGCGGCGGTTGTCGGTGGCGCCCGGGTGCAGCGCCACCCGGCGCCGGTCCGCCGAGCCGAGCACCCGGGCGGCCTCGGCCCGATCGGCGTCGGTCACCGCGAGCGTCGGGGTGATGGTGGTGGCCGGCGCTCCCACCAGCCCCACCACCTCCAGGTAGCGGATCACCTCGTGCTGGTAGTAGACGTAGCGGAGCCACCGGTCCAGCGGCGGCGCGTCGTCGGCGCGCAGGCCGACGGTCACCCGGGCACCGAGGCGACTGATCAGCGGGTTCGAGTTGGCGCCACCGCCGTGGATCTGCACCGCCAGGTCGAACCCGGTAGCGGCGGCCAGGAAGTCGTCGATCGACGACTCCGACTCGCCGGGCTCGGCAGCACGGATGCCGGGCGCGGGCGGCACCACGAGCACCCGGTCCACCGGGCCCGGCCGGTCGCGCAGGAGCTTCGCGTGCCACGGCGCTCCGAGCAACACGATCTCCGCCCCGGGGTACGCGGCACGCAACGCGTCCAGCGCCGGCAGGGCGAAGATGAAGTCGCCGAGGGCGTTGGCGCGCAACACCGCGATGCGGTGCACGTCTTCGACGCGCCCGGCCGTCGGGCCGAGCAGGGACTGAGTGACCACGCAGCAGCTACGTTCGGTCGACCTCGCCGGCGGTGTCCGGGCGGTGCAGCTCCCGGTCCGCGGCGGGGTCGGCCGGCATCGGCGTACCAGTGGAAAGGTCGCCGGAGCGCGGCCCGGTGCGACCGACGGTGATGGTGCGCGGCGCGGGTCGGGTCGCCCGGGGCAACCGGACCCGGAGCAGGCCATGGTCCATGACCGCGTCGATGGCCTCCGGGTCGACCCGCGACGGCAGGTTGATGCGGTATTCGAAGCCTCGCGTCTCGAAGCCGCCGGGAATGCCCTGGTCGGCGTTGACCTCCGCCTCGGAGCGGGCCCGTACGCACAGTTCGAGGTCGTCCAGTTCCACCGCCACCTCCTCCGGCGCCACCCCGGGCAGCCGGACGACGGCCTCCCAGCCGTCGGCGGTCTCGGTCAGCTCGACGTCGGACGCACCGGCCCGGCCACCGACCAGGCGGCTCAGCTCGGCGCGCAGTGACTGCAGTTCCCCCATCGGATCCCAGCCCTGCTGCCGACCACCCCGCCAGCCCCGACCGAATCCGCTGTTCTGCTGCTCACTCATCACACCTCTCCGATCCGCTGCGTGGCCGTGGGCGGCCGTAGTGAGCTGGGCGCGTCCAGGCCGGCGTCCCGGTCGACGCCCACACCGAGCCGGTCGACCAACTCGCCGCCCAGCCAGGCGCTGATGCCGAGGATCCCCACCGCGACCACCTCGATGGCGACGAGGGCACCGCCCGCGGCCCGGGAGTCGGCGTTGAGCCGGACGGCCCACACCGCGGCGAAGAGCAGGATCACCGCGACGTTGGCGGCGGCGTGCAGCAGACCCACCCGCTTGGCCCGGGTGCCGGTCGGGATGGCCAGCAGGTCGAACGAGCCGGCCGCCGCCGCGAGGAGACCGCCGATCAGGCCGACGGTGATGTTCCAGTACGCGACCTCGCCGAGCAGGTCGGGGCCACCGACGGTGTCGACCACGTCGAACAGCACCGCCGTGGCCAGCAGCGCGACCGGGAACATGACGAGCATCGGATGGACTGGGTGACCCAGTACCTTGAGTCGGCTCTCCATCTCCGGCCTCCACGTGTCGGCGTCCTGCGGAACGGTTCTCGTGCGGCGGGCGCGTCGGGTGAGGCCCTACCCCCGGCGACCGGGCACAAACCTCACCCTGGTCACGGCGGCCTAGGCTGACAAGCGGCGGTGCCCGCCAACGGGTCAACGCCTGAGGGAGGATCACGTGACGGTGGAGATCACTTCGCACGAGGAGCTTCGCGACCTGCTCGGGGTGCCGAGCGCACGGGCCGCCAACAAGGATCGCCGTCGCCTGCACGAGCGGGACCGCGAGTGGCTCGCCGCCTCGCCGTTCTGCCTGCTGGCCACCGCTGGCGCGGACGGCAGCTGCGACGTCTCACCCAAGGGCGACCCGGCCGGCTTCGCCCTGGTGCTGGACGACACGACGATCGCCGTGCCCGAGCGGCCGGGCAACAAGCGCGCCGACGGTTACCGCAACATCCTGGACAACCCGCACGTCGGGATGCTCTTCCTGATCCCGGGCCGCACCGACACACTGCGGATCAACGGGCGCGCCCGCCTGGTGAGCGACGCTCCCTGGTTCGACGACATGATGGTCAAGGGGCACCGGCCGGTGCTCGCCGTGGTGGTCGAGATCGAGCAGATCTTCTATCACTGCGCGAAGGCGTTCCTGCGGTCCGCGCTGTGGCAGCCGGAGACCTGGCAGCCCGACCTGCTGCCGTCCCGCGCCCGCCTGATCAAGGAGGTCGAGGCGCCCATGGTGAGCCTGCAAGATTTGGAGCGGCACTACGGCCCGGAGTACGCCAAGAACATCTACACCTGATCCCGTCAACCTACGCTCACCGAGGGTCACGGTGATGAGGCTCGCCTGGTAGCTTCCGTCGATGAGCTCGTCAACTGAACGAGGCGCGGCGGGCCACGTTGACCGCGTCGCTGACTACTACGACAACAACACGCGTCGGTTCCTCCTGGTTGCCGAGAGCCCAGGCAGTGACGCGATCCACCGGGGCGTGTGGACTCCGGATGCCGTGACCTCCGCAGATGCCATGGACACCGTCAACCGCCTGATGATCGAGCGTTTGCGCGGCCACGTGCCTGCGGGAGACGCGAGGGTGCTCGACCTTGGCTGTGGCGTCGGCGCGACGATGGTTCGCCTGGCCCGGGCGGTGGATGGCTTGATCTCTGGCGTGACCATCAGCCGGGTGCAGGCCGAGATCGCAGCGAAACGGTTCGCCCGCGAGGGACTGACCGACCGTTGTCAGGTGATCTGCGCCGACTTCGCCGAACTGCCCGCGGGACCGCACTACGACGCCATGGTCGCCGTGGAGGCGGTGGTCCACTCGCCGTCGCTGAAGGATCTCCTCCCGTCCCTTGCGGATCGGCTGCGCCCCGGAGGCCGCCTGATCCTGTGCGACGACTGGCTGACCGACAAGGATCGCGGGCTCGCCGCACGCGAGCGCTGCCTCGACCAGTTCCGCGCCGGCTGGCGGATCGGGAGTCTGCACACTGTGGCCGAGCTGGACGCCATGTCTGAGCGCGCTGGGTTGCGCGTGGTCGAGGACCTGGATCTGACCTCGTATCTGCGCCTCGGTCGGCCCCGCGACCGCGTGGTCAAGCTGGCCGTGGGCGCCACAGCCGTCGTGCCCCGCCTTCGCGACCGTCTTGTCGAGATTCCCCTGTGGGCCAACATGGTTGGCGGGTCCGCGTTGCAGGCTGGATTGGCGCGGCGTTGGCTGGAGTATCGCCTGATCGTGCTCGAGAAGGCCTGAGCTTCGGTCAGGCCGACCAGCCGGCCCGATTGCCGAACGACTCCCGGGTGATGCCGGAGCCGGTCTCCGGCCGCGAACCGAACCGATCGTCGTGTAGATGCGCGAAGAGATAACACATGCCTTCGCAGTCGGCATCCAGCAGCGCCATCGCCGGGTTGGCGCGGACCGCCTCGTAATACGCCTGCCCCAGGGCCACGATGAAACCTCGGGCGTAGAGGAAGCCGTCGTCCGACCCGTCGGTCACCTCGTGGATGTCTTCCCGATCGATGTCGTACAGCTTGCGCTCCACCACCCGGTCGAGATCTGTCAACTCCTGCCCGGTCAGCCCGACCGTCAACTGCCGAAGGCGGTCCAGGAAGGCGTCCAGCCAGGCGTCGATCGCGTAGGACGTGCCGTCGTCGCCGTCGTCATCGGCGGGGTCGCGCTCGATGAGGGCCTGCCGCAGCGCCAAGGGTTCGGCGCCCAGCTCGGCCCAGGCCGCCTCGATGAGGGCCCACAACCGGGCCTCGTCGGCGGGGGTGGGCAGCGTCCCCGGGGAATCGGTGGTCACGGTCGAACCGTATTGGCAAGGACTGACACTTCCGTACGAACGAGTCGCTCTGGCGTCGTTCGCAGGTGCTGGCCCGAACTACGTACCGGCACGAACCAGCGGCGGCCTCTGCTCCGGATACGCCGGGTCCGGCACCGCACGACGCCACCGAAAGTAGGCGTTGGCGGATGGGAGCGCGAGCAGGATGATGGCGACCAGCAGTGCGGGCGACGCCACGAGCCCCGAAACGGTGCTCACCGGCTCGACCCACCCGGGCATCAGTTGGTCCGCGATTGCATCCACCCGGTCCCAGTCGGTGCTGTCCGGGACGTCGCTGGTGTCAATCGGGAGGAGGCCCAGGATCAGCCACGCGGCCGAAAACGCCACCGTCACGCCACCCAGGACCCAGGTGACGATCCGGGTCCAGTTCCGGCCGGCGAGGTTGGCCAGCGCCAGCGCCAGGATGGCGAGGGCAGTCAGTGCCACGACCAGGCCGACACCCGCTTGGAACACCATCCCCACGGCAGCGAAGCTGCTTGGCGTGCCTGCCTGCTCGTGCGCTCTCTGGTAGGTGTTCTGATCCACCGCCTCGGCGGCTACCTGCGCGAGCCGGGCCAGCCCACTCAGCCCCAACAACGCACTGGACGCGGTGACGACGTGCACCCCTGGCCTACCGACCCCCGTGATCATGGTCGGATGCTAGCGCCGGTCGCCGTCCGTCCGCTGTCCATAGGACGTCGGCCAGGAGCTGGACCAGCGCCGGGACTGCGTCAGGACGGCGCGTCGTACGCCCGGGTCAGTAGCCGATGCTCATCAGGTCGGGAGTGTCGTCGTCACCACCACCGGGCCGCGTGTCGGTGCCCCGGTCCTGATAACCACGCCAGTACGCCTGCTGGGGTGCCCGGGCCACCGAGATGACCACGACCTTGATGCCTCCGGCCAACTGTCGGCTGTTGACGATGACGGCGGCGACCGAAGCGGCGGCGGCGATGGCCCCAACGGCGAAGGCTCGGCCGGACACCGCGCCGTCCCAGTCGATCGCGGCGACCAGCACAGTGGCCAGCCAGCAGAGTCCGGCGACGGCGATGACGACATTCGCGGCCTTTGACTGAGTGCGAGTATCCACGAGGGGCTCCGATCTGCGCTGGGGCGGCGGTACGAGGGGATCTGAGGTCGGGTCACCTCCAGCCGGGCGCACACCGGGCGGCTGGCATCGGTCACGCCACCCGTCACGCGGCGGGTGAGCCACATCAGGCCGGGCGGGGGCCAGGTCCGGTCCTGCCACCTACGGGACGTCGGAGCGGGGCAGCAGTCGGCCGAGACGCTGCGCGAGGGACGGAACGAACGCAGCGACCAGGATGCTCGGCGGGTGCGCGGCGCGGTCACCGTGCCGCCCACCCCCGGCGCCCGGGCATTGGAACGACGGCGCACCGCGAGGGCTGGGATCACACCAGGCCGCGGCGGCGATGCCACACCGGAAGGGGCGCTGCCACCCTGTTCGAGCCACATGCAGCCTCCCCCCGGTAGGCGTCGTCCCGATCCACGTGAGGTACGGAGCTGCCGCACTGACCTGCCGGGATTGGGCCGGAGGAAAGCTCGGCAGATAAACATGATCTCGCACCCGTCCAGCCGAAGCGAGCCCACTGCACGGACACACGCTTTGGTCAGCGGGCTGGTTGCGCTCATCGACCAACGACGAAGCCGGCCCTACCCAGGATGGGCAGAGCCGGCAGAAGGTGGTCGCTGCCCGGTGGCGCGTCGGGTCACCGCAGTGACCGGACCCGCCTCAGTTGAGGTTCATCCTGGCGCAGGGAACCCAGTTGCCGACCGGGTAGCCCGGCCGCCGGCCCACCAACCCGCACGGCAGCGGTGCCGTCGGGAGGCCCAGCCGGGGTGCGATGGTGTTGAATGCCAGCCGGCCCATCACGGTGTAACCGCCCGGCGTGGGGTGCACGCCGCACTGGTCCAGATAGCCTTCCGGGATGGGCTGGTAGTCGATGAAGTTTGGTACGCGGCTGCCGTACTCGTCGATCACCTTGATGCTGCGGTAGATCGCGTCGTTGACCTTGGCTTCGCTCGCCGGGAGCCAGGCGGGACTTGGACCGGGTGGGGTCGTGCAGCCGTCGGTGCCGTGCCCGGAGCTGTACTGCACCCAGGACGGGTACATGAGCACGTCCGGGTCCAGATCCAGCGCGGTGTCGAAGAGCGCGCGGTAGGTGCTCTCGAAGGCGGTGATCTGCGCCGAGGTGGCGTTCGACAGGTTGTTGTTGGTCCCGCAGTTCAGCAGGATCACGTCGGGCCGGTGCGTGGTGACCAGACCCGCCATCCGCGACGACCAGTAGTTGCAGGTGGTGCCTCCGGCGGCGGCGACGACAAACTCGTACGGTTGGCAGAACTGACCGAACAGCCACCCCAACTCCTCGCGGTAGCCGGCGGTCTCCGATGCGGTCATCGTCGCGCCCGCGGTGATCGAGTCACCCACGGTCAGAATCTTCACCGTGGGTCGCGCCGGCTCCGGGCAGGCGGCGGCAGCCGCGGCCTGGGCGGCGACGGGTGTCCCCGACGGAATGGACAGGCCGATCGCCACGAGGACAAGGGCGGCGGCACTCACCAACACAGGACGTAGTTTCATCGACTCTCCCCCGTACGCACGCGGCGACTCGCTCGCCACGGACCAGGCCTGGCACTGGTAATGCCATTCGTGGCACTGACGGTACCGCGTCCACCACTCAGTGCCAAGTGTGGCAATGACACGTACTTTCGGTTAATGGTGGTCGATCTTTGTTGACAGGGCTGCTCTCCGTAATCGCAGCAGGAAGCGGCCCTTCAAGCCGCCTCGCTGGCCAGCAGCCGGAGCCGAATCTGGCACTACACTCGGGTCCGGCAACGGAGTCCCACATGCGGCACTTACGATCACCCTGTGTCAGCGAGTGCCAGCCAAGATCCCCGGGTCATCGCGTTCGCGCGGTTCATCAAACGCGCCCTCGACGAGGCCGTCCGAGAACGCGCCATGTCCATCGAGGACGTCGAGCAGCGCACCGGCATCGGCCGCTCGACGATCTACCGATGGCGCCGGGCCGAGATAGCCAACCCGCAGCGCACCCAGGTCCAGCAGTTCTGCGACGGCCTCGGCATCCCGCGCTCGGTGGCCTCGCAGATACTGGGCTGGGACGGCGCGCCGCCATCACCCACGCCCGACCCGAGCACCGACCCCGACCTGCGGGCGGTCGCACGCATCCTGATGGATCCCAACGTCTCGGCGGAGGAGAAGACCGTCATTCGAGCGACGCTGCAACACCTGGCCCGCCGAAGGTAGCCCCGGTCAAACGGGTGGGTCTGCCGCCGGGCCACGCACGTCCGACTCACGTGTCAGGATCTCGGCCATGCGTCTCCCGTTCGGCCTGCTCGTCGCATCCGTCGCGGGCGGCCTGCTCTCGGCTGCGGCGGCGCTGCTCGCCATGCCAGCCGCATCGATGCAATTCGGCCTGGTCATGCTGCTCGCACTGCTCGGCTACGTCCTGCTGGATCGCGGCGCGCGCCGGGTGCGGTGGGCCGTCGCCGCCGGTGTCGTGCTCCTCGCCGTGGTGGCGGCCAAGAGACTGTTCTGGCATCAGGAGCAGGTCGTCGACGTGGGCTGGGTGACCTACGGGCCAGCGGCAGCGGAGACGTCCAACCTGGGGCCGTGGCGCGAGTCGATCGACAGGCAACGGCTCGCCGCGCTTGGCGTGGCGCTCGGCGTTGTCTGTCTCTCGGCCGCCGTGGTGGCACTACCGTCCCGCGGCAGACGGCGGGGTGTGGCGACGGCGGCCGTCGCGCTGCTGCTGCTCGCCTGGTTCGGGCTGGACTCGACCCGGGAGTTCGTCGACTATCCGCTGCCGGACCTGCTCGGGACGGTCTGGCCGGCGCTGCTCGCCACCCTCGTGTCCATCGGGGCACTCGCGCTGTCCGGATGGCGGGCCGACCGCCGTTGGCTGCTCCCGGTGGGGTTGTTCCTGCTGTCCCTCACAACGGCGAACGCGTACTCGGATCTCGCCGGAGTGTGGTCCGGGTGGTGGGAGATGGCCCACCCTCACCAGAGCGTCTTCCTGGTCTTGGGGATGGTGGTGAGCACGTCGTGGGAAGACTCCCTTGAGGTGTCGTCGGCCGTGGAGACGGCGATCGCGCTCGCCGGGGCGGGGTTGACGGCCGTCGGCACGCTGCGCAGTTCCCGTGAGGCCACGGATCAGACGGGCGTCCCGCTGACCGGCCACGAAGACCCGGACAAAACCTTCCCGGCATAGCGCACCCCAACCAACGCTGTTGATCACGAGGGTACGGACATCAGCCTCTGGCCCTTTCCTACCGAACCCTTGGCCCCATTGGGTCAGCGCATGAATGCGAAGTGTAACCATGGTCCGCCTTTTTGCGGTCCATAGGTGCGGCCTTCCTCATTGCACGGTCCACAGCAGCCACCGCTTCTTGCGTTCTCGCTCGCCGTCGGTAACATCTTCATGTTTTGATCTATAACGGGGAGAGAACCAACATGCAATTGAAGTTCCCGGCCGGCGCCCTCATTGCGCTGGCGCTGCTGATTCCGGCCGCACCGGCGGCGGCTCAACCACCATCGCCCGGGCTGAACGCGGCCTGCCAGACAGTCGAGCGCAAGGTGTACAAGGATATCCGCGAGCTTGTCACCATCGATCTGGACACCGCCACCGTTGTCCAGGTACGGGTGCTGGCCTCTCAGATCCTGGCAGCGGCAGGCAAGGACAAGCTGCCCACTCTGCAGGACGCCCTCCAGAAGCCGCTGGACGGCACCTCGGCAGAGCTGCGGGCCTTCCTCAAGGCGGACGTTTACACGGCCTGGTCAGTGGCTCTGCGGATCGCGGTGAACCAGACGATGACGGGCGCTGGCACCAACGTGAAGGAGGCCGCACAGAACACGCTCAAAACCGACTCCGTCGACACCTACCTGGCTTACCTGAACAACGACCTGTACGCCGCACGTACGGCTGACTGCGCGTCGCAGCCCACGCCGACGCCCAGCGCCACGTCGACTGCCACGCCGATCGCGACGCCGAGCGCGACGACCACCGCCACGCCGAGCGCGACGACCAGCGCGACGACGACCGTTGCACCGACCCCGACGTCCTCCGCCAGCGAGGCCGCTGCCGGCGGTGACGGCGGCGGGCTGCCCGTGACCGGTGCCAACACCATGATCGTGGCCAGCATTGGCGCTGCGCTTCTGCTCCTCGGCGGCGCGGGCTACCTGATCGGACGCCGACGCCGTGCCCGCTTCGTGGCATAACTAGTTCAACGCGCCCGGCTCGATGATTCGTCGAGCCGGGCGCGATCGGCGCCGGTCGCGCCGAGGCCGGAAAGTGTTCAGAAACGCCCGCTGATGGAGGCGCCGACAATCCACCGGATGTCCGATTCGGAGATCTGGTATGGATCTGGCGGAGGCCACCACAACAGGACGAAGTACATCCTGTTGCGGATCCACTCCGCCTGCTGAATTCCCTCGCCGCTGACCGTTCGGTAGACGCGAACCTCAACGCCGTCGACACGCAGATACTCCGGCGCGACATCGTCCACGCGATCCGGCAGCGTCGTGATTGCGGGATCCCGGAAGAGACTCAGGGAGCGACCGCCGCGGTAGGTGGAAGCTAGTAACTTGTCGTTGATGTCCGACTGATATGCCCCGTTGAATGGCTTCTCGCGGCTCTTGATGAAGCGCTTCGCCGGCTCCAGGGTCGCGATTGGACTCGCGGCGGTGGAGGCCACCGGTCCAGCCGACGTCGCCGCAGCCGTGGGGGCCGCTGGCTGGGGCGGCGGCCGTGACTCCGGCGAACGATTCGACGGCGCGGCATCGAAGCCCAGGAGGACCGCGACGGCAGCACCGACCATCAGCAGGGTGCTTCGCCCGCCGCGGGGTGGCTCGCCGTACGCCAGGATGGTGGAGCCGTCAGGTGACGCAGTGGTGGCGGCGTCCCGCGGAGCAGGCTGCATGTGGGCCATATTGGCATCAAGCCACCGCCGCGGTGGTCCGCACGGCGGGTCGGCGCCGGTCCGGGTGCTGGTCTGTGGCGGGGGACTGCGCCCAGAGCGCGGTGACTTTCGCGCGCTGATGTTTCCGATGGCGCGATACGCGATACTTCCCGTCATGAACCGCCATGACCTTGTGGAGTTCAAGCAGATCTGTCACCCGTCCGAGATCAGTGCCCGCCAGATACGCGAGCTGGTCGAATGCTGGATCGCGGTAGCGAACCTGGGCGGTGCCGTCGGCTTCGCGTTCCCACCCGTCGGATCGGAACAGGTGGCTCCCGTGGCCGAACGCCTCATCGCCGGCCTTGATCCTCAGCGCAGCAGGCTCCTGCTGGCGGTGGTCGACGGGACACTGGCAGGTTGGCTGCACCTGTTCCGTCACGAGGATCCGCTCGTGGCTCACTGGGGCACCGTCAACCGCGTCCAAACACATCCCGACCACCGAGGTCGCGGGATCGGCGCAGCGATGATGCATCGGGTTCGGCAGATCGGCCGTGACGAGATGGGGTTTGAACAACTGCGCCTGTGCGCGCGAGGTGGAGCCGGCCTGGAGGACTTCTACGGTCGGCTCGGCTGGAAGGAGATCGGCCGGTGGCCCGGGGCGCTGCGGTTTGGCGAGGGCGATGACCGAGACGAGATCCTGATGATCCTCGCGCCGCTGTGACTCCTGAAGGCATAGAAAAGGGCCTCTGGCTCCCGGGCTTCCACCCGAGGCCAGAGGCCCTTTTCCTACTGAGCCGCCTGACGGAATCGAACCGTCGACCTACGCATTACGAGTGCGTCGCTCTAGCCGACTGAGCTAAGGCGGCAACGATCAGCAAGTGTACGGCACCCCGTTGGCCCGCACCGAACGGGATACCCCCGCGCTTCCAGCATCGGCAACCGGACAACGACTGCCAACTGAGCCGTTACCGGACAGCGCCTTGCCGGATCCGGTACTACGCTGCGGCGGGTGAGCGACGAACGCGACGACCGGGCTCCGGCGGCCGACGATCACCCCGACGGCGAGCGTGTCCGGCCTCGGCCACGCTCCACCGATCCGCTGGAGCTGGGCTTCACCCCGCGCAAGCCGGTGCCGTGGCTGGCGCCGTTCCTGCTGATCAGCACCGGCATCCGGACGCTGCTGGCGATCCTCTTCGGCGCCTACCTCGACAAGCGCGAGTTGCAGAACGCCTTCGGCGACGACATCTTCCGCCAGGCGGGACCGGACGGCGGGCTCTGGCTCGACTACGTGGCCGACCTCGGTGACGGCTTCCACGCCACGTACTCGGTCGCGTACCTGCTGGCGCAGCCGGAGCTGACCGTGGACGGACACCGGCTGCCCCGGGCGCAGACCCTGGTGATGGGCGGCGACCAGGTGTACCCGTCGGCGGCCTACGAGGAGTACGAGAACCGGTGCAAGGGCCCCTACCAGGCCGCGCTGCCGCTGACCCCGCCCGAACGCCCCACGCTGTTCGCGGTGCCGGGCAACCACGACTGGTACGACGGACTGACCGCCTTCCTGCGGCTGTTCGTCCGCTCCCGGGACCGCAACTTCGCCGGCTGGCGTACCGGGCAGTCGCGGTCGTACTTCGCCGTGGAGTTGCCGGCCGGCTGGTGGCTGCTCGGTCTGGACGACCAGTCCGGCTCGTACCTGGACGACCCGCAGTTGGCCTACTTCGACGAGGTGGCCCGACGACTCGGCCCGGAGTCGAAGGTGATCCTGGCCGCGCCGTCGCCGACCTGGGTCAAGGCCGCCGACAGCCCCGCGGCGTACGACTCGATCGACTACTTCGTCCGGACGATCATCGACCCGACCGGGGCGCGGGTGCGGCTGCTGCTCTCCGGCGACCTGCACCACTACGCCCGCTACGCCAGCCCGGACCGACAGTTGATCACCTGTGGTGGCGGCGGGGCGTACCTGTACCCCACCCACAAGCTGCCGGAGCGCATCGAGGTGCCGCCGCGCGACACGCTGGCCCGCCGGGCCAGCCGCACACAGCCGTACGACCTGGTGGCCCGCTATCCCGACGCGGCCCGCTCCCGTCGCTACGGCTGGGGCATCTTCGCCCGGCTGCCGTTCCGTAACCCTGGCTTCACCACCCTCCTCGGCATCCTGCACACCCTGCTGATGCTGGCCATGGCGGGTGCGACGGCGAACTGGGCCGACAGCACCGATCAGCGACTGTTCAGCGTCCCGCTGGTGCTGATGGTGCTCGTGACGGTGGCGGCGGCGGTGCTGTTCGCGAAGCCGCCCAACGCCAGCGGTAAGCGGCACGCCCGGCACTGGCTTCTCGGCGTCGGCCACGGGGTGGCTCAGGTGGCGATGGCCGCTGGCGGCACCTGGGTCTGGTTGGCGCTGCCGTTCTACGAATGGCCGTGGCCGCTGCCGGCAGTCGCCGCGACCGTGGTCTACGGACCGGTGATCGGCCTTGTCGCCAGCCAGTTGGTGGCGGCGTACCTGCTGGTGGCGGGCTCGTGCGGGGTGAACGTCAACGAACTGTTCGCCGGGCAGGGCATCGAGGACGCCAAGGCGTTCCTGCGGTTGCGTATCGATCCGGACGGCACGCTGACCATCTACCCGGTCGCGGTGGACCGGGTTTCCCGCGACTGGCAGGTGAACCCCGACCAGTCCCCCACGGCGAGCTGGCTGACCCCGAAGTCACGCCTGACCGCCCACCTGGCCGAACCCCCGATAGTCCTGCCCTGAGAGTGACCACCCACAGGTTGATCAAGAGGTTTGCGTCATCCGGGGAACGATCCCTGACGCAAACCTCTTGATCACCGCGCAGGGGGCGGGGTCAGGGGGTGTAGTGCTGGTCGTGGGCTTGGCGGGGGGCGCAGACGGAGGCGCGGGAGCAGGAGCAGCGGGAGCCGTCCGCGTCGAGACGGACCGTCACCGCGTCCCGGGGGACGCTGTGGCCGACGACCCGGCCGTCGCCCTCCGGCGTGGAGACCCGGCTGCCGACCGCCGGGGCGGTCTCCTGGAACCTGGCGTACAGGGGGTGCTCGTACTTGAGGCAGCACATCAACCGGCCACACGCGCCGGAGATGCGCAGCGGGTTGAGGGGCAGGTCCTGGTCCTTGGCCATCCGGATGGTCACCGGCTCGAAGTCGGTGAGGAACGTCGCGCAGCACAGGTCGCGACCGCAGGAGCCGATGCCGCCCTGCACCCGCGCCGAGTCGCGCGCGGACAGCTGCCGTAGCTCGACCCGGCAGTGCAGGGTGGCGCCCAGATCACGGACCAGGGAACGGAAGTCCACCCGGTGCGGGGCGGTGAAGTAGACGGTGCTGCGCTCGCCGCCACTCTCGGCGGAGCCGAGCACGTGGTCGACGGCCACCACCTTCATCGGCAGGCCGTGCGAGCGGATCAGCCGTTTCGCGGCCACCTTCGCCTCGGCCTTACGACGCCGTAACTCCTCGTCCCGGCGCAGGTCGTCGTCGCCGGCGACCCCCACCAGCCGGGGAAAGCCGTCGGTCTCCTCGGTGACCCACTGCGCAGCCCACACGCACTCCGCCACCTCGGGCCCGTCGTCGGTGGGCACCAGCACCTTGTCGCCCACCTGCGGACGCAACTCGCCAGGATCGAGGTAGTAGAGGCGCCCGTACCTGTTGAAGCTGACCGCGCAGAGCATCCCCATCCCCCCACCCTACGACGGATCACCGCAAAGAACGCACCAGCCAATCCCCCAACTGCCATCCATGAGCGTCGACTCGACGGATTGCCGGGCGGCCCGTCGTGCCGTTGCGCCTCGCCCGGACGGTTGATTCCGGACCCGGACAGCAGACAAGCACGCCCCCGGCGGCGTTGAGTGAAAGGCAGACCTGCGGAGGGTGCAGGGGAAGACCACGGCGTCGCCGTGGGCGCCGGCTCCGGTCCGACGCCCGCGAGCGACGCCGTGGCCCGTGCGAGCGACTACCAGCCGACGCGGGTGGGCTGGTCGTAGTGCGGCTGGCCGACCACCGGCGAACGCCACGCGGTCTCGGCGAGGCTCGGTGCCCACTGACGCAGCAGTGTCTCCGCACCGTCGTACGCGACGCAGAGCACCGCCAGCACCCGCGCGGCGATCTCCGCCGCGTCGGCCACACCCGGCCCGACCGGCCCGGGGCGGGTCGACGGACCCGGGGCGGTGGCGGCGACCACGGCCACCGCCTCGGCCGAGCGCAGCACGTCGGCCAACGTCCGGGCCAACGCGAGACGACTGCCCTCCACCCAGTCGGCGAGCGCGTCCGCGTAACCGGCTGTGGATTCGAGCCGCCCGACCAGGCTGTCCGGCCCCTCGTCGAGGTGGCGCAGCAGCGCGGCCCGCTGTTGCCCGTACGCGGTGGCTGCCGGGCCGGACCAGAGCACCGAGTCGGTGAGCGCGGCGGAGACGTCGTCGTACCCACGGACCAGCCGGCGCACCGCGTGCCCGGCGCCGGCGAGCGGCGCGGGGTGCAGGTCGAGGAAGCCGCGGACCGCGTCGCCGGGCAGCACCTGCATCCGGCGCAGCAGCGGCCAGACCCGGTGCCCCTCCGGGACGCCGGCGGCGATCAGCCGGTCCACCCGGCGCAGCAGGTCGAGGCCGGGGTCGGCGAGCCGGTCCAGCGCGTCCATCAGGGCTCCCCGGCGAGCCGGCGGCGGGCTGCCCGGTCGACCTCGGCGTAGCGGTCGGCGGCCTCCCGCACCGCCGCGGCGGCGGCGGCCAGCCGACCGGCGGCGGTGTGCGCCTCCCGGGCCCGGTCGTCGGTGGCGGTGACCCACTGCCGGTGCAGCGCGCGACCGATCTCGCCGGGGCGGCCCGGAGCGTCGGCACCGAACGCGGCCTGAGCCGGGTCGCTGGCGGTGACGGTGTGCGCGATCGTGGTGAGCGTGGCGCTCGCCTCGTCCAGTCGGGCGGAGAGCGCGCCCAGTGTGTCCATCTCAGGCCCCCGCGAGAGGTCGGTAGGCGGCGAAGGTCTCGTTGTGCAGCTTCTCCCGCGCCCACTCGGCGGCGTCGGCGGCCGCGGTGACCGCCGCCTGCACGGAGCCGGCGACGTCCCGTGGGTTGCGGGTGTGCAGTGGGCCGAGGAACCGGACGTGGGTGATCCGCCCTCCGGCGGTGACGACGACCTCGACCAGACCGTCAGGCGACCGGACGGTCACCTCGACGGTGGACACCGCCTGGTCGAACTCCGCCTGAAGCTGCTCGATCCGGCGGTATCGCCGCACCGCCTCCTCGATCCAGGCTTCGTCGATCTCCCCCCGTGGCATCGGCCGACTCCTCCCGGATGAGCCATCACTGAGCGTGCCGCCGCCGTCACCTCGGCACACCGGACCGTACCGCACCACAATCGGGCCTGTCGATGCCTGTGGACAACGCCGGAAGCTGCGGTTCAGCCCTTCCAGAGGGCGAGCATCATCGCCTCGACCGCGATCCGCGGCTTGACGTTCGTCTCGATCGCCGCCCGGCAGGCGAGCACGGCCTCCAGCCGGCGCAGCGACCCCTCGGCGTCCCACTTCTGCGCGCCGGCGCCGGCCAGTGCGGCGGTGTCGGTGTGCACCGGGGCGACGGGAGCGCGCAACGCCATGGTGAGCGCGTCCCGGTAGAAGCCGGCCAGGTCGACGAGCGCCCGGTCCAGTGCGTCCCGCTGGGCGCGGGTGGCGCGAGACTTCTGCCGTTTCTCCAGCTCCTTGAGCTGCCCGGCCGCGCCGCGGATCGCGCCGGCCGCACCCCGACCGGTGCCGCCCGCGCCGAGCGCGGTCTCCAGCGCCGCCCGCTCGGTCGCGTCGGCCTCGGTGACCGACGCCCCGGCTTCCGCTTCGGCCGCCTCGATCAGCGCCGACGCCGCGTCGAACGCCGCGCCGACGCCTGTCAACCGGCGCGGCACCGCGAGCACCGCCTCGCGCCGCTTGCGGGCCTCCGGGTCGCGGGCCAGCCTGCGGGCCCGACCCACGTGCCCCTGCGCGGCCGCCGCCGCCCACCGCGCCACGTCGGGCGCGATCCCGTCCCGGCGGACCAGCACCTCGGCCACCGCGTCGGCCGGCGGCTGCCGCAGGGGTACGACCCGACAGCGGGACCGGATGGTCACGGAGATGTCGTCCGGGTGGGTGGACGGGGCGCAGAGCAGGAAGACCGTCCGCGGCGGAGGCTCCTCGATCGCCTTGAGCAGCGCGTTGCCGGCGGCCTCGGTGAGCCGGTCGGCATCCTCGATGACCACCACCTGCCAGCGCCCGCCGGACGGGGTGCTGGCCGCCCGGAGCACCAGAGCCCGCATCTCGTTGACGCTGATGGACAGCCCTTCCGGCACCACGAGCCGGACGTCGGCGTGGGTGCCGCCCATCGTCGTGTGGCAGCCGGGGCACTCGCCACAGCCGGTGCCGTGCACGCACTGGAGTGCGGCGGCGAACGCCCGCGCGGCGACCGAGCGACCGGAGCCGGGCGGGCCGGTGAAGATCCAGGCGTGCGTCATCCCGGCGGACGGGTCCATCCCGCCTGGGGCGGCAGCGCCGGCCGGGCCGGCGGCACCGGTCGTCTCGGCGGCACCGGCGGTGAGCAGCGCGGGTGCCCGGTCGGCCGCGCCGGCGCGCAGAACGGCAGCCGCGGCGGCGGCGGCCCGGCGCAGGTCGACGACCGCCTCGTCCTGACCGACCAGGTCGGCGAAGACGTCCGGCATCAGGTCTTGTGCTCCATCGTCACCAACTCCGCGTCGGATAACTCGGGCTGCACCGACGTGTCCGGGCCCTGCGCCGGCCGGGGGTGCACGACGCCGCCCGGCTTGCCGAGCATCTCCTCGACCCGGCGGACCACCTGCCGGTTGATCTCCTCGACCGACCGGGACGCGTCGAGCACCAGGTAGCGCTTCGGGTCGGCGGCGGCGAGGTCGAGGAAGGCGTACCGGACCCGCTCGTGGAAGGCGACCGACTCGGCCTCCAGCCGGTCGGTGCCGGTGTTGCGGGAGACCACCCGGGACAGACCGGTCTTCGGCTCGACGTCCAGCAGCACCACCAGGTCGGGCTTGAGCCCGCCGGTGGCCCAGGAGGAGAGCCAGGACACCTCGTCGACCGGGAGTGTCCGGCCGGCGCCCTGGTACGCCAGCGACGAGTCGACGTACCTGTCGCTGATCACCACGCCGCCGCGGACCAGCGCGGGCCGGACGACGGTGGCCACGTGGTGTGCCCGGTCGGCGGCGTAGAGCAGCGCCTCGGCGCGCGGTGACGGCGCGTCGTCGCCGGAGGTGTCCAGCACGAGCGACCGGATCCGTCGACCGACACCTGTCGCCCCCGGCTCACGGGTGACCACGACCTCACGTCCGTGGCCGCGCAGCCGCTCGGCGAGCGCGGTGAGCTGGGTGGACTTGCCCGCGCCCTCGCCGCCCTCGAAGACCACGAAGAGCCCGGCGGAGACGAACGGCTCGGCCGGCATCAGCGGACGACCCCGGATGGATCCCCAGAGGTCGGCGAGGACCGGCACGCCCTTCTTGTCGTCCATCTGGCCGAAGGCGCTGATGCCGGCGAAGATGCCGGCGGCACCGGCGGCGAGCAGCAGCAACCGGGTCGACGAGATGGAGATGCCCAGGTCGGCGATTGTCAGCTCGCGGGAGCCGCCGACGCCGACCAACACGCTGCTCAGCCCGATGGCCAGGATCAGCACCAACCGGGTGCCGATCTGCACCACCGCGAACACCCGGCCGCGTACCTCGTCGGCCACCTCGCCGCCCAGCAGCGTGGTGCCGGCCAGGAACGCCATGCCGGCGCCCGCGCCGACCAGGACCGCGCCGACGATCGCCATGGACAGGTGGATGGCGAAGGCGAGGGTCATCACCGCGGCGCTGGCCAGCACGATGCTCATCCCGAACCACCGCCGCCGGGACATGTCCTTGACGACCATCGGACCGAGCCCGATGCCGAGGGCCAGACCGGCGAACATGGCACCGAAGAGCAGCGAGAACGCGGCGTCGCCAGCGCCGAGCGAGTTGGCGAAGAACTTGGCCGTGCCGACCACGATGCCGCCACCGGCGAACGCGCCGAAGATGCCCAGCACCAGACCACGCACCAGCGGGGTCTTGCCGATGTACTTCCAGCCCTCGGCAAACTGCCGGAACATGCTCTGCTCGGCACGTTCGACCTCGCCGCGTTGCGCCTCGCTGATCTCCTTGATCCCGAACGCCACCACAAGTGCGGTGGCGAGCCGGGACAGGGAGTTGATCCAGAGCGCGAGCTGAGCGGGCTCGGCCCAGTTCGGCAGGTCGCCGCCGACGGCTCCACGGACGCCCTTGTCGAGCACGGCCAGGCCGACGGCGGCGGCGATCGGGGTGAGGCCGTACGTGGTGATCAGTGTGAGCTGGTTGGCCGCCTCCAGCCGGGCGCGCGGGATCAGGTTGGGGACCGCGGCCTCCTTGGCCGGGATCCAGAGCAGGGTGAGCGACTCGATCAGGAAGGTGGCGATCAGCGCCCAGCCGACCACCAGACCGCCCGCGGCGCCGGAGAGGGCGTAGAGCGGGATGGAGGCGAAGAGCACGAAGCGCAGCAGGTCACAGATGACCATCGTCCAGCGCCTGTCGAACCGGTCGGCGAAGACGCCGGCCACCGGGCCGAGCACCAGCGCGGGCAGCAGCCGGATCGCGGTGACCCCACCGAACGCGGCGCCCTGGGCGGTGCTGCCCTGCACCTGAGAGGCGGCGAAGAGGGCGGTGGCCAGCAGGCCGAGCCAGTCGCCGAAGGAGGCGGCGCCGAGCACGATCCAGAGCCGCCGGAACGGCCTGATCCGCAGGACCGAGCGGATCGCGGCGTAGCCGGACGGATCCACCTGGCCGGAGCTGGACTGGTTGGCGGCGTTCTCCGACTGCTCTCCCGAGCGCGACACGCCGTGCGACTCGCCGCCGTTCTGGCTTTCGATGGCCGTACCTCCACGTGCCGGCCCATCGCTGGGCGCCTCCGGTGGAACACTCTAGACCGGGTGGGGGCGGCCCCACCGATGACATTCTCCTGCTCGCTGAGCCTAGGCCGCCGGAGGCACCGGCCGCAGCCCGGACGTACGCGAGGGTATTTCGCATTTACCGCCGGACAGTTAGCGTGCACACGTGGCCATCGAAAGCGACAAACTTCGCGAGCGCCTGGATCGGGCGACCGCCCACCTCGACCCGCCCTACGCCGTGGTCGACATCACCGCCTTCGACGCCAATTCGGTCGCCCTGGCCGATCGCGCCGCCGGCAAACCGGTCCGACTGGCGAGCAAGTCGGTCCGTGCCCGCGAGTTGATCAGCCGAGCCCTCGCCCGACCGGGTTGGCAGGGCGTGATGGCGTTCACCCTGCCCGAGGCGATCTGGCTGGTCCGGGCCGGAGTGAGCGACGACGTGCTAGTCGCGTACCCGAGCGTGGACCGGGCCGCACTCGCCGAGCTGGCCGCCGACCCGACGCTCGCCGCCGCGATCACCCTGATGATCGACGGCACCGGGCAGCTCGACCTCATCGACGACGTCCGCGCCCCGGGGCAACGCGCCGAGCTGCGGCTCTGTCTGGACCTGGACGCCTCCTGGCGACCGCTGCGCGGGGTGCACGTCGGCGTCCGCCGCTCGCCCGTGCACAGCGCCCGGGCGGCCGGCGCGCTCGCCGCCACCGTCGCCGACCGGGCCGGCTTCCGGCTGGTCGGGCTGATGTCGTACGAGGCGCAGATCGCCGGCCTGGGTGACGCGCCGCCGGGGAAGACGCTGCTGGCCGGCGCGATCAGGCTGGCCCAGCGCGGGTCGTACCGCGAGTTGCTGGCCCGCCGGGGCGCGGCGGTGGCCGCGGTACGCGAGCACGCCGACCTGGAATTCGTCAACGGCGGCGGCACCGGCAGCGTGGCCGCGACCAGCGCCGATCCCGCGGTCACCGAGGTCACCGCGGGATCGGGCCTGTACGGGCCGACGCTGTTCGACGCGTACCGCGCCTGGCGACCCACCCCGGCGGCCTTCTTCGCCTGTGCGGTGGTCCGCCGGCCGACGCCGGAGCTGGCCACCGTGCTCGGCGGCGGTTGGATCGCCTCCGGCCCGGCGGCCGACAGCCGACTGCCCCGGCCGTGGCTGCCGGCCGGGCTCAAGCTGGTCGGCACCGAGGGTGCCGGTGAGGTGCAGACTCCGCTGTCCGGCGCGGCGGCGGCCACCCTGCGGGTGGGCGACCGGGTGTGGTTCCGGCACGCCAAGGCTGGTGAGCTGTGCGAACGGGTCAACGAGCTGCACCTGGTCGAGGGGGACGTGGTCGCGGCGACCATCCCCACCTACCGGGGTGAGGGGCAGGCCTTCCTCTGAGGCCCGCGCCGGCTCACGCCGGTTGGGCCACCTCGGTCTGCCCAACGGTGGACCGGTCGCTGTCCGGGCCGTCGACCTGGCGGTGCAGGTATTCCCGGATCAGCGCCTTCGCCTCCAGCAGCACCCGCTCGTCGCCGTCGGACTTGCGTCGGAACGCGAGCTTGATCAGCGCGTCCGCCGCCTCGACCGCGATCTCCAGGACGAAACGGAGCTTCGGTACGTCGGTGAGCCCGAACCGCTCGGTGAGCACCTGCGCCAACTGGTCGGCGATCACGCCGTTGTTGTCCCGCTGCTCGTCGAGCAGGTGCAGGTCGACCACGTCGCCGAAGTGCAGGGTACGGAAGCCGGGGACGGTGCGGTGCATCGTGATGTACTCGTCGATCCCCGCGTCGACGCCATCCCACCAGTGGGTCATCTTGTCGGAGGCGAACCGCTCGTCGAGGCGTTGGAGATAGGACTCCATCGTCCGCAGGGTCAGCGCCTGCACGATCGCCCGTTTGTCCGGGAAGAACTGGTAGACCGACCCGATCGCCACTTCGGCACGCTCGGCGAGCAGGGTCGTGGTCAGCCCCTCGTACCCCACCTCGTCGACGAGCTCGGCGCAGGCATCCAACATGCGCTGGACCCGCGCGACACTTCGACCCTGCACCGGAACGCGGCGCAGCGGCCCGGTCGTGGCGGCTGGTGTGGACACTCGGCGCCACCCCCCTTCGACGGATGAACATATCTCCACGTCACGAGTCCGTGACTACCGGTACAACGAGCGGATCGCAATTGCGGTATTTACCAGGCACAACGTTCCTGATATGAAGTCACTTCATATTCATGAATGAGGAGTGCGCATGGTCGTCACCGCACCGCTCGCCGCTGAATGGTCCAACTGGGCCGGCAACCAGCGTGGCAGCGCCACCGCGATCCTGCGCCCCGGCTCGCCGACAGCTGTCGCCGAAGCCGTCCGATCGGCCGCGGCCGACGGTGCCCGGATCCGCGTGACCGGCAGCGGCCACTCGTTCACCGCCGTCGCGCTCGCCGACGACCGCCGGATGGAACTGTCCGAGCTGGACACGGTCGTCAGCGTCGACGTCGCGCACCGACTGGTCACCGTACCGGCGGGAATGACCCTGCACGCACTCAACGGCCTGCTCGCCCGGCACGGCCTCGCACTGCCCAACCTCGGCGACATCGACGCGCAGACGGTGGCCGGGGCGATCTCCACGGGCACCCACGGCACCGGAGCCGGCTACGGGTGCCTGTCCACCTTCGTCGAGGCGATCACCCTGGTCACCGGCACCGGTGAGGTGCTGCGCTGCACCGCCGACGAGCATCCCGACGTGTTCGCCGCCGCCCGGGTGTCACTCGGCGCGCTCGGCGTCCTGGTCGAGGTAACCCTGCGCTGCGTGGACGCCTTCGTACTGCACGCCCACGAACGTCCCGCCGAACTGGCCGACGTCCTCGGCGACCTGCCCACGTTGATCGGCTCGCACGACCACGTCGAGTTCTACTGGTTCCCCTACACCTCGCGAGTGCAGGTCAAGACCAACGACCGGGTACCGGCCAACGACCGGCCACTGCCCCGCTGGCGCGGCTGGCTGGACGACGACTTCCTCGCCAACCGGGTCTTCGCCGGCGCCTGCCGACTCGGCCGGGCCGTGCCCGCGCTGGCCCCGGGCATCAGCGCGGTCTCCGCCCGCGCCCTCACCGAACGTCGGTACACCGGCCGCTCCGACCGGGTCTTCTGCACCCCGCGCCGGGTCCGCTTCGTGGAGATGGAGTACGGCCTGCCCCGCGAGGCGTTACCCGAGGCGCTCGCCGCGCTCCAGCGGATCGTGGACGGGCTGCCGTTCAAGGTGCTCTTTCCGGTGGAGGTGCGATTCACCGCCGCCGACGACATCTGGCTCTCGCACGGCTACGGGCGGGACAACGCCTACATCGCCGTGCACCAGTACGTCGGCATGCCGTACGAGCCGTACTTCCGGGCCTTCGAGAAGGTCACCGCCGGGCTGGGTGGCCGCCCGCACTGGGGCAAGCTGCACTACCGCGACGCCGCCTCGCTGGCCACGGCGTACCCCCGCTTCGCCGACTTCCAGGCCGTCCGCGACCGCCTCGACCCCGACCGCGTCTTCACCAGCCCCCACCTGACCCACGTCCTCGGCGCCTGACGGCCCCCGCCGGCCCCGCCCCGCCGGCCCCGCCGCCCCGCCCGGAGATCTTGGAAGGAAAGTGCCCGGGGAGGGGCGGTTTGCTTCCAAGGTCTGTGAATGTCAGCCCGGCCAGCCTGCGGCGCCCAGGGCGGCACGGAGTTGGGTGACGACCTCGTCCGGTTTGGCACGGATGGCCCAGGCCGGGAAGCGCAGCACGCGGTCGCCTTCGATCCACAGATCGTTCTGCCGGCGCATGTCCGCCCACCAGGCGCGCGGATCGAGGTGCTGCCCGCCGTCGACCTCGATGTGCACCCGCCACTGCTCGAAGTAGGCGTCCAGGTAACGGCGTCGCCCGGTCTCGTCATAGCGGATCTTCTGGCGCGTCGGTTCGGGTAGCCCCGCACGACGGATCAGGCACAGGAAGTCCAACTCCGGCAACGAGTGTGACCCACCCGCCGCGTCCGCTGCCGTGGCCAGGATCAGCTGGCGACGGCGGACCCGGGGCAGCCGTTCGACGACCAGGTGCAGGTCGTCGGCGGCCACGAGTCGTTGTTGGAATGCGGCGGCGACAATCGCGCGTGCCTGCTGGTCATCGCCCGCCCACTGCGCGGCGTCGACGATTGAGCGAGCCGGCATGGTCCGTCGAGGTTGGCCTACCGCCAGCACATCCTGGTCCGTCAGTGTCGTGGTCCGGTGCGCCACCACACCGGCGGGCAGCGACCCACGCCGGCAGGAGGCGGGGAGCAGGATGTGGATCGGGCGGCCGGGGAACCCTCGTACTCCTCCGGCCTGTGCAGCGGTCAGACCCCCGAGGATCGCCTGTGGTCCCGCGGCGAGGACGGCCACCCAGCGGAGTTGGCCGGCGTTGACCGGTCCGTTGTGCGCGACCAGCACGGCGCGATGGACCTGTCGCCACCTGCTGGTCGCCAGCCGGTGCCGGATGGCCTTGGGCGACAGGTGCCGCCTCGCCTGGGCGAGGCTCAACACGTCCTTCTGATGAAAGAGCAGCCAGCTCAGCTCGTCCGCGTCATCGCTCGGCAGCCGGCGAGCCCAGGCAGCCGGCGACGACGCCCTCCGGAGACTCATGACCGTCAAGTCTCCCGATGGCCGACCCGAACGGCAGTCCCTGTGGACAACGACGAGATCTTGGAGGGAAACCGCCCCTCCCGGGGCACTTTCCTTCCAAGATCTCCTGTCGTGCGGGGCTACTCCGTGCTGGACGCGGCCTTGCGCGGGGCGGCCTTCTTCGCCGGGGCCTTCTTCGCCGCGGTGGTGGCCTTGGCCGTCGTCGTCTTCTTCGCGGCCGTGGACTTGCTGGCGGCAGCCGTCTTCTTGGTGGCCGTGGCCTTCTTCGTGGCCGTGGCCTTCTTGGCGGGAGCCTTCTTCGCCGCCGCCTTCTTCCGCGGCGCCGGACCCTTGGCACGCTTCTCGGCCAGCATCTCGGACGCTTCCTCGATGGTCAGCGCCTCCGGAGTCTGCCCGCGCCGCAGCGACGCGTTGAACTCACCGTCGGTGACGTACGGGCCGAACCGACCGTCCTTGATCACCATTGGCTTCTCGGTCGCCGGGTCGACGCCCATCTCCCGCAGGGGCGGCGCCGCTGCCCGCCGTCCACGGGCCTTCGGGGCGGCCAGCAGCGCCAGCGCCTCGTCCAGGCCCACCGTGAACATCTGGTCTTCGGACTCCAGCGAGCGGAACTCCTCGCCCCGCTTCACGTACGGGCCGTAGCGGCCGTTGTTGGCGAAGACCTCGACGCCGTCCGGTGCGACACCGATCAGCCGGGGCAGGCTGAGCAGCTTGAGCGCCTCTTCCAGGGTGAGCGAGTCCGGGGTCTGCGTCCGCAGCAGCGACGACTTGCGCTCACCGCTGGACACGTACGGGCCGAACCGGCCGGACTTGAGCACGATCGGCTCGCCGGTGCCGGGGTCGTCGCCGAGCTTGCGCTCGCCGCTGCCGCCGAGGAACAGCTCGTGCACCTTCTCCGGGGTCAGCTCGTCCGGGGCCAGGCCCTCGGGGATCGGCGCACGGTCACCGCCCTGGGTGCCGCCCTCCTCGCCCTCAGCCGGGGCTGCCGGTGCCGGCTGCTCGCCGCCGGGCAACTCCCGTTGCAGGTACGGCCCGTACCGGCCGACCCGGACGACGACCTCGCGGCCCTCGTCGTCGGTGAAGAGCGGGATGGAGTTGACGCTGCGGGCGTCGATGTCGCTCAGGTTTTCGGTGACCAGCTTCTTCAGCCCACCGGAACGGGCGATGTCCTGGTCACCGGCACCGTTGGAGCTGCCGAAGTAGAACGCGGTGAGGAAGTCGACAGCGGCGTGGTCACCGCCGGCGATCTCGTCCAGCTCGTTTTCCATCGTGGCGGTGAAGTCGTAGTCGATCAGGCGCGGGTAGTGCCGCTCCAGCAGCCCGATCACCGCGAACGCCAGGAAGGTCGGGATCATCGCCTGCCCGCGCTTGGTGACGTACCCCCGGTCCTGGATCGTCTGCATGATCGACGCGTAGGTGGACGGGCGGCCGATGCCCAACTCTTCCAGGGCCTTCACCAGCGACGCCTCGGTGTAGCGCGACGGCGGCTGGGTGTGGTGGCCCTGCGCGGCCAGCTCGTCGGCGGTCAGCGGCTGGTCCTTGACCAGGGTGGGCAGCCGGCGCTCGGCGTCCTCCGCCTCGGCGTTCTCGTCGTCGCTGGACTCCACGTACGCCCGCAGGAAGCCCGGGTCGGTGATGGTCTTGCCGGTCGCGCCGAAGTCGGCCTCCTCCTGCGAGGTGGAGACCGCCCGGATGCGCACCGACACGCTGGAGCCGACCGCATCGGTCATCTGCGAGGCGATGGTGCGCCGCCAGATCAGCTCGTAGAGCTTGAACTCCTCGGCGGACAGCTCCTTGGCCACCTCGCCCGGGGTACGGAAGTTGTCCCCCGCCGGGCGGATCGCCTCGTGCGCCTCCTGCGCGTTCTTCACCTTGCCGGTGTAGCGACGCGGCTCCGGCGGCACGCTGCGCTCGCCGTACAGCTCGACGATCTGCCGACGAGCCGCCGAGATGGCGGTCTCCGACAGGTTGACCGAGTCGGTACGCATATAGGTGATGTAGCCGTTCTCGTAGAGCCGCTGCGCGGTGCGCATCGTCTGCTGCGAGGACAGGCGCAGCTTGCGGGCCGCCTCCTGCTGGAGGGTCGAGGTGATGAACGGCGCGTAGGGGCGGCGACGGTAGGGCTTCTCCTCGACCCGGGTGACGGTGAACGGCCGCCCGTCGAGGCGGGCCGCGAGACCCCGGGCGCCACTCTCGTCCAGGTGGACGACCCCGGCACCGGGCTTCACCCGGCCGGTGGTGGGCTCGAAGTCCTTGCCGGTGGCGATCCGGTCGCCGTTCAGGGCGATCAGGGTGGCGTTGAACGCGCGCGGGCCCTCGCCGGCGTTGGACACGGCGAGGGTGGCCAGGATGTCCCAGTACTCGGCGGTGCGGAAGGCCATCCGCTGCCGTTCCCGCTCAACCACGATGCGGGTCGCCACGGACTGCACCCGGCCGGCCGAGAGCCTCGGCATGACCTTCTTCCACAGCACCGGGGAGACCTCGTAGCCGTACAGCCGGTCGAGGATCCGGCGCGCCTCCTGGGCGTCGACCAGATCGCGGTCGATCTCCCGGGGGTTGGCCACCGCCGCCTGGATCGCCGGCTTGGTGATCTCGTGGAAGACCATCCGCTTGACCGGGACCTTGGGCTTGAGCGTCTCGACCAGGTGCCAGGCGATGGCTTCGCCCTCGCGGTCCTCATCCGTAGCCAGGAAGATCTCGTCGACCTCCTTGGCCAGCTTCACCAGCTTGCTGATCTGCTGCTTGCGGTCGGCGGAGACGACGTAGAGCGCCTGGAAGCCGTTGTCCACGTCCACCCCGAGCCGGGCCCAGGGCTCCTTCTTGTATTTGGCCGGCACATCGGCGGCGTTGCGCGGCAGGTCGCGGACGTGACCGAAGCTGGCCTCCACGACGTACCCCGGGCCGAGGTAGCCCGAGATCGTCTTGGCCTTCGCCGGTGACTCGACGATGACCAGACGGGTGGTTCCAGCTTTGCTCGGCACGTCTCTCCCCGACCTCACTCCTGCTCGTGGCCTGCCAGCGCCCGGACAGCGACCGCCTTCGACCCCGCCGTCGCACCGGCGGTCCGGATGTCCAACGTAACGCGCCGCCCGCGTTTCGGGTTTCGCGGGCGGCAAACCGCCACCGCGCGACGGTCAACTCTCGCCCCGCCGCGCTCGGCACTGCCGGACGGCGCCACCGTACACCGTGGGTAGGGCTCGAAGAGGGTCACTGTGACGATGGCGGGCCTACGACCGAGGGTCGACCCGCCCGTTTTCCGCCTGGATAGGGCCTGTCGGCTGTCCGGCACCGGACACCCCGCCTCGCCGCCGAATCCCGTCGATCATGGACTTGTGGTGGGCGTTATAGGCCCGAACAAGCAGTTCGTCCACCACCGCAACTGCATGATCGACCCGGGCCGGGCGGGGTTCAGGGCCGGGTGGGGTTCAGGGTCGGGTCGGCCAGGCGCTGGCGGGTGCCGTCGGGGGCGGGCCACCGACCAGTTCGGCGAGGCGGTCCAACCGTCGCCGGCCGCTGATCAGGTAGGCCGGGCCGCCCGCAACCGGGCTGAGCAGCGTGCCAGCGAGCCCGGCCGCGGCGAGCACGACACCGATCGGTTCCCAGCACTCCCGGTCGTCCACGCCGAGCCGCAACAGGAAGCCATCGGGCGGCTCCGGCGTCCCGGCCGCGGCGAGCCACAACCGCAGCCGCCGGCCGGTCAGGTGGAAGGTGGCCGGCGGGCGTTTCGCCGTACCGTGCAGCCAGGCCGCGGCGAGCGGCTTCAGGACCCGGGTGTACGACGTCCGCACGGCGTGTCGCTCGCCCTCGGTCGGCTCCCAGCTCGCCGCCAGCCCCCGCGACGCCAACTCGGCGACGAGCACGTGCACCCGCCACGCGGCGTCCACCTGCACCGAGAGCCGGGCGGTGCCGCCCATGCGGACCACCTCGCCCGGCCCGGCGAGCAGCCCGGCCAGGTCGGCGATCGTCGGCTCGGCCGCCTCCGCGCCGAAGAAGACAAGTTGCCGATCCACGTCGTCACCTGCGGTGGGGCCGTTGTGGGGCGGCCCACGCCGCCGTCGCGCGGGTGCGGGCGCGTCGGACTCGGGGGCGGGGAACAGCGCCGGTGGTTCCGCCGCGGTGTCGTCGAGCCCGCTCAGTGACACTCCGGCACCTCGTCGAAGGCTTTTTTCAGCTCCTCGGAGTTGAGCTTGCTGGTGTCCAGCGCGCTGGCGTCGTACTCCGTGTTGAGGGTCGCCACGGCGGCCCGCACGCCGTCGTAGAAGGCGGTCGGCTCGCCGGTGCCCAACCCGTCGATGGTGTCCCGGGCGCGGCCGTACGCGTCCCGCATCATCCCCAGTGAGCTGCGGAAACCGGCGGAGATGGCCTCGCCGTTCTCGGCCTCCGGTACGCCCGCCTTCTCCACCTTGCGGCGGGCGGCCTCGCTGGCCCGCTCCGCCCCGTCGAAGAGCCGCACCAGGTTCTCCTTGGCCTGCGCCGGCGTGGTCTGCGCGGTCATCTGCTCGTCGGTGCTGCTGGTCAGCTTGTTGATCTCGGAGCGCCACGGGGTGAGCGCGCCGCAGACCGAGGCCGCCCAGGCCCGTGGGCTGGGGCCCCCGCCGCAGCCGGCCAGGACGACGATCGTGGCCAGGACCACCGTGAACTTTCCGGCGGCAGACGCCCGGCACGTACGCATGCGTTGCAGCGTACGGCCTTTGGCCAGGTGTGGCATCGGGCCGGACGGCCGGGGTCCCCGGTCGACGGGCTACGTCGACCGGAGACCCCGGACCGGTCCTGGGTCAGGCGTTGACCGTCTCCGGGCGGTGATCGCTGCTGCCCGCGCCGGTGTTGCCATCGGCGTCCGAATCGGACATCGCGATGCCCTTGCGCTTGCTGAACACCACCGACGCCACGATGATCAGCGTCGCGACCAGCGCGATGCCGACCCGCAGGCCGACGTTGCGCTCGTCGCCGACGCTCCAGGCCACCACGGCGGGCGCGATCAGCAGCGAGACCAGGTTCATCACCTTGATCAGCGGGTTGATCGCCGGGCCGGCGGTGTCCTTGAACGGGTCGCCGACGGTGTCGCCGATGACCGTGGCGGCGTGCGCCTCGGAGCCCTTGCCGCCGTAGGCGCCGTCCTCGACCAGCTTCTTGGCGTTGTCCCAGGCCCCACCGGAGTTGGACAGGAACACCGCCATCAGGGTGCCGGCACCGATCGCACCGGCCAGGTACGCCGCGAGCGCACCGGGCCCGAGGCCGAAGCCGACCGCGATCGGCGCCAGGATGGCGAGCAGGCCGGGGGTCATCAGCTCGCGCTGCGCGTCCCGGGTGCAGATGTCGACGACCTTGCCGTACTCCGGGCGCTGGGTGCCGTCCATGATGCCGGGCAGCTCACGGAACTGCCGGCGGACCTCCATCACCACGGCACCGGCCGAGCGGGACACCGCGTTGATGGCCAGCCCGGAGAAGAGGAAGACCACCGCCGCGCCGATGATCAGGCCGACCAGGTTGCGCGGGTTCGCCACGTTCAGCGCGTTGAGGATCTCGTTGCCGACGTCGCCCACGCCAGCCGTCGCGTACGCGCTGCTGAGCGAGTCGGTGTACGAGCCGAACAGCGCGGTCGCGGCGAGCACCGCCGTGGCGATCGCGATGCCCTTGGTGATCGCCTTGGTGGTGTTGCCGACCGCATCCAGCTCGGTCAGCGTGCGAGCGCCGTGCTCGTCGATGTCGCCGGACATCTCGGCGATGCCCTGGGCGTTGTCGGAGATCGGCCCGAAGGTGTCCATCGCGACGATCACGCCGACCGTGGTGAGCAGGCCGGTGCCGGCCAGTGCCACCGCGAACAGCGACAGCGTGATGGAGCTGCCGCCGAGGAGGAAGGCGCCGAAGACGCCGGCGCCGATCAGCAGCGCCGAGTAGACCGCCGACTCCAGCCCGATGCTGATGCCGGCCAGGATCACGGTCGCCGCACCGGTCTGCGAGCTCTTGCCGATGTCCTGCACCGGCCGCCTGTTGGTCTCGGTGAAGTAGCCGGTCAACGCCTGGATCGCGCCGGCCAGCACGATGCCGATCACGACCGCGCCGATGGCCACCAGCCGCGGGTTGCCCGGGGCGTCGGTGAGGCCGCTGTCGAACTCGCCGAAGGTCGCCGGCAGGTACGCGTAGGCGGCGATCGCCACCAGCACCGCGGAGAGCGCCGCCGACAGGTAGAAGGCCCGGTTGATCGCGGTCAGGGCGTTGCGGTCGGACGCGCGCAGCCGGGTGATGAAGACGCCGACGATCGCGATCAGCACGCCGATGGTGGAGATGATCAGCGGGAAGACCAGACCCTGCTCGCCGAAGGCGGCGCGGCCGAGGATCAGCGCGGCGACGAGCGTCACCGCGTACGACTCGAACAGGTCGGCGGCCATGCCGGCGCAGTCACCGACGTTGTCGCCCACGTTGTCGGCGATGGTGGCGGCGTTGCGCGGGTCGTCCTCGGGGATGCCCTGCTCGACCTTGCCGACCAGGTCGGCGCCGACGTCGGCGGCCTTGGTGAAGATGCCGCCGCCGACCCGCATGAACATCGCGAGCAGCGCGGCGCCGAAGCCGAAGCCCTCCAGCACGGTGGGCGCGTCACCCCGGTAGACGAGGACGACGAGCGCGGCGCCGAAGAGGCCGAGGCCGACGGTGAGGAAGCCGACGACGCCACCGGTCCGGAAGGCGATCTTCATGGCGGCTTCGCGGCCACCTGCTCGCTCCCTCGCGGCGGCGGCCACGCGCAGGTTGGCGCGGGTGGCCAACCACATGCCGGCGCCTCCGATGAACGCGCTGAACAGGGCGCCCACCACGAAGAAGAGTGAGCGGCCGATCTTCACCGCGAGCTCACTGCCATCGGTGTCGTGCACCGGAAGCAGGAAGAGCAGCACGACGGCGACGACGACGAAGATCGCCAGGGTGCGGAATTGACGGAGCAGGTAGGCCGAGGCGCCCTCCTGGACCGCCGCCGAGATCTCCTGCATTTTCTCGGTGCCCTTACCGGCGGCCAGCACCGTTTTCGTCAGGGCGGCAGCGAAACCGAGTGCCACCAGCGCGACGACCGCGGCGATGACGACGTAGGTGACATTGCTTTCGGTAAGGGAAAGCCCGCCGTCGGCGGCCAAGGTCTCGGACATCTGTGTCCTCCTGTTACCGAACAATCGCGCCGGTGAGTGGAGACGCACTGACCGACGCCTGGATGCGGAATTCGCAAGCGAGCGTCAACCCCAGCGGACCAGCGATGACCACCCATACCCGCTGGCTGCGGGACGGATCACTTGCTGACAACCCGGGTACTGTAGCCCTCCGCAGTGTCGGAGGTCACACGCAGGTGCCACCGTGTCGCGATGATCTTCATCGCTGTGTTATGAAACGAAATCTGATATAGGGCTTGATCCATGCGAAGAAGGCCGCATCCCCAACCGGGGACACGGCCTACGCAGCGGAACTGGGTCAGCGGCCGACCGGCCACACCATCCGCACCTCGGTGCCGATGCCCTCGTCGACCGGGCGCACCTGCAGGTCCTCGACGAAACCGGCGAGCAGCGCGAATCCGACGCCGGTGGTCAGCGCCTCATCGGTGAGCGACTCGTTGGCCAACGCGTCCGGCGGCAGCGCGGTCAGGCCGATGCCCGCCTCGATCGGCGCCCGGTCCACCACCCGCACCGCGTACGAACCGCCGTCGGACATCTCCACGAGCACCGGGTCGGGCAGCCCGTACTGCCGGTGCAGGGCCACCGCGCGGGTGCACGCCTCACCGATGGCCAGGCGTACCTCGTCCAGCAGGTCCTCCCGGACCCCGGCGCGGCGCGCGACGGCCACGCCGACCAGCCGGGCGGTGCGCACGTGCACCGGGGCGGGGGAGAACGAGAGCTTGACGGTCGCCATCACGCGCCGGCGCCCGCCGAGTCGGCGCTGATCGCCGCGTCGACCGTCGGGTGCAACGGGAACACCTGGTCCAGTGCGGTGATCCGGAAGATCTTGAGCAGGGGCTCCTTGTCACAGACCAGGGCGAACGAACCTCCGGCCGACCGCAGCCGCTTGAGCGCGCCGACCAGCACACCCAGGCCGGTGGAGTCGAGGAAGTCCACCCGGTCGAGATCGACCACCACGTGCCGGGCGCCACCATCGATCAACTCGAGGAGTCGTTCACGGAGCCGGGGCGCGGTGTAGACGTCCACCTCACCACCGACCTCGAGCACCGTGTGCTCGCCCTCGGTGCGGGTCGCCAGCGACAGCTCCATCGGTCCTCCTCGCCAGAGCCGTAAACTCTCGTGGGCATCTAACCACTACCGCCGGGGCGGCCTGCGGACACCAGCGGAGGCTTCCCCTTACCCCGGTGTCCGACTTTTCATCTCCGAACACCAGTGCGAGAGTGCAGGGCGTGACCTCCGACGACTTCAGCTCCGCGCGCGGCACGCCGCGCCGCGACCTGGAGTCGTCGTCCGCGGCCACCGTATCCGCTGGTCCCGGCCCCGGGCCAGCGCCGGTCGACCTGCTGCGCCGGCTCCGCGCCCGGGGCGCCGGCGACCCGGTCACCCACGTCGAGCGGGTGCCGGCCCGCGCCGGGGTGCCCGCGCCCTGGCCGTCGTGGGCACCGGAGGAACTGCGGGCGGCGTTCGCCGGACGCGGCGTGACCGCGCCGTGGCAGCACCAGGCCGAGGCAGCCACCCTGGCGTACGAGGGTCAGCACGTGATCGTCGCCACCGGCACCGCGTCCGGCAAGTCACTGGCGTACCAACTCCCGGCGCTGGCCACCCTGCTCGCCGACCCTCGGGCCACCGTGCTCTACCTCGCGCCGACCAAGGCGCTCGCCGCCGACCAGCTACGGGCCGTCGCCGCACTGGAACTGGAAGGGGTACGCCCCGCCTGCTACGACGGGGACACGCCGCGCGCCGAGCGGGAGTGGATCCGCCGGCACTCCCGGTTCGTGCTGACCAACCCCGACATGCTGCACCACGGCATCCTGCCCGGTCATGCCCAGTGGTCCGGTTTCCTGCGCCGACTCGCGTACGTGGTGATCGACGAGTGCCACACCTACCGAGGGGTGTTCGGCTCGCACGTGGCGCACGTGCTGCGTCGGCTGCGCCGGCAGTGCGCCCGGTTCGGGGCCACCCCGGTCTTCGTCCTCGCCTCGGCGACCTCCGGCGACCCGGCGACCGCCGCCGGGCGGCTGACCGGACTGCCGGTGACGGCGGTCACCGAGGACGCGTCGCCGCGCGGCGGCGTGACCTTCGCGCTCTGGGAGCCGCCGCTACTGCCACCCGACAGCGGCTCCTCCTCTCCGGTGCCACCACAGGCGACAGGTGAACACGACGACCTCCACCAGGTCCGCCGGTCCGCGCTGCGCGAGACCGCGGACCTGCTCGCCGACACGGTCGCCGAGGGGGTACGCACCCTCGCGTTCGTCCGCTCCCGCAAGGGCGCCGAGGTGGTGGCGGCCAACGCGCGTCGAGCACTGGACGACGCGGTGCCGGGGCTCGGCGACCGGGTGGCCGCCTACCGGGGTGGCTACCTGCGCGAGGAGCGGCGCGAGCTGGAACGGGCCCTGCTGCACGGCGACCTGCTCGGCCTGGCCTCGACAAACGCGTTGGAGCTGGGCGTGGACCTGGTCGGGCTGGACGCGGTGCTGATCTGCGGCTACCCCGGCACCCGGGCGTCGCTGTGGCAGCAGGCGGGCCGCGCCGGGCGCTCCGGGCAGGAGGCCCTCGCCGTGCTGGTGGCCCGGGACGACCCACTGGACACCTACCTGGTGCACCACCCCGAGGCGATCTTCGGCGCCCCGGTGGAGGCGACAGTGCTCGACCCGGCCAACCCGTACGTGCTGGCGCCGCAACTCGCCTGCGCCGCGGTCGAGGCGCCACTCACCCCCGCCGACCTGGTGCTCTTCGGTGACGGGGCGAAGGAGGCCGTCGACCAACTGGTGGCCGCCGGGGCGCTGCGGCAGCGGCCCACCGGCTGGTACTGGCGGCACCGGGAGCGGCCCGAGGTGGATCTGCGCGGTGAGGGCGGCGCCCCGGTGTGCGTGGTGGAGTCGTCGACCGGCCGGCTGCTCGGGACCGTCGACGGTGGGTCCTCGCACTTCCTGCTGCACTCCGGCGCGGTCTATCTGCACCAGGGCGTCTCGTACGTGGTCGACGACCTCGACCTCGCCGACGGTTGCGCGCTCGTGCACGCCGAGGAGCCGGACTGGTCCACCCACGCCCGCGACGTCACCGACGTGTCCGTGGTGTCGGTGCGCTCGTACGTGGACGCCGGGCCGGTCGGCATGTTCCTCGGCGAGGTGGACGTGACCAGTCAGGTCGTGTCGTACCAGCGCCGGCGGATCGCCACCGGCGAGGTGATCGACACCCGACCACTCGACCTGCCCACCCGGGAGCTGCGCACGGTGGCGGTCTGGTTCACCCTGTCGCCGCAGTCGCTGACCCTCGCCGGGGTCCAGCCGGCCGACGTGCCAGGTGCGCTGCACGCCGCCGAACACGCCGCGATCGGCCTGCTGCCGCTGATGGCCACCTGCGACAGGTGGGACATCGGCGGGCTCTCCACCGCCGTGCACCCGGACACCGAGGCGCCGACCGTCTTCGTCTACGACGGGCACCCGGGTGGCGCGGGGTTCGCCGAGCGGGCGTACGGCACGGCGTCGGCGTGGCTGCGGGCCACCCGGGACGCGATCGCCGAGTGCGGTTGCGAGACCGGGTGCCCGTCCTGCGTGCAGTCGCCGAAGTGCGGCAACGGCAACAATCCGCTCTCCAAGCCGGACGCGATCCGGGTGCTCGACGTGGTGTTGGCGAACCTGCCCGAATGAGCGACTTGCATGAATCGGCCTGACGCTGGGCACAATGTGTGGGAGCGCTTCCATCGATCTCTCTGTTGCTGATCGCCCCCCGTGCCCGAGGAGAAGCCGTGGCCGACACCATCGCCGAGACCGTCGACCTGCTCTATACCATCGACCAGGATCAACTCACCCTCGACCAGCAGATCGCGCTCGGGTCCGCGCTGGCCAACCTGGCTCAGGCCGAACGCCTGGACCAGATCAACGAACGCCTGCGCGTCATCCACCAGGTCCTCAACACCTGGGCGGTGCGCGCCGCGACCACCACCGACGGGCGCTGACCCACCCCTTTCACCGCACGGGCACCGGGATGCTGGGGTAGTCGTTCGACGACCCACGACGGCTACCCAGCATTCTGCGATCGTCGATGGCAAGGAGCGCGACAGTTGTCGGGCTGTGCGAGACTCCGGCGGACCAACCCCCTGAGGAGCTCAGATGCAGTACGACAATTTGCAGGGCCAGCACCAGTTCCATGTCCGTCAGCGGCTGCGCATGATGGTCAACCAGTACGAGGTCCGTTCGGTCTCCCCGGACGGCACCGAGGGTGAGCTGATCGCGTTCGCGCAGCAGAAGCGGCTCGCCTTCAAGGAGCAGGTGACGATCTACACGGACGACTCGAAGCAGCAGCCCCTGCTCGGTTTCAAGGCTCGCCAGCGCATCGACCTCGGCGCCACGTACGACGTGACCGACGCCGCCGGGACCGCGATCGGCCTGTTCCGCAAGGACTTCGCCCAGTCGCTGCTCAGGTCGACGTGGCACGTCGAGCAGGCCGGCCTGCCGCAGGTGACGGGCCAGGAGCGCAGCCTGCCCGTGGCACTGCTGCGCCGGTTCGTCGACTCCCTGTCGTGGCTGCCGTACCACTTCGACTTCACCGCCGGCGGCCAGCCGGTCTTCACCGTGGTCAAGAAGTGGGGCCTGCGCGACAAGTACGTCGTCGAGGTGCAGCACCCGCAGATCGACCGCCGCCTGGTCATCGCCATGGCCGTCGCCCTCGACGCGCTCCAGGCTCGCTGACACCCTCGACCCCACCCGCTGCTCGGCCGCTGACCGGGACACGGCTCTGCGCCCTGGTCCCGGCCAGCAGGCCGCTGTCGATCAACCGCGCACCGGGCCGGCGCGGGCCGTTGACGTGGCGACCCGGCTCAGTCCGGGGAGTGGCGTGAACGCCACCTCGACGGTCACCAGCACGTCGAGCCCGTCAAGGCGACAGCCGACCATCCGACCCGCGTTGCGGCCGGCGGTGTCGCCCGCGAACTGGCAGGCCATCGCCTCGCCGTCGAGTGGGCGGGCGGCTCCCGCCAGCGCGCCGAGATCGGCTGCCACCGCCGCCCGCTGACCCGCCAGCTGAGCCGCGGCGACGGCGGCACCGAAGGTGCCGACCAACAGGAAGACCAGTCCGATCGCCAACACCAGGACGGTCGCACCACCGCGCTGCGCGTCCGGTGGACCGTGCTCGAGTCGCTCGGAGTCCGGGCCGTGGGTCCGTCGCACCATCAACTCCTCTCGGCAGCGCCGGGCTCCACGGCTGCGACAGCGGTGGCGACCACGGTGATCCGAGGGAGCCGGCCGCCCAGCGCCCGGACGGGCGCGCGTACCGTCGCCCACACCCGGTCGCCGTCGACGGACACCGACACCTCCGCCCCTGGCGGTGCGGCACGCTCACCTTCGGCGCTGCCGTCCGCGCCGCGGGCGGCGGCCAGCGCCGCTTCCCGGGCCGCGTGCAGGCAGCCGGCCTGGGCGCTTACGGCATTGACGGCGGCGAGGCCGACCAGCAGGAACAGGAGCAGCGCCGGCAGGCCAGCCGCCAGTTCGGCGGTGAACGACCCTCGATCCCCGTCGGCGGCCCGCTCGACAGCGCGGACTCTCCGCCGGTCGAGCGCCCGCTCGGGATTGCCCGGCCTCCGATCGCGGCCAGCCTGCCGGCGCCCGATCACTTCAGCGCCCGGTCGATGACGGCGGTCAGCGCCGACTGGACGTTGCCGGACGTCAGCACCTTCAACAGGATCCCGGCGAAGGCGACCGCGGCGAGCGTGCCGACGGCGTACTCGGCCGTGTTCATTCCGGCGTCGCCGCGCAGCCGGGCGATGAGTTTGCGCATTGCTGTTTCCCTTCTCGATGGGTCAGAGCACGTCGCCGAGAACGGCGACGATCACCGGCACCAGGCCGGCGAGAATGAACGCCGGCAGGAAGCAGAGCCCCAGCGGCAGGACGATGAGCACGCCCGCCCGACGGGCTGACGCCTCGGCGGCGCTCGCCCGGTCGGCACGAAGGTCGTCGGCGAGTCGGGTCAGTGCGCCGGCCAGGGCCGCGCCGCTGTTGGCCGAGCGCAACGCCGCTGCGGTCAACCGCTCCGCGCCGGGCACTCCGTTCAGCGCGGACCACGCCTCCGCCGGGCCACCACCGAGCAGCAACGTGCGGCCGGCCCGGGCCAGGCGCGCCGCGAGCGGTCCGTCCAGAGCCTCGGCGACGGCCAGCACCGAGCGATCCACCGGAGCGCCCGCCCGCATCGCGGCTGCCAGCAGGTCCACCGCGAGCGGTAGGTCAGCGGCCTCCTGAAGCCGCCGCGTGCGCACACCCGGTGACTCGATCCGCCGCAGCAGAAAATCCAACAGCCACGCGGTCGGGACCGCACCGAGCAGTCCCAGCCAGCCCTCGGCGACCACGGCGACGGCCAGCCCACCCAGCGCCGCGGCGAGGCGGATCGCGTCCGGCCGCAGCCCACCGCTTCGACTGCGACGGCTTGTCAGACTTCGCGACATCATCCGGCCCGCCCCGGCGTCGCACCCAGCCGTTCCGTCCAGAGGAGGCCCACGACCTGCAGGGCGACCGCGACGACCGCACAGACCCCGCCGACACTGCTGTGCAGCAGCACCGCCACCGGGTCGACGCCGATCCCGTACCCGAGCAGAATCCCACCCACCGGCAACGCGGCCAACAACCAGGCCGTGGCCCGGGCACCGGCCGCCTGGGCCGCCGCGGCAGCCAGCCCTCGGTCGGTCGCCCGAGCGTCGGCCTCGATCCGCTCGACGAGGTCCGCCAGCGGCGCGCCGGTCCGATCGGCCAGCCGCACCGCAGCCGCCGTCAACTGACGCAGCCGGTCGGACCCGTCCCACCCATCGGTGGCGGCCTCGATCGCCTGCTGCACGGGCAGACCGGCCCGGAGGTCCGCCGCGAGGCCACACAGTTGGTCCAGCCCACGTCTCCGCCGTCGCTCGGCGCCCCGGTTCACTCGCCAGCGCAGCATCGCCCGCCCGGTCAGCGCGGCGTATCCACCCAACGCGACCGCTGCGACCGGGCCGCCGACCACCGCACCGACACCACCAGCCAGCAGCCCGACCAGCGGAAGCATCCGCCTGGACGACCGCCGAACCCGTCCCCGCGCCGCCACGGTCGGGACATCGGCCGACCCGACGAACCGGTCGGCCCGGCGGACGACACCCCCGCGTCCCTCGGCCGTCGCCGGGCTGGACCCGCCGGGCGGGACGTCCGCCATGTCGCCGCACCCAGCGGTCGTCACCGCGGCCGAAGCGCCGTCCGTCCGGTGCGCCCCCACATCGCCGCCGCCGATCGTCATCTCGGCCACGGATGTGCCACCCCGCCCTTCGGCGTCCGGAATCCTGGCCTCGTGCCCAGCGGCGCCGGCCGGACGTCGGGGGTCCCGACGGGTTGGGGGACGTGTCGGGCCTACGGGACGGGCGCTCCCCAACGACCCGCCCGTCGCCCCGGGCCGGACCGCGCTGCCGGTGACGTCCAGGCTGGGCCAGCCGAGCGCGGTAGGCCTCCCGCTCCGATTCGCACTGGTCCGTGGCCGGCACGGAACGCTGACCGGGCCACCCGGGGTCAGCGGGTCGCCCGGCCCGTCGACCGGGCCGTCCGGCGTGCGGCCGAGTTCCCGGATCCACTCCACGAGCGCGTCGTTGGGATCGGTGCCGCCGCCTCGCCGTCCCGTCGCCAACACCCGACGTCGGCGGGCCCGGATGCTGTGCACGGGCCATGCCACCAGGACCGCGGCGACCAGCAGCAACGTCGCCGCCAGCATCGTCGCGCCGGTCATGCCGGTCATGCCGGGCCTGCCGAACCAGGCCACGGCTCGCTGAGGATCGGCGGCACCGCCACCCCGCGCTCGCGGAGCAGCGCCCCCAGCGCGCGGGCAGCCAACCCGAGACCACTGCCGCGTACCCAGGCAGGCACCACGGTCACCAACCGTTCCGGTCCGTCGGGCAGGAGCAGGCAGATCGACTCCAGAACGCGTCCCTGATCACCGCGCCGCACCTGGAACAGCACCTGCAACGCGGCGGCCACCTGGGCGTGCAGCGCGGCGCGCGGCAGCCCACCCAGCATGCCCAGCGCCTCCAGCCGGGCGGGTACGTCGGACGGGGAGTTGGCGTGCAAGGTGCCAGCTCCCCCGTCGTGGCCGGTGTTGAGCGCCGCCAGCAGGTCGACCACCTCACCGCCCCGGCACTCCCCGACCACCAGGCGGTCTGGACGCATCCGCAACGCCTGCCGGACCAGGTCCCCGAGGCTGACCGTGCCCGAGCCCTCCACATTGGCCGTGCGCGCCTGGAGCCCGATCACGTGCGGGTGCCCTGGACGCAGCTCGGCGGCGTCTTCCACAAGCACGATCCGCTCGGTGGCTGGCACCATCCCCAACAGCGTGTTGAGCAGGGTCGTCTTGCCCGACCCGGTTCCACCGCTGACCAGGTACGCCAGGCGGGCAGCCACGACGGCGGCGAGCAGCGGCGCCACCGGTCGTGGGACGGTCCCGTGGCGGACCAGTTCGTCGAGACTGAACGGCCGGTGCCGGAAGGTCCGCAGGGACAGGTAGGGGCCCTCGGTCGCCACCGGCGGCAGCACGGCGTGCAGCCGGGTGCCGTCGGGGAGCCGGGCGTCCGCGTACGGGGAGCCGTCATCGAGCCGACGGCCGGCGCTCGCGATCAGGCGCTGCGCCAACCGGCGGACGTCCTCGATCGAGCCGAACGGGACCGCGACCTGCTGCAACCCCGAACCACGATCGACCCAGACCCGGGTCCCGTTGACGAGGACGTCGGTGACCTCCGGGTCGGCGAGCAGTGGAGCCAACGGCCCGGCACCCACGAGATCGTCGTGCACCCGGTCGGCTATCCGCAGCACGGCGTTGTCGCCGAGCACCGCAGCGGTTGGCTCGGCCCGTACGGCGGAGACGATCGCCGCCGCTGTGACCGGGGTGGTGGCGGCAGCGATCCGTTGCCGCACCCGGGCGGCTAGGGTGCCGTCCTGCGACCGGCCGGTCATGCCGCACCCGTCGCCGGGACACCGGTGAGGTCGGTGACGATCCGCTGGCAGAGTGCGGCCAGCGGGCCCTTCCCCGCAGCGGCCGGCGCCTCGCCTCGTTCCAGTCCGCGGCACAGCCCTGGCTCGGGGCGCAGCGCGCCAGCCAACGGCAGGCCCAGAGCCCGTGCCACCTCGGTGGCACGTAGTCGGCCCGGAGCGGGGCCGCGCACCACCACCGAGAGCGCGGCGCAGTGCGGGGCAGCGATGGCCACCACCCGAGCGGCCGCGGCGGTGGCACGCAACTCGGCGGGGACGACGACGAACGCTTGGTCCGCCGCCTGCAACGCCACCACCGCGGCGTCGTCCAACTGTCGGGGCACATCCGCCACCACGAAGTCCCGACCTCGCCGGGCGGCGTCGACGGTCGCGGCCATCGCCGCCGCCGGCAGCGCCAGCATCTCGCCGCGGTCCCAGGAGAGCACCACCAGGTCACCCCGGTTGGGCAGGGCCCGCACCAACGCCGGGGCGTCCACGCGCCCGTCGGCGCTGGTGAGCGACGGCCAGCGCAGCCCCTCCAACTGCTCCCAGCCCAGCACGAGGTCGAGGCCACCCCCGAGCGGGTCCGCGTCGACAAGCAGCGTGCGCAACCGGGCCCGAGCGGCAGTCACGGCGAGGCCACCAGCGAGCACGCTCGCCCCGGCGCCGCCCCGGCCGCCGAACACCGCGACGATCCGGGCGTCGACACCGTTCGGACGGTCCGGACCCTGTTCGGCGAACCGATCCACCAGCCACGGCTCGGCGGTGGGCAGCATGGCGACGTGCTCGGCCCCGATCAGCTCGGCGGTCTGCCAGCCGGGGTCGAGCTGACCGACCCGGCCGACCAGCACCAGCCGGGACCGCTGCGGCAACCGGGCACGCAGACACGACTGCGCCTGATCGGCGCCGAGCAACACCAACGGAGCGGGCTGCCAACGAGTACGGGCGGCGGCCGGGTCGCGGGCCAACTCCACCTCGGTCCCGCCAGCGGCGGCGAGCCGGAGCAGATCATCGAGCAGATCGTCGTCGCCGGTGACCACCAGCGGGAGCGGGCGGATCGGCGGAACCGAGGTACGGGATGGCATCGCGGCCTCCAGCGGTCGGGCTCTGGTATGTCGCCGACCCTGCTCGGAAACCGCACGGCAGGCCGCCCGACCGCGCCCACCTGTGGACAACCTCGGGGGGTGTGGACAACGCCCGCCGAGACAGTTGATCTGCTACGCGCGCGGCCTGTCCGCCACCGCACGACTTGCTCGAGACGGCAACGGGGCCGCTCCTTTCGGAAGCGGCCCCGCTGTCGACGGTCGGCCAAGCTGGTCGGTCCAGCCGACGTCGAGGATCATCTGGTACGGACGCTCCCGCACCGCCACGTCTTACGCGTAGGCGACGCCGTCATCCCGCCGAGGTAGTGATGATCGCCTCGACAGCACGGGAAACGGCATGTGGATCCACTTCCGCAGCTTCCACAGGCGACGCGGCCCGTCCGAGAGTCATATGTTCAGCGGACCGCCGTTACGCAGGACGTCATCCTTGATCGCGATGAGGTTCGCGGACACGTACGGGATGTTGTGCGCCTGGTGCCACTCACTCGGGAAATACGTGACCAGACGCGACGTCTGGAAACGGCATTTTATTTCAGGCACGAACCGAGAATAGTTGGCGTCCGTGAAATACCAGAACGAGTTCTCGTTGTAGAACGCAACGTGCGTCGGATCCTGGTAGGCACCTCGACCGTCGGTGCTGGGCGTCAGCGACAACAGCATCCCGTTCGGCGCGAGCAGTCGGTAAAGCTCGTTGAACAGTTTGATCTTGTCCGGGATGTGCTCCAGGAAGTCGGCGGCTCGAATGACTCCGACACTACTGTCCGGGAGGTCGACTCCCTTGGTTATGTCGCAGACCATGTCGACGCCCGACCCATCGTGGTAATCCAGGCCGAGATAGCCTTCCGGCTTGTTGTGTGCAGCACCGAGATCCAGCGCCAGGAGGCCCTGCCGCCGTGCCCAGGCCAACGCGTTCTGCTGAATGTTTCGATCGTAGATCTCCACCGTACGCTGCTGGATGCGGGCGTTGACATCCGGAATGCGCTGCGTGTTCTTGGCATGCATGCGCTGCAGGTACAGGCATTTCTGAATGTGCTGGAACTCGCTCACCTGGTACATCCGAGCCATGAGGTCGGCGTCGTCCGCGACGTCGAGAGACTCGTCGTATCCGCCGACCTTCTCGTAGATGTCCCGGCGGAAGGCCCGCACGTGGTTCGGTGCATACCAGATGTAGCTCACGTTGTGCGGTGTCGGGGGCAACGCCCGGCAGACCAACACCTCACGGCCGTCCACTTTCTCGTCGTAGTGCCGCCAGCCGAACGACGTCGCGAAACGGTCTTCACAGCGGCCGCCGTCCTCCTGGATCTGCGCGGTGTCGCTGTAGACGAATCCCACCTCCGGATTGCCGTCGAAGGCGTCCACGATCTGTTGCAGACAGTCGGTGCTGAGCAGGTCGTCGTCGTCGAGTTCGACAAGTATCTCCCCGACGGCCTCGGCGCAGGCGCGCCCCTTCACGGCACCAACGCCGTCCAGGTTGTCCTCGACAATGAGCCGGATCCGATCGTCGTGCCTCTCCGGCCGCCAACGAGACCCTTGATTGAGAATGACCACCCATTCCCAGTCGGTGAAAGTTTGCGCGACCAGCGAACGGAAACATTCGTCGATGAAACGAGTGCGGTTGCTTCCGGTAAAGACTGTCACCCGCGGGGCGTGCATTGAACCACTCACCTACCCGCCGGAGCCGAGGATCGAGTGGTCGGGGTCGGAGTCGGGCGGTACTTCGCCGGAACGGCAGAGGTGAGCCCCTTGTCCAGCCGGATCGCGGCCTTGAAGGCGTCCCGTGCCTTCGAGTCGTCGCCGGTTTGGGACAGCAGTATGCCCAGCCGGAGGTAGGCGGTTGACGACTTGTTGTCGATCGACACCACCTTGCGGTAGATGTCAATCGACGTCGTCGGGGCCTTACCTTCCAGTGCAATCGCCTTGTTGAACAGGGCGGGCTTGTAGTTGCCGTCGGCAGCCAACGCCTTGTCGTAGTTGGTAACCGCCTCGTCGGGCTGGTTGCGCGACTGAGCGATGAAGCCCAAGTTGAACCACGCGAACTTGTTGTCGGCCTCTGCCGCCAGCACCTTCTCGAAGGTGGTCTTCGCCGCGTCGAGGTTCCCGGCTTGCCCCTGCTCGACTCCGAGCTTCAGCAGGTCCGCCGGAGCGGTCCCGGCGTTGGTGTCGCCGTTCGCCTTGTCGCTGTCGCCGGAGCTGCTCGTCTGCGGCTTCTCAGCAGGTTCGTCACTGCATCCCGCGACTCCGGTCAGCAGGACCGCACCACAGGCAAGTGACCCGAATATCTGACGCGTGTTCATTGCTCCTCCGTGACGGTTGCGGGGCGGCCCGACTCGCTGTTCGGCCGGTTGGAATTGCCGCTGTTGGCCGACGTACGGCCCGATGTAGTGCCGGCAGGCGCGAACGCCACAGGGGTGCCGAGCGAAATGCAGGACACCCAGATATCCGCACCCCCACCGGTGAAGGTGAACTGATAGCCACTTGTGGAGAGTGGCTGGATCAGCACCGGGTTCACGCCCGCACCCGAGAGCTGGTATCCGGTTCCGACGGCGATGTCTCCGGCCTGGCAGCCGAAATTCACAGGAGTATCCGCAATCACGGTCAGCGGACCCTGAATGTAGGCAGCCTCGATTCCGTTGCCCGCCAATCCCTGCACGCCCTGGGCGCCAGTGGCGCCCTGCGGTCCTGGTACGCCCTGGGTACCCTGAGCGCCCACGTCGCCCTGGGCACCCTGGAAACCTTGGGCACCCTGAGTGCCGGTCTCGCCCTGCGCACCCTGAGCACCGGCCGCGCCCTGTGCGCCCGCCTCGCCCTGAGCACCCTGAAAGCCCTGGGCGCCCTGAAATCCCTGGGCGCCGATGTCTCCCTGAGGTCCTTGTACGCCCGGCACGCCCTGCTCACCTGGAATGCCCTGAGGGCCGGCGTCGCCCTGAGCACCCTGAGCACCGGCATCGCCCTGAGCGCCCTGGAAACCTTGGGCACCCTGAACGCCGGCGTCGCCCTGCGCGCCCTGCGCACCAGTCGCACCCTGAGCGCCCTGAAAGCCTTGAACCCCCTGGAAGCCTTGACCACCCTGCGCGCCTTGCGCACCCTGGACGCCGGTCTCGCCCTGCGCGCCTTGAGCGCCCTGCGCCCCGCCATCGCCTTGTGCACCCTGAGCACCCTGGACGCCAGCGTCGCCCTGCGCGCCCTGAACCCCCGCCTCACCCTGAACACCCTGCGTGCCCTGAACGCCTTGGGAGCCCTGAACCCCCGCAACGCCCTGCGCGCCCTGAAAACCTTGAACACCCTGAACGCCGACGTCGCCCTGAACGCCCTGAGCACCAGTCGCACCTTGAGCGCCTTGAACCCCCGCCTCGCCTTGAGCGCCAGCGTCACCCTGTGCGCCCTGAGCACCCGGGGCACCCTGAGCACCGACCTCGCCCTGCGCACCCTGAAAACCTTGAGCACCCTGAACACCGGCCTCACCCTGGGCGCCCTGAACCCCCGCATCACCCTGCGCGCCCTGAGCGCCCTGAACACCGGCCTCGCCTTGAGCGCCTACGTCGCCCTGGAAACCTTGAGCACCCTGTGTGCCGGCCGCGCCCTGAACGCCCTGGGCGCCCGTCACGCCTTGAGGGCCTTGAGCGCCTTGAGCCCCCGCCTCGCCTTGAGCACCAGCGTCACCCTGCGCGCCCTGAGCACCCGTCACACCCTGAAAACCTTGAGCACCCTGAACACCGGCTTCGCCCGTCGCGCCCTGAGCGCCCGTCGCGCCCGTCGCGCCCGTCGCGCCCTGAGCGCCTTGAACCCCGGCCTCGCCTTGAGCGCCTATGTCGCCCTGAAAACCTTGAGCACCCTGAGTGCCGGCCGCGCCCTGCGCACCCTGAGCACCAGTCGCACCCTGAGCGCCCTGGATGCCCTGGACACCGGCCTCGCCCTGCACGCCCTGAGCACCCGTCGCACCCTGAGCACCCACCTCGCCCTGCGCACCCTGAAAACCTTGGGCACCCTGAACACCGGCTTCGCCCTGGACGCCCTGAGCGCCCGTCGCGCCCTGAACCCCCGCCTCGCCTTGAGCGCCAGCGTCACCCTGCGCGCCCTGAGCACCCGCCGCGCCCTGAACCCCGGCCTCGCCTTGAGCACCTACGTCGCCCTGAAAACCTTGAGCACCCTGAGTGCCGGCCGCGCCCTGCGCACCAGTCGCACCCTGAGCGCCCTGGATGCCCTGGACACCGGCCTCGCCCTGCACGCCCTGAGCACCCGTCGCACCCTGAGCACCCACCTCGCCC